>UQJP01000019.1 GCA_900541415.1 uncultured Odoribacter sp. | reverse complement strand
GCTGGCTACTTTGTGACGCCCGCGCGTGGGGGCTGGGTGGGGGGGAGCCGATATGATTATTAAATACGGATTAATTACCGATTAAACACTTTTCAAAAAAAACAGGGTTATGCTGAATGAATATAATTAACAATCTTTTTGCGGGGATTCCGGGCACAAGCGCATATAGGGAAAAAACAAGGATAAACCTTGTGAAAGAATTGGCGGAAAAGATCAGGAAAAACAGGAATGTGCTTGTCGAACTAAACCAGCAAACCGATAGTCTTACCAAAAAAGACATTGCCACATGGCGAAGGGCATGGCAGGCAGCGATTGATTACGAACAACCGAACCGTTGCTCTCTCTACGACGTGTATACGGATGCAATGATCGATCTGCACCTGACCGGATGTATTGCACAGAGAAAAGGAAAGACATTGCAAAAGCCGTTTATCCTAATGGGGAAAAACGGAAAAGAGGACGACAAAGCCCGGGCAATGTTCGAACGGGAATGGTTTATTGATTTTGTCAGCCTTGCCCTTGACAGTCCGTATTGGGGGCATTCCCTGATTCAGTTTAACGATATTGTAGATGAGGGGGGTGTGACCAGCTTTTCAGGGGTAGAATTGGTACCCCGCAAGCATGTGGTGCCCGAATACGGAGTGATTACCCGGGAAGCAGGCGACGATTGGAAGACAGGTATATCTTACCGGGACGGCGACATTGCGGCATGGTGTATCGAGGTGGGACATCCCCGCGACCTGGGTCTGCTGCTGAAATGCGCCCCGCAGTCGCTGTCCAAAAAAAATATGCTGGCATACTGGGACACTTTCGGCGAGATATTTGGTATGCCGATGAGGATCGGGAAAACCATATCGCAAGACCCGAAAGATATTGCCCGGATCGAGAAGATGCTCGATGAAATGGGGGCGGCATCGTGGGGACTGTTCCCGGAAGGGACGGACATCGAAATTAAAGAATCCACCCGGGGAGATGCTTACAACGTGTATGATAAGCGGATAGACCGTTGCAATTCGGAAATATCCAAGGGGATATTGGGACAAACCATGACGATCGACAACGGTAGTTCCCTGTCGCAATCGGAAACGCACCTCGAGGTGTTTGAAAATATCTGCCGGGCGGATGCCACCATGATTAAATACCTTATCAACGACCGCCTGATTCCGTTAATGATCCGGCACGGGTTCCCGTTACAGGGGGTGACCTTCGATTGGGACGAAGCTACCAGCTATACTCCAGCCGAACAAAGGGAGATAGAAAGGTTGTTGATTCAATACTACGACATCGACCCGCAATATTTTGCCGATAAATACAAAATTGCAATTACCGGGGTAAAGCAGCCGAGCGCAAACAGTTTTTTCGAATAGGGGCTGACGGTAAGGATGAAGGCAAAGGCGGCAGCCCCCACAAGGTGCCAATCAAGAATAGCCGGGCGTATTATGCAGCTTTCGGTGAAGCGTTGGAAGGATTGTATCAGGAAGATATAATCACGCTGGCAAACAGCAAGCGTAAATCCGGGGAGGAATTAAACCCCGACGTATTCAACCGGGCAGCCGAATGGATTCACCAGCGCGGAGGATTTACCCCTGAAATGTTGACCGAACAACCCGCCGTAGATGTGATTAACGAAACATTCCGGGTGCTTGGCGGGGCGGTGTCCCCGTCCATCACACAGGAAGTGCCCCCGGAACTGGTGGGTGCGCTTGAAAATAACGCTTTTGTTTTTTCAGGTTTCAAAACTTTTCATTCGCTAAATGAAGTAGGGCTTTCGCTGGTGGATGATAAGGGAGGGATTAAGCCGTTTGAGGCGTTCCAGAAGGACGTAGAAAAGATCAACGCCCGGTATAATGGCAATTACCTGTATGCTGAATATAACCATGCGGTAACGTCATCGCAAATGGCTGCCAAGTGGCACGATTTCGAAAAGGATGGCGACCGTTATGATCTGCAATACCGGACGGCGGGGGATGAATTGGTGCGTGCGGAACACCAAGCCCTGCACAATGTGACCTTACCGCCCAGTGACCCGTTTTGGTCGCAATTTACCCCGCCGAACGGCTGGAACTGCCGTTGTACCGTGGTACAGGTACGCAAGAATAAATATCCGGAAAGCGATAGCACCCAAGCGATCGGGATTGGCGAAACGATGACAGCCGACCCAAAGATGCAGATGTTCCGCTTTAATCCCGGCAAGGAATTAAAGCTATACCCGGATAAACATCCGTATTATAAAGCCCCAAAAGCCGTGAAAAAGGCAATAAAACAATTGGCAGCTCCTATTCAAACACCCGAACAGGCGGTGGGATTTATTAATGAAGTCAAAGAACGGCAGACATGGTTCGAGCGCGGATTTTCTAAGTTTATTGTGACAACCCGAAGCGGGGTAAATGGCTATACGGATATGAATGGACTTATTGCCATGACTAAAGAACGAATGACGAATGTTTTATCAGGGCTGACAAAATTAAGGCAGGGAGGTAAGGTGACATTTGACGAAGCTGACGCATTGGCTACTTTTTGGCATGAGATTACCCACAACCGGAACAAGCGGGGAAATATGTTTCGAACAACGCTGGAAACCCGATATATGGAGCTGGCGAATGAATTTGTTGCCCGGAATACATTGCCGGAGTTCTACAAATCGTTTAATAGCGAAGTGCAGTTCCCTGAATTAATGGAAAACAGGAAATCGACGGGGTATAATAAGTGGGTACGTAATTATAGTACATTGATACAATTTACGAAAGCTGATTTTCAGGGCGTAGTGGAACGGGTGAAGCAGGAATTGTTTCAGGGAAATTATAACGAACAGGTACGGGGACTGGTGAAAGCATTGAAAGAAAACAAAGCGATAAAGCCGGACGGAACGCGCCTAAAAGAAGCGGAAATAAAAAGACTTGTTAAAGATTGCCTGAATTATGGCGAGGAAACATATAAAGATATGTTAGCAAGTTTATTCAGGGAACAAAACAGCTAATTCCGGGGCAAATTCTTTCCGGATTGTCTTGGCGAGCTTGGTGTCGGGGGTCAGGTCGGCAAACTCGAGGAAAGTTATTGCCCGGTTTTCGTCGGTAATATGGGACAAAAAGAACTCCTTATCACCGATAATTTCGGCGATAATTCTTTCATCGGTGGTAAAGTCGAGGAAAGTTTTCTGGCGGAGGTTTAAATTACTATAATTCATAGGACACATTTTTACAAAAATAGGAATTATTCGCCAAAGAAGCAACAAAAAAACGAAGAATGGCAAGCACAGGAAAATTGAAAGAAAATATCCTTTCGGATATGCGGGTGGAACTGGCTGAAATGTTCGACCGGAATTTTGAAAGAAAAGGTTTTTTCGGAGATAAATGGAAACCCCGGAAGGACGCGAAAGCGAAAGGATCACTTCTGCATGTAACCGGAAAGATGCGACGATCGCTGCGGGGAACAATTAAGGGGAACGGGGTACATTTTACATCGCCCCTGCCTTATACTTCGCTGCATAACGAAGGCGGAACGTTCCAGCAACGGGTACGCGCCCACACCCGGCGAAGCAGGCACACCGGGAAAACGTATAAAGTCAGATCGCATTCCCGCACCATGACCATGCCACAACGCCAATTTATCGGTGACCACCGGGAAGTGCAACGCGCAATCCGGGAGATTGTGAAAGAGAATGTGACCGGATTTTTCAACGATTTAGCTAAAAAAATAAAGAAATGAGAAAAGAAATCTATCAAGCCATTGCGGAAAGACTTCAAGCAATGGTACCCGGGGTGAAATATATTAGCCTATGGAACCGGAACACGGAACAGCTCACGAAACAAAAGGCATTCCGGATGCCTGCGGTGTTCGTGGAGTTCGAGCCTGTAACATGGTCACAATACACCCAAGGCGTGCGTTCTGCCGACCTGCGGGTGAGGCTGCATGTGGTGACCGAAACCCTCGCCACGCCGGAACACGGCGGACGTTATCAGGATAAGGCACTCGCACACCTGGGACTGATCGAAAGTATTAGCGCAGCCGTGCAGGGGCTTTCCGGGGAGGGCTTTAACAGCTTTATGCTGGTGGAATCCGTCACCGATCACAACCACGCACAGATTGAGGACAACGAAGAATGTTACATCACCCGGATCACCGATAATTCGGCGCGCAAGCCGCAAGCCGTTGCCGTAGGGGTGAGTGTGCAGCTTTCGCAAAGCTAAACATAGGTTTTATTGTAAAAATAAATTACTTTCGTGCATTATTGTTAATTATAATTATCATGAAAAAGTTACTAAAAGTCCTCGGGATTATTTTTTTAGTTTTAATCGTCATGGGAATTATCGGGGCGTTCCTGCCTGACGACGAATCGGCTAAAACATCGGAATCACCAACAACAGAGGTTGCCTCTAAAAGCAAATGGACGTATTCGGAAAAAACCGATGAAATGGATAATAGTAAAATTCAATATGCACAACTAACGTCTACCAATAAACTGGAATTTGAGTTTCCATACGACGGAGGTTCAACCTTTACATTTTGGATTCGCAAAACAAATGGCAAATATGAATTATTGTTGACGGTAGATAAAGGGCAGTTTATATCAAACTTGCTGGACAACGAAAAGCTACGAATTAAATTTGACGATGGCGAAGCATTTAAATGGAATTATGCTGATGCTAACGACGGGCGAGCCGATGTTATATTCCCGACATATAGCGATGAATTTTTGGGGATGCTGAAAAAATCGAAAACAATGTTGATTGAAGCTCCTTTTGCTTTTGCCGGACGACAGGTGATCCGGTTTAACACAGAAAATTTAAATTCAGATTTTTAAAGGAAAGGACAGTTTTTAAGGCTGTCCTTTTTTATGCGATTGTCCGTAGTTGCCGGGGTGAAGGTGTTAGTTGCTGTAATAGTAATAATACATACTTGTATTCAAAACCATAGCTGCTGTCTTGCGCGTATAGTAATGACAGCAATTCTGTGGTGATGTTCACTAACACCTCCGGCGCATCGTGTTCTTCGATCGTAATCACCAGTTCATTGTCTTTTATTGTCACCATTTTGCCCTCCTTTCAATTTAATGATTGCCCGGGAAACGAGTAATATCTATTAACCCATTTTCCAATTCTTTGTGTTGTTATATAGATAATTAGAGAGTTTTCGGAATTATTACGTAAATCCGGCATGTGCATTCGGCAACATTGCATTATACTTGCGGTTTTCAAATAATCTTTCATAGTTTTAGCATTTTGGGGTTAAGACTTGCAACTACATAGGCACACAATTTATATCAAAAAGCAGGGATATATTACCTCCGATGTCGCCAAACATACATCAAGATGATGTGTAGGTAATATAAACCCTGCTTATTTTTAACTAATGTAATAACATAATGGATACAGATTCTTATCATCTTGATTTGTGTTTGGCTATTCAAACATAGGCAAGAGTTTTTTCATCTCCGAATCCAAAGTTGAATTTAACGAAAAAATAAATATTACCGTATAATTCGGTGGTAAAAATAGTAGCAATTTTTCCAGACTTTTAAATTAAAGTTAATATTTGTTATTAGAAAACTTTCGTATTTTTCGCAAAAAATTGCCCGGTACTCTAAATTCAACCATCTATTACTTTTTCCCATTACAAAAAAATAACTAACGAGTACCGGACAAAGAAAAATAAAAAGAACTCCGTGCAGATCTGCTGCAGTGCCGTTGAACATTATTTTATAACCTTTCGTAAATTGTATTTCCGCTTTCATTCCTGTTCTACATTAAATACTGCATTCACAATGGGTTCTAATACATCATTGTTGCACTTGTTTTGTTGCATCAGAGTTATGCAATCATCATAAGAAAACCCCATTGCATTAATGACATTTTCAATTAATCGATGTGATTCATTGTGAAATGCAAATTCCGTTATTGCCAGCCAAACCCCCGAATCAATATTTTCTTTCTCCTTTTCTTCTAATATTGTCAATATCTTACTTTCCAGCTCTCCATTATCTTCTTTTGAATATAATTCAGCTTCTTCATGAGAATAACCATTGACTTCTTCTAAGACAACGGCTATAATTGCCTGTGTTGATTCTATATTAGTCATTGTAATTCAATTTAATTTCACCAATTAACTCACGCCCAATATTTTCCAATCCTATTTTGTTTCAAAACTTCATCTTGTTTTAACTGCCGCCGTCGGAATTTATTTAACTGCCGTTTTATATATTTTTTGTACGCGGTTGATTTTTTACGCCGATCGAGCCGACAAGCCCGACAATTACAAACTCCTATGCCTGTGTGTTCTTCTTTCATAGCTAAATTTGTTGATTGTTATTCCGTCAAATTAAACAAGGGAAGTCGCTCTTTCACCTTTTGGCATAATTCATCAAGTGGTACTAATTTTCTGCCAGAGTAATCTTGACGAGAACAGGCATCTTTCAAAATATTACTGTTGAAAAGCCCTAATTGTGTAGCCCTAATAACTGCTACCATTTTAGATAAGTTTCTTTCACATATATCGTTATACAAAACATATATATCAGTTCCATATATACCATAAGTATCAAGGAGTAATATTTTACCCATACCCCCCATAACATCATTAGCATCTATGTTACTACCTTCTGTAAGTAATAGCATTATTACATTCATTGCACCCGGATTGCAGTTACTCATTTTTACAACCACATCCATTGTATTGTCTGTTAAATTTATTTTACTCATAGTTTTATTTTTTTGTGAGCCTTGAAAGGCTCAATTAGCCGTCAATTTGAGCTATTTCATTTATACCATCGACCTCCGCAATAACGGCATTCAAAATGATCGATCATGCGCATAACTTGTGCCTTCTCTTCGACATTCATCGTGTACATGCAAACTTTGTGTCCGTCTTCGTCCAGCTCCGATTCTTGTATTCCTGCGTATTCCCAAAAGCTTAATCTTCCTTTAGCTGGAATCGGCTCCGGGAATGCCCACGGATACGCTAACACCCAATGATACATGCCTTTTTCTGCCCAAATAGAAGGATGATTTTGAACGCAATCTTTTATTTCAACACTTCCTATTATTGCCCCAAAAGGAATGTCGCCTAAAAAACATTTTTTTCCTATAAAAGGAAATGCTTCAATCATTTGGCTATCCGTGAGTTTGATATTGAAATTTTTGCCACGACAACCACTTGCGTGAATTAATACACGCCCTCGAAAATTAGTCTTCCATGATCTGTTTTCAATGTCCTTGATTCCGCTGACGATTAAAGAAGCATAAGGTTGTTTTATCGTTATTGCTTTCATTGTCCCATTGTTTTTAGGTGAGCTAAACGGTTCAATCAGTTAAAAATGCGAACTGTCAAAGAAAATTTGACAGTTCAAATCGTTAAATAAATCTTCTTTTACACTTATCGCACTCATACACGTTTAACTCGCCCCAAAATGTGGTAATATGTACATCTACAACATGTAACGTTCCGTCGCATATTGGGCATTTCGTAGAAAAAAAAAGAACTATTTTTGTTTTTAAATTCATAGCTCAATTCGTTAAAAATTAAAATCTTGTTTGTCCTGTAATCTATCATTAATACTCATTAATAGACAGATACCCATAGTCGAATTGATCGCAATAACAATCTCTGCCTCACGAAGGAATGAGAAATATATCATTGCAACAGACCAGATTATATATGGAATGTTTTTCATCATTTCTTTTCTTTTGTTTTCCAATATTCATCCCGGATATAGTTAAACTCTTTTGACGTGATTTCTATAACATCATCAGAAACGGGTATATGTTGGTCGTCCAAAAACAATATTATTACATCGTTACATTGTTCAACAAAAGGAAATTTAAAACGGCGTAAATCATGGTCACAACCTAATATTTTTAAAGGTTCCCGATACCATGACTTTTCAAGCCTATTTCTCAAAAAATCAGACATTTCACGACCAGCTTTTGTTTTTCTATTCGGATAGAACATTCCTTGTTCTCCCTGCTTCCATACTTTGTTGTCAACTTTTTCCGGCTCAAGAAACAGGAATCCACTATATTCGTTTGTCCGACTGAAAGTTTGTTGACCGGAATATCCAAAAAACTGCTCCCATTTATAGGGAATTTTCTCTGCCAAAGCTTTTTTGTTGTTTTCGTTGATTTCTTTTTCTTTTGCCAACAACGAAGCCATTTTTTTATAAACTTCACAGTCAGTGTTTATTATTTTATAATACATAATGAAAATTTTAAAGATTAATCAAATAATGAAAGTTGTTTTACCTCATGTTCCCGGGGTAAAGGAGTTCCGATATAGTTAAGGTAAGTCCGGTAACATATACCATATTTCGGTTCAATGTATTGTCGCCATATTGCTTTATAACACTTCGATTGATTACCGACTTCATAGTGCGTATTAGTGATTGCACAGATGTCACGAATGCGTAATGATGTACTTTTATATCGAACTCCTTTTGCCATTTCCGAAACTTTACATAACTTTGTAAAAGAGTTCCCGCTCAAATACTCGTTAGCTGTTTTTTCGGTTGGCGAGTTTTTTTATTCCGGAGGATTGTCCGAGTAAGGCGTTATTGTTATCTCAATATGTGACCTCCTTTTAATCCTTCCGCTCCCCGCACACACGGGGCATGGCACGGAAGGGAGGATTATTTCTTTTCCATGGGGATGAAATTCAGGCGTTGGCTGTACCACCCCACAACCTTTACAATTCCGGCAAACCTCAATAGTTTCTTGACAATATTTCCGCTTTTTTTCCATTATTACTCTTTTTTACATTCCACAAAAAACGTTTCGCCCTGATCGACAACAACCCCGATCTGATCCATAAGTTCCGGTATTCCTTTATTGTCCCGATCTGCGAGTAGCTTATCTTTCGCTACGTCATAAGTTGCTCGTAAATAATCAGGATTAATTCGTTGTAAAAGTTCCGTAACAACCGCCCAAGTAAAACCCTTTCGGGTCTTTAATGCAGGCATCCCGGTGCGGAATCCAAGCGTTCCATGTGTAGTTTCCAAACTTTTCTTTTTCAAAAAAAGCGTGTCCCGATTTTCCATGGCAAATACTTGTAATGTTTGCAAGGCTTCTTTCTGTCCCTCTTTTAAGAGGCTAATTTTAGCAGCCCCCTCTTTCCGTATATTGACAATTGCTTCATCCATTTGAGAATTAATGCTACTGATTTGAGCTTCAGCCAAAGCATACTTGCCAAAGGCTTCCTCCATTTGTACCCGTGTTACGTCTGTTATTACAGGCATCTTTGTTCTTTTTGCCATTATTTACCTCCTTTGCTAAATTCATGAATCATTGCTATTGATATACCGTGCCGGAACAGATTTAATAGGCGAGGATCTTCACAAGAATTTGCAATATTATTTACAATGTTCCCATTCGTTCCTGCTGTAAATCCGACCGACGAAATATATCCATCATTTTTATTTTGAGATGCCATAAACACGACACAACATTCTTTCTGTTCCGGATTGTTTTCAAACAAACTTTCCAATTGTTTTTTAATATCCCGCATTTTTTCAATAAAATTTGTCTTATCGCCTGTGTCGGTTTCTGTTGTTCTTGATTCTTCTGTCTTCATAATTTCAATAATTAAATTTTAATTCTTTTTATAAGCCGCAAAAACGGGTTGCATCACGATTTCCAGCCCACATTCCTGTGCAATTTTTTCTTCAATTCTTGCCCCCTTGCTGTTTTTCCAGTCAGAAAGCAAATAGATCGCGTCACATTCCACCAACAAAGCAATATCTGCCACGATATGTTTATTCCAAGATTCATCAAAGGGTAAGCCGTTATCGAGAGGATTAACAGGCTTATGCCCGTAAGAAATCACCTGCTCGGCGGCTTGTGTAAACTTAGCGACTACCTGATCCTGTGGTAAACCTGTTATCTTACCGCTGATATACCATTTCATCGCCGTTGCCTTATTGAATAAGCAATCAGTACCAACAAAACAACGATACATAAAGCAGGCAGCCAAAGTGGAGCCATAACCCACCACCACGACCACGTAATGACTTTAGTTAATTTCAAGGCAATAAATAAGATTGTGAGCAATCCGCAGAAGGATACCCCACGAGTCGGTGTACTGTTTTTTTTACTCATAACATCTATTTTAAAGTGAATAAATCCGTTAATTCAGCAGATCGGACGAAGACTTCCCGGTTATTGTGTAATTTCGGGTTAATAACTCTATGGCTATATTTTCTGCCGCTTCGATGTCTTTCTGCTTTTTAAGAAAAAGACAATAAATATTTTGTAGCCGGGAGGCGGGAATATTATTAAAAGCGTCGTATCCGGTAGATCGGCAGGCAATACTTTTAATCAGATCGGAATTACTTTCTTTACCGATTTTACGAAGATAACCGCCGATCGAAGCCATGACACGCTTACGCAGCTTATCCAGTTTCTCTTTGCTACCACCGTCTAACCGGGAGGAAAGAGCCGCACAAATGTCGATAAGATCATGTGTATCTATGTCTACACTACTTTCAACACCGTAGCTCTCGACAATCGCTCGTTTTTCTGCCTCTGTCATTCCCAGTCGTCCGCAAAGGGTATGGAATTTACGTAGCAAACCTTTGTGAATATCATCCATTGTATCACTCATATTATTAATGTATTAAAGGTTATTAATCCAATATTCGTTCGCACCTTTTTCCCATATTATGAAGTCGGCACCACCTTCACCGTTATCGCCTTTAAAACGGGTTGTAACAAATGCCTTATAACCCTCGACGTGAATCTTTACCTCTGATAATTTCCGAACATGCTGGGCTATGGCCGGATAAGGCTTGCCATGTTCTTCGTGGGCTAAGAAAATGAATAGTTTGTCCGGAAACTCATTGATTAGCTCAATAAATACGGCGCGTGTAAATCCTATTAATGGTGTGATCGAATCAATAACTATAACATCCGGGCTTTTTCGTTTTCTTAACCGTTCTCTCAAATCTTTGATCGTTTCTTTCGATAGCACGATGACCTTAGAACCAACTTCAATCATATTCTCATCTTTCCATGCTGTTTGAAAAGAACTGCACAAACCTTGCTCTAAAGTGTCGTAAGCCGCCCTGTTCACAAACCCGCATAAATATTTTAACAGCCGCATGGCAAAGTGAGTTTTCCCGCAACCACTTTCTCCGTATATAATCCATACTCCCCGGAGCTCGGGTTTGCCAAAAGAAGCCAGCCATTCGTTCTCAAATTCTGCCACCTCAAACCGGGCATCTAATACATTCCTATTACTAATCGCCTTTGCCATTTAAACAGTGTTTAATCGATTTTTAAACGCTTTTTTTCAGCATGGATTCTTCGATGGACACGACGTAAGTCGTTATCGCTATCTTCAATGATCTTGTTGATAATTTCAAAATCTGTTATTCCGTTTGCTTTACATACTTTCGTAATATCCGATTCATCAGGTAGTGGTACATAGATGAATTTGCGTCCGAGCCGGGAAAATATTTCCCGGAAACCCTTCGTATTTCGCTCAACCCCGTTCTTTATTCGCATCTCCAAATAGGGGGTTCCGGTAACGATGATAGAGCAATAATCCTCTAAGTCGTTGTAAAGACTAATGAAAAAATACAGTAGTGGATCGCTCAATTTATCCGCTTCGTCAATCACAATTTGCGGTGACTGCATTTTTTTTATCGCCGAAACAATATCCCGCATCATTCCGGGTACTGAACTACTCGATGAATTGATACCGATAAGGCGACACAATTCCGACACAAAAAAACGGCGGTTCCAATACACAGCACATTTCAAGTGAAATACATTGCGATTAATACTTCCATAACTTTCAATGGTTTCTGTTTTTCCGCTCCCCTCATTGCCGATGATTCCGAACACCATGGCGTTTTCCTGCGCATCTTTCATCGTTTTATAAATCTTATCATATCCTCGCGTGGTTACAACAACCCCGGTAGAGGTACAGCCGACCTGAACAGAAATACTTCTCCACATTTCATCGGAAATCAGGCTCCAGTTGCCATTTATTATTTGGCTGATTGTGGCGGAACTCACCCCCTCCAAAGTGGCAGCCGCTTTATTTTGGCTGCCTTTAATCTCGCAATACTCTGTGAGTTTATTTGCAATAAATTGTTTTTCAGATGTTTTCATATTTATTATCAATATTCACTATAATAGTCAGTATCAACGGTGTTCGTTGGTGTTTGTGGTGATGTGTTCGTAACAATCTGATAATCTATATCCTGTATTTCGGATGATTGTAACCGACGAGTTTGTTTATTGTTTTTATTCTGTCCCTGACTATCGCAAAGCAATAACCGGGTGGCAACGTCAAGCTGTGGGTTGTTGTTAAATAATTGTTCCACTGTCCGGCGGGTATGTGCCAGCTTATTAGTAACCTCACGTTCCAATTGCTTATTGAAGTGATTAATCCGGGCGAGGTGATCGCCGTCCCCTTCCTTACGGTCTGCTAATGCCATAGGCTGGACGTGTTTACTCTCCAACATGAACCGTAAAGAACCGTCCTCATTCACTGCAAGCACCCGGTCAAGGTTATCCGGGTCATATTTTACCGTCCATTTTACGTGAGCATATTCCCGGAACTTAATGTCGAAGCAATCATAAGCGCGTTTTATCCCGCCAATCTTAGGGTGTAAGCCTGTTCCCTCGAGAGTATTACGGTATCCTGTATCCGCGCCGAATGTGAACAGGTATTGTTCATCTGAAAGAGGTAGCCTGCGCTCTTCCGGTAATTGTGCGAACATAGCCACATACTGTTGTCGCTTTCCGGCTCTTTCCTGCTCAACAAATGCAGTTAATTGTTGGCGACACTCGTCCTCGGTTGGAAAGCTATGGCGGTTTTTGTTCAAAAATTCGCTATTCGGTTGTAAATTCTTATTGGATGTTATACCGAATCCTGACCAGTTCTTGCAGAGTTGACAATATTTTTTATTGAAATAATTGAAAAATGGTTCGATCACTTTTGCCTTAGCATTATGCGCCCGGGCGGGTGTATAAGCCTCTGCAACCACGTGATAAAATGGTGTAAGGTTTCCACGTCCGTAATTATCGCTTTGTAGCTGATTTACTCGGTAACGCCTGCCGAAAAGTTCGGCGGTGTGATTGACTGCATTACGGAGGGCTGCTTTTATCAGTTCCGGGGATTCACGTTCTCCAATGGCATAACCTACCGGATAATTAAGGAAAGGATCGAGCACAATAACAATTGTTAGTCGGTTCGTATATGTGGTAACATTGTAAGTTGTGCCGTCTTTTTTTCTTCGTGTAATATTCTTTTGGTAGAGCAATTCAGCCGTCCAACCATCCAGCGTCCAGTAGATTAGTGGTAATTCCGGGCGTGACCGCTTCACCTGCATGCTCTTTTGCGCGCGGAAACGTGTTGTCCCGAGGCGACCACCTGCTGTCACAAGGTCAAGCTTACGTTTCCAATCACTCACAGCATATTCTGTTATTGTTTTCCAGCCTTGTGCCTGTGCGACCAAATTATATAAACTGGCGATCCGTGTATTATCAAGATTGCGGGCATCGGCGATAAGCTGTGTAATCAGGCTTTCCTGCTCCTCGGTACAGATTTTGGCAGCCGTACGGACACCATATTTCCCGGGAATCAAAGCCGCATAACCTTCACGTTTGTATTGGTTGAACTTTTCCTGCAACCGTCGGGGATTACTGGGTAAACTATGCTGATATGTATCGGCTATTCGAGGCAACGCGCGGGCTGCCTTTTGCCAAAATACGGTTTTATTAAACCGTTTGCGCGACTGCTTGATCCGCTGGCTGTCCGAGCGTAACAAAACCTCACAGAAAGCATTAAGAACGGCTGCATTATTAGAATACTCTTTTATTTTTTCTGCCTTTAAATGCCGCCCGTCATCTAAAATATAATTTTCGAAAAAATCAATGGCTGCACCATCATGTTCAATGGTTTCGATGAAAGGTTTGCTTTCTTCCTTTTCTTTCAGATCAGGAAAACGGCGATATACTTCCACCCGATACTTCATAGGCAAACTATCAACCAAGAATAATGCAGGTGTACCTTTACAAGCACGTTGTACTTGATTAATTTTATTACACTTTTGTAACCAACCGATCGTGTCAGGTGTCATTATTCCGTTATCGGTTAATTCCTTGTAACTTATTATTGCTCGCATAGCTTATTGCTTTATTTGTTCCCGTGTCACTATTGCTGTGAATAACCGCTTAGGTTCACGGGATTTTCCGCACACATTGTGCTTTCAACTACAATTTATTTGCGGATTATTTTATATATCAATCTTTTTCAACACCATATTTTTCCACAACGTAAGCTCTCACTTTGTCGGATATAATACCCTTATATTGTCGCCGGAGAGCGTTGTATACTGTCTTTCGGCTACATCCACATACCTTGGATATGTCGCTCATTGCTCCCGGCGGCAACAAATCAGGCATCACCTTTTTCTTTTTTTTAATAATTTGCTTTGCCATACTTTTATATTTTATTCTGTTAAATATTCTCTTAACTTTACAGCGTTACCCATACGAGTAATATGTTGCAATATTCGCAAATATATTTACAACAAACAAGAAAAATTGTAAATAAAATGACTACAATTAAAGAAAGAATTATTCAACTTGTTGAATTTAAGAAAGTTAATAAAGAAAGATTTTTTTCAAAAATTGGTACTACTTCAAGTAATTTTCGAGGTATAGCTAAGAATACACCTTTAAACTCAACGACGATTGCAAATATATTTTCGGAATTTCCAGATATAAATCTTAAATGGTTGATTACTGGTGAGGGAAGTATGTTCGAGGGAATACAGAATATAAAACCTGTGGAAAAGCAAGTAAATACTAATAATATGATCCCTCTAATTTCATGGGATAATGTTACCGCTGTAATGTCGGGAGAAAATATTGAAGGAACTACTTATTTTGTTCCGATGCTTCAAGATGCTGATTTTCTTATCACAATGCGAGGAAATACAATGATCCCACATTATTATGCAGGTGATCTACTGGCATGTAAGTGTATGGACATCACTTCATTCTTTCAATGGGATAGAACCTATGTTATTAATAGTAAGCAAGGGGTAATCGTAAGAAAAATACAGAAGGGAAAAGATAATGATCATTTATTGTTAGTCGCGGAAAACTCACAGTATGATGTAATTGAAATAGAAAAGCCACAATTGCATTCACTCGCCCTTGTTACTGGCTTTATTCGCCCGGAATAATGTTTTTTTATAACTTATTTTGTATATCTCATTAATTATCAATACAATAACATCATATTGACCTAATTTTAATACCTGTTTTTTAGGTATTATAGGGTGTATTATCTCTTAATAATGCCATTTTTTTATACTATTTCTGTGATTAAAGGAGATAGAAACAATAAAAAAACTCCATCCAAAACTCCACCCATTACACTATCCAATGCTGTTTTTATCGATTTTACCAAGAAATTCAGATGTACAATTTCAATATTCAACAGTTTCTTTTGAAGCCCTTTATTTCCTTTTAAACACCTTTAAAACGTTTTTCATAAACTCTCGGTATAAACCAACAGAATCCCCTGTTAATAGGGGGTATCGGGCTTATAAGTACAAAAAAAGAGCGCAAATAATTCAATTACGCCCTTTCATAAACCACGGTTCAACTATGATTCAAACAATGTCCTCCATTGCCTCACATAAATTCACACTAAATCCCTATAAATTCACATCTGATTTTCTTGTACTATTTCTCTGTATTTCGATATAACATGTTGTAACATCGTCATTTAAACTATATTCCCTACATTCTTAAACGGTACAACTGAATTTCCTGCCCTTAAAAGCAACTAAGAGACCTATCTCAAAAAAGATGTTTTTTTTGTTCTCAAGGTCTGCCCTGGATGATTTTTTTGTTTCCATAGTAATTTGATTAGGACATAGATCGCTCCTTTCTCTCTAAAACTATACTACAAATATATACGAGAAATGTATATAAAACAAAAAATCGGGCTGAATAATTTTAAGTAAAATTAATGTTATAACGTTTTCGAATAAGTGAATGTTAATATATGAAAAGAAGAATAGATTTTCTATTCTTCTTCATTAAGTTCTTCCGAGTAGTCCGCGTATAGAAAATCATTGTAAGGGAATCGGGCTGAATGGATTTCTTTTACGATATTGTAAAGTTTTTCTTTCAGCTCTTCAATGTTTTCTTTCCGGGCTGCGGAGATATAGACGGTCTCGCTTCCCTGTTTCGACATCCACATTTGTTTCAGGTCGTCGAGGCTGTAATTCTGCCTTTCTATCGGGGTCAGGTCGTCCTCGTCTTTTTTCACATATTGGAAAGCATCGATTTTATTGAAAACAATAATCGTCGGTTTAGGTTCCTGGATCAATTCGGCCAGCGTTTCGTTGACCACTTTCATTTGGTCCTCAAATTGCGGATGGGAAATATCCACCACGTGCATAATGACATCCGCTTCACGCACTTCGTCCAGCGTGGATTTAAACGATTCCACCAAATGATGGGGAAGTTTACGAATGAATCCCACCGTATCTGCCAGCAGGAAAGGCACGTTTTTGATGGCGATTTTCCGCACGGTGGTGTCGAGCGTTGCAAATAGCTTGTTTTCTGCAAATACTTCCGATTTGCTGAGCAGGTTCATCAAAGTTGATTTTCCTACGTTGGTATAGCCTACAAGGGCCACACGTACCAGTTTACCCCGGTTTTTACGCTGGATCACTTTTTGCTTGTCGATGCGTGCCAGTTCTTCTTTCAGGCGGGTAATTTTATCCCGGATGATACGGCGGTCGGTTTCGATTTCCGTTTCACCCGGCCCGCGCAGACCGATACCTCCCTTCTGTCTTTCGAGGTGAGTCCACAACCCGGTAAGGCGTGGCAGGAGATATTGGTATTGAGCTAATTCTACCTGCGTTTTGGCATGTGCTGTCCGCGCCCGGTTGGCAAAAATATCCAGAATCAGATTCGTACGGTCGAGAACCTTAATGCCCTTGAACATAGCTTCGATGTTCCGGAGCTGTGTGGGACTTAGTTCGTCGTCGAAAATAACCATGTCCACTTCGTTTTCTTCGGTATAGGCTTTGATTTCTTCCAATTTTCCTTTACCGATAAACGTGGCGTGAACCGGTTTGTCGAGGTTCTGTGTGAATATTTTCACGGTTTCCGCCCCTGCCGTTTCCGCCAGGAATGACAACTCATCCAGGTATTCACTCATTCTGTCGTAGGTGATGCCTTCCGATTGGAGGGCAACACCTACTAATATTGCCTTTTCTTTTTCTTTTTCTGTATAAAAATATTCACCCATATAATTCAGTTCGTTTTATATAAAACGTGTATTGTTTAACTATGTTCCTTTCGTGTTGAGAAAAAAGAAAGGGCTGACAAAAATTGACAGCCCTTTATATTTACCTTAACCGAAAATCAATTGGTCAATTGGAATACGATTGGTAGGTTGAAAGAAACACGCACTGGTTTTCCTCTCTGCTTACCCGGTTTCCATTTCGGCATCGATTTAATAACCCGGATTGCTTCTTTGTCGAGCGCAGGGTCAACACCTCTCAACACTTTCACGTCGGTGATGCTCCCGTCTTTTTCGATTACAAAGTTCATAAACACTTTTCCTTGCACACCGTTTTCAGCGGCAATCTGCGGATATTTTACGTTTTTGGCAATCCATTTGGATACGTCACCCAATGGGAATGTCGGAACGTCCTCTACAATTTGGAAAATATCGTCGTCTCCGGTTTCTTCGTCACCGTATTCACCGAAATCCGATGGATTTTCTACCGGTTTATTTTCCGAATCATCCTCTGCGTCCAAAATTTCAAGATCTTCGTCAATACTTGAGGCGTCGTCAGTAATTTCCATCAAGTCTGTCAATTTAGGGGCTGGTGGAGGAGGAGGAGGAGGTTTCAACATCTGTTGGGTAATCGGAATGATTTCCTCTTCTACCTGCTCTTCGGGTACTGTCTGGAATGTAGAAACTTCCCCGGTAGAGGATTTCCATTCGAAAGCAAACAGTAGAACAGCCAAAGCAAGTACAAGACCAATTTCAAAGAAAAGACTTTTCTTTTCTTCCAGATCTGCTTTTGGTGCCTTTTTTATTTCCATGATCTTAATTTAAGTAGTATTTTCTCCTGATGTTTATTTTGCGGGGTAAAAATAACGAAAATCGAATTAAATCCCAATATTTCAAACGTTTTTTTTAAATAGAATGTTAATTTCTCATTCGTTT
Organism: uncultured Odoribacter sp.; assembly: GCA_900541415.1. GTDB lineage: Bacteria > Bacteroidota > Bacteroidia > Bacteroidales > Marinifilaceae > Odoribacter. Next base: position 71,022 of record UQJP01000019.1, on the reverse strand, counting down.
GCGCTCGTGAATCTTAATTATTTTAACAAGCCAATAAAAAACGGTTTGAGATGGTGGATTTATCTCCGGGTATTGTAATTTTACAGGCATGTTGAATGTGTTTTATTTAAAAATGACCGATCCGGCTTTTTCCGGTCTTGATGCAGAGGATTTTCGCCCCTGGCTGGAACCTTTGAAATTTGCCGCAATCCTGTCTTATCGGAGCGATAAGGTGAGGCGTGAAAAGTGGCTGGGCGAGTGGCTGCTTCGCCGGGTGTTGTTGCAAAACTACGGGTTGTTGCCGGGAGATTATTCTTTGGAAAAGGCCGAAGGGGGAAAGCCGTTCCTTACCGGGCGGGCAAAGCAGGTGCATTTTAACCTTTCCCATTCCGGAGAGTATGTGGTTTGTGCTTTTTCAGATTCGGAAATCGGGGTGGATATAGAAAAGATCGGGATGGAGAGGATGAGGGTGGCCCGGCGTTTTTTTCATCCGGAGGAAATTCAGGCATTGGAAAGGGCCGGAGAAGACGGGCGTAAAGAGCTCTTTTTTCGATATTGGTCTGTGAAGGAAAGTTTCTTGAAATATAAGGGTACGGGATTGCGTTGTCCCCTGTCGTCTTTCGCTGTGGACGGGTTGCCCGGAGAGATTCGTATCCGGCAGGATGGGGTATATTTGCCCGTTTATGTGCGGGAGTGTAAAGTAGATCCGGGTTATCAATGTTTCACCTGTTCCGGGGAAACAGGGAATCCGGAGGTTGTTCGTGTAACAGAATGGCAGGCGTTGCCCGTTTAAGCGTTTTCCGGTTTTGCCCTTCGGGCGGGAGGGATGATGTTTGAATATGAAATGAAACGGATGTCGGGCTTATTGCCGCGTTCCGTTCCGATAGAGATATAAAAAAAGCTGCCGAAGCGATCCGGCAGCTTTTTTCAGGTATACTTAATTACAGTTTGTTGTTTTGGTAAAGATATTCTGCAATCTGAACGGCATTCAGTGCAGCTCCTTTTTTGATCTGGTCGCCCACGAGCCAGAAGGTTAGCCCGTTTTCATTGGCGAGGTCTTTACGGATACGTCCCACATATACCGGGTCTTTGCCGGAAAGGAACAGCGGCATGGGATAGTCTTTCTCTGCCGGATTGTCCTGTAAAACGAGTCCTTCAGCCTTTGCAAACGCTTCACGCGCTTCTGCCACAGAAATGGGGCGTTCGGTTTCCACCCAGATGCTCTCGGAATGTGCCCTCAATGCCGGAACACGTACGCAGGTGGCGCTCACCTGGATGTCTGTGTGCATGATCTTCCGGGTTTCGTTATACATTTTCATTTCTTCTTTCGTATATCCGTTTTCGGTAAACACGTCGACCTGGGGTATCAGGTTAAATGCCAGCTGGTAAGCGAATTTTTCAACGGTAACTTCTTCTCCGGCCAAAATTTGCTTGTATTGGGTGAATAGTTCGTCCATTGCTGCTGCTCCCGCACCGCTGGCTGCCTGATAGGTAGACACGTGCACCTGTTTGATATGGCTTAGCTGTTCGATGGCTTTCAGGGCGACTACCATCAGGATTGTCGTACAGTTCGGATTGGCGATGATGTTGCGGGGACGGTTCAGGGCGTCTTCCGGGTTTACTTCAGGCACTACCAAAGGTACGTTTTCGTCCATACGGAAGGCGCTGGAATTGTCGATCATGACTGTTCCATATTTCGTGATTGTATCTGCAAATTCAATAGAAGTTCCTCCGCCTGCAGAAGTAAACGCTATATCTATTCCTTTAAAATCGTCGTTATGTTGCAGAAGTTTTACTTCGATTTCTTTTCCCCGGAACATATACTTTTTCCCTGCACTGCGGTGAGAGCCGAACAACACTAATTCGTCCATCGGAAAATTCCTTTCTTCGAGCACGCGCAGAAATTCTTGTCCTACTGCTCCGCTTGCTCCAACTACTGCTACTTTCATATTTATTGGTTTAATGTAAACAACTATTCTTAGGAATAGAAGCCTGGTTTGACAATGATTTATCGATTTGCTTTGATTAAAGCGTTTTTCTTTCGACAAAAGTAGTGTTTTGGAAATGTAGAAAAAATTTAATGATGTAATTTTTCAACAAATGCTACATTGTGTTTAATTTTATACACAATGTGGCATTTGAATATTTTTGTTTTTTTATATTTCCGGTTGCTTATTGATGGTTAAGATGTTGCTTTTCAATCATCTCCCTGTCTTGCTTCTTTAGTCCGGAATTGTAGTAGAAAACAGGCTGGTCGTGGTCGTTCAGGTACATTCTTCTTGCCGTTTTAAAATCCGTGCTGATCAGGGAACGTTCCGGGTTTAGGTAGGGCGTTTGTATGGAAGCGATGTCGAGCATCGTATGGAATGCCACATTGGTGGAAACCGGTTTTGTTTGGTTTGCCATTGCCGTTTCATATTGTTGCGGACGGTCTTTCCGGTAGGTTTCGGAAAACCACAGGAAAAGGGGGATGTGTAGTTGGTAATAAGTGGGGTGTGGGGAGGCGTGCAGAAAACGCTTCCTGTCGTCGTCCAGTAAATCTTCCCCGTGGTCGGGACTATAATATAAAGCCGTACAGGAACCGGTGGAATCGAGGGTTTCAATCAGGTGGTGCAGGAAATAATCGGTGTACCGGATCGAATTGTCGTAAGCATTGATCAGTTGATTCCGGTTTTTTACTTCTACTTCCGTTGCATCGTCTGGGGTGAAATGGGCGAACTCTTTCGGATAGCGTTCTTTGTAGTTGAAATGAGAGCCGTAGGTGTGCATAACCACAAACAAATTGTCCGGCAAGGAATCGATATAATGCCGGAGCAGGGGAATCATGTGGTCGTCATAATTATTGGTGGTGTATATTCCTCCGGTAGAGGCAGGCCGTATATTGACATGGTAGTCCGCTTCGGCTGCAAAATAGTCGGTGAATGTCCTGTTCGGGGTTTGATTCGACAGGAATATGGTTTTGAATCCCGCTTCTTTAAAGGCTTCTATAATACTTTTTTGGTGGTAGATCACGTCGTAGTTCTCTGCTGTGGCGTTCGACAGGATCAGGGGCACGCTTTTGTGGGTTGCGTTGGCCTGAGTGATCGCGTCCCGATAGGTGATGATGCCGGGCGTGGCCGATAATAAGGGATTTGTTTCCCGTTCGTATCCCCACATACTCCAGTTGATCGCCCTGCTGGCTTCACCCACCACCAGTACATATATTTCCCGTTGTTCCGCTTTTTGAGTTTGGCGGGCATCGAAACGGAAATCTTTGGAGGTAAGCGGGTAGAGATTGCTGCGCTGCCATTTGTGAACGGCAAAATGCAGGTTATAGTAGATGTTCACCGGAAATACATCGTATTTTAAACGGTAGGAATCCGTAATCTCGTTCCTGGCGGTGAAAGTTAAACCGTAGGAAAGAATAGCGATGATAAGCCCTGAAATGACCGCCCTTTTCCTGAACCGGGGGGATAGGTGTGTTTTGCGGTGGCAGGCAAAAGCCGCTATCAGGATGGTGGGGATATAAATCACACACACGCATATAATGGCCGGCCAGAGGTTTCCGAGTAATTCGCTCGCTTCGCTGACATTCGTCGTGGCCAGGTTTAAAAACATATCCACGGCGATGACCGATTCCCCGAACAGGTAGAGAATGACTAACTGGAATGCGTTCATCACCAGTTGAGGAATCAGGATTAATTGCAGTAAGCCGATGTTTTTCAGGAGTGAAAATACCATGAAGTATAATCCCAGCGGAAAGGCGATCAGGATGATTTTTCCCATAACGGAATAAGGCTCCGTGAAAAACAGGACGAAATTGGGGATCAGATTGACTAAAATAAAAAAACAAAATAATTGTTGTGGATTACCGATGAAATAGTTCCATATATTTTTAATCCGGTGTAACATATCTTTTTTAACTGTTTAATTGATTAAAACGCTTCGTTGATATTGAAATAGAAGGCACTTTGTCCCTTCCCGAATCCGTAGTCCAGGCGGATATTCACCCTTTTCTTAAATTCCCAGCGGTAACCGAGTCCGTAAGTCGGGAGGGTTTCGTTCCATTTGAAATGTTTGAAATCCGGGAATATATTTCCCGCACCTCCCCACACGGCAACTCCATGCCGGTTGTAGATGTGCTGGCGCAGTTCGACCTGGGCTTGTATTAGGTTTTTATCCTGATATTGACCTTCATAGTATCCTCTCATTTGGTAGGCTCCCCCCATTTGGGCAACCATTGTCCAGGGGGTGTCGCCATGATTGAAAGTTCCTTGCAAATCCGATGCCAGAATAGCTCCTTTCCACAATTTACTGTATTGGCGGGCAGAGATTTCTGTGCGTTTGAATACATACCTGTTTCCTGTGAAAGAAGGGAAGAACAGTTGTTCGAATTTGGCGTATGTGCCCCGATAGGGGTTCGGGATGAAGTCTCTGGAATCGTAGGTGACGAAAAGGCCGACTCCGCTGCTGGAAATGTGTTCGGATTCTCCGTCCAGATAAGAAATATCTTTGAAGTCTTTGCCGTTCACATAGCTGTATAGGGTGGTGACTCCTAAATAAGTGTTTTTAAGCACTTTTCTGGAGAAATTGATCCGCACCTGATTCTCAAGCCGTTTATAATTGGTGTAATCTTTCCGGGCATTGTCATAGCCGATTCCCCAGTATTTGCTGGGAAATGAGAAAAAATACAGGTTTAATTCCAGCCTGTAAATGTCTTTGGGAAAAATGGTGGTTCCCCGGATTCCCAATAGGTAGTATCCGGTGGTTGTGACATCTCCGTAAAAAGAAATATTGGAAGGCTGTATGGAAAGGTCGGAACGGTCTATGCGGTAAAGCCCGGAAGCCACAAGTCCCAGCCCTAATTTCGTATCGCTGGCGAAGTGCGGGCCGCCGATGATCGAAAAATCGAATTTCTTGTCGTTTCTGCCCTCGTTCGATTCCATGAAATAACGGTATACCCGCCGGAAAATATTGTTTTTTAATGCTAAAGTGTCATAGGTAATCGTTCCGGGGCTTTGGAAAGAGGTAAGGGAAGAATCCGCACCCGTAAAACGGCATGACAGGGTATCCGCAACAGGAATCCCGAACGATAAGCTGTCCGGCGATGGCTGATGTGTTGAACCGTAACTGTGTGAAAACAATACGAAGCATATATATAGCAGCAGATATTTTCGCATGCTTCTGCCTTTCGTTTTAATAATTTGCAAAGATTAACTCCCGCGACCTATCTTGTCTTAGCATAAACTCGTACAATATGGAAAGATGTACGCAAAAAATGAGCCAATGTTTAAATAATTAAAATATATTTTAATATGAACCGTTCTTTCATTTTATATTTAGCGGTGATTTTGCTCGTTTCCCTCGATTGCGGGGCACAAGTGGGAGAAAAAGTTTCTTCCGTGAACATCACCAATGCAGACAATCAGGCCGTGGGTATTCCTTATCTGGGGGAAAAGAATTTATTGATATTCTATGCCGATCCCGGACGTCCCCGGCAGAATAAAACTTTCCGGGATTATTTTAAAACCCATCCGATCAATAGTCCTAATATAGAGTCGTATGGCATCGTGAATATGGCGGCTGCCCCGATGTTACCCAATTCCCTGATCCGTAAAATGGCAGTGAAGGAAACGCAGGGAACGGACGGTAAAGTGTATTTCGATGCAAACGGTATTTTGGCGAAGGATTGGAAGTTGCCGGATGCCGATAATAATTTTGCCGTTCTTTTCATTAATAAGAACCGGGAAATCGAATTTTATAAGGCGGGGCAATTGACTACCGACGATCAGAATAAAGTGCTTGCCCTGATTAAAAAATACGAATAAGGGTACATTCTCACAGAGGGGTTCCCGGAAATTTAAACCGGATTCGGAGCAGGGAAAAGAAAAAACGGCTGGAATTTCCAGCCGTTTGAGTTTTATTCGGTAACGCTTGCTTTTGATTTTTCGCGGCGTTTACGTTCGGTTTCGTCCAGGAATATTTTACGAAGACGCATGCTGTGTGGGGTAACTTCCACGTATTCGTCCTCCTGAATATATTCCAGAGCTTCTTCGAGGCTGAATTTTACCGGCGGTGCAATGTTCACTTTATCGTCCGATCCGCTGGCGCGCATATTGGTCAGCTTTTTCGATTTACATACGTTGAGAACGATGTCGTCCATACGGGTGCTTTCCCCGATTACCTGTCCGGCATAAACTTCCTCGCCCGGCTCGATAAAGAATTTACCGCGGTCCTGAAGTTTGTTGATCGCGTAGGCAAAGGTTGCCCCTGTTTCCATGGCGATCAGCGATCCGTTCGTACGCATTTCGATTTCGCCTTTGTAGGGTTCGAATCCTTTCAGGCGGTGTGCGATGATTGCCTCTCCTGCCGAAGCGGTCAGCAGGTTGCTTCTCAATCCGATGATTCCGCGTGACGGAATTTCGAAATCAAGGTGTACACGTTCGTCGCGGGTTTCCATATTGTTGAGCACCCCTTTGCGTTTGGTTACCATTTCAATGGCTTTCCCGGAAAATTCTTCCGGAATATCTATGGTCAGTTCTTCCACCGGCTCGCATTTCTGTCCGTCGATTTCTTTGATAATCACTTTAGGCTGTCCAACCTGCAATTCATAACCTTCACGGCGCATGGTTTCGATCAATACGCTGAGGTGAAGCACACCTCGTCCGAATACCACAAATGAATCGGCGCTCAATCCCGGCTGTACTTTCAGGGCGAGATTTTTTTCCAGCTCTTTGTCCAGACGTTCTTTGATGTGGCGCGAAGTCACGAATTTACCGTCTTTCCCGAAGAACGGAGAGTTGTTGATGGTAAACAACATGCTCATGGTCGGCTCGTCGATCGCAATCGGGGTCAGGGCTTCCGGATTTTCAAAATCGGCAATCGTGTCGCCGATCTCAAAACCTTCAATTCCGATGATTGCGCAAATTTCTCCGGCCTTTACTTCTTCCACTTTTTGTTTTTCCAATCCTTCGAAAAGCATCAGGTCTTTGATCCGGCTTTTCACCTGCGTCACTCCGTCGCGTTTGCAAAGGGTTACCGCCATTCCGGCTTTTAAGGTTCCCCGTGTCAGTTTACCGATAGCAATACGTCCGATGTATGAAGAATATTCCAGCGAAGTGATCATCATCTGCGGTGTTCCTTCCGCAGCTTCCGGTTCCGGAATGTTTTCAATGATCGCATCGAGTAGCGGGGTAATATCTTCTGTTTTATTTTTCCAGTCGGTCGACATCCAGCCTTGTTTCGCACTACCGTAAATCGTATGGAAATCCAATTGTTCTTCGGTTGCTCCCAGCGAGAACATCAGGTCGAATACTTCTTCCTGCACTTCGTCCGGACGGCAATTCGGTTTATCGACTTTGTTTACTACGACGATCGCTTTTTTACCTAATCCCAATGCTTTTTGAAGCACGAAGCGGGTTTGAGGCATCGTTCCCTCGAAAGCGTCTACCAGCAACAGTACGCCGTCGGCCATGTTCAACACACGTTCTACTTCCCCTCCGAAATCGGAGTGGCCCGGAGTGTCTATGATGTTTATTTTATAGTCTTTATAACGAACGGATACGTTTTTGGCAAGGATCGTAATCCCGCGTTCGCGTTCCTGGTCGTTATTATCGAGAATTAAATCTTCACTTTGTTTTTCATTGTCTCTGAATTGTTTCCCCTGAAGGATCAGTTTATCCACGAGAGTGGTTTTTCCATGATCGACGTGGGCGATAATTGCAATGTTTCTTAATTTCCGCATTTGAGTATTTATAAATTTAGGGCTGTAAAAGTACAATAAAATATTGACAATGAAAAAAATGATTGGCTGTATATGAGGACTTTCTCTAATTTTTAGAGATGTTAGGATGGTATTTTATTTTCGAAATCGTATCCGGGAAAATAGTTTTTGAAAGAAAAGGAAAAGTATAAAAAATATTCCCGGCATAAACTATGCCGGGAATATTAAAATTTAAGCCTGTCCGGCTTTGTTTTATCTTTGTTTTTGGGAGTCGTCGTTTGGTTACAACGGGAAATTTCTCATCCTTTTCAGTCGTCATTTATTGTGTTGCGATAATTCCACAAATGCCTGTATGAAATCGGTCGTCCGTTCCAGCCCGTAAAGCGAAGAATTGATGCAAAGGTCATACGATTCGGCTGCTCCCCAGTTTTTATCGGTGTAGTAGTTGTAATAGGAAGCGCGTGATTTGTCTGCCTTGTGAATTGTTTCTTCGGCTTCTTTTTCACTGATGTTGTTATATCCCATTGCTCTTTTTATCCGGTCTTCGGGGGAAGCGGAAATGAAAACACTGATACAATCGGGGTCTTCGCGTAAAATATAGTCGGCACAACGCCCCACCAGAATGCAGGATTGTTCTGCCGCTACCTTGCGGATAACATCGGATTGTATCTGGAAAAGCGATTCATTCGACAGGTAGTCGTTACTTTGAAAAATGGCGTTGTTCATCGAAAATCCCATTGCCAGTGCCTTTAACAGGCTTCCGGATGTTTTTTCATCGGCTTTTTCAAAAAACTCCCCGCAAATTCCGCTTTCTTTAGAGGCCAGGTTTATCAATTCTTTATCATAGTAGGCTATTCCGAGTTTCTCAGCCAGCATTCTGCCGATAGTCCGCCCGCCGCTACCGAACTGGCGGCCTATTGTGATAATGATTTTCTTTTCCATACCGGGTTGTTTCATAGAATATTTAGCATTCAACTATTGATTACAAATTTACCTAAACTTTTGCACAATACAAGCCCATTTTATTAAATTTCTTGAGCTGGTACCATAGCATCAGGCCGGAAGTGATGGCGGCGGCAAAGTCGGCCACCGGAATACTTCCCCAAATTCCGTCCGTTCCCCATATTTTGGGCAGAAACATCAGACAGGGAACTAAAAAGATCAGCTGCCGGGTGAGGGAGAGGAAGATCGCTTTTTTCGCCATCCCGATCGATTGGAAGAAACTGGTGGTGACCATCTGGAAGCCTACGATGGGGAGCATGGCGGCAATCAGTCTTAAACCATGTTCGGAAATAGCTATAAGGTCGGTGTCCGTGGTGAACATGTATATGATCGTCCGCGGAAAAAGCTGACAGAGCAGAAAGCCCAGGGTGGTGGTGCTGACAGCGCAGAACAGGGTGTATTTCAGGGTACGGATTACCCGGTCGTATTGTTTGGCTCCGAAATTATATCCCACAATAGGCTGCATGCCCTGATTGAATCCCATGACGATCATAAAGAACAGGAAAGAAATCCGGTTGATAATTCCGAATGCACCCACATACATGTCGCCACCGAGGTCTTTCAGGCCGTTGTTGATGAGCAGCACCACCAGGCATGAGCAGAGGTTCATCAGAAAAGGCGCCAGCCCGATAGCGAGCATCGCCCCGATGATGTGCCACTTGATGTGGAATATGCCCCGCTGAAAGCGGATGAAGCTTTTGGGGCTGCTGAAATGTAACAACACACCGATCAGTGCCAGTAATTGAGCTACGATTGTCCCTAAAGCCGCACCCTGAATGCCCATGTCAAAAACGAAAATGAAAAGGGCGTTCAACACTCCGTTGATCGCCACGGCAAAGAGGGTGGCCGCCATTGCCCTTTGCGGATAGCCCGAAGCGCGCATCACTTCGTTCAGTCCCATGTAGACATGTGTGATGAGGTTGCCGTATAGGATGATCTTCATATAATCCCGGGCGTAAGGGAGAGTTGCCTCGCTGGCTCCGAAAAAGTAGAGGATCGGATTCAGGAAGATCAGGCAGACTGCCATAAATACAATGCCGATCACAACGTTCATCAGGATTACGTTTCCCAGCACGGCTTCGGCGCTTTTCAGGTCTTTTTGTCCCATTTTCATGGAAACCACCGCCGAAGCTCCTACGCCGACCAGCGAGCCGAAAGCCGCCGCTAAGTTGATGAAAGGAAACGTAACCGCCAATCCGGCTATTCCTAAAGATCCTACTCCATGGCCGATAAAGATGCTGTCCATCATGTTATAGAGGGAAGCGGCGGTCATGGCGACGATTGCCGGGATGGCATATCGCATCAATAGTTTACGAATGTTCTCTGTACCTAAGGTTAAAGGTGACTCTTGTATAGACATAAATAAAATCGTTATTTTTGAGGCCGTAGCAGATGAGTGTCTTTTGGCCTGCAAAAATAACGATTTACTTTGAATATATAGCTAATTATCGCCTTACTCTTCTAAATCCTGATAATCCCATATTTTACGGGTCACTCCGTCGGGGCAAAGGATGTTTCCGTATGAATATTTACAACACAGGCTCTTTACCGGCTCGCCGATATTGGCGGCTCCCTTGTTCAACCAGTCATTGAATCCCGGATAGGCATCGAAAATCGAAGTCAGTTCTTCCGGATAGGTAAATGTGCTATAAGTAACAATACCATAAGGCATGGCTTGTTGGTTGAACATGTCGTAGTTCTGGTAGTCGAGTTCCGAGCTGACTGCATAGTATCTTTTGCCGTTTACTTCGATAAACCAGGCAATTGAAGGACGTGCGTCTTTCGGTAGTTTATATTCAACCAGCCACTTGTCCAGTTTATAACGGATCGGTTCCCGCTGGCTTTCCGTGTTGATGAAGCCTGTGGCATTGCCAAACAGGTCATGTCTTACGTTTTCGGAAACGATATGTTCCGTGTTGTCCGATAGGATACAGCCTAATTTGATATTTTTCGTACTTCCTAAAGCGATCGGCTGGATGGAAATGCTTTGCAGGCTATAATCTTTTCCCCACGGATATTGGCATTCATTCCGTACGTGGATAATCAGGTCGTTATAGTCGTAGTCCATCGATTCGGAATCTTCGAACATAACGGCTTGCCAATATTTACTGTAAGTGTCGTAGCTCTTGACAATCCCGAAATCAATTTTAAATTCGTCGTTGCTGCGGCTTGTCAGGACATTTTTCGGAATTTTGATCGTGATCGGCTTGTTGGCTACGGCCAGCGTGTCTTCGCCATACATCACGTAAGTGGTGTAACCCTCTTTTATCGGAACGGTATAGTCCTCGAAAGGCTCACAACGGCTTACTTTTTCCTCTTTATTGTCGGTGAATAAGTCCTCGTGGCAAGAAGTGAACAAACAAATAATTATTGTTAATAAGAGTGTGTTTTTCATGAAGTTAGGTATTTAAATTCTCCACAAAGATACAAAATTCAAGGCGTATCTTGCCGCTGTTTTTCGTTTATTTTTCCTTCCAGTCTCCATGAGCTATAATGAGTTCTTTCAGCACTTCTATCGCCTCTTGTTCCGGGATGGCGTTTTTCACCCGTTCCCGTCCTTTGTAAAGGTTCACTTTTCCGTTTCCCGCGCCTACATATCCATAGTCCGCGTCCCCCATTTCGCCCGGCCCGTTTACAACGCAGCCCATGACTGCTATTTTTAAATGATTCAGGTGTGAGAAGGCTGCTTTCACTTTGGCAACGCTGCCTTGCAGGTCGAACAGGGTGCGTCCGCAACCGGGACAACTCACAAATTCGGTTTTGTAACGCCTTACTCCGGCAGATTGAAGGATGTTCCGGCTTAATTCCAATGCTTCGGGATAAGGTAAAGCCGGAATGGTGATCCACAGTCCTGCGGCTAAGCGGTCGAGGAAAAAACCACCGATCCGTGATGCAATGGCCAGTTGCGCTTGACTGTGGGAGGTGTCTTGGCTGACAACCCGGAGAATCACCGGATTGGAAAGGTTTTGCTGCTGTTTCAGCCGGAAAGCTGTTTGGTAGGCTGCGTAATCTGTGCCGAATGCAAACACGATGATCGCCCCGGTATCGTTTTTCAACTGTCCGGCCAGGGCGGCCAGCTCTCCGGGATTTTCCAGCTCTATCAGTGCCTGTTCCGGCTCCCTTTCCGGCGGCAGGGACAGGTATTGTGCGGGCGTGCACAGGGGAACGGCCTGACGGTTATAGACATGTGCCAGGTCGATCAGGCTGAACGGCACGATCACCTTTGTGGTTGCGGGCAGGGAGGTCAATTCCGGCCCGAGGGCTTCGGTATAGATCATTTCCGGGGCTTTGATTCCGGCCTGCAATTGCTTGCCGTAGACCGGATCGTTTGTGTTTCCCGTTATAAATCCCAGCCGGGTGGAAATTTTTTCGTCGATGATTTGCAGGCCGTGAAGGTCGGCAACGATCACCGGGCGGTTTTCGTTTCCGGCTAAAGGTGTTGTGTCTTTTTCATAGCGGGCCTGTTGGCACAATTCCACCAGCATACGGGCTACGGGGATTTCCGCTTCGGGGGCTTCTGTCAGGGATACCCGTATCGTATCGCCCAAGCCTTCGTTCAGCAGCGTGCCGATTCCCACGGCTGAACGGATGCGTCCGTCTTCTCCTTCTCCCGCTTCCGTCACTCCCAAATGCAGGGGATATTCCATGCCTTCTTTTTCCATGCTTTTTACTAACAGACGGACGGCTTGCACCATCACCCGGCAATCGCTCGATTTCAGGGAGATAACCACATCTGTGAAGCCGGACGATTGGCAAATGCGTAAATATTCCATGGTCGCTTCCACCATGCCTTCCGGGGTGTTGCCGTATCGGCTCATGATCCGGTCGGACAGAGAGCCGTGGTTCGTGCCGATGCGTACGGCTGTGTGATGCTCCCGGCACACGTCCAGAAATTCGGTGAATTTTTGGCGGATACGTTCCAGCTCCCCGGCGTATTCTTCATCGGTGTATGTCAGTTTTTGAAAAGTAGCCCGCTTATCGATGAAATTTCCGGGGTTAATCCTGACTTTTTCCACATACCGGGCGGCCACTAAAGCGGCATCGGGGGTGAAATGTATGTCGGCGGAGAGGGGGGCATCGTATCCTTTGGCGCGTAAAGCCGCGTGAATATTTTTCAGGTTTTCGGCTTCTTTAACTCCCTGCGCGGTGATTCTCACCAGGCTTCCGCCTGCTTCGATGATACGGATTGCCTGGGCTACGCAGGCTTCGGTGTCCATTGTCGGGGTATTCAGCATAGATTGCACCATAACCGGATGGCTGGACGATAACGTCAGGTTGCCGATTTGAACGGCTGTTGTTTTGCGACGCATGGTATATTTCGGTTTGGAGATTAGTTTTCCATGAATTGTTTGATGTTTTGTGTGTTGTGAGGATTCTGGATGTCTTTACCTTCGGGCGTGTATACAAATTCCAGTTCACTTTTGAAAACCTCCACCACTTTGTGGCGTACGACTTTTGTCGTCGAGTTGATCGTGCCGTTCTGTTCGCTGAGCGATTCCGGCAGGATGGCAACAACGGCAGGTAGCCAGCGCTCACGGGAAAACTACCCATCAGTCCCGCATGTTCCCCGCCGTAACGGAATTTCATCAGTTCTTTATTGATCTTGCCTAACATCAGTTTATAGCCTTCCACCGAGCCAAACTCCGTATTCTTGCGTTTCAGATAGTCCTTCAATGCGTTTTTGTTGGGAACGATCAATCCCGAAGTATAGGGGGATTGGTTGTTGTAAAGAACACAATAGTCGATGTAGGGCGATTGTTCGGTGATGGCTTCTTCAATGCCTTCGGGACTGAACTTTTCGCCGTCGTTGGCGATCAGCAGGGATTTAAAACGTCCCAATACGTATAGCAGTCCCTGTTCGTTTACATAGCCCATGTCTCCGGTATGCAGCCAGCCTTTTTGCAGGGTTTCGGCGGTGGATTTTTCATTTTTCCAATACCCTTTCATGACGTTTCCGCCCCGGATGACGATTTCGCCTTTTTTACCCTGTTCCACTTCGTTCCCGTCCTCGTCGCAAATTTTCAGGTCTAAAGGTTTTACGATCTGTCCCGATGATCCGAAACGATATATCTGGGGACGATTGGAGCTGATGACGGGAGAGGCTTCCGATAGCCCGTAGCCTTGCAGCATGGGGACTCCCAGCGTGCAGAAATACCGTTGCAGTTCTTTGTCGAGCAGGGCTCCCCCCCCGATGAAAAATTGCAGGTTACCTCCGAAAATCTGACGGATTTTCGAAAACACCAGCTTATCGAATAGTTTCACCACGGGATAAAGCATAATTTTTGCCCCCCGTCCCTGATGATTGCCTGAGCCGTTATAGAAATATCCCAGTTTGAGCCCGGTGTTGTAAAGCCCGGCGGTGAGCTTGCCTTTTTGCTTCACACCTGCTTCTATGTTCTTCCTGAAATTTTTGGCTAATGCCGGGACACTTAACAGTAAATGGGGTTTTACTTCTTTCAGGTTCAGGGGAATATTCCGTAAATATTCCATAGGCGATTTCCCGAAATCCACAGAAGCTAAAGAAGCCCCGTTATACATGAATGAGTAGATTCCCACCGTATGGGCGAAGCTATGATCCCAGGGCAGGAACAGCAGCACTTTGTAGTGTTCCGGTATCTGGATCAGCGAATCCGATTGCAGGACATTGCTCACGTAGTTGCCGTGGGTCAGCATAATACCTTTGGGCTCTGCCGTTGTTCCTGAAGTGTAGGAAATGTTTACCAGATCACTGGCTGTGACGGATGCGGCGCGGGCTTCGAGTTCTTGGGCGTGTTCTTCCCGCCAGGCGTGCCCTTCTTGTTTCAACAGGTTAAAGGGGATGTATTTCCCTTCTTTTGCAGTATAGTTACCCGTGACAAATATTTTTTCAACCAGTGGTAATTCCGGTTCTATGTGGCGGATTAGCTCTACATAATGTTCTGAAACGATGACAAAGCGGGCATCCGAATGAGCGATCCGGAAAATCAGTTCTTTTTCTGTCAGTTTGATGCTGAGCGGGACATTTACCCCTCCTGCATACAATATTCCCAATTCGCTGTATACCCAATCGTTACACCCCTCGCTGAGCAGGGCTATCCGGTCGTTTGGATGTATTCCGGCAGCCATAAGTCCCCCGGCAACGTCCAATACCTGCTCTTTCACCTGTGAATAGGTGGTCGAAGTATATTGACCGTTCCGCTTTTCCCACAGGTAAGCATTGCCCGGAAATTTTTTACAGCTTCTTTCAAACAGATCTATGATTGTGTTCATTTTTTGTTTCGCCTTCTTTAGAATATGAATTGCAAAGTTACAAAGAAAATCTGTTAATCCCTCCTCACCAAAAAAGCTGTCCCTTCCGGAACAGCTTTATGGTTTTATCACCGGGCAAAATCAGCCGATGAGGAATTCGAACAGGTTCGGGTTATTGTTCAAATATTGATACATGATCCCGTGTTCTTTCATCCGTTCCTGCAATCCGTCGAAATCTTCCGGATGCTGAATTTCTATACCCACCAATGCCGGGCCTTTCTCCCGGTTGTTTTTCTTTTTGTATTCGAAATAGGTAATATCGTCGTTCGGGCCGAGAACTTTATTCACAAAGTCCTGTAATGCCCCTGCCCTTTGAGGGAAACGCACTACGAAATAGTGTTTCAGCCCTTCGTAAAGCATCGAGCGTTCTTTAATATCTTCCATCCGGGTGATGTCGTTGTTGCTTCCGCTTACGACACATACCACATTCTTCCCTTTGATTTCGTCTTTGTAGTAATCCAGCGCGCTCATGCTGAGAGCTCCGGCGGGTTCAACCACAATGGCGTCGAAATTATACAGGTTCAGGATGGTGGTGCATATTTTCCCTTCGGGAACGACCACAATATCATCCAGCACTTTCCGGCAAACGTCGAAAGTCAGTTCACCCACCCGTTGTACGGCTGCTCCGTCCACAAATTTATCCACTTCCTGCAATTCGGTCACTTCTCCGCATTCTAAGGATTTTTTCATGCCTGCGGCCCCCGCAGGCTCCACGCCGATAATTTTGGTTGCCGGGCTCATTTGCTTATAGAAACTGCCAACGCCCGATGCCAGTCCGCCGCCGCCGATCGGAACAAAAATATAGTCTATTTTTATTTTGGCTTCCTGAATAATCTCTAAGCCCACGGTGGCTTGTCCTTCGATGATTTTGGCATCATTGAAAGGCGGGATAAATACCATGTCGTTTTGCTGGCAGGCTTCGATTGCCGCCGTATTCGCCTGGTCGAATGTGTCGCCTGTCAATACGACTTCGATACATTTGCCCCCGAACATTTTCACCTGATTGATTTTTTGCTTGGGGGTGGTGACCGGCATATAAATCTGTCCCTTAATATTCAGCTTGCTGCAAGAGTAAGCAACCCCCTGTGCATGGTTGCCTGCGCTGGCACAAACGATGCCCCGCGCCATTTCTGATGCGGTGAGGGATTTGATTTTATTATAGGCTCCCCGGATTTTATAGGAACGCACCATTTGCAGGTCTTCGCGTTTCAGCAATACGTTCGCTTCGTATTTTTCCGAAAGATTCCGGTTTTTCATCAAAGGGGTCGGCATCAATATTTCGCTCAGCGTGTGTTCCGCTGTCATGATGTCTTTGAGTGAAGGGAAATAGGATTCGTCCATAGCTTTGTTTAATTTATAGCTTTAGCGATATAGTCGCCCACTTCGGTGGTAGTGTAGGCTTTATTATCACCTTCCGCAATGTCTTCTGTGACAATTCCGGCTTCCAGAGCCTGCGCCACTGCCTGCCGGATGGATGTTCCCGCCGCTTTCAGGTTGAAAGCGTATTCAAACATCATAGCTGCCGAAAGAATGGTGGCTACCGGATTGGCAATGTTTTTGCCCGCTGCCTGCGGATAAGAGCCGTGGATCGGCTCGAACAAAGAGGTGTGCACCCCGATCGAAGCGGAGGGCAATAAACCTAACGATCCGGTGATAACGCTGGCTTCGTCTGTCAGGATGTCACCGAACATATTTTCCGTTACCACCACGTCGAAATGTTTCGGCTGCTGGATCAGTTTCATGGCTGCATTGTCCACAAACATATACTCTACGTCTACGTTCGGATAGGAAGGAGCCATTTTCTGCACGGTTTCCCGCCATAACCGGGAGGTGGCCAACACATTTGCCTTGTCCACCACAGTCAGCTTGCTCCGGCGTGCCAGGGCATATTCGAAACCGAGTTTACAAATGCGGGTGATTTCCGCTTTGGTATAAACGCAACTGTCGAAAGCGGTTTGTCCGTCTTCCGAGCGTCCTTGCGGGCGTCCGAAATAAATACCTCCGGTTAGTTCACGGATGCAGATAAAATCCGCCCCTTCTACGAGGTCTTTCCGCAGAGGGGAACGATGTATCAGTGATTTGAACGTAGTTACCGGGCGGATATTGGCGTATAAACCTAATTTTTTTCTCATCTCCAAAAGTCCCTGTTCCGGGCGCACTTTGGCTTTGGGATCGTTGTCGAAACGCGGGTCACCGATCGCTCCGAAAAGCACGGCGTCGGCTTCCATACAAATTTTATGGGTTTCTTCCGGGTAGGGGTTCCCGGTTTTGTCGATAGCTGCCGCTCCTACCACGCCATAGGTATATGTTACGGAATGACCGTATTTCTTACATACGGCATTTACTACTTTCACGGCTTGCTCTATGATTTCCGGGCCGATTCCGTCACCCGGCAGTACTGCTAATTTTATATCCATTTTTATTGTTTTTACAGGAATGCAGGGAGGGTGTCCCTGATTTTATTTTGTTTGTTCAAAAGTTTCGATTTTATTCCGAATGCTCATCAGGTAGTCGATGTCGTCGTAACCTTTCAGCAAGCACTCTTTTTTATAGGGGGTGATGCTGAACGATTCGCTTTCTCCGGTGGCGGGAAGGCTGATCGTTTGGTTTTCCAGGTCGATCGTGATCCGGGTTTGCGGATCGTTTCCAATAGCCCTGAACAGCTTTTCCAGAAAGGCCTCGGATACCTGCACGGGTAATAAGCCGTTATTTAAAGCATTATTCCTGAATATGTCGGCAAAGAAGCTGGAAACTACGGCTTTGAAGCCTGCGCCATAGATTGCCCACGCTGCGTGTTCCCGGCTCGAGCCGCATCCGAAGTTTTTTCCGGCCACGAGGATGGAACCGCCGTACACCGGAGAGTTCAGCACGAAGTCGGATTTGGGTTTTCCAGTCGAGTCGAAACGCCAATCGTAAAAAAGTTGCTTGCCGAATCCTTCTTTGGTCGTAGCCTTCAGGAACCGTGCCGGAATTATCTGGTCTGTATCGACATTTTCAATCTTCAGGGGGACTGCCGTAGTCGTCAATGTAATGAATTTATCAATCATGGTTTTTCAATTTTCATTTGTTGTTTTACATACCACGAGGATCGGTGACAACACCTGTCACAGCTGCCGCTGCCGCTACTAACGGGCCTGCCAGCAACGTACGTGATCCCGGCCCCTGTCGTCCTTCAAAATTACGGTTGGAGGTGGCGACACAATATTTCCCGGCGGGAATTTTGTCGTCGTTCATGGCGAGACAGGCCGAACATCCCGGTTGCCGCAATTCGAATCCGGCGGCTTCCAGCGTGTCTTTAATCCCTTCTTCGATGGCCTGTTTCTCCACCTGTTTGCTTCCCGGAACAATCCAGGCTGTGACGTGGCTGGCTTTGCGCTTGCCTTTCACAAAGTGGGCGAAAGCACGCAGGTCTTCGATCCTGCCGTTGGTGCAACTTCCCACAAAAACATAGTCCACGGGTTTGCCGATCATGGCTTCGCCCGGTTTGAAATCCATATATTCCAATGATTTCAGGAAAGATGGACGGGAATTTTCCTCGATGTCGTCTGCTACGGGGATATTTCCGGTGACGGCTATACCCATGCCCGGATTTGTGCCGTAAGTAATCATCGGGTTTATATCGGCGGCCTCGAAGGTCACTTCCTTATCGAATACGGCATCCGGATCGCTATACAATTGTTTCCAGCCTGCCAGGGCTTTGTCCCATGCCTCGCCCTGAGGCGCAAATTCCCTGCCTTTCAGGTAGGCGAATGTTGTTTCGTCCGGGGCGATCATGCCGCCGCGCGCACCCATTTCGATGCTCATATTGCAAATGGTCATCCGGGCTTCCATCGAGAGCGAACGGATGGCAGAACCTGCAAATTCGATGAAATGCCCGGTTCCTCCGCCTGTTCCCAGTTTAGAGATAATGTATAAAATGATGTCTTTCGAACATACGCCTTCTTTCAGGGTGCCGTTCACATTGATCCGCATGGTTTTGGGCTTGGATTGCAACACGCATTGGGAAGCAAGCACCATTTCCACTTCGCTGGTCCCGATACCGAAAGCAATACATCCCATTGCCCCGTGGGTGGAAGTGTGGCTGTCGCCGCAGACAATTGTCATTCCCGGCTGGGTTAGTCCGGTTTCCGGCCCCATCACATGGATAATCCCGTTCCGGGCTGTGCCTACTTTAAAAATGGTGATTCCATTTTCAGCACAGTTCTTTTCCAGCGTAGCCAGCTGTTTGGCCGATTCCGGCTCGCTTACCGGAAGATGCTGGTCGTGGGTGGGTATGTTATGGTCGGGGCTTGCCGTTACCTGTGCCGGGCGGAACACTTTCGCTCCCCGGGAACGTAGTCCCTCGAATGCCTGCGGACTGGTTACTTCGTGGATATATTGCCTGTCGATATATAAAACGCACGAACCTCCGGCTATGGTATCGACTGTGTGTGCGTCCCAGATTTTATCGAATAATGTTTTTTTCATGGTCTGATGATTGAAGGCGCTATGCCTGATTAATGCAAACGGCGTTTGCAAGTTTGTTCATAAAACCCTGTCTGCCTCCCGCCCTTTCCGGAGGGGGCAGCCGGGAATTATCCCGGTTGTCAGGAAATTTTTGCTATGGCATCCAGGAATGATTCTACCGAAGCGGTTACGATGTCGGTATTTGCTCCAAAACCGTGGTACATTTTTCCTTTGTGCGACACCTGAACATGCACTTTTCCCAGATCGTCGCTTCCCCGGGTGATGGCCTGTACCAGATACTCTTCAAGGTGTACCCGCCGTTTGGTGATGGTTTTAACAGCATTGATCGCAGCGTCCACCGGGCCGTTCCCATAGGCCGTTTCCGTAAATATATCTCCTCCGAAACTGATCTGTACGGTAGCGGTGGGGATGGATGATGAGCCACAGGTTACCTGTAAGCCTACCAGCTTCATGTCCCGGTTTTTCCGGGAAGCTTCGCAGCCTACCAGCACTTCGAGGTCACGGGTGGTAATATCTTTTTTCTTGTCCGCCAAATCGAGGAAACGCTGATAGATAGAGTCCAACTCTTCGTTATCGGGGTTATAGCCGATTTCTTTCAGGTGGTGTTTCAGGGCGGCGCGTCCGCTACGGGCGGTCAGCACGATGCTCGATTGATCCACTCCGACATCTTCCGGGTCGATAATTTCGTAAGTTTCCCGGCTTTTCAGCACTCCGTCCTGATGGATTCCGGAAGAGTGTGCGAATGCATTCCGCCCCACAATCGCTTTGTTGGGCTGTACGGGCATGCGCATCAGGCTGGAAACCAGCTGGCTGGTGGCAATGATCTGTTTGGTGTTGATTCCGATCTCGAAATCGAGGTTTTTGTGGCAGGCAATGGCCATCGTCACTTCTTCAAGAGCGGTGTTCCCGGCACGTTCTCCCAGGCCGTTGATCGTCACTTCCACCTGGCGTGCTCCGTTTTGCAATCCGGCAATCGTGTTGGCGGTGGCCATTCCCAGGTCATTGTGGCAGTGGGTGGAGATAATCGCTTTGTCCACGTTGGAAACATGGTTCATCAGGTAAGCGATTTTTTCTCCGTACTCGTTAGGCAGACAATAGCCTGTGGTGTCGGGTATGTTTACCACCGTGGCTCCGGCTTTGATAACCGCTTCCACCACGCGTGCCAGATACTCGTTTTCCGTACGTCCAGCGTCTTCGGCGTAAAATTCTATGTCGTCCACGAATTGACGGGCGTATTTTACGGCCTCGACAGCGCGTTTGATGATTTCCTCAGGATTGGAATTTAACTTTTCATAGATATGATAAAAAGAGGTCCCTATCCCAGTATGAATACGACCTCTTTTTGCATATTTCAGGGCTTCGCCAGCCACTTCGATGTCTTTTTTGACGGCACGGGTTAATGCACAAATCGTAGGATTTGTGACCGCTTTCGATATTTCGACGACGGAATTGAAATCTCCCGGACTGGAGATCGGGAAGCCTGCTTCGATGATGTCCACGCCTAATTTTTCCAGTTGGCGCGCCACTTCGATTTTTTCAATGGTGTTCAACTGGCAGCCGGGTACTTGCTCTGCATCCCGGAGGGTGGTATCAAAAATATATACTTTATCACTCATAAGATTGGGTGTATAAGGTGAATAAGGAGCAAGGCTTTGAGTTTGGCAGCGACATACACGTGTATGCCGCTGCTTTCTCGCCAAGACCTTATGATTTTAATTATTTTCCGGTCTTAATTTACGCACGACGGCTCCGGCTTGCCACATTTCTGATTCGCGCATATCTTTCAGTTCTTCTTCCAGTTTTTCACGGTAATCCGGTTTACTGTTCGAGTCGATAGAACGTTGTGCTTCGTTGCCTTTGGCTACTTCGCTGTATAGTTCTTCAAATACGGGTTTGGTTGCATCCCGGAATTTTTTCCACCAGTCGAGAGCTCCTCTCTGGGCTGTGGTGGAACAGTTGGCATACATCCAGTCCATTCCGTTTTCAGCGATCAGCGGCATCAGGCTCTGGGTCAATTCTTCGATGGTTTCGTTGAATGCTTCCGACGGAGTGTGTCCGTTTGCACGCAGGGTGTCGTATTGTGCGGCAAAGATTCCCTGAATGGCTCCCATCAATGTTCCGCGTTCTCCGGTCAGGTCGGAATATACTTCGCGTTTGAATGTGGTTTCAAACAGATAACCCGATCCTACACCGATTCCCAATGCGATCACTTTGTCCCATGCTTTTCCGGTAGCGTCCTGGAAAATGGCATAGCTGGAATTCAATCCGCGTCCCTGTAAGAACATTCTTCTTAAAGAAGTTCCCGAACCTTTCGGAGCGATCAGGATTACGTCTACATCTGCCGGAGGAACAATTCCGGTGCGTTCTTTATAGGTGATTCCGAAACCGTGTGAGAAATAAAGGGTTTTTCCTTTGGTCAGGTGTTTTTTAATGGTCGGCCATACGGAAATCTGTCCGGCATCGGACAACAAAAACTGTATGATTGTACCTTTTTCGGCAGCTTCTTCGATGTCGAACAGAGTTTCTCCCGGTACCCATCCGTCGGCAACGGCTTTTTCCCAGGTTTTACTGTTTTTCCGTTGTCCTACGATTACGTTAAAGCCATTGTCTTTCAGGTTTAATGCCTGTCCCGGGCCTTGTACGCCGTATCCGATCACTGCGATCGTTTCATTTTTTAATGTTTCGAGAGCTTTTGACAATGGAAATTCTTCTCTTGTTACAACATTTTCTTCTACTCCTCCGAAATTAATTTTTGCCATGATAAATAAATTTAAATGGTTTAAGTGTGTTATTTTTATTTTATATCTCTTGTGTACTGCCTGCCGGATTCCTCCGGCCGCCTGTTCACTCGGTCACCTGATTACATTTTTCCAATTCTTCCAGGTATTCGTTCAGTAGCTCCCGTTTCGATTTGATGATAGCTACCTGTCCCGAACGCACGAATTGCTGCACTCCGAACGGTTTCAGCAATTGAAACAGTTCCTGTGTCTCGGTTTTGTGCCCTGTTTTTTCTAGCACGATATAATCGTCGCTGATTTCCAGTATCCTTACATGATGTTCGCGTACCAATTTTTCGACGTTGTTGCTCCGGGTCACTTTATAGAGGGCTATTTCCTGCTGCACCACTTCATCGGGCGTATAGACAAAAGCTTTCAGCACATCCACTTTTTTCTCGATCTGTTTCACCAGTTTTTCAATTTTGTCCGGCTCCGTATAAACCACGATGGTGAATTTGTGTATTCCCGCCAGCGCCGATTCCGAAGTGGTCAGGCTTTCGATATTCACATTCCGGCAGGTGAACACGGTGGTGATCTGGCTTAACAGTCCGACTTTATTTTCCGAAAATACTGTAATGATATATTCTTTATTCATATTTTACTGTCTTGCTGTTTATAAATCCTATTCTAACCTGATGTCTGAAACGGCTGCTCCTGCCGGAACCATCGGGAACACGTTGTCTTCTTTTTCCACTCTGACTTCTAACAGGTAAGCCCCTTTGTGGTCTTTCATTTTCTGGATAGCACTCGCCAGTTCTTCCCTTTTCTCCACACATTGATAAGCAATGCCGTAACCTGCCGCTATCGGTCCGAAATCCGGATTGAGCATATCTGTGAATGAATAGCGTTTTTGGTAGAATAATTCCTGCCATTGACGCACCATGCCGAGGAAACAGTTGTTGAGCAGGACGATTTTCACCGGGACTTCCGATTGGAGAATCGTTCCTAATTCCTGAATGTTCATCTGAAGGCCTCCGTCGCCTACGAAAAGGCATACTTCCCGTTCGGGTGCGCCGAGCTTTGCCCCGATGGCGGCAGGAAGTCCGAAACCCATCGTTCCCAATCCGCCGGAAGTAACCACACTCCGGGTGTTGGTATAGCGGAAATAACGGGCTGCCATCATCTGTTGTTGTCCCACATCGGTCACCATGATCGCATCGTTCTCATAGGCCTGGGTAACCAGATTCACCACTTCGCCCATGCGGATGTGCGGAGAGGTGGGGTATATTGCCGGCTCGATGATTTCCTGATATTCGATGTTGTAGCAGGCTTTGAACTCCGCCAGCCACGCCTGATGGCTGTTTTCGGCGGTCAGTTCGGTCAGCAGCGGTAAAGTTTCTTTTACATCGCCGATTACCGGAACATCGGCATAAACGATTTTGTTGATCTCTGCCGGGTCTATTTCCAGATGGATGATTTTGGCATTGATTCCGAATTTTTCAGGATTCCCTGTAACCCGGTCGTCAAAACGCATCCCGATAGCGATCAGCAGGTCGCAATCTTTGTTTTTAATGTTCGGGCCGTAGTTGCCGTGCATTCCCAGCATCCCCACATTCAGCGGGTGATCGGAAGGAAGGGCGGATAAGCCTAAAAGCGTGGAAGCCACCGGAATCCCGCTTTTTTCGATAAATGCCGTCACTTCTTTTTCTGCACCTCCCAGGATTACGCCTTGCCCGACCAGGGCTAACGGCCTGCGCGAAAGATTGATTAATTTGGCTGCTTCGGTCAGTTTGGCCTGATCCGGTGCAGGATAGGGATTGTAGCTGCGTACCGAGTTTATTTTTTCGTAATGGAATTCCGCTATTTCCTGCTGGGCATCTTTGGTGATGTCTATCACCACAGGCCCGGGACGTCCCGATTTTGCGATATAGAACGCTTTGGCTATGACGGCAGGTATCTCGGAAGCCTTTTTCACCTGGCAGTTCCATTTAGTTACCGCTTGTGTTATGCCGACAAAATTGGTTTCCTGAAACGCATCTGTTCCCAATTGTGCCGAACCCACCTGTCCGCTGATTAAAACGATAGGCGTAGAGTCCATCATAGCATCGGCTAATCCGGTTACTGTATTGGTAGCTCCCGGTCCGGAAGTAACAATACATACTCCCACTTTCCCGCTTGCCCGGGCATATCCCTGGGCTGCATGTACGGCTCCCTGCTCGTGGCGCACGAGAATGTGGTTAATCCGGTCACGATAGTCGTATAAAGCATCATACACCGGGATGATCTGTCCCCCGGGATAACCGAAGATCGTATCTACCCCCTCCGCTAAGAAGGATTCGATAACGGCCTTCGATCCCGAAAAACAGTTGGTTTCGGTTTTCGATTTTTCCATATATTTAGTTTGAGTAGTAGTAGTCATTATTGTGTGTGTCTTACTTATTTGATTTCTCTTACGGCTCCCTTATCTGCTGAACTTACCAGCATAGAGTAGGCTTGCAGCGACAACGGAATTTTGCGGTCGCGGTTTTCCGGCTTAAAGGTTTTTTGCTCTGCCAGCCGCTTTTCGATTTCTTCTTCACTCAGCATAAGGTTGATGCTCCGTTGCGGAATGTTGATTTCGATAGGATCGCCGTTACGGACAATGGCAATTGCTCCGCCTGCTGCGGCTTCGGGCGATACGTGGCCGATAGACAGGCCGGAAGTGCCTCCTGAAAACCTGCCATCTGTAATCAGCGCACAGGCTTTATCGAGATGTTTGGATTTCAGGTAAGAGGTCGGGTAAAGCATTTCCTGCATACCGGGACCGCCTTTCGGGCCTTCGTAGCGGATCACCACCACGTCCCCGGCTTTTACTTCGTCGTTCAAAATTCCGTTCATGGCTTGCTCCTGCGATTCGAAAACCCTTGCCGTTCCTTTGAATACAAAAAGCGATTCTTCCACTCCCGCTGTTTTTACGATACAGCCGTCTTTAGCAATGTTTCCTGATAACACAGCCAGTCCGCCGTCTTTGAAATAAGCATGTTCCAGATCACGGATACATCCTTTTTTGCGGTCGGTATCAAATTCCTTATGGTATTCGTTCTGTGATCCTAACGTATTACTAAATACCCCGGCAGGGGCACTTAAATAGAATTTACGGGCTTTTTGGCTGAAATTTTTGCTGCCGATATAATATTTGTCGAGGCAGGCTGCCAGGTTTTTATATCCCACCCGGTTAACGGTGGTATCGATCAATCCGGCCTCCGCCAGTTCTCCCAAAATAGCCATGATTCCGCCCGCCCGGTTCACATCCTGAATGTGGTAGTGGGAGTTCGGGGCTACTTTGCACAATACCGGAATTTTCCGCGACAGGCGGTCGATGTCCTGCATCGTAAAATCAACTCCCGCTTCGTGGGCTACTGCCAATAAATGAAGGACGGTATTGGTCGATCCGCCCATAGCAATGTCCAGCGACATGGCGTTTTCAAAGGCGGCTTTCGTTGCGATAGAGCGGGGCAACACGGAATCGTCGCCCTCGAAATAATATTGTCCTGCCATCTGAACGATCAGCGATGCCGCTTTTTCGAATAACCGACGGCGGTTGGTGTGGGTGGCTACAATCGTTCCGTTTCCCGGCAATGCCAAACCTAACGCCTCGTTCAGGCAATTCATGGAATTGGCCGTGAACATCCCGGAACAGGAACCGCAACCCGGACAGGCACATCTTTCCACCTTTTCAATGTCGGCATCACTATATGTGCTGTCTGCACTCATCACCATGGCATCGATCAGGTCTACCCCCCGGCCATTGAAATTTCCGGCTTCCATCGGGCCTCCCGATACAAAGATGGTCGGAATATTCAGACGCATTGCGGCCATCAGCATGCCCGGAGTGATCTTGTCACAGTTGCTGATGCAAACCAGTGCGTCGATTTTATGGGCGTTGGCCATATATTCTACACTATCGGCGATAATATCACGGGAAGGCAGGGAATAGAGCATACCGTCGTGTCCCATTGCGATTCCGTCGTCAATGGCGATGGTATTGAATTCGGCAGCGAAACAGCCGCGTGCTTCGATCATCGATTTCACGTATTGCCCGATCTCATGCAAATGCACATGTCCCGGAACGAGTTGTGTGAACGAGTTAGCGATTCCGATAATGGGCATTCCGAATTGTTCATCCTTCATCCCGTTGGCACGCCAGAGGCTGCGCGCTCCTGCCATTCTGCGCCCTGTTGTGGTGATAGCACTCCGTAATGTGTGTTTCATATTATTGTCTGGTTTATTTAGTTTTTCACAAAAAAAGCCTTTCCGGTCAGAGAGAAAGGCTTACATTATTTTTTATAATACACAACCTTCCTCTCATTGTCTTAGTAGGACCACGAGTAGCATGCCGATGACGATCATATGTAGGTTCTGTAAATTCATAATTTTTAAAATAAAAAACCTTTCTCACAGCGAGAAAGGTCTATATAGTCATTCTGTTTTCACATTTCATTTGCTCATACACCTTTCTCGATTCCGTGGCAGAGGACCACGAGAAGAATATTGCTTAGGTGTAGGGACAAATTTTTCATTGTTTTCTTGTTTGTTGCAACAAATATAATCATGAAAAAAATGAAAAACCAAATATTTCTCCTATTTTTTACATTCTATTTTCAAAATGTATAGAATTATACAAATGGAAACGTTTGTGTGGATTATAATTTATTTGCGGGGAAGGGATAAGTGGAAAACTTTTTCGACTGTTTGTGGAAAAATGAAGTTCTTTTGTCCCCCGAAATCATAAAACGGAATAAAATACGGATGTTCCGCCGCCTTTTTAGGGGACGCAGGGGTTGAAATCGACTGAGCGTTGTCGGTGTCGTGTTTGCCGATGGCGCATATTATAATTAAAATGATTAAAGCAAGTGTTCCTGTAATAACCAATCTCATACGATAAAAATTAATAGGTGTGAGAGGGATATACGGGGCCAGCAGGCAAAAGGTTTACTTTTTTGATTATATTATGTATTCCTATTATTTTTTTAAGGCCTCTTCACGATGCTTATTTTCTGGTGTTTTAAAGATTAGACGGATTGCCTGATCGTAGGTCAGGTAGTTCCAAATCCAGTTCAATAAAATTTCCAGCCGGTTTCTCACTCCTAAAATAGAACGCAGGTGTACAGCCATCCAAAGGAACCAGGCAAAAAAGCCCTGGGTTTTTATGTGGGGTAATTCCGCTACGGCCCGATTTCGCCCGACGGTGGCGAGAGTTCCTTTGTTGTGGTAGTGGAAAGGGTGCAGGGAATCGCCTTTTTGATGGCGTTTCAGGTTTTTTACCAAATGTTTCGCCTGTTGCAGAGCCACTTGTGCCACTTGGGGATGCCCGTTGGGGTAATCCGTTTCGGTTTGCAGGCAAATATCCCCGATTGCGAAAATGTGCTCTTCCCCTTTCAGGCGGTTGTATTCGTCTACATATATTCTTCCGCCTCTGCCGATAGCTTCCGAAGGGATGCCTTCCAGAAAGTTGGCTTTCACCCCGCTGACCCAAATAATCGTATCGGTACGGATTGGTTCTCCCTGATCGAGGATAATTTGGTTATCGACATAATCGACGACTTTCGTATTTGTCATGACTTCTACTCCCATGTTCTGAAGAAATTTCAGGGCTTTTGCCGAAGAGGCTTCCGACATGCTACCGAGAAGCCGGGGAGAGCCTTCAATCAGATAGATATTCAGTTCGTTTTTGGTGAGTTCCGGATAATCCTTTTTCAGTACATAGCGTTTCATTTCGGACAATGCTCCTGAAATTTCCACTCCCGTGGCTCCGCCTCCAACCACGACGATATTTAATAAACGCTGCCTTTTTTCATCCCGGCTTACGGTGAGTGCTTTTTCAAAATTCAGTAATAATTGGTTACGCAAGGTCATGGCTTCGGTCAGGCTTTTCATCGGGAGCGCATAACGGCGGATGTTTTCCATGCCGTAGTAATTGGTATCTGTTCCGGCGGCGATCACTAAATAATCGTAGTGGATCGTGCCTATCGGTGTTTCAACTTCATTTTTCTTCGGATCGATCCTGGTGACCTCGGTCATGCGGAAATGGAAATCCTTGAATTTCCGAAAATCTTTCCGGAAGGGAAAAGCAATAGAGCCGGGATTCAATCCGGCAGTGGCTACCTGATAGAGCAAAGGCTGGAATTGGTGGTAATTGGTGCGGTCGAGCAAGACTAATTGAAAATTACTTTTTCGCAATTTACTGGCCAAAGTCAGTCCTCCGAAACCTCCGCCGATGATTACGACACGTTTTCTGCCTGTTTCTGGAATATTTGGGTTCATATCGGATATTTTTTGTAGTATACTGAATCCGGGCTATAAGGTTTGTAAAATTCCGGAAAAGTCTTTCCGGCTATATGGCTTGTAAACCGCTGTCATTCCTGTTGGGCTGCCGTTCCCTTTTGTTTTAAATCGCTGTTGAATTTATTTTGTTGTCAAAAATAAATCGGTTGATCGAGATTGTATGGAAAAGAGAAGCGTTTTTTCGTCTGTTCCCTAATTTTTGGGGGGAGAATGCCAGCGTTTATCACATAACTCTTTCACATACAAACATACGATTCTATATTATATATACGATGTTCCATGCGTTTTTTGTGGTAAGAAAAAAGTGGCGGTTTTAACCGAAAAGGTACTGAGGCGGCTGAAATAATTTTCGCGCCTCAGTACCCGGATGATTTCCCGAAATCCGGATTTGCCCGGATTTATAAAGGGATCGAACTTTTTATGAACACAACCCCGTCATATTCAGGATAGAGGTTTGTTATAGAAAATTCATGGTAATAGTTAAATGGCTCGACACCGTAATTCCTCATTAACATGGGCTGGAACAACCATTTGTTATATGAGTTCTCTGTCAGTTTACTTAAATCCAGGTAAAAGCAATCTTGTTTGATTTGCCTGAACAGGTTTTCGTACGATCCCCGGACAGCTTCGTTGATGATGGGGTGGGAATGACCCAAAGCCGATTTTTTATAGGAGTCGGTGCCATCGAAGTAGCAAGTTCCGATGATGTAATATTTATTTTTAAACTGTTCTTTTAGCCAGGCTCCTGTTCTTTTCCCTTCGAAATTGTAGTTGTTGTTGCTGACATGTGAGTTATGGGCTAAATAGATCATTTTTTCACCGGGATTCCGCGAGAGAAGCCAACCGATATTTCCAGCCATTTGTTTTTCTCTCTCTTGCCTGCTGAATGTCAGATAATGAAGAAGGTTGTTGGCATAATAATAAAGTAACGTTTTTTGATTTTCGTCCGTATTCGTCCGGTTGATTTCTTCTTTAATACGCTCTATGTTTCCTGTGATATATTGTTTTTGTGCCTCGGAAAATGGTATTCTGTCATTCGATCTATAATTCCATTTTTGGAATGTCGATTTTAGAATGGCATCGATCGAATCTAAGGGAAGGGTGTATTTGTTTGACATGGCCTGGGCGAGGGTTTTAAGTTGTCTTTCATACCTGGCATTTATATCTACGCCGAAAATCCTGACTTTTTTCGTTGCCGATTTGTTGTATTCTTTTATCCAGGACAGCATATTCATGAATCCCGGATTGTTATACATTACGTTTATGTCTTGCGGGATGTAATCCGATAGCCCTGAGACATATTGGTTTAAAAGTTCTCCGGTACACGGGCTGTCTTCAATGGCGAATATCGTGAATCCTTCCTTTTCGATGAGGTTTTTAGAGAAGATGTTTTTCAGCATTACAACCGATGCTGAGCCGTGCACATTGTCTCCTATCCCGATGATTTGCGATCCGGAAATTTTTTTTGCAAATGTTTTTTCAGCAGTCAGTGTTTCCCCGGTTATCGGAATGACGTTAGAAGCCAGCCATTTTTTTTCTTTGTCCGAAAGGTCTGTCGTTCTGGGGCTGGTTTCTTCGGATGGTTGCCCGTTGCAGGTGATTTGATAATCGTCCAGCCACATCTCTCCCTGTCCTCCCATCATCACCCCCATGATTATGACGGAAGCCGATGTCGTTTCCCCAATGGTGATGGAAGTGGCCGATTTTGTCCACCCTTCTTGCTGTTTCACTTGATCTCCCATAGATATGCTGCTATTTCCGGGATTTAAAGGATCAATGAATTGGATAAAGACGTTTGCATAGCCTGAAGTGTCGGCGAATTTACTTTTTATCTGAACGGAAACCTCGAATTTCTTGTTTTGGAAATCCATATTCGGAAAAGCGGTTTGTGTATATTGTAAAATTAATCCGTATGGGCTGTTGGCCTCTTGCGTTCCTGTGTTTTGCCGGATGGCTTTTAAAGAATATTTGCCGGATAGTTTGGTCACGGAGTCGGAAGAAACGGTGGTTCCCGGATGTTGCCAGAATAAGGGGAATTTATTGCCCTGCCAGTATTCAAAACCTAAATTCGAGAAGGTTTGTGCATTCGAGAATGCGAACGATAATAAAAAGCAAAGAGAAAAGAAGAGTTTTTTTGTATTACGCGTGTAATTGTGTTTTTGCGCGTTGGTTTCGGATAGATACTTCTTGTGTATTGGTTTGTTCATAAATCTGTATTTATTTTAGGATATTTGTTTGACTGATTTTAACCGTTTTTAAATATATGAAAATAAAATCAAAATATTTGTGAATTGGTGATTTTTTAACCGTTTTAGGATTGTGGTATTCTTGTGAATAGAGTTAAAGGAAGGTCGAAAATATTATTTTTCGGTGTGGGTGAAACGTTTGTGGCAGGGAGGATGAGGGGATTCTTCGTGGAGTGGCGATGTTCCTGTGTGAGGCTTGTTGCGTGTGTGGTTGGATGCTTGTGTGGTTAGGAATGTTCGCTAAGGAATAGGTTGGCGTTGGCCCGCCGGAGCGGTGGGAGGGGTGTGTTGTTGGGGGGAAGCGGAATTTTCCGGGAGAAATCCCCGGCTTGTTTGAAGAGAAAGGGGGAAAATAAAAAAAGAGCCCGGAGGCTCTTTCTTTTATTTACTGTTACCACTTTTTATTCAACGGTATTGGCGCTGCCTAATACGCTGATTAATTTGTGCTTGTAAAGTTCTTTCAGGGCATCGCGAGCCGGACCGAGGTATTTTCTCGGGTCAAATTCTTCCGGTTTGGTAGCGAAGATTTCTCTCACGGCTGCTGTCATTGCCAAACGGCCGTCAGAGTCGATGTTGATTTTACATACGGCAGAAGTAGCTGCTTTACGAAGCTGTTCTTCCGGAATACCGATAGCATCTTTCAGCTTGCCACCATATTTGTTGATGATAGCCACTTTATCCTGAGGTACGGAAGACGAACCGTGAAGAACGATCGGGAATCCCGGAATACGTTTTTCAATTTCTTCCAGAATGTCGAAGCGCAATGGGGGAGGAACTAAAATTCCATCGGCATTGCGGGTACATTGTTCCGGTTTGAATTTATTGGCACCGTGAGAAGTACCGATAGAGATTGCCAGTGAATCCACGCCTGTTCTCTTAACGAAATCTTCCACTTCTTCCGGACGGGTATAGGTGTGGTGTTCTGCAGAAACTTCGTCTTCTACACCGGCCAATACACCCAGCTCACCTTCAACGGTAACATCGAATTGGTGTGCATAGTCCACCACTTTTTTCGTCAGGGCTACATTTTCTTCGTATGAGAAATGAGAACCATCGATCATCACAGACGAGAAGCCCATATCGATACAGCTTTTGCAAAGCTCGAATGAATCGCCATGGTCTAAGTGAAGAACGATAGGAATATTCAATCCCAATTCTTTTGCATATTCTACTGCTCCCTGAGCCATATAGCGCAGGAGGGTTTGATTGGCATATTTACGGGCACCGCCGGATACTTGAAGGATAACCGGTGATTTTGTTTCAACAGCAGCAGATATAATGGCTTGCATTTGTTCCATGTTGTTGAAATTGAAGGCAGCAATAGCATATTTGCCTGCCATAGCTTTTTTGAAAAGCTCTCTGCTGTTTACCAGCCCCAGTTCTTTGTAACTAACCATAGTGTTTATTTTAGAATTTACTTAAGTGGCACGCCACGTTGATATTATTTATAGGATAAATACCCGATTATGATTTGATTTTATCTTTTGTTCTTTACGCACAAGTAATCAAGGCATTTCTTTTGTATGGTTCAAAATTAAGAAATTCTGAATAAAGTGTTGCACAATTAGGATAAAATTTCTGTTTATAAGGCCGATGGGATCGGTCACTGCTTTTTATCTTCTTTTTCCCAGTATCCTCAACAGCATGATGAACAGGTTGATAAAATCCAAATATAAGGTCAGCGCGCCTAAAATCGCCCATTTCTGGGTGTGTTCGTTGTCGTCCATCCGGGCCAGGGCTTTGATTTTCTGGGTGTCCCAGGCGATCAGCCCGATGAATACGGCAACTCCGATATAGGTAACTACCCAATACAGGGTTTCGCTTTTCAGGAAAAAGTTCACCACAGAGGCAATGATGATTCCAACCAGCACCATAATACAGAGATTACCTATTTTGGTCAGGTCGGTTTTCGTGAAATAACCGTACAGGCTCATCGCTCCGAAAGTTCCTGCCGTTATAAAAAATGTGGAAGCGATGGATTCAGCGGTGAAAATGAAAAAATAGATCGAAAAGGTGATTCCCGTTAATACCGAATAGAGCATGAAAAGGGTTGAAAGCGTTCTCAAACTGAATTGGTTTACCCGGGCCGACATCACCCATACCACTCCCAGCTGGGCGATAAGCAATCCCCAGAATAATATGTTGTTACTCAATACGGCTTCTGCGATAGAGGGCGTATTGGCTACCAGGGTTGCCGTTCCTCCGGTCAGTAAAAGGGCTGTACACATCCAGGTGTATACATTTCTGATTAATGTATTGGTTGCTGTGGCGGCAGTCTGATACCGGTTTGCGGTTGTTGTTTCTAAATCGTAGCTCATAATTTAATTTACCATTGAATTTCTGATAGTCCGTGTTCTTTTAAATATTGATTGGTTTGGCTGAACTGGTGATTCCCGAACCAGCCTCCCCGGTTGGCCGACAGAGGGGAGGGATGCACGCATTTCAGCACTAAATGTTTATGCGTGTCGATAAAAGCGCCTTTACGCTGGGCGTAAGAGCCCCAAAGCAGGAATACAAGATTTTTTTTCCGGTCGGCCAGCAAGCGAATCACGGCATCGGTGAACGTTTCCCAGCCTTTGTTCTGGTGTGAGCCTGCCTGGTGTGCACGCACGGTGAGGGTGGCGTTCAGAAGCAGCACTCCCTGGTCGGACCAGCGTTCCAGATTCCCGGAGGCCGGGACAGGGGTTCCTAAATCGTTGTATATTTCCTTGAATATATTTTGAAGGGAAGGCGGTTGTTCCACTCCTTCCGGAACGGAAAAGCAAAGCCCGTGCGCTTGTCCGGGACCATGATAAGGGTCCTGTCCTAAGATAACGACTTTCGTATTGTCCACCGTGCAATGGTTGAAAGCATTGAAAATGAGCTTTCCGGGCGGGTAAATACGAGTGGTTTGATACTCGTTTTTAACGAAAGTAATCAATTCTGAAAAATAAGGTTTTTCAAACTCATCTTTCAGTAGTTCTTTCCATGATTCTTCAATTTTAACGTCCACGATCGTTGTTATTTAGTTTTAGCTTGTTTGATTTTCGGCACACAGTTTATTTTTGGACGGAAACCTCGAACAGTTTCGGCCATTTTTTCCCGGTCAGGTAAAATGTCTTTTTCTCCGGATTATAGGCAATGCCGTTCAGCACATCGTCCGTATCGTCCAGACGGGCTTTATCCCTTGCGGGTAACAGGTTGGTCAGGTTCATTTCGCCAACCACGGCTCCCGTTTCCGGGTTAATGGCCACGATCCGGTCGGTCATCCACACGTTAGCCCATACCAGCCCGTCGATATATTCCAGTTCGTTCAGGCGGGTCACCGCTCCCCGGTGGTCATAAACCTCTACTTCTTTAATCACGTTGAAAGTGGAAGGGGCGATGTGATACAGTTTGTTGCTGCCGTCGCTCATGACGAGCTTGTCGCCGATGGTCGTAATTCCCCAGCCTTCGGTGTTATAAGTGAAAGTCGATTGCAGCGAGAATGTGTTCAGGTCGTAAATGAATCCTTTCCGGGAACGCCAGGTGATTTGGTATATCTTGTCTTTATAAATCGTAATCCCTTCGCCGAACAGTTGGCTGTCTATGCCTAATATCGATAATATTTTGCCTGTCGCTATGTCTATTTTGCGAAGGGTCGATTCTCCGTACTGTCCCGTGCCTTCGTACATAAATCCGTCCTGATACACCAATCCCTGGGTGTATGCTTTCGGATCGTGGGGAAACGTGTTAAGGACTTTCCAGGTGTAGGTTTGGGGAGCTTTGTCCGGTTTCACCCGGATGTAGGTTGAAACAATACCCTGTTTGCCTTCAGCATACCACGAAATGACTTTCACCAGATTGTTTCCGGTTTTGGTTTCCGGCAGGCGATAGGTGTAGGTCTGTATTCCCCGGCCTGTCGTGCCGATCTTTTCGCCGTTGAGAAGATATTCCGTAGAATCGACGGTGAGATTCTCCGGATGAGTAAAAGTAATCGTCAGTTCGTCGTTGAAACTGTATAAACTGTTTTTTTGCGGCGCTGTCAATCGGGTGTCCACATATTTCGTCTCTTTTTGAGAAGCCGGAGCTTGCAGAGTGGTTTTTTCCGCCGTTTTGGTGGCGGCATTTTGCTTGCAGGCACCGAGCAGTAAAAAGAAAACGATGAAATAGTAATAAGGCATAACGTTTAATTAGGGTATAACCGATATGATTTTCATCTTACCGGGCTTATTTTTCTTCCGGCTCAATAATACTCCATTCGTATCCGTCCTTTGTATCCTTTACGGCCACTCCGGCAGCTTTCAGCTCGTCCCGGATTTTATCGGAAGTCGCCCAGTCTTTCTTTTGTTTCGCATCTGTGCGGATCGACATCACCATGTCGAGCACTTTGCCTAACACTTCATGGTTCGTGCCTGCCGCTCCTGTTTCCGTTTTCAATCCTAAAATGTCATAGGTGAAATCGTGGTAGAGTTTTTTCAGCAGGGCTAAGTTGCCTTCGTCTATCTTTTCCGTCCCTGCTGCCAGCGAATTGATCGTTCGTACGCCGTCGAACAGGTGCGAGATCAGGATCGGGGTATTCAGGTCGTCGTTCAGAGCTTCGAAGCATTTGTCCGACAGTTCCTGGACATCGACTGTATTTTCCGGGGAAGCCTTCACCTTGTCGAGGGTGGTTACGGCTGCCATCAGGCGTTCGTAGCCTTTCTCCGCCGCTTTCAGGGCTTCGTTTGAAAAGTCCAGCGGGCTGCGGTAGTGGGCCTGTAATATGAAAAAACGTACAGTCATGGGGGAATAGGCTTGTTCCAGCACATCGTTCTCTCCTGAGAATAATTGGTCGAGTGTGATGAAATTACCCAGTGATTTTCCCATTTTCTGTCCGTTAATGGTAATCATGTTGTTGTGCATCCAATATTTCACGGCTTCATGTCCGTAGGCTGCGGTGCTTTGGGCGATTTCGCATTCGTGGTGCGGGAATTGAAGGTCGAGCCCACCGCCGTGAATGTCGAACCGGTCGCCCAGGTATTTCTGGCTCATGCACGAACATTCCAGGTGCCAGCCCGGAAAACCGTTGCTCCAGGGAGAAGGCCAGCGCATAATGTGTTCCGGAGATGCCTTTTTCCATAAAGCGAAATCGAACGAATTCTTTTTCTCATTCTGTCCGTCCAACTGACGGGTATTGGCTATCAGTTCGTCCACCCGCCGTCCGGAGAGCTTCCCGTAATCGTATTTTTTGTTGTAAGCTTCTACGTCGAAATAGATGCTGCCGTCACTTTCATAGGCAAAACCGTTTTCCATGATTTTTTTCACCAACTCTTCCTGCTCGATGATATGGCCGGAAGCGTGCGGCTCGATGCTGGGCGGCAAGGTGTTCAGGTCGTCCATGTTTTTGTGGTAACGGTTTGTGTAAAACTGAACGATTTCCATCGGTTCCAGACGATCGAGTTTCGCCTTTTTCTCAATCTTGTCCTCTCCGTCGTCGCTGTCGTTTGTCAGGTGGCCTACATCGGTGATATTACGCACATAGCGCACCTGATAGCCGAGGTATTTTAAATAGCGGAACAGCAGGTCGAAAGTGATAGCCGGACGGGCATGTCCCAGATGGGCGTCGCCGTACACCGTAGGCCCGCAAACGTAAAGACCCACAAATGGCGGATTGATCGGTTCAAACACTTCTTTCGTCCGTGATAACGTGTTGTATATGGTCAGTTTATTTTCCATAGCTATTTATCAAAATCTTGTTTATTTGTTTACTTCTTCCATTCTTGTCCCGGCCGTTTATACTTATTGTAAAATGGCTGTTTGTTCTTCCCGGTTCTTAATCGGTTTGAATACAAGGCATTACTATGAATGAAGTTGTAAAATTAATGTTAATAATTGAAAGTTGAAAATAGGAGGTCGGAATTTTACGGATTTCCCGGAATTTTCGTTTTTTATTTACATTCCGGGTACTTTTGCCCGGGCGGACGGCTGTGGCGTTATGGTTATTAGGGAAATACAGGTCGGGCTGTCGTTGAAAGCGAGTGTTTCCAATATACAAATTTTTATAAAAATTAATATTGTTTTTTGTTGTTAAATTATTATCTTTGCACACAATAGGTTTGTAAATGTGTTAATTTTCAATAAGTAGAATTCAAAAATTAATTATTATGAAGTTTTTTGCGAAAGGTTTTTACCTGCTTTGCATGCTGGTTTTTGCAGTTGGCATGGCTGCTTGTAGTGATGATGATAAAGGTGGAGACACTCCTCCTCCATCTCCTTTGACCCCGGATGAACATAAAACTAAACTGGAAACAGTGGGAAAAGAGTTTGTGGCTAAGTTCAATGCGGAAGATCACCGGGTGGCTGTGGAAGCTATCGATTATTTAGTCGATATTCTCGAAACTTCGGGATTGTTCGGGAATGATGACGATGAGGTGGTTTTGCCCGCTCCGATGCCTGAGAATCCTATGGTTCAGATGTTGTCTTCTTTGCGTTCGGTGGCTAAAAGTAACAGCCTGACCGGATTGACAACTTTAGCTACGGAAGTGGATAGGCTTAGCCTGGCCGATTATGCCGGAGTTTATACTTATAACAAAGTAAGCGAAGAGTGGACTAAAGTGGAGGCAACAGGAAAAATTGAATTACAATTCAATAACGGTAAGGACTGTGTGTTGGCTTTGACTTTTGAAGGCGGAAAAGATTACACCTATGAAAATACGGCTGTGAATATTCCTGCTAAAATGACTATTTCTCTGAAGGTTGCCAACGTAGAACACATCGGCGCTTTGGTTACCACAAACCTGGCCGATAATCAAAAATCTGCCGACATTGCCGTGAAAATGACCTTGAACGGCGGTTATGCGTGGGAATTGGCCGTAAGCGCAAAGAGCAATGCTATTACCGAGGTTTATAAAATGTCGAAGAACGACGAAACCCTGATTACTTCCAGCGCTGAGGTTAGCGGACAAAACCTGACCGATCCGGATGCTCTTGAAAACAGCGAGGCCGAAGACCTGTTGACCGACGGAAAACTGTCTGTCAATGTGATGGACGTGGTGGTGAAGGGAGAAGGCGCGATTAAATCTATCATCAAGGGAGTCGATGCCATCACCGAAGCTTCCGACAGCAAAACAGGCGCACAAAAAGAAGCCGACATTTATAACAAATATGCTTCTATGGCTTTGTATTATTCAGGAGGCTCTGAAAAAGTGGCTGATGTGAAAATGGATATTGTTAAAGAATCCGATTATAACGTGGGCTATGAAGAAGAAGTGCCGAAAGTAGGGAAAATGGAACAGAATGGCAGTACCTCTTATGATTATTATTATGTAGCTCCTTTCCTGATCTTCGCCAGCGATGGTTCAAAATATGAAATGGAAACTTATTTCAGTGAAGCGAATTTCGGCTCGCTGATTCAGTCGATAGAAACTTTAATAGACAAATATGCTGCATTGTTCGACTAAACCGTTGATTTTTGAATAGCATTTTTACTGATCGAAAGTGCATCCTGTCAAGGGATGCACTTTTTTTGTGCAGGATAGGATACGGAATACGTTTTTTGCCCGTAGCCGCACCAGATTCCGATGCCTCCGTTGTTAATGTTAGTGGGTAGATTCTGATTCGCCGGGAAGAATGGGTTTTGTCCGTTGACCAGTTCGTTTTCATAAGCTGTCCAGTAACGGAAACCGAATTCGGGAAGCGTGCAGAATTGCACCAGCACCGTATCGCGAATGTGGAAATGGGATTCGAAATTTTTGAATTGCCGTTGGTCTATTCCCTGATTGACGGTGACGGTCATCGATTGCCCGTTGAACAGGTTATCATCGAAATTCCCCAGGAGCGATGATAGGAAGCGGGTGTTTTTATGGACTACTTTCGTGAAGAATTTGTAGTAATTCTTTTCGTTGGCCGGATCGCTGAATGTGGCTTCAATGGAATATAAGGTGTCGTTCGCTGCGATTTCCGGAACAAGGGCAGTCAGCGGGAGGGAGGCGGGGATTGTAGTTTCGGCTGTCCATTCCCGTCCGGAATATTCCACTTTTAACGTGTAGGTTTTTCCTGCTTCTCCCGATAGCCTGCTTCCCCGGTAAATGAAAGGCGGGAAATAATTCTTATCAATCCGTCCGCTTAACACTTCCGTTTCTTCCCCGTCGCTGACGCTTACTTTTGCCCACCTGACCACCATATCCTCGATGCTGGTGCTGTCGATATTCGACAACAACGGTTTGTTTTGGGTAAGGATGACGTGGGGAGCTTCCCCTTCTTTAATCCAGCCTTCCACCACCAGCTTATATTCAAAATCGTCGAGATTCGATGTCTCGACACATCCGTTGAACAACAACAGGCAAAACAGCAGGCAATAAAGGCGTATTTTAGGCATAGTCGTTAAAATTGAACGGGTTTCACTTAAAATTTAAAAGTCCAGCTGATCGAAGGAATAATATCGTAAAGGCGTTTATTCTTTTGCTTGATCCTGATTTGATCGTTTCCGTGTTCGCTGGGTTTTGCCACGATGAAAATATAAATCGGGTTGCTGTGTTTATAGACATTGTAAATCGAAAAATTTAAACCGCTTTCCCGGTTTTTTTGTTTGAAAAACCAATAATTTGCCGAAATATCCAGCCGATGGTAAGCCGGCATCCGGGCTCCGTTGTATTTTCCGTATTCCTTCACAATATTACCTTCCGCCATATAAATGCTTTGCGGCATGGTGAAGGCATTTCCCGTGGCATAGACGAAAACGGACGAAAAGTCCCACCTGTTGTTCAACTTATAGCTGGCCACCAGCGAGAGGTCATGACGGCGGTCGTGTTTTGCCGGAAAGGCATTCCCTTCCCGTATCGCCGGGAAATAACGTTTTGACCATCCCAGGGTGTAGCTGATCCAGCCGTTGAACTTCCCTGAATTTTTTTTAAGCATAAATTCTGCTCCATAGGCCTTTCCTTTGCCGTAGTTGATACTTTTTTCCAGAATATACTGCTGGTTGAAAAGATCGAACAACGTGCTTTTAAATTCCATTTGGTTGTTCATGCGGCGGTAATAAACTTCCGTGGAAAATTCATAGGCCCTCTCTAAAAGCGATTGAAAATAACCGAGCGAAAAGTGATCTCCCGTTTGTGCCGGGATATTTTTAGAAGCCGGAACCCAGAAATCGGTGGGCAACCCGACACCGGAAATGGAAACCAGACTGATGAATTGTTGTTGCCGGTTATAGCTGAATTGGAGGGAATTGTTTTCGCCCGGTGTGTAACGAAGGCTGAACCGGGGCTCCGGGGCGTGCCGGAAGCCGAAGGCTTTCCCTCTGCCGAAATGGATGGAATCGATAACCTCCCCGCGTTCGTCGTAGTTCAGGTCGTCATAAGGTCCGGTTTGGAAATTGAAAGCGTACCTGAGCCCCAGTTCTGCCGTCAGCCGGGAGGCGATGTGAAATCGGGCGCTGAGAAAAACCGCCGTTTCGTGTGTGTGGTAGGTTTGTACGCCCGTGTCGCCCCAGGTGTCGTTTTTGGCTTCGATGGCGGGAGCTTGGGGAAATACCGTGTGATAAATATATTCCGCTCCTGTGGTAAAGAAAATATTCCCTTTATTGAAAGTGAACCGATTCCGGAAACCCCAGTCGCGTATATAGGACGGAAGCCGGGCGGATAAGGAATTTTGCCGGATGTGGAGTGAATTATCGTATTGCGACATGAAAAAGGTGTTTTTCATGGTAAGCCCTTTTTGCCAGCGATGCTGCCAGGAAAGCGATGTAGCCAGGTTCCACCAGTCCATTTTCCCGTCGAGCATATAATCGGGGTCTTTGATATTGAGATGATCTTTTCCCCAGTAAGCATTGAAGACAATCTGGTCGTTGTCCGAAGGTTTGTTGATAAGGGTGAGGTTATAATCCTGAAATTCATAGTCGAAAGGCATTTCGTCCTCTTTGTTGCTAACCAGGCTGCGGATAATCGGTTTAAGGGTTAAGCCGACATAAGTTTTCCTGCCTGAAAGGTAAAGAGCTGTTTTTCGGCTGAGGGGCAGGGCTAAGGTCACCTGCGAGGAAATCAGTCCGATGTCACCGGAAACCGTCGTCTTGTCGGGGATTTTTTCCGGTGATCTTATTTCGAGCAGGGAGGAAAGCCTGCCGCCCCGGTCTGCCTGCATATTGGATTTATGAAGTTTGAAAGTCCCGATATGCCCGGTGTTGAAAATCGAAAACAAGCCTAAAAGATGGGAGGCATTGTAAATGGGGGCTTCATTCCATAAAATCAGGTTGTGGCCGGGTTCCCCTCCCCGGATGAATATTCCTGAATTTCCGTCCCCTGCCGTTTGTATGCCGGGGGTTAGCTGTAATATTTTCAGGGGATCGTTTGTACCCATAAATTTAGGCAGGCTCTTCAATTCTTCCATATTCAGGTCGATCCTCCCTCCTGAAAGCCCGCTGATCTTCTGGCGGTTTTCCGAATGTGTCACGACAGATTCGTCCAGTTCCCGGGCGAGGGGAACGAGCCGGAGCAGAACCGTATCGGTTTGAGGGTGTGGAATGGAAAATTCTGCATCTTCATAGGCCAGATGGTGGGTGCGCAGGACGTATGTCCCCGGTTTTAGCCGGAAACTGAAATCCCCTTGTTTCCCGGTGGTTTGCTTGAGGCGTTCGTCCACGGAAACAACAGCGTCTTCGATCGGCAATCCCGTGACGGCATCGACAACCTTTCCCCGGAAATGGTGTAAGGTTTGCCCTTGTACCGGCAAAAGCATCGGTAATAGAATGCAAATACAAATGCAAAATTGTGAAAAACGCACGTTACAACCTGAATTAATAATCTGGTTACAAAGATAGCATTATTCGGAAAACAGCAGGAAAGAGGGGAAAATAAAATCCGGTTTCCCGTTTAGCGGCATTGTGTGCCGTTTCACTGCGGGAAACCGGAAAAACAAAATGATAGTTTCTTATTTAAAAGTTTACCTGGAAACCGATGTTCAGGGCTTCTTTGAATTGCAGGCGCGGGCCTTTGGTACCGTCTTTTTGTGCAATCTTAATATTGTCGTCATAAATCATATTGGTGCTGATGTTGGCAGAAAACCATTGATTGATTTTCATATTCAACTGGACAATCCAATTGACATCTACGTTCTGGGGATCCTCCAAATAATTGGAATAAAGGTCGAGCCGGGAGTAAACCGTCATATTTTTAAGAAACTCGTAAGTGGCCTCCATACGCAGGTTTGCGCCGAATTCCGAAAACAGTCGGTCGCCCGGTGTCACTCCGAAATCCCCCTGGTCGGAAAGGATTTTACTGCTTACGAATGTT
Organism: uncultured Odoribacter sp.; assembly: GCA_900541415.1. Classification (GTDB taxonomy): domain Bacteria; phylum Bacteroidota; class Bacteroidia; order Bacteroidales; family Marinifilaceae; genus Odoribacter. Next base: position 29,072 of record UQJP01000019.1, on the reverse strand, counting down.
CCTCTCCAGGTGGCGGGAGAAAGCGTGGCGGTGAACCATTGTTTGGGTTTCCAGGTCAAACCCGCACCCACCATCAGGTAACCCGGAGCCATAAAACGGGAAATGAAGACATCCGGGTCGACGTTATAATCATACCCTTTGGCAAACTGGGTTTGAAACGTCATCAATCCGCTTAAATACAGGGATTTTTTTAGTTGATAGCCATAGATGGAAGAAAGATATAAATTATCGTTCGTTTTTTTCGTCCCTTCGGATTTGGTTTTGTTCAGTCCGTAAGCCATTTCAAGGCGGTTCTGCCACAAGTGGCGGTTACGTTTGAAATCTAACTTATAGTTGAAATTCAGGTTAAATCCTACGGCATTGTCACCTCCGGCGGCCCAGTTGCTCAGACTGATTTGTGAAAGGTTGATGCCAATCAATCCTCCCCGGGTCCAGGAAGTATCTCTTCCCGGCTGCGCGAAAGCGGAGTGGAATCCGTAAAAAGAGAGGAAAGTTAATGCTGCAATAAAAAATTTAAATTTCATGGTCTTTTGTCTTTTTTTTGTTTTGTACGGAAACATTTCCTTTTGGGTTTAGGGTAAAATTATGATTATTTTTGAAAATTAAGGTTGTTTTGGTTGAAGATGTTATGAAATTTTCATTTTATATAAAGGTTGTGCTGACATAATCATTTGGTTTACTGTTTCTTGCTATATTAAGACCTCTTGTGTTACTCCCACAGAAAAACGGGAAGTCCCTGTTTTGTTTTTTTTGATCTTTTTCTTGTAGGGGCATTGGCCGGAAAATCCTTTCCAGCAGAGCGATAAAAGAGGGTGGGACAATCCGAAGCCGTTTCCCGGAAAAGAAATCGGTGAAACAGTTTCTCGAAAGCCTTATCCGATAGGTAGATAAGTGTTCGGCCTGAAAAGATGTTTATTTCAGATTATAAAATTTACTTGTTTTTGTGAACTTATTGTGCTGATTTGAGTAAAAACCTGAAAAGCCAGGATGTTTTACAAGTAAATTTTAAAATTATGAATTTTCTTTGGTTTATTATTATTGGTGTCGCTGCCGGATATTTTGCCGGGAAAGTGATGAGAGGCGGTGGATTCGGGTTAATTCTCAATCTGATTATCGGTGTTATCGGGGGTGTTTTGGGTGGTTGGGTGTTCAGCCTGTTCGGAGTACAGTTCGGCGGTATTCTCGGTAGCCTTATCACGGCCACTTTGGGTGCTATTATCCTGTTGTGGATTGCTTCTTTGTTTCAGCGGCCTCCCAGAGATTGAACGCGACGCCGGAAGCAGTTCCGGAAATAGGCACAGACACAATCTTTTCCGTGCTGTTGAATAGGTGGGCGACATAATCTTCCTGTCGCCCCATAGCCTGTTTCGCCCATTGTGGTTTTGTTTTCTGCGGCAACCCCCTTTATTTTTCGGTATCGGAGCAGTAAAGGCAAAAGGGCGTGCATACTTATTGCACCGGAACAGGGCCTGTGCCTACGTCCGCATTTTTTTGCGGGATAAAATATCGAATATTTCTTTTGCATAACGCCTGCCTACGGGGATTGGGGTGGGAAGCCCGGTCAGCCTGATCTCTTGTTTAGAAAACTGCTCCACCTTGTCCACAGGTATGATGTAGGAACGGTGTACCCTTAAAAAAGCGTTTTCAGGCAACATTTCACAAATCGTTTTTATATTGATGCGGGAAAGGATATTACTCCCGTTTTTCCGGAAAATTTTAATGTAATTTTCCAGGGCTTCGACGTAAAAAATGTCGGAAATGGGGATCGTTACATTGTTATATTCGTGTTTAACGACGATAACCTCCGGCATTTGGGCGCGCGGGGATTCGCCCCGCCTGGCTTCGATGTGGCGGATTGCCTTCTCGACAGCCCGGTCGAAACGGTCGTAGGCAAAAGGCTTATGCAGGAAATCTACGGCATCGAGGTCGAAACCGTCGAGGGCATATTGTGCATGTGCCGTGGTAAAGATGAGACAACACTCTTTGGGTAAGGATTGGGCTACGTCCAGTCCGCTTATGCTATTCATCTCTATATCGAGAAATACCAGATCGGGTTTGCGACGGACGATTTCCTCCAGCCCGATGCGCGGCTCGCTGAACGTGGTCAGTTCCAGCCCGCCCTTGCGTTCGCAAAACTGGGTAATAACCAATAAAGCTATGGGTTCGTCGTCGATGGCTATGCAGGTTATCTTTTTCATCGGAGTTGTATGGTTAGTCTGGTTTTAAATTCCCGTTTTTCTTCATTTTCAAGCGTTATCAGGGAGAAGCGGTTGGGGTAAAGTAATTGTAGCCGTTTGCGGCAATTCTTTATACCGATTGAAGAACTTTCATCCTTTTTCTTTTTCATGATCGTATTTTCGGTTTCGAAAAGCAGTGTGCCGTTCTCCACAACGATCCGTATCAGTATGGTGCAATCTTCGTCCGGCGACGATCCGTATTTAAAAGCATTTTCCACAAAAGTAATCAGGATCATGGGAGGGATTTGTATGTGCTCCTCGTCTGCCCGGCTTTCAAAAATGACCTGTGTGTGGCGGTTTAGCCGTAGCATCTGTAAATCGACATATTGCCGGATGTAGTCCAGTTCGATGCCAATATCGATCAGCTCGGCAGAAGAATCGGAATACATGTATTTTAAAATATTGGAAAACTTTACGATAGCCGATTCTGTTTTATCGGATTTAGTCAGCACAAGCCCATAGAGGGCATTCAGCGTGTTGAAAAGGAAATGGGGATTGATCTGGGCTTTGTAAAGCGCCAGTTCTGCCTTGTTCTTCCGGGCCTCGATCTCTTGTTTCAAAAACATCTGGCGGAAAAGTTCGAAAGTCAGTTCTATGGCGAGGCTGAAGCCTGAAACAATCAGGAAAAAAAACCATACGGTTTGGGCATGTAAATGCCTGCGGAAATCCTGCGGCAGTTTGGAATGAGGTATTTCAGGCAGGGGAAAATAGGTGAGAAGTTCGGTAGCGGTGAGTAATATCACGATCAGCAGGGCGATACGCCCGTATTTATGCTGTATGAAAAGTGCCGGGATATTGGCTTTCCGGTATACAAAATAGAGCGCGTAGAGATAGACGATCAGCGTGATGACAAAAAAAGTTTGATTGGTAATCCACTTGTCTATCGGTACCAACATAATGATCAGTGGCAGAATGACGATGCAGAAAAGCAGGTCTACATAAAGAGTTATTTTAGGATATTTCATAATTTTTCAATATTCAGCCTGTTATAACCTGATCCCGGTGGTTATTAGTAATAATTTGCTGGCAAATGTTCGTGTGATTGCACTAAACCTCTGTGGTTCCTTATTTTATACGTTACAAAGATAAATCTTTACTCCCACACCGACAATAGTCGAAATTGTCGTTTGTCATCACATTTCCGCCGTTCATCAACACATGCTTAACAGGTATACTTATTCGAATTATATTTGTTAAAAGCGCGTTTCGAGTCTATAATGAGAAGGTTAATAATAAGTTAAAGATTAAATTACAATGAAAAGGCGAATTATTTATTTTGCATGTGTGATGTTGCTTTCGTCCTGTGGAAGTAAGCAGCAAGAGGAGGTGGGAGTTACGTACAAAACGTTGACTGTTGAGTTGAGCAATCAGACGCTTAAAACCGGTTACACGGCCACGTTGCGGGGCCGTCAGTACGTAGAGATCCGACCGCAGGTCAGTGGGATTGTTACCGAAATCCGAATCAACGAAGGTGATGCTGTGCATAAGGGACAAACACTTTTTGTCATCGATCAGGTTCCTTATAAAGCGGCTTTGGAAACGGCGGTAGCCAATGTGAAAAGCGCCGAGGCGAAACTGGCTACGGCAAAGCTCACTGCCGACAGCCGGGAGGAGCTTTTCAAAGAGAAAGTAGTGTCGGAATTCGATTTACAGACAGCGCGGAATAGTTTGGCCGAAGCGGAAGCTGCCCTGGCACAGGCTCGTGCGCAGGAGACGAATGCCCGCAACGATCTGTCGTACACGGAGGTGAAAAGTCCTGTGAACGGAGTGGCGAGCATGATTCCATACCGGGTGGGCGCGCTGGTAAGCAGTAGTATCGACGATCCGCTGGTGACCGTGTCGGACGACGAGGAAGTGTATTCTTATTTTTCTATGGCTGAGAATCAAACTCTCGACTTGATACAACAATACGGGTCTTTGCAAAAGGCTCTGGAACAGATGCCCGAAGTGGAACTGACCTTAAGCAATGGCAAAACGTATGCCCATCCCGGAAAGGTGAATGCCATTAGCGGAACAGTGGACGAAGGGACAGGGGCAGTTAGCTTGCGTGCCAGTTTCCCGAATCCTGAAAAATTGTTGCGTAATGGCGGCAGCGGTACAGTGGTGGTTCCTACCGCTAGGGAAAACTGTATCGTCATTCCGCAGGCCGCTACCTATGAATTACAAAACCGGGTGTTCGTTTATAAAGTGATCGACGGTAAAGCCCAATCTGCTCCGGTAGAAGTGTTCAGGCTGAACAACGGCACGGAATATATTGTAGAATCGGGTCTTGCTCCGGGCGATGTCATTGTGGCAGAGGGTGCGGGGTTGGTGCGTGAAGGAACGGTAATTAAAAGTCAGACCACTCAAGAATAACCTGTGCCATGAAAATCAGAACATTTATCGACCGACCTATATTGGCGGGAGTGATTTCCGTCGTTATTTTGATCGTGGGGCTTATAGGTCTTTCACAACTGCCTGTTGAGCAGTTCCCTGAAATTGCCCCGCCGACCGTCAGTGTTTCCGCCAGCTATACCGGAGCCAGTGCCGAGACGGTGCAAAAGAGTGTGGTTGTGCCTTTGGAAGAGGCTCTCAACGGAGTGGAAAATATGATGTATATGACTTCTTCGTCGACCAATACGGGGTCTGCCCGGATTACCATTTATTTCCGGCAGGGAACCGATCCGGATATGGCTACTGTGAACGTACAAAACCGGATTGCTTCTGCACAGGGACTTTTACCTGCCGAGGTGACCCGAAGCGGTGTCACCGTTCGTAAGCGGCAGACCAGTAATATCAAGGCTTTGGCACTTTACAGTCCTGACGATTCATTCGACGAGAGTTTTTTGAACAATTATCTTAAAATCAATATCGAACCCCGTTTGGCACGTATTGCCGGAGTGGGCGAAGTGAATGTGATGGGGTCCGACTATTCGTTGCGTATCTGGCTCGATCCGGGGAAAATGGCTAAATATAATCTTGTCCCTTCGGATATTACCACGGTTCTCGATGAACAAAATCTGGAATCTCCTGCGGGTAAGCTGGGTACTGAATCGGAAAACACTTTTCAGTATGTGTTGAAATACCGGGGACGTTACGAACAGGAATCGGATTTTGAAAATATGGTTATCCGTTCCCTGTCTAACGGCGAGGTGTTAAGACTAAAGGATGTGGCAACCATTGAATTGGGTTCCCAAACTTATACTTATATCGGCGAGGTGAACGGTCATCCCGGCTCCAACTGTATGATTGCTCAGACTTCCGGATCGAATGCCAACGAGATCATTGAAGAAATCGACAGGGTGGTGGCGGAGATTTCGGAAACCCTGCCTAAGGGAATGAAACTGGCAGACTTGATGAGTTCGAAGGATTTCCTCGATGCTTCTATTCAGAATGTGATTAAAACTTTAGTCGAAGCTATTATTTTGGTTATCCTTGTGGTGTACGTATTCTTGCAAAGTTTTCGTTCCACGTTTATTCCTGCGGTTTCAATCATTGTTTCGCTGGTCGGTACTTTTGCTTTCCTTTATGTGGCGGGTTTCAGTTTGAATATGCTTACGCTGTTTGCGCTGGTGTTGGTGATCGGTACGGTGGTGGACGATGCGATTGTGGTGGTCGAGGCGGTGCAGGCTAAATTTGACGAAGGATATAAATCGTCTTATCTGGCAACCATAGACGCAATGGGAGGTATCACTTCCGCTCTGGTAACAACGACTTTCGTCTTTATGGCTGTGTTTATCCCGGTCAGCTTTATGGGAGGAACCACCGGGACGTTTTACACGCAATTTGGTCTTACGATGGCCGTGGCCGTGGGTATTTCCTTGCTGAATGCCATGACATTGAGCCCGGCGCTTTGTGCCCTGATCATGACACCGCATGCTGATGCTAAGAGCGGTGAGAAATTAAGTTTTTCTTCCCGGTTTCACCTGGCTTTCGATACTGCTTTTCACCGGGTGGTGATGAAGTATAAAACGGGCGTATTTTTTATGCTCAAACGGAGATGGCTGGCCGGAGTGTTATTGGTGGTAGCTGCCGCCGGACTGTTTTGGCTGATGAAGACCACTAAAACGGGACTTGTGCCGCAGGAAGATATGGGAACTATTTTCGTGGATGTGCGTACTTCCGCCGGTAGTAACCTGGAGGAAACGAAGATCGTCATGGATGAAGTGGATAAGCGTATCAGTACGATTCCTCAGGTTGACATCTTTTCGAAGATAACGGGTAACGGAATGATCAGCGGGCAGGGGGCGGCAAACGGTATGTTTATCATCCGTTTGAAACCTTGGGCGGAACGTACCGGGAAAGAAGACGGTATCAATGCTGTGATTTCCGAAATATACCGCCGTACGGGGGATATTGCTTCGGCTGATATTATGGCTTTTGCTTCGCCGATGATTCCCGGTTACGGGGTGAGCAGCGGTTTTGAAATTTATGTGCAAGACCAAAAGGGAGGAACGATAGAAGATTTGCTGACTGTTACCCGCCGGATGATCGACGGTTTGAGTACACGTCCTGAAATTGCCCGGGCAACGACTTCGTTCGACACGAAATTCCCGCAATATCTGGTGGAAGTGGATGCTGCCCGTTGTAAACGTAATGGTATATCGCCTACCGAAGTGCTTGATGTTTTGGCCGGGTATATCGGTGGTAATTACGCTTCGAATATGAACCGTTTCTCGAAACTTTACCGGGTGATGGTGCAGGCTTCGCCGGAGTTCCGGTTGGATACTGAAGCGCTGAACAATATGTTTGTCCGTAATTCCGACGGAAAAATGTCGCCTGTCAGCCAGTATCTCACCCTGACCCGTGTTTATGGCGCTGAAACCCTTTCGCGGTTTAACCTCTTTTCGGCTATTACGGTCAACGGTACGCCTGCCGACGGTTATAGTTCCGGACAGGCCATACAGGCTGTGCGTGAAGTGGCCGCCCAAACCCTGCCTGCCGGGTATGGATTCGAGTTCGGGGGAATGTCCCGTGAGGAGGCATCGAATAACTCAACTACGTTGATTTTTGTTATTTGCGTTGTGTTCATTTATTTGATATTGTGTGCCCTTTATGAAAGCCTTTTCATTCCGGTTGCGGTGATTCTTTCCGTGCCGTTCGGGTTAGCGGGAAGCTTCTTTTTTGCCAAAATGTTCGGGCTGGAAAATAATATCTATTTACAGATCGGATTGCTGATGCTGATCGGATTGCTGGCAAAAACCGCAATCCTGCTGACGGAGTACGCTTCCGAACGCCGCCGCCAGGGGATGACAATCTCGCAGGCTGCCGTGTCTGCCGCCCAGGTTCGTTTACGACCTATATTGATGACCTCGCTCACCATGATCTTCGGGATGTTGCCACTTATGTTTGCATCCGGGGTGGGGGCGAACGGTAATATTTCCATCGGTGTGGGAACTGTGGGGGGAATGTTGATCGGAACTGTTGCTTTGTTGTTTATTGTGCCTGTGCTGTTTATTGTGTTCCAGTCCCTGCAAGAGAGATTTATGCCGGAACGTAAACTGCCGAAATTGGAAGAAAAAGAGTAATAAATCAAAGAAATCGTATGAAAAAGATAATAATATGCCTGTTCCTGTCGGCTGGACTAAGCGGGTGTTCCGTGTACCGGGCTTATGAGCGTCCCGAAATGACGGTGGCAGACAGCCTTTACCGCCAGCCCGTCGCTCCGGCGGATACAAGTTCGATCGCTTCACTCTCGTGGAAAGAGTTGTTTACCGATCCGCAGTTACAACAGCTCATTGAGGCGGGTATTCGGAATAACAGTGATTTGAATATTGCCCGGTTACGGGTGAAGGAGGCCGAAGCGTTGCTTAAATCGGCACGGTTGGCTTATTTGCCTTCCCTTTCGTTTACTCCTCAGGGGAATTTATCTCATGTTGAAGGGGCTAAAACCACTAAAACTTATGATTTGGCTGTTTCTGCCGAGTGGGAGGTGGATATTTTCGGCCGGGTGACTAATGCCAAACGCGGAGCTAAGGCGGTATTCGAACAGAGCGAGGCTTATCGGCAGGCTGTGCAGACCCAGTTGGTCGCTACGATTGCCAATAATTACTATACTCTGCTGATGCTCGACGAGCAGCTTGCCATCAGTGAACGCACTGTCGAGAATTGGACTGAAAATCTGCGTGTGATGAAGGCGTTGAAAAAAGCCGGGCAAACCACTGATATGGCGGTTGCCCAGACCGAAGCGAGCAAGTTGTCGGTAGAGGCTTCTTTACTTTCGGTCCGGCAACAGATTGCCGAGATGGAAAACTCATTGTCCGCCCTTTTGGGAACTGCGCCGCAGGCGATCGAGCGATCGACCTTAAAGGGACAGATGTTTCCCGATACGCTTTCTGTCGGGGTACCTTTGCAGTTGTTGCAGCGTCGTCCCGATATTCGGCAATCCGAAGCCGAACTGGCAGAGGCCTTTTATGCAACCAATCAGGCGCGTTCGGCATTCTATCCCTCGATTACCTTAGGGGGATCGGCGGGGTGGACGAATGCTGCCGGGGCTGCGATTACCAATCCCGGACAGTGGCTGTTTTCTGCTGTCGCTTCTTTGGCACAACCGCTTTTTAACCGGGGACAGAATGTGGCGAACCTGAAAGTGGCTAAGGCACAACAGGAAGAAGCCCTGCTCTCTTTCCGCCAAAGTTTACTTGATGCCGGGACGGAGGTTAATAATGCTTTGATGCAATGGCAGATTGCCCGGCAACGTTTAAAATTGGATGAGCAGCAAATTGCCTCCCTGCAATCCGCCGTACGGAGTTCCGAGTTGCTGATGCGCCATAGTTCTCAGAATTATCTGGAGGTGATTACAGCCCGCCAGACTCTTTTACAGGCTGAATTGGATGCGGTGTCGGATCGTTTTGATGAGATACAGGGGGTGATCAACCTTTATCATGCTTTGGGGGGAGGATATGAAGAAACTTCTGCCGAATAAAGGAGGGTGTGAAAATCTAATAGTAGTGGTAGAATAATTCCTTCGTTTATAAATAGACGGATGACACCCGTTGCCGGATAGTATTTCCGGAGGCTTGAAATCTCCTTTTTAAGTTGATTCCCGCCCGGTAGCATGACCGCAATAATCGCGGGCATACTGCGGGCGGGAATCTTTGTAAAGATAAAAGACCGGGAATCCGTTGCCTTTTATCCGATGCCGAAAAATCCTCCGGCATCTGTTTATTTTTTCTTTTTGATTTGTTCGCCGATCCAATCTCCCATAACCTTTAGCGCATCCGGTGAAAAAGTTTGTTCGATTAAGGCATATTCGTCCATTGTTCCCGTTTTACACTCCTGAAACAGGTGGTTTAAACCCGGAAAAGATACGGTCTTGACCTGACGGTTACCTCCCTTTTGTAGAGCATTACGGAATCCTTCCAAATTTTCAGGGGCAATAACCTGAATGTCTTTCTCTCCGTTCAGGGCTAATACCGGACATTTTACCTTTGCCAGCACCGGGGCGGGATCGTAAGCAATAAAATAACGCATCCACGGGTCGGTCAATCTTGCAATGGCTTGCTGTATAGATTTTTGTTTTTCTTCGGGCGTCAGCGATTGGACGCTGGGCATTTTTTCGAAGGATATTTTATATAAGCTGTCTAACTTGCCTATGGCTTGTTTGACAGGGTAGTTCGTCACAATTTGAGCCGCTTCCCGCTGAGTTATTTCTATTTGCTTGATTTCTTCCTCTTTCCCGCCTGCCACTTTGCTAAAAGTAACTGCTTGCGTAACCAATAAATCGAGTCCCTTCGTTCCGACTCCTGCCAGGGATACGATAAAAGCAATTTGGGGATCGTCTGCCGCTACCATAGGGGCAATCATCCCCCCTTCGCTATGGCCGATCAATCCGACGAGGTTAGATTGAATATCTTTCCTTTTTCTCAGATAATCCACTGCGGCTTGCACATCGGTGGCGAAATCCTGTGATGTGGCACCGTAGAATTTCCCTCCCGACTTCCCGAAGCCCCGGTCGTCGAACCGCAGTACGGCAATACCCTGCCGGGTGAGATAGTCGGCGATTACCCAGAATGGTTTATGCCCCATTAATTCTTCGTTCCGGTCTTGTGCCCCGCTTCCGCTGATTAATACCACGGCAGGGAATGCCCCTTCTTTTTGAGGTCGTGTCAGAGTTCCGGCCAAAGTGATTCCTGCTTTCGGATTTTCAAACGTGAGGTCTTCGATGTAATAGGGGAAAGGCGGTTTAGGTTCTTGTGGACGTTTACGTTTCGTTTCTTGCCTGGAAAGGTTGAGCGTGAACGGGGTGGCGTGTTGGGTAAATGTACCTTTAATTTCACCGTTGGAATATTCTCCTTTATATTGTGCGTTGAGTTTAGGAATTTCAATCGTTAGGTGTGTCCCGTCGAAAGTGGTGGTTGAGGTCGGAATACCTTGAGCTCCCTGATCCGGACTGTCCATTTCGGTTGTGTAGGATCCGTCTTTTTCATTGATATGGAAAGCAATACTTAGATCGACCTGAGCCAACCTGCCATACCAGGCTCCTGTTATATCCTGCGCCTGGCTATAAAGCAGACCGATCAAAAAAAGAATAAGTAAACCTGTTTTTTTCATCGTTGAGGTGTTGGGTTTAAGAGTTTTCTTTTGTAAAGATATACAAAATATTATTTTCTCCTAATTTTCAGTCCCATTGTCTGTTGAATCCGTCCGGTTGGCGATGCTATAAACGTGAGAATGGCTTATGTTGTCGGGTAAAGGAATTTAATTTTATTCCCCGATCAGGTTCCGGACGATTTTTAATAGCTGGGGAGCGGAAACGGGTTTGGTGATAAAGCCCGAACATCCGGCCTGTTCAGCTTCCTCCCGGTCTGTTTCAAAAGCATAGGCCGTTTGCATAACGATAGGCAAGTCCCTGTATTTTTTTCGTATGATTTTTAAGGCTTCCAGCCCGTCCATTTCCGGCATTTTAATATCCATTAAAATCAGGTCTATGTACTGTTGTTCTATTGCCCCGACGGCATCTTTACCGTTTTTCACCCATACCAGTTCGTAGTGCTTTTGCAGAATGATTTTTAATAACATATAATTGCTCTCGTTATCCTCGGCAATTAAGATTGTTTTCTGCCTGTCGGCTGGGGAGGATGAATCCTCTGGAGTTGGGGAGGTGGAAGTCGAGGGTGTTTCCTCTATAAATTCAAACGTGAGAGGCAAAACGATAGTGAAAAGACTACCTTCCCCTTCTTGGGATTTAAGACGGATTTCCCCACCCAGTTTTTGTATGATTCCCTGGCAAATAGAAAGCCCTAATCCTGTCCCCTGTATAAATTCGTCCTGTTTGTAAAAGCGTTCGAAGATCATCTTCTGCTCTTTTGCCGGAATGCCTTTCCCTGAATCCTGTACGTAAATATACAGGAGTTTTAGTGATTCATCCACTTTATACCCCAATTGGATATAACCGGAAGTCGTGAATTTAATGGCATTGTTCAGTAAATTGCTGATTACCTGGTTTAACCGGATTTTATCGGTGGTGATCCGGACAGGGGTTTCCGGAGTGTCTTTGCGTAGCTCTACACCTTTAGGCATCATCAGCTGGTAGGTGATATAAATATCGTCGATCAGTTGGTTTAAGTTGATTTCCTGGGAAGTGAAACTTAAACTGTTGGATTCGATCCGGGATATTTCCAGAATATCGTCGATCAGTTTCAGCAATAACTCACAATTCCGATTGATAATCTTGATAAATTCCCGCCGTTCTTCCTGAGATTGCTCGTTTTCTCCGGCCAGCAGGTTTGAAAAACCTACAATCGCATTTAAAGGGGTACGTATTTCGTGGCTCATATTGGCCAGAAACGATTGCTTTAATTCTGCTTTCGCTGCCAGGTCTCGGGATTCGGTCAGTTCCGCCTCTCTTTTTTTATAATCTTCGATATTCAGGATCAGCCCGATGATAGAACCTGCTGAAATAATATCGATATAGCGAAATTCATACCAGATATACCCTTCTCCGGTAAAGTTACAGCGAAGGTGCATACTGGCCCGGTTTTGTTTGTCTTGTCTGATTTGCCTGAAATTTTTAAGGGCTTTGATATAGTCGCCGGGGTGGGAAATTGCTTCGATTTCCTGCAAAGTGTAAGAACGGGGTGGGATTCCCAATTTGTCGAAAAATTCTTTATCGAAAGTGAGAAGGCTTTTTTGTTCGTTATATTTCCAGGCAAAGATATTACTACCCTCTAAAGCTAAAGATAGAAAATCTCTTTCCCTTTTTAAATTCGCCTGAGCTTCCCGTTTGCGTTTGGCTTCCCTGGAGTACAGATAAGAAAGGTAAACGATAAGGGCGATGATGAATAAGCATAGGAATATACTTAAAGTGATAATTTCTATTTTATACCGGATATGAAAAGGAATATTGATCACCACATAGTCGTTGGGAAGTGATTTTTTCGATATATTCCAACGTTTCAGTTCGTTCCAGTCTACAATATGCTTTTTGCTGCTTTGGGCGATAGGGATCTGGCTGGCTTTTTCTCCTTTCAGTATCCGGCTGGCTAAAGCCGTGCTTTCATACGCCTGAATATCGACTGTTGTGATGTATCCGCCCAGAATCCCCTGATGATAGTCGAATCCTTCGCTGATCACGGTGAAAATGGGGATTGCTGCCATCCGCCCGATACGCATCGTGGTGTAGTCGTATTTCGTTTGGATAAAAGCGGAATATTTCACCATGCCGCTGATCGTCCATAAAAGCCCGTTCCGGTCTTTTTTCCGTAGATTGATAAAATAAAAAGAGGTAGAGTCCGGGCGGTTGAGATCCGGCTCGTTATCTTCATGGAAAAGGTCGATGTTAGGGTGTTCCGTGTAAGATGTCGGATCTTTCAGATAATTGTAAAGAAAATAAGAAATTTTCGGGTAATCCCTTTTTAACTGGTCGGCGATCTCCCGGGTGACCTGCCTGCCTAAAAAAGTATTGTCGTGGAAAAAACGGATGCGGGTTTTCCCGAATAATTTTTCTACCATATTGATGGTTTCCAGATAATCGGGTTTATCCCAAAGTCCGGTGATTTCCTTGTAACTTTTCAATAACTCCCAATTGGGAAAATTCACTCCGGTAAAAACGATGGGAGTGGTTTGCACCAACGGGTGTCCGCAGTCGAGCAGCGAAAAAGTGGCCTGATCTTCGTTTACCAGAATCAGATCCGGTTCCCAGGAACTGAGACTGTCCATGTAGTTATACATCCGCTGGGTTTCGTCCGCTGCTTCGTATTGCTCGCAGTTCAGGTAAAACGTATGAATATCCGCCTGAATGCCTTGCTTGGAAAAACCGTCCGCAATCATCCGGTTCAGGTCGGGATAAGCCACATAATCGGGAGCATAAGAATGTATCACCAATATCTTATGTGTCTGCTTTTGACTTGATATGCCCCAGGCATTGCCTATCCCTGTGAATAGAAGGAAAAGGATCGATAAGGTTATGAAAAAATTTATCCTGTATAGCCTGTGTATCATTGAAATGTCCCGTGCTTTTGATTCTTGCGTATGCAAATATAACGATTTCATGCGGTTACTTTAGAATTTAGGATATTTTTATTTTGATATGAAAATTTATTTTTTTAAACGAAAAAAGTTTATATTTGGACAAATGTGTATCGGCGAGATTTTTTTATTTAATTCATTAATGGGACAATAGATGAAATTATTTGTATGTTTATTGATCTTGGCGGGCTTTATGGCGTGTAAGCCCGGAGCAAGAAATTTTGAAGTGAAAGACGGGCAATTTTTGCTCGATGGCAAATCCATCCAGTTGATTTGCGGTGAAATGCACTATCCCAGAATTCCTCAGGAATATTGGCGCGACCGTATGAAGCGGGCGAAAGCTATGGGATTGAATACCGTTTCCGCTTATGTTTTTTGGAATTTCCATGAACGTCAGCCGGGAGTGTTCGATTTTGAAGGACAGGCTGATATTGCCAAATTTGTACGTACGGCTCAGGAGGAAGGACTTTTCGTGTTGTTGCGTCCGGGGCCTTATGTGTGTGCGGAATGGGATTTCGGCGGTTATCCTTATTGGTTGCAAAAAGACAAAGAAATGAAATGGCGTAGTGACGATCCCCGTTTTCTGGCGGCTTGTGAGCGTTATATCAACCGATTGGGAAAAGAACTTGCTCCGCTGACGGTGACGAACGGGGGAAATATCATTATGGTGCAGGTGGAGAATGAATATGGCTCGTATGCGTCGGATAAGGTGTATTTGGGAAAGCTCAGGGATATGATTCGTAATGCCGGGTTTAACGTGCCTTTGATGACCTGTGACGGTGCCGGACAAATGGATGCCGGATATGTGGACGGCGCATTGCCTACCGTGAACGGAGCCGTGGGTGAAGATATTTTTAAAGCCGTAGACCGTCACCGGGAGGGTGGGCCGTATTTCGTGGCGGAATTTTACCCGGCCTGGTTTGATGTATGGGGAACTCCTCATTCTTTCCGCGATTACAAACGACCGGCCGAGCAGCTGGACTGGATGTTGAAGCATAATGTATCTGTAAGCATCTATATGTTTCATGGCGGAACGAATTTTCAATATACGAACGGGGCAAATACCGCTTATGGTTATGCCCCCCAGCCTACCAGTTACGATTATGACGCTCCTTTGGGTGAATATGGGAATGCTTATCCGAAGTATTATGCTTTTCGCGAAGTGATCCAAAAATATTTGCCCGAAGGCGAAACCTTACCGGAAGTTCCTGCCGAAAATCCGGTAATTTCATTCCCTGAGATTACTTTGACAGAAACGGCTCCTTTGGATGTGGCTTTTACCGAACGGATCAAATCCGAAAAACCGCTTACGATGGAAGATGTAAATCAGGATTTCGGTTATATCCATTATGAAACAACAGTGAATAAGCCTGTAAAAGGTATGTTGGTCATTAAGGAACTTCGGGATTATGCCGTTGTTCTGGTCAATGGCCGGCAGGTGGGTAGCCTCGACCGTCGCCACAGGCAGAACAAGCTGGAGGTGGATATACAGCAAGTGCCTGCCCGGCTGGAGATATTGGTTGAAAATGTGGGGCGTGTGAATTATGGAGGGGATATATTGCATAACCTGAAAGGGATTACCGAACGGGTTACCCTGAACAATGAGGAACTGAAAGATTGGACGGTTTCCCCTCTGCCTCTTTATCGGGCAGATGTGGCTGCATTTAAATGGCAGACGGAAGATTTGCGTAATCGTCCTGCTTTTTTCCGGGGAACTTTCCGTTTGGATAAGACGGGGGATTGTTTTGTGGATATGAGCGGCTGGGGAAAAGGTGCGGTTTGGGTGAATGGCAAATCGCTGGGTAAATTTTGGCAGATCGGACCCCAGCAAACCTTATATCTACCTGGTCCCTGGCTGAAAGAGGGAGAAAATGAAATTGTCGTATTTGAAATGGAGGACACGGGACACCGTACGCTTTGCGGGCTTGATAAGCCGATATTGAATGTCCTGGGTAAGGATAAGAATGGGCGGGAACGCAAAGAGAGGGACAACACCAAAACCCCTATTCTCGATCCGGGGGATATGGTGTTGAAAGCGAGCCTTGAGAAAAAGAACGGCTGGCAGGAGTTTACCTTTAAGCGTCCGGTTACGATGAGGCATCTCTGTTTTGAGGCTTTAAGCTCTTATGACGATAAATTTTCCTGTATATCTGAAATCGAACTTTTGGATGAAGCCGGAAAATCGTTGCCTAAAGATACCTGGCAGATTGTTTATGCCAATACCGAGCAGGCGGGCGAAGGCTATGCCGAGCAAATGATCGATGATGATCTGAGTTCGTACTGGCATTCTCAGTGGACGGGTAACGTGACTCCCTTCCCTCACCGGGTGATTGTCGATTTGGGGGAAATTCAGGCGGTGAAGGGAATCCGTGTTCGCCAGAGGAGCGCTTCTATGGCAGGATGTGTAAAAGATTTTTGTCTGTATGGACGTCCTCAGTTCTTTTTGTTTAAATGATTTTTGTGGAAAAGAAAAAGTGCAGTTCATTATAATGATGAACTGCACTTTTCATATATGTTCTGGGTTTGGATGTGGTGTTTTTAATGAGGATGAAAAAATATAACTATGATTAATGCTTTGACATCATTGCGATTTATATTCGCAATAATGGTTTTTGGAGCTCACTGCTATGTGATCGACAATTTTTTTGATACCCATTTCTTTAAAGAAGGGTTTGTGGGTGTCAGTTTCTTTTTTGTGCTAAGTGGTTTTATTATTGCATACAATTATCAGGAAAAGCTGCGGGAAAATAAAATAACTAAACGCACTTTTTGGGTAGCGCGCATCGCGCGTGTTTATCCGCTGCATTGGCTGACGTTGTTTATTGCTGTGGCTTTAGGGGGATATGTGATAGCTTCGGGACCTGTGGATTGGTTGAAACATTTTTTGGCTTCGCTTACACTGACGAACGCCTATATACCGAAAGCCGACTATTTTTTTCATTCAATAGTCCCGCGTGGAGTTTGTGTTGTGAACAGCTTTTCTACCTCTGTTTTCCGTTCCTTATTCCATTGACAAAAAATTATAAATATTTACTTTACATTTTTGGGATTGCAGCAATACTGATTGTTGTAGGCATGTATTTTACCCCGGAAAGTGATATAAAAGGATATTGGTATGTCAATCCGATTACCCGGTTTCCGGATTTTATCGTCGGTATGCTATTGTTTCAATTGTATGAACGCTTAAAAAACAAAAATATAGCTCCTTTGCAGGGAAGTATTATTGAAATAGCGTCTATTGCCTTGTTTTTAGCTTTCTATCTCTATGCTGCCGAAATACCTAAAGTATATCGGTATTCCTGTTATTATTGGCTTCCTGTTGCAGCGATCCTGATTAGTTTTTCATTGCAAAGAGGTTTCGTTTCACGCATCTTGTCTAACCGTATTTTAGTGATAGGGGGAGAAATTAGTTATAGTTTTTATCTGATTCACCTTTTCGTTTTGCTGCCTTATGCAGAGTGGCAAAAGGGAAGTAATTTTCATATAGATTGGTATATTTCCGTGCCGGTTTTATTCTGCATTATTATTTTGTTAAGCCTGTTTTCTTACAACTATTTTGAGAAACCGATGAATAAACGAATTAAAACATTACTAAATAAATGATTGTGGAATGACTTACGAATGCAAACCCTCCGGAGTGGCTGGATATATCAGGTTAAGAGATATTTTTATACTGGCAATGCTTATCCGATCTTCGCTCTTTGGTTAGGGTTTACATTCTACGTTTGATTATAATCAGAAAAAACAAAGTAAAAATTTCGGTTGTCGTTTTCTGTGGCGTTTCATATTAGCGGTGGTCGTTGGTGTATTGAATATAAAATAAATACGTGCGGTTTATTTTGTGGTCATAAAAATAATGCTGACTGAAAAGAAATGTTGTCGTTTCTGTCGTCAGCATTATTTTCTGTTTTTATCACATTGCGATTTATGGTGCAATGTTTTTACATTCGTTTTTTTGAATTTGAGTAGTTAAAAAAGAATACACACATTGAAACTCAACCCTTCTTTAGAGTAATAGGGTAACCCCACCACAGTTACCTGTTCATGGCATTCGGATTTTTTGAAAATCTTAGGATATAGCCAATAACTCAATTTTGTGCTTAAAATCCCAATACAAGCACCGGCTACCACATCATTGAAATAATGCCTGTTGTTGTATATCCTTAAATATCCGGTTGTGGTGGCTATTGCGTATCCTGCATAGCCAATCCAGGGAGATACATCTTTGTATTCCTTATACAGAAATTCTGCCCCCATAAAAGCTGTTGCTGTATGACCTGAAGGGAAAGAGTTATGCGCACTGTTGTCCGGTCTTTTTTCTTTAAATGAAAACTTCATCGTGTTTACGAGAATGCCCATGGTTGCATAAGACATGGCGAGAATGATTGTTCTCTTTTTGAATGTATGTTTCCCCTTTAAGCCGGCCAGATTTAATCCGTACACAGCCACCAGAGGGGAATATTGAAGGTAGTTGTCCAATTTTAATTTATTTCTTCCTTTAGCAGAAAGGGCATCCTGAACATTTTCTTTCTGTTTTATTAACCACCCGTTACGAACAAATAAAGCTGACGTTCCTACAACCGCTGTTGGAATTAACACCTCTCGAAGTTTTAAATGATGTGTGTTGTCTGAAATACATGGAGGGAGTGTGTTGTGCGACAAACTGTCCTGAATCCTGTCTTGTGCTTGTATGGGCACAAAACAACCTGTAAGAAAGCTTATTATAAATAAGCTTTCTTTTGCGAAATAATCCTTTTTCATCTACGCTGTTTTTTGCGCGCGGACTACATTTCGATAATACGGGTATCGCAGGCAAATACTTCAGGGTCTGATAAAAGGAAGCGTGAGTTTCCCTTATCAGACTCTGAGGTATTTGGCGTGACCCGTATAGACGATAAGTTCCACCCACGCATAGCGTAGGCGTTTACTGAACTTATTCGTGTCTATACATCATTTAATCGCCAAATTTTCAGAGTATATCGAATAATAGCAAACGCAATTGTTAATATGTGATTGTTGTTATTATTTTATTCTTTGTTCCTTTTTTGTTATTTTCTTTGGTTAAACATGGCTGTTAATTAGCTTTTGATAGTACAAATATAATGAAATGTATTGAGAATGAATAATATAAAGTATTTTTTCTCCTTTGATAACAAAATTTTATGTAGTGGCAAAAAAGAAAAAACATTTTTACTTTCTTTTTGCCAATAGTGTTTTTATGTTTTATGTATAAATACAAAATAAATAAAAACGAATGCTAAATGTTTTCCTTTGCTTGTTGTTTTCGGGGTTGTAAATTAACTTTTATTTTCTATAAAAAATCTGATCTCCATTGGATTGTATGTTGATTCAATAAAATTTTGGTTACAAAATAGAAATAAAAAATGATTTTTAATGATATGAATATAGATAATTTGTATGATATTTTTAACTATCTGTTGTTTTCGTATAGATTGGAATAATGTTGGAAGAAGTTGTATTCCAATATTATAGAAATACGTAATAGTAGCATGATGTCAATGCTTTGCTTCTTGAATATTTTGTAAACATTGATTCGGTTGCAATATAATTTTTGCGAACCAGATGACAGAACGTTCCTAACGGTGCAGTTCTGTTTCTATAAATTGTCCGATATGTACCACGGGACTATGAAAACAAAAAGCGGGACCATTCGACTTATCTTCGTCTGAGGTACCCAAGCACCTGTCTACAAATAAATACAAACAGTCACGCCCATAGAGCGAGACTTTTCGGATACTTATTCTCGTAGACTTTAATTTTGGCGGTTTTCAGACGAGAGAATAAGAGCTAAAGCTCGAAATTTTTTAATCGTATGTCAAAAATACGTTTTTGGGAGGGGATTATTTTAAATAAAAATAGGAGAGTGGATCATTTTCCACTCTCCTATTGTATAATAAATAAATAAAATTATTTAGAGGCTTCTTCGATAGAAACGGCAACGGCAACGGTAGCACCTACCATTGGGTTGTTACCCATTCCTAAGAATCCCATCATTTCAACGTGAGCAGGTACGGATGAAGATCCGGCGAACTGAGCGTCTCCATGCATACGGCCGAGGGTGTCGGTGAATCCGTAAGAAGCAGGGCCCGCAGCCATGTTATCCGGGTGCAGGGTACGTCCCGTACCTCCTCCTGAAGCTACCGAGAAATATTTTTTTCCGGTTTCCATACATTCTTTTTTGTAGGTTCCGGCTACCGGATGCTGGAAGCGGGTTGGGTTAGTTGAGTTTCCGGTGATGGAAACGTCTACACCTTCGTGACGCATGATAGCTACACCTTCGCGAACATCGTCGGCTCCATAGCAACGAACTTTTGCACGGTCGCCGTTAGAGTAAGCTTTTTCTTTAACGATTTTCAGGTCTCCGGTATAGTAATCGAATTCTGTCTGCACATAGGTAAATCCGTTGATACGGGAAATAATCATAGCAGCGTCTTTTCCCAGTCCGTTCAGGATCACCTGCAACGGTTGTTTACGCACTTTGTTTGCCGATTTTGCGATACCGATCGCACCTTCGGCAGCTGCGAACGATTCGTGTCCTGCCAGGAATGCGAAACATTTGGTTTCTTCACGCAGCAACATGGCAGCCAGGTTTCCGTGTCCCAGACCTACCTTACGGTCGGCAGCCACAGATCCCGGAATACAGAATGCCTGTAATCCTTCGCCGATGGCTTCGGCAGCTTCGGCAGCTTTTTTACAACCTTTTTTGATTGCGATAGCAGCACCCACGACATAAGCCCAGGCTGCATTTTCGAAACAAATCGGTTGAATATCTTTACACATTTTGTAAGGATCGAGTCCTTTTGCCTCGCAGATAGACTTTGCTTCGTCAATATCTTTGATGCCGTATTTATTGAGAGCCGCGTTAATCTGATTAATTCGGCGATCGTAACTTTCAAATAATGCCATAATAGATTTGGATTAAGAATTTAATTATTCGTGACGAGGGTCGATATATTTAGCAGCGTCTGCAAAGCGGCCGTATGAACCTTTTGATTTCTCCAGAGCTTCTTCCGGTTTGATTCCTTTTTTCAGGAAATCTGTGAATTTACCCAGATTTACAAATTCATATCCGATAACTTCGCCGTCTTCATCCAATCCCATACGTGTTACATATCCTTCTGCCATTTCCAGGTAGCGTGTACCTTTGGCTTTTGTTCCATACATTGTTCCCACCTGGCTGCGTAAACCTTTTCCAAGATCTTCCAGTCCGGCGCCGATAGGCAATCCGCCTTCAGAGAAAGCGCTCTGGGTACGTCCGTAAACGATTTGCAGGAACAATTCGCGCATAGCCGTGTTGATTGCGTCACAAACAAGGTCGGTATTCAAAGCCTCGAGTAAAGTTTTTCCCGGAAGGATCTCAGAAGCCATAGCTGCCGAGTGGGTCATTCCTGAACATCCGATGGTTTCCACCAAAGCTTCTTCAATGATTCCGTCTTTGATATTCAGAGTCAATTTACAAGCTCCCTGTTGCGGTGCACACCAGCCGATACCGTGTGTTAAACCTGAAATGTCTTTGATTTCTTTGGAACGAACCCATTTCCCTTCTTCAGGAATTGGGGCAGGACCGTGATTCGGACCTTTTTTTACAACACACATGTGTTGTACTTCTTGTGAATAAATCATGTTTATTACCTTTTATTGATTAATTATTTTGCTAAACACCACTTGTTAAGCCGCACAAGCTTGACAAAGATAAATGTTTGTTTGAAATAAAAAAAGCGGTTAAGAAATATATAATTATGCACACGTTTCCATTTTTATTATAATTAAAACGAGAATTATTAACGGGATTTATTATATGAAAAACGGGATTTATTTTTAAATTTGATAAAAAATATTTATTAAAATTGGGAAATCGATTGCATTATCCGCTCTTTCTTCTTAGATTTGAACCATTGATTCCGGGTGTCTAATATTTTTAAAACAAAGCTTATATGAGAAAATTATTTTATTTATTCATGTTTGCGGTCATTACTGTGCTGGTATTACCGCAATGCGGCCAGGTGGCCAAAGAAAACAAGGCGAAATATGTGTTTTATTTTATCGGTGACGGAATGGGAGTAAACCAGGTGACCGGAACGGAAATGTATCTGGCACAAAAGAAGGGTGTGATCGGGGTTGAATCTTTGAATTTCACACAGTTCCCTGTCGTAAATTTTGCAACTACATATTCAAAATACAATTCCGTGACCTGTTCGGCGGCAGCCGGAACAGCCTTAGCAACAGGCTCGAAAACTAAAAATGGGACGATCGGTATGGATAGCCTGCGGAAAAATCCGTTATACAGTGTTGCTGTAAAAGCTAAAAACGCGGGAAAGAAAGTCGGGATAACGACCAGCGTGAGTATCGACCATGCCACTCCTGCCGCTTTCTATGCCCATCAGCCTGAACGGGGTATGTATTATGAGATTGCAACCGATTTGCCTAAGACCGGATTCGATTTCTATGCGGGATCGGGCTTTCTGCAATATAAGAGCAGGAAAGACACTGCTGCGGCTTCTGTGAAATCTATTTTAAGGGATTCCGGTTATGTGATTATAGAGGGCGTAGAAGAATTTAAAGAAAAATCCGGGGAGGCTTCTAAAGTGGTTTTTATGCAAAGAAAAGGAGCAGGCAGTTCCAGTTTGCCGTATGCCATCGACCGGAAGGAAACCGACCTGACTTTGGCACAGATTACGGAAAATGCGGTGGATTATCTATCGAAGAACAACGACCAGGGCTTTTTCCTGATGGTGGAAGGCGGTAAAATCGATTGGGCCTGCCATGCAAACGACGCTGCGACCGTGTTTCAGGAAGTGATCGATATGGACGCTGCTGTGAAAGTGGCTTTGGATTTTTATGAAAAACATCCCGATGAAACATTGATCGTAATCACTGCCGACCATGAAACGGGAGGTATTGCATTGGGTACCGGAAAGTATTTGCTGAATTTGGGTGTGCTGCAATACCAGAAAGTTTCGAAAGACGGACTGACGGCAAAGATCAAAAAACTCCGTAAAGACAAGGATAATAAGGTAAGTTGGGAAGATGTGCAGGAATTGTTACGTGAAAACCTGGGATTCTGGGATCAGGTGGCTTTGTCGGAAGGACAGGAAAAAACGTTGAAAGAAGTATATAAAGACTCTTTCCGGGGAAAGAAGGTAGAAATGGAAAAGAATCTTTATTCTTCCAATGAACTGTTGGCAAAAGAAGCTATAAAGATATTGGATGCCATTGCTATGGTTGGGTGGACAAGCGGAGGACATTCCGCCGGAGTTGTGCCTGTATATGCCATTGGCGCAGGGGCGGAATTGTTTAACGGAAAGTTGGATAATATCGATATTCCGAGAAAAATAGCAGAAGCGGCTGGGTATTGATTGGGAAGATCCGTAACTTATAAAATGAAGTCCGGCAAATCAGGTTTATTTTCCTGTTTGCCGGACTTGTTGTTGAGGGGCTGGAAAAGTTTGCCGGACGTATCACTGGCTAAATACAAATTAATAAATATCTTTGGGAAGTGCTAAAATGTGTGGATTATGAAAAGAATTGTTGTTTTCGGATTGTTGTTGCTGTTGGTTTTTCAATGTGTGGGGCAATTGGTGAGAAAGGTGGATTATGATGCTGCTTTTGCTTTACAGGCAGGAGGGGATATAGGAATGCTCTTTCCCTCCGGCAGTAAGCCCGGAGTGTTTGTGCAACCTACCGGAGGATTGAAAATGACGTTTCCTTTCACCCGGAAATGGTTTTTGGGAAGCGAGGTCAATTATAGCCGACTGAAATACAATGCTACTTATCCGGTAGACCGCCCTGGAACGGGACTGTTACCGGAACAGGTAAGGGGACGTTTCGATTTAAAACAGATACAAGTGCCTGTTTATTTGAAATATATGTTGGGTAGTAACCGGGAGAGCATTTTATTCGGCGTTTACGGAGCTTATGTGTTCGATGTCTCTGTGAAAGGAGAAGATGTGGCAGGTGGAAATGGGGCTTTAGCCGGAAAAGCGGAAAATTGGAATGCCGGATTGACCGTAGGATATGAACTCCGGGTGGTGAAGCACCTGAATCTGATGTTTCGCTTGAGCGGAAGTGTGAAAGATATGCTCAAAAGCGATAATATCTGGGGGAAAAAGCTGTTCCCGGTACAGGCCGGTTTGACGCTGAGTTTTGATGTTTTGAGAATTGGGGATTGCGGATGTGATTAATAACTTTTAATGTTTCTTTTCGTAATGAATAGAAAAAAATCTTTTTGCAATGAAAAAATTCTTTTTAAAAATTACCTCGACCGATAGGAATTGTGTGGACGTGGCCACTCTGTTCCTGCGTTTGTTCGTCGGAGGCATGATGCTGATGCATGGCTGGGCGAAAATAGTTGCTTTTCCCACTTTGGCACAAACTTTTCCCGATCCGTTGGGAATGGGAAGTTCCGTGTCGCTGGTGATGATTCTTTTAGCGGAAGTGGGATGTTCCGTGCTGCTTGTTTTGGGGCTTTTAACCCGTTTGGCAACACTTCCGCTTATTTTCGGGATGGGGGTTGTGACGTTTGTCGTTCATGGAGCGGATCCGTTCTCCGCGAAGGAACTTTCCATTCTATATATCGGCATGTATATCGTGCTGCTACTGATTGGAGGAGGGCGTTTCTCTTTGGATGAAATGATCCGCTATCGCTGGAGGCTCACTCGTTGATGCCTTGCTCTATGGTGATTGCTCCGGGAGCGTTTTCGAGTTCTTCGTCTTCGACGAGCAGGGTGCGGGCAAAAAGCCAGTAAAGCAATAAAAGGCAGATGACGATGACTCCTATGGTCAGCCAGATGTTGTTTGATCTCTTTTTCATAATACTTTTTTCCTTTCTTTAACGGAGGGGAAAAAAGTTTGTTGCGTTTGTTATCCGGCTTTTATGAAGAATAAATTCCTGCAACGGTGCGGAAGAATCCCGGTGGCGTTGCAGGAATAAATTTATTGAACGGGCAGGATTTCGATCCAGTAACCGTCCGGATCACAAATAAAATACAAGCCCATATCTGTATTTTCATAACAGATACAATCCATTTCCCGGTGGGCTTCCCTGATTGCATCATAATTGCCCTCAACCCGCAGACATAAGTGGTATTCACTTTCTCCCAGGTCATAGGGTTCCTTCCGGTCTGCCAGCCAGGTGAGTTCTAAGGTGAACCCGGTCTGCCCGTCACCCATATACACTAAAATGAATGAACCGTCTTCCGCTGTTTTTCGGCGTACTTCCTTTAAACCTAAGGCTTTTTCGTAAAACTGAATACTCTTCTCAAGGTCGAGAACATTAAAATTGAAATGGTCGAATCTTCCTTTTATTTCCATAACGCGCACGATATAATAAATTAAAATGTAATCTGATCGCCGGGCTGTTGCCAGGTTGCAAATTTACAGCCCTGCTTTTCCACATAAGATTTAAAAGCGTTTGCCCGATTGTATTTTTCCCAAAAATGCATGGGAACGAACCAGCCTGTTTGAATCTTTTGAATAAATTGGCGTGCCCCGCGGGTATAATCTTTTCCTAAACGGGGGTCGACGGGAAACATGGCCAAGTCGACGTAAGAAGTGAATGCCGAAAGAGTGTCGAGTTCTTCCAGAAAATGATGCTCATACGCTTGTGTTTCTTCCGGGGTGGATTCCTCTTCCCAATGCCAGTTGTTCAGGTCGCCTGCATGAAAAATACGTTTCATTTCCACATCCAGCAGGAATGAAATTCCTAAATCTGTCGATCCGAAAGCCTGCACTTTTAGCAGGTCGTCGTTCCATTCTTCCCCTTTTTCCAAAAAGGCTGCATCGTGAAAACAAGCCATGCGTTGTGCCCGGATATCCTCGGAAAAAATATACTGGATGTCCGGACGCTGCTCCTTCCAGTTTAGAATTTCAGGGTTAAAGTGATCGGCATGAGAATGGGAGGCCAGCACATACAGTCGGCCCGGACGTCGCAGTAATTGGCTGTGTACATACCCTTTCTCCGGATCGGGATGAGTGTCTTTATAATAATCTATAAGGATGGTGAAACCATTCCCTTCAATGGCAAAACCACTATGGTATATATAAGTGAGTTTCATTCGGCAAATATAATTTTATGGTTTGAATTAAAAAGGAATCCTTCCGATGTTCCTGAAGTATATTTATAAATTTCCGGTCAGTTGCCTGACAAAATCGGTGGCGGGATTCCGGCGTATCTCGTCAGGCGTCCCGATTTGCTCGATCCGCCCCTGATCCATGACCAGCACCCTGCTGCCCAGTTTTAGGGCTTCTTTTATATCATGGGTGATAAACACGATGGTAACACCCAATTCCTGATGTATCCGGGCGATTTCGTTCTGCAACAATTGCCGGGTGATTTCGTCCACGGCTCCGAAAGGCTCGTCCATGAGGAGTATCTCCGGATTAGCGGCAAGAGCGCGGGCGATGCCTACCCGTTGGCGTTGACCTCCTGAAAGCTCGGAAGGGTAACGGTCGAGCATTTCGGTTTCCAGGCCGACCACCCGGATCAGCCTTTCCACTGCCCGCCGGGTACGCTCCTTATCCCTTCGGTTTAGCAGGTTGGGTACATAGGCAATGTTGGCTTTTACTGTCATATGTGGGAATAGCCCGATGCCTTGAATGACATAGCCGATATTCCGGCGAAGCAGGGTTTGATCTTCCTGGGCAATATCTTTGCCGTCGATAAGTATCCTTCCGGCTGTCGGCACGGATAGCCCGTTGATCAGTTTCAGCATGGTGGTTTTTCCGCTGCCGGAACTACCTATAACGGTGAGGAACTCTCCTTTCCGGATGTCTAAATTAAAATCCTGTAAAATATGGTTTTCCCCGTATGTTTTACTGATATGTTCGAATCGGATGATTGTGTCATTGCTCATGGTGTAATAATCCTTTACGTTTCAGAAAATCGGCAGCGACTTCGCGTTCCGGGCGTCCGGCAATGTCTACCTGATAATTTAGGTCGGCCATTTCGCGGTCGGTTAACAGGTTATGCATCTTCCAAAGCACAGCTTCCAGTTCCGGGTGTGCCTTCAGGGTTTCTTCCCGGACAACGGTGGCGCAGTAATACGATGGGAAAAAATGTTTATCGTCTTCCAGTACCGTTAAATCCGAGCCGCTGAGTTGTCCGTCGGTGGTGAATATATTCATCACATCGATCTTACCCGATTTAATCGCTTCATATTTCAACCCGATGTCCATATCTCTGGTTTTCTTGAATTTCAACCCGTAGAAATTACACAAAGACTGGTAGCCGTCGTGTATTTCGAAAAAGTCGTATTCTGCCCCGAAAACAAACTGCTCAGGATGGCGTGTCAGGTCGGAATAGGTTTTTAATCCGTAGCGCGAAGCATTGTCGTTACGTACCGCCAGGCTGTAAGCGTTATTAAACCCATAAGGAGCGATCCACTTTAAATGATAGAGTTGTTCGTAATTATCGGACAATTCTTTATATAACTCTTCCGGAGGAAGAATAGAATCTTTTTTCAGAACAACCAGCCACCCTGTGCCCGTATATTCCGGATAGAGGTCGAACTCTCCCTTTACCAGTGCAGGATGTATATTGCTTGTGCCGCCGCCTATCCCTTTGGTGATTTCGACCTTTAAATCGGTGTTATCCTGAATCAATAAGCCGAGCATTTCTCCCAAAATGAATTGTTCGGTCATGGGTTTGGTGGCAATACGGATTGTTTTTCCCCGTTCCTGACAGGCGGAAAGCAATACCCCTACCGATAGAATGATAAGGAAATGATATATCGTTTTCATAGAGATGATCATATTAATTTACGTTTCTTTTTAATGTGTTTTTCATATCGGCTCAACAAGCCGTCAGCAATTAAAGCAAGCAGGGCGATCAACAAACTCCCGGCTACGGTCATGGCGCTATTATTGGTGGTGATGCCCCGGTATATGGCCACTCCTAACCCACCTGCCCCGATAAAGGCGGCGATACCTGCCAGGGCTATCGTCATGACAACCATATTCCGCAGTCCGGTGAGAATCACCGGAAAAGCCAGAGGAAGCTGAATTTTGTATAAAATTTGGAAAGGGGTACTTCCCATACCCCGCGCAGCCTCAATAATTTCATTGTCGATCCCTATGATTCCGGTGTGAGTGTTACGCACCATAGGCAACAGGGCGTATACCGTGAGTGCGATAATTGCCGTTGTGTTGCCGATACCGGAAAATGGAATGAGAAAACCGAATAAGGCAATGGAAGGAATCGTATAAATGAAATTAGTCAATCCGAGCACGAAAGGTGAGCTGTGGCGGTAGTGACTGCTTAAGATTCCCAATCCCATACCTATGATTGCTGCACATACGATGGCGATCAGAGAGATTTCCAGATGTTGCAATGTGAGCGATAGGAAAAAAGGCCATCGTTCGGTGTATAAGGAAAAAAGTTCTTTTAGCATAAGAAGAAATTTAAAAATAATACCCTACGTTCACATTGAAGCGGGCATGCCAGGAATTACTGCCGGTTCCCGGCCCGAAAGCGTCCCAGTCAGGCCCCAGCCACGCCTGATGTTTTCCTAAAGCATAATCGATATAGGTGCATACAGGCCCCATCGTAAGCATACAACCCGAAACATTTTGATAACTGTTTCGGAACTGTTTAGCCCACTTTTGCAATATACCAAAATCATTATAAACCTGTATGCTTTGCAGCCATTTTTTATCGGTATGGAACGTATAGGAAGGGCTGAACGTGTAAATATTACCTTTAGCCGCCACCAGATAAGGGGCTCCGTAGGCCGTCATGGTTACCAGTGTCCGGTCTTCTCCCGGAGCATTTTTAGGATAGAGGGCATAAGTGGAAACCTGTGCCTTGAGGCTTAGAGATTTCCAATACAATTCATAGTGTGCGGCAAAAGCGAAGTGTGTGCCGTTATCACGGGTGTCGAGATTGTAAAGCTGCCCGAATTCCGCGGAAACACCTGTCCGCTGGCGGACATTCCTGCCGAAATTATAGAAAAGCTGTGCATTCCCCTGATTGATTTCTTTATTACGTCCTGCTACGTCGTATCCGTAACGATCGTCGGAAACCTCCGTTTTAGCTCCGAATAGCAATTCATCCGCATTTTTGAAAAAAGCTAAGGTATATTCCCATTTTTCTCCTTTGTGAATAAACTTCACTCCCATATCCGAATCGTCCTCCAATCCGACATAATAAGAAATTTGAAGAAAGAAATTATTTCCTCCGGAAGGCTGGATGCCGAAAGGAACCCGCGTGAGCCCGAATTCCAGATGATTTTTTTCAGAAAATCGGTATCCGATCCAGCCGTATTTTAGCATAAAACCTCCGTAAGCCGTGCTATAAAAACGGGCATCGGCTTCCAGTAA
This sequence comes from uncultured Odoribacter sp., assembly GCA_900541415.1. Taxonomy (GTDB): domain Bacteria; phylum Bacteroidota; class Bacteroidia; order Bacteroidales; family Marinifilaceae; genus Odoribacter. The sequence goes on along the minus strand of UQJP01000019.1, from coordinate 51 downwards.
AAAATTTTTGTAAGAGGCCTGCGGATGCAGCATAAAAACATAACCTCAAGG
>UQJP01000018.1 GCA_900541415.1 uncultured Odoribacter sp. | reverse complement strand
TAATAATATAGCCAATACGATTCGTTTCATCTTACTTCCTCATAATAGACACCACCCCCATAACCTCTTCTCCTGTGGCGGTTGTAAATTTATATACATAAGTACCCGCCGGCAAAACTTTTCCACTGTCCGTGGTTCCTTCCCACTCGTTCATATAGGGGGACGATTTGTAAACCCTCCGTTGCTGACGGTCGTAAATTTCCAATGTATTGTCAGGCGATTGCCACAATCCCGATACAATCCAGGCATCGTTATAGCCATCCCCGTTCGGGGTAAAGACCACCGGGAATAAATAAGGTTCTTTCTTACGGAAAACGGCATTCACCTGAATGTCCTGTGTCACCGTAAACGTACTGTCCGTCCTCATTTCCGCACCAAATACATCCAATGTATAAAGCTGCCATCCCTCTGCCGGACGGGAAGAGATTTTCAGCACCTGATAATGCTCAACCGAATCCACGGGAGTTTGTACAAAACTTTGATCCCGGTATAACAAGGGCAATTCTCCCTGGCCTGTAACAGAGGTAGCCACCTCCCAGCGATTAATCGCAATCGAAGCCTTTATCCTCACATTTCCGGTCACCACCCAGGTAGCCCCGTTATCAATATCTTCTCCGTTGACATCGATTTCCGTGACCTGATACCCTTCCGGATCGTTCTGTATAGCATTAATAATCAGTCGTGTCTGATAAGGAACCTGCCCACCGTTAATAACTTCCACTCCTTCACTCGTCACCACCTGTAAACGCCCGTGGGAAGGATGCTCATAATTCACGGTAAACAAACGGGGGGTAATCAGAGCTTCCACCTGACAATCTCCCTTGATCACCCAGGGATTTCCCACTGGATGTGCAGTGCCGTTCACCGTCAATTCCTTAAATTCATTATATTCAACCTCATTTACGCTTACCTGCATACGCACCTGAGTCCAGTAATCCAGCACCACAGGCTGGGTAACATCCAGCGTAACCCACACCCCGTTCGCTTCCAGTTTCTCTACACTTATCTTGCCCTCTTTCGGCTGTATCACGGTTAAAGTATGAGTTTTTATTTTAAACTTCGCTTCCAGATAAAGCGTGTCGTAAACAGCATCCTGCAAAGGCAGCATCACGGAATTATGCAATATTTCCGCATCATTGGCCGTAAGCGTCTCAACTTCGTATCCTTCTGCCGGGAGCGTGCCGACCGTCAGGGTGGTCAAACCCGGATAGCGCGCACCGGAAGCAACAGGATTTCCGTTCTCCTGCACAATTAATTGCCCGTGTTCCGGCTCATCGTAAACAATCCAATAATACTTTTTAAATACAACTTCAATATTCGTATTCCCGGTTATCGTAATTGTAGTATCCGCACCCGTCACCACCTTCTGGCTTCCATCCGGTAAATAAATCACAAATTTAGAAATCAGGTAACTCTTCCCGTCGGGAAGCGCAGAAATATTCAATTCCGTAAAATGAGTGATACTGCTACTGGTTACGCTGGTATTCACAATGTTTTGGATGCCTCCCGGCCAGCCGGACACCGTCATTACCCCCTTACCTGAAGCAATTAAAGTTACCTTATATTTCTTCAAAGCATAATTAGCCTTAAATTCCAAAACATCGACCGCCGTATTATTGGGAACAGTATAAATTATATTTCCACCTTCCGCCGGGATTCCAGTCAGACCACTGCCATTCACCTCCACCGAAACCAGCTCATATCCTTCCTTGGGCTCTGCCGTAACCTGAAGAGCTGTTCCCGCCGGATACCAATGCCCTACGGCATTAGTATCGGCACAAGTCACACTCAATTCTCCCTTCTCCGCTTCCGGCGCAATCAATTCAACCCGATACAGTTTTTCAAATTCCGCCTGAATATTTACAACATCCGATACAGAAGCGATTGTTGTCGGATCGGGAACTGCCAAACCTCCCATTTCCGTTACCAGGCCTCCTTCTTTCAAACGGTAATTATCCCCGGCAGGCAAAGCCGAAATTGTCAATTGAGTAAAATGCTTCACTTCATCCCCTGAATTTACCAATTGTCCGGTAACACCATTGAATAATGTCTTCACAACGATAGCACCTCCGGCATTCGAAGTGAAATAAACCGGATAAGTCTTTATGGCAAAACGGGCAGTGATGGTCATGTCGTAATCCGGCATATTCGCTATTGCCAGGGCTATCGGTTCGGTTGTGACCGGCATTCCCGGCACAGGCTCTAAGGCCACAGCCTTATACCCAACGGCAGGCAACGTCCGGATAACCAAAGGAGCTCCCACATCCACCAGCAAGCTACCGTCCGCAGCGAAAGTATGTTCCGTTCCATCCTCCGTTGTCACCGACACCACATTTCCTGTTCCGTTAAGTTCCGAATCCAAATGAATAGATACCAGCTTTTGCTTTCTGACAACAGTAGCAGTAATAACCACATCCCCATCTATGCCATCAATCTTAAATGTTCCTCCAACCTCCGTTGTTCCCCGGGCGATTCCACCGACAGTTGCCGATATGGTACCCGCATCATACCATGCGTGAGGAATTAAAGTAGCCCTCAACGAAGTGAGATACTCCACTTTATCGCCATCATTGATCCCAATCCCCGTTCCGGACAACGGAACAGTTTCCACGGTCAGCGAAGTATAGCCAACCGGAGCGGGCTGAACAATAGATACAGTATATTTTTTAGGTTCATTCACCCCATCGATCTTCACATCATAAGCCGGCATCACAAAATCCTCTTCTATCACGCCATCGGCATCCGCATTGTTCCAGGCACGATATTCCGTGTTATCGTCCGCTTTAAATACCGATAATCTGGTATAATTGTGTCCGGTTTTCTGGGCTTTAACCCGCAAAACCATACCTTCCGGGACTAATTCCCCGGAAACCACTTCAACCCCGTTTTCACGGTAAACATGGATATTCCCCGGATCGATGATATTTACCTGATAGCGTTTCCCGAATTTCACCGTGAAAGTAGTATCGCTGACAATAGTCACGGGTACCGTATACGCATTTGCTCCTACGGATTTTACAACAACATCATAATTGGGAAAATCCGCTTCCGTATAAAAATCTATAACAGTTCCGTGTTCCACATCGTCCACCGTGAGCGGGGTGCCGGAATCGTCTTTCGCCAAACTTGCCAATAAAGTCCCTGTGGCCTTATCACCCACCCAAAGTTCCGCCATACCACCTGCGTCCGGTGTTCTGTCTAAAGTCACCTTATACTTTTTCTTTTCAAAATGAGCGATAAACACCAAATCCGTGGCCACTAATCCGGCAGGGATCGAATAAGACGCTTTCCCTTTATCGTCGATAACCAAAGAAACGGCAGAAGAGCCCGATCCCGGTAACAATATCTGTGCAGAAGAGCATTGATAACTTTCGTCGTCTGGAGTCAAAACCACGGTAAACGAGGATCCCGCAGGATAAAACTTATCTTCCGCATTCACGAGCGAACCCGCTTCAAACACCTCCATCGTCCCATACAAATTCGAATTCTTTACCACTTTATACAACTTCTCAAACCGGGCCTCTATCCCAACAGAATCCACCACCTTATCGATCTGGTAAGGAGACGTCTGTCCGATAAAACGGTCCGTTCCTCCCATAAATCCGGTAATTCCGGTCAACCGGAAATAATCATTTTCCGGCGAAGCAGTTATCCCACTCAATACCGTACCGTACTCAACCTTATATTTCCCCTTCGCATAATAATTACCTGCATTATCCTGAAGAGAAATCCGGCCTCCATTATCCGGTACCACCTTGACGTTCAAAGGAAACTCTTTCAGCGAGAACACGGCCGACAAATACAAATCGGTTGTCAAAGGAACCGTTTTCAAAACATGCGTTTCCTTTTCTCCCGTCCCGGGGAAAGAACTCAATTCATACCCTTCCGGGGCAGCGGCCGTTACCTGTGCCCAAGCCTCTACCGTTGCGCCAACCGGCACGCGGATCGATTGGAAAGAAGCGTATTCCACGGGAGTTCCGCCATCAACCTGTACCTTCACATTAAATCCGGAGTTTACCGGAGTGACCCTAACGATCAGATTCTGCATTTTCCGGACAAGGACAGAAGTTATATCTACATCGTCGGAAACAGGAACCGTAAATGTATACTCATAATTCAAACCCGATACCGAAGGGGTCAGGGCAATATTGTTTCCACCCATCAGAGCCGAACAGGAACTCACTTCATACCACGTATCCGGTGATCCGACAGCCACCGGCTGCAAAGCAACGGCAACTTTCAGCATATCCCCATACGATAGCACTCCGGAACCTCCGGAAACAGGAATACCTATTCCGCCAACGACTTTCACAACGCTTAACACTCCGGCATTAACAGGAGCGTTCAGAGAAAGGGTAAGATCATAATTTATCCAATCGAAACGCGCACCTACCCGGACATTCGCCCCCGGCATGTGAAATTCGTATTCGATCGTGCCGTCGGCGAGAGTTGTTGTCGATGATCCGTAAGGATTACCCGATGTAGCATCGTTTACCGACACTTCCTTACACTCTTTCCCTTTTTCCGACGGAGTAACGGAATAAGCCTTTAATGTCTCTCCCGCATAAGCCCAACCTCCATTGGCAACGACCGTTCCGTCCGTGCGGCACACTTTGGCCACATCCGTCCCGTAATTCACCTGATATAAAGGAATAAATTCCACCTCGAGAGCAACATCCGCCTTTGCCGGAAGCGTATTGTAAACATAGGTACCGACAAGGCCCGATTGCTTGATATTTCCCCCATCCTTTATACGAACGGCATACCCGGCATTAGAACTGACATTCAAGGTCAGAACTCCATTATAATTTACTTTCGTATTTCCGGCATCGTTCAACACAGCCACACCTCCGGTTAAACTCACACTTCCCACTTCTGCCAATGTTTTGCCGGGAGGCAACGGGATGTTCAGATTCACGTTATAACTACGTATTTCAAACGTGGTAACCAGGTCCATATCCTTATCCAGCAACATCAAAAGCGAATAAACTCCGTTATTCCCATTCAGAATAATATCTTGATTAGGAAGGATTGCCTGATTTACAACCTTCCTATCTGCATTAAATACATATCCCGGCACCGTTTCCTGTGCCTTCAATTCCAAAATCGTCCCATTTTCAGGAAACCAATATTCACGCCCCGGGACAAGAGTTCCGACAAGAGATCCTGTTTCTTCCACGGTAAACGAACCGAAATTCGCAGCAGTATATTTCACACGATAATACGTATCCGCCGTTCCGCTAAACCAAATCTCTCCTCCCGTATGTGCTTCCGGAATCGTATAACCAACATTCCCGGAAGTAGAAGGCGGAGGAGTTGTTACTGTAATGGTTCCTGTCCAACATGCAACACTATTCACTGTAAGCGACTTACATCCTACCGAACTATTATCCGCCGTGATTGCACATTGCAAAACAGATCCTGCCGGAACAAGAGCTCCATCCGCAAGCCTTACGCCGTCTTTGCTCACCACCACCGTTGCGCCTCCCGGATTAGAAATCTTAACCGTACATTTCCTGACAAATTTTGCAGTCACTTCCAGATTCTGATTTAAACGATACCCCGTAGACACGGCATTTCCAAACTGATCCGTCAGTGATATTAAAGTGTCGCCCGATGCCGTCGCGGTTTCAATTTGTAGCGGAGTACCCTCCTCCCGTGTTGCTCCTAAGGCAATATCTCCTTCTGTATTCTCGTAAACTTTCAATTCGTTCCCGACACTGCCCCCCGGTTGATCAATTTTCCAATTTACCGAATAGAAATTGCTCGATTGATAAATTTCAAATACGACTTCCGTATCCCCTTCCACAGTAAATATACGGGAAGCCAGTACAGATTCGGTTATTCCCCCAACAGTCTTATTTACAGTCTTCATCCCATATCCCTGAGAACACGACCATTCTATCAAGACCTCTGTACCATAAGGAATGTTCACCACAGAAGACGTGCTGCCTGAAGGCAATTCACACAGTTTTTTCCCCGTAGCTTTATCCTTTAAACTGATAGTCCCTTTGTCCGTATTTCCTGAAGTCTTTCTTATAGAAACACTGTATTCTTTCGGTTTAAAAGTAGCTTCCACAGCCAAATTTTCTCTAACCTCCTGCTCCCTTCCTGAAAAAATAACCATTTGTCCGGCAGAAATAGAAGTCAAAGTCAACTTATCCAATAAATAATGGACATTTACAGGAGTTGCTGTAACCCTGACCTTATCCAAATAATCCGCCTTTCCGGGACTGCTGGTGTATGTATTCCAAACGGCAGCTCCATACTGCTGCCTTTCCAGGAGCAAAGTGCCGAAGGCGGGAGTTAAATTCGTATAAGTTATAGCAAACTCATCCGGAACAAACACAAATTTCACCGTCACATCCTGTTCTATCGACGGTAAGCCGACAGAACTATGACTCACCTGTTTCACTCCATCAACCCAAATCTCAGAACAATGGTAACCGGGTTTTGCCGCAGGTTCCAAAGTCAGCGAAGCCCCGTAATCCACCCGGTTGTCGGCTCCCAGCACCGGATTAGTGGTCACCCCGTTGTTAGAGCCACCCGGCTCGTCGATCTGGATTGTCACCAAAGGTTTCAAACTCGAGAATTGTGCGGAAAGGGTAATATTACCCACAACTGTCCACTGTTTTGTAGCATCCGGCAACACCTGCTGAGTTCCATCGCTAAGCTGTACTTTTAACGAATTGAGCACATATTCATACCCCACATTGGCCAACGGTTGCACAGTAATCACCGTACCGTAGGCAACCTCGACCTTCTTACCCCCACCGGGCATATTCGTTTCAGTCCCCGGAGTCACATTTAAATCCCCGTTGCTACAATTCCAGGACACCGTATATCGGGCAGGCTCGAAGACAACATCGATAACCAACCCTCCGACACGCATATCCGCAACCCGGTTTACAGCAGCGGTAATATCCCTGGGATTCGAAACTCCGTCTGCATCGTATATCTTAACCGATTTTATCCCATACCCCGGATTGTTGGCGATTGTTATACCGAAGGTCTTATCTGCACCATATTCCACCGATTTCTGATAATTTGCACTTCCGGCAGGCAATGTATAGGTTTCCGCATCTTTATTGTTCACCACAGTCAACTGCCCCATATTCGGATCGTTCACCCTCAACTTCACAGGATAAGACAGGGGTTTAAATTCAGCTCTGCAAAAAATACTTTCCGTCACCTGAATCCCATTGTCTTTTCCCACTTTGTCCCTGACAGAAACTTCCGGAGAGCCGACAGGTTCTTTCAATCGCATGAAAACAGCATCACAATAATATCCCGGAGTAGAAACCGTATCTAAGCGGATATATTCATTTTTATCTACGGTAATACTATTCTTCCCGGATAAGTCCGGAACTTTTTGCCCATTACTTTGGCGGGTAACCGTCAATGTGCCGAATAAAGCCTCTTCCACAGTCACCACAATAGGCGGGGTCAGAGTGATCTTGATTGTAATGTCGCTGTTCACCGCCGGTAGCGTGTACACACCGTCGGCATCTGCCGTAAGTTCTTCTCCTCCTTCCAGCTTCTGAACAACGACCATATCCGCCGTAATCCCGGCAATCTTACCATAATCGGGCTTAAATAAATACTTCTCGCCCGGTTCTACCTTTGCCGAATCATAAGTAACCCCGGCAATATCCTGAATAATCCCAATCTGAGGATCTTTAATGAAATTAATCTGATAAGTCCTATACTCATTGGCCCCGATGTCGATTTGATTATTCACCCGTTTATTCCCCCACAAATCCACAGCGGCCGGATCGGCAAACTCAGTGGCATCCGCCCCCATATCGATACAGGGAGAATTTTTCCCCAACCGGAAATCCGACTTTGTTGAATCCTGGAACAAAGGACTTTTTACTCCGTTAACCCCCTGAATATGACAATTCACAGGAGTTTTTCCACCCTCCAGTTGTTTTCCTTTATTTCCCCAAACGATCGTGTTTTTTATTGTCGCTCCCGATCCCAATTTCACGGCCGCCCCTTCCTCCTTCACCGTCTGTGCAGAAGCCACAGAAGCCCACAACACCAACACACAATAAACCACAACGAAATAACATCTCTTTATCATAGCTCTATATACTTTATTCACATTCCATAAATTAAAATAGGACGTACCCAATGCTGTTCATCTCCCGGCCTGCCAAGGCATACCCCCGAAGGTTTTCCGTTGTCAACACTGGAAATAAAATGAACTCCCCAAAAATCCTTATAGGTTTCGGAACAACTCCAATAAATCTCTTCTTCAAAATGATCTATATCCACTCCTTTACTTTCCAAAAAATCCAACGTTTTTTCCACCAGGCGATGTGTCGTAAAAAGGCAGGACAACTGAAACCCGGCAGGCATTAACCAACGCTTTTCCAGCACGGTGCCTGCCATATATCCCTGGCAATATATCGCCGCCTCGCTCACTGCGGCTAAAGCCATGGTTTCGGTGTAACAAGCCGTATCAAACACGGCAACATCAACTCCGCTACTCACAAAAAATTCTCCTCTGATTTTCTTTGCCTGCTTTAAAGCAACCACATAAGCACGAACAGCCTTCGCGTAACGGTCACTATTCACCCAAAACACCACCCCCACGGCATCCGTCCGTCCCTCTGACTCATATATTTCTCTACTTACAATCTTGTTGTCTTCACAAAAAATATAACCCACATCTATATCTTTGGTCAATTTTTCTGCAGCAATATTATTCCCGACCGTACAATTCAATAGCTCAACATCTCCGCCACAAACACCGAATCCATTTCCGGCAGCACGGTTCTCAGCCACCACACATCCAATCACTTTTGCCCCATTTTCCGCATAAATTCCTCCTCCGTTTTGAGAAAAACCATGCCGGGAAAACAGCACCAGCAAAGGCAATATGACTATATATATCAATTTCATATATTCATTCTATTAAAATGATGTAACAGGTAAAGCCACCCTTGTCGATGTCATTACGCCGGATTGGTTCTTTTTAGAAAACCCCAACACACCGGAGTCGCCGCCATACATGGACATACCAAACGTCCAAACATTGTTTGATCGTGTTCCCTCTTCCGATGAACTCAGGTATTCTATATCATAATCCGGCAAATACCACCCCTTTAATTTAGCTTCCGTATCGATAATCCAATAAGTTTCCACCACTTCTCTCCAGACATCGAATAAAACCCGTAATTGCCCCACGGCAGGCAAATACCAACTTTCTCCTTTATCCGCACGGAAAGTCCAGCAATACCGGGCTGCATCACAGTTGTCCGGATTAAAACTACTGCTATTCTTTATGGCTTCCGTATGAGCATAGCCCGACGTATCTGCAAGAGCACTCTCCATAGAAACAAAAGCAACTCCCGTAACACACTCATCTGCTTCACGGCTACCGGCTTTCGCCCATTCCGAAATCTCCCCTTCCAATGCCATTACCCATCCCCGGTTTCCGGCAGCCGCTTCCGGATCGGGATTCACCCAAAAAACGATCCCCCGGATTCCAGCCCTATTCCCATCGTTTATATTTTCTCTCGACAGGAAACTACCGTCCGTACAGTACGCATCCCCCACTTTGGGATAGTATTCCACCGCCATATTCTGTTTCACAATACAATTGCGCACTTCTCCCGATGACTTCACATATATCCCCCCTCCGTCCTTTCCGGCAACAAGTCCCCCCATAACGGTAAATCCGTCGAGAATCCCTGCCACCGTAACCACCCGGATTGAGTTCACCGCCTTTAATATCGTAGCTTCGGTTCCTCCCACCTTACGCTCCCCGTCTTCATCCCAACCGCCACTCAACACCACACCAGCGGGCACGGACAATTCTTCCCGTAAAGAGTACGTCCCCCATTTCACCCGCACCTCGGTCACCCCGGCAACCTCTAAAGCCGCTTTTACGTCCGCCATCGCATTCGTCCAGGAACTCCCTCCTTTATCCCCCTTGCCTCCCGGCACGACATAACGTACCGTCTGAGCCTCTACACTCAGCACCACAAGCAATCCGATTAAACCTAAGAGATATTTCATATCTTTAATATAAAAACATCGGACGGATATTGTTATCCGTTTTCTCTTTCAACGACACTCCGCTTGACATCTCCCCATTAGATCCTGTCACGAAATTAACCATCCACACATGATCGGCAAGAATACCGTCCGTACCGTCGTCACTACTCCAATACCAGCAATAATTTACCTGCTTATCGGAAAAAAAATCGATCTTAAAATCACTTTCTCCCTGATGCACCTGCTGTAAACACCTCAAAGTAGCCTCCACACTCGGCAACGCACAAAACAACCGTCTCAAATACATATAAACCGGCAAACACCATTTGACCGGATTTTCGGCCACCTGCTTAGATGCCTGATAGGTATAACAATAATATCCCGCCTTGTAAGCATTCTGATTGCTCAGGCTTTTTATAGCTTCATCATATAATTTTTGAGTGTTTCCATAACAAGCCGTATCCTTCAAATGAAAATGGGCTGGACGATCCGTTTCCCATCCCGCCGATATACTGAATTGTCCTGACAATCCCCAACTCCCCTGTGTTTCTTCTAAGGCCACAACGGCCCCTTTGGGATAAATAGCCTTCGGATCGCCGGAAACCCAATACACAATCCCTATCGCATCCTTCACGCTCCGTTTTTTATAAGTGACAGTATCTACGATCTCTCCATTGGCACAATAAATATCCCCCGGAACTACCTTGCTGGTGTCTTGTTTCAGTTCTTCATTACTGATCACCGTTGAATTCAGTAAAAGCCCATTTCCTCCGGCCACCCCAAATCCTTCTTTAGCCTGATTCCCATAAATCACCGAACCGATACAACTTCCGTTATCTTCAATATAAACACCCCCACCCTGTCCCTGGGGAAAGACAGCGTTCGGCATCATTAGAATTAGCAATAGATATATGATCGAATATTTCATCTGTTTTTGTATAAAAATTAAAATTTACGAACTGAAAAAGATTGTACTGTAGTAAATCTATATTTTTTTCCCAATTTGTCATATAACGACCAAATTTCCAAAACGGAGGCATTCGTAAACGATCCTAACCTCCATACCTCCGATTTTGTAACACATGAAGACGAAACGATATTAGCGGTCTTTGTATGTAAAAGAACACTTGTCTCTTTCCAGGACAAAACGGCATCGGTAGACGAACAACCGAAATAATTCTGCATAAATGTTCTGCTTCCGCCACATCCCACTTGTATCTTATCCCATAAAATCCCAAACGTATCATCCACCACACTCCACTCCGCCATGATATACATAACCTCTCCGATAGCCGGTAAATACCAGTCGCTACCCAAATCCCGGCAAGTCTTCGCCAGCGGATATTCAAAATCAGCCGAAGCCGCTAAAATTTTTGTGGTATTAATATCTCCGTCCACATCGGTCAAAGCAGATGCCGGCGATGAAACATAAGGCATAAAATCAGGAAAGGAGACGTTAACTTCTACAAGAGAAGTTCCGAAATAACCTGGCGGTTTGAGCCAAAAGCCGGAAACAGTTTTAATTCCTACCGCTCTCCCTCTTTCTCCTTTGGGGGCATCCCGCTGCGGATTTACCCAAAAAACAACTCCTTCCACATCGTCTTTCTGCTCATAAGTAAATAAAGAAACATCCATGCAATCGCCGTTTTTCATCAGTAAATCGCCTACCTTCGGAGCCTTTCCGGCAGCTTGGTTTCCCCAAATTATACAGTTTTTCACCACTCCGCCGCTTTTCACAAACACACCTCCACCATTTCCTCCTTCTGCACGCCCCCCCGTTACCGTAACCTGCTCCAATCCTCCCGCCACTTCAAAAATCCGGCAAGTAGAATCTCCCTGAAAAACAGACTGTCCTGCAACCACACCGCGGTTTTCTACCAAAGCATCCTGCACTTCATGCGGTGCTTTTTCCTTATATCCACCTTTTACCACAACTCCGGCAGGAACATAGATTTCCCCCTTTTCGTGAATCGATATTTTATAATTTCCCACGGCCACCCGCACCTCTGTCACTCCGGACTGTTCCAATGCCTTATGAACCGTCTGGAATGGCTGTGTCCGGCTTCCGGTCCAGGTATCCGAACCGTTAGACGATACATACAGCACCTTCTGCGCCGATAATGCCGTGGTCAAAAACAATAAACAAAATAAAAATAGCACACGCTTCATTGCCTTTTCCTCCTAATTTTACGATTAAACAGCCTTATCTGAAATACCACCTATTCTTACAGTCGTCTGCACGTCTCCATATCCGGTATGCAATTCCCACCTCATGGGAAGCCCCCCAATGCCTTTTATTTATATCATAAGAATAGTTCAATTCAAATGTGTTCTTCACCAACACCCCGATATGCACCGAAGGATTTTCCAGACTACGCAGGGAAGCTCCCACCCACACAACATCTGCATACCACAACATGGCATTTATATCGAGGCCTTTCCCGGTGTACCCGTTATTCCGGTACATCACCGACGGTATAAAAGAAAAATCACTGAAATAGATTTGCCAACCCGCCGTAGCATAAATATTGGTGTAACGGGTTTTCCCGTCTTCGTCATAAGGATCCTTCATATAGCGTGAAAGAGAGGCTCCGACATAGGGCCCCATAGAATACAACCATAATCCGGCTTCCACCAATGGAGTGACCTCATTCCTTTTTCCGGTCTGGAAAAGCGGGTCGTTCATATCGCCTACATACTGGTCGTCTAACCGCAACGACGATAAAGAGACTCCGGCACCGACTCCTGCCGACAGGGTAAGATAAGGATTCAAAGGCACATGGCAGGCATAGCTTAAAGCAAGATCCGTATAAGAAAATACGTTCACTTTATCGTAAGTGGCCTTAAAACCCACACCATGTTTAATCCGGCGGTAATTATGGCTAATTCCGCCCTTTCCTATTTTATACTTCCGGTCTGCGTAAGAATAGCGCAACACCTGGTCTTTTTCCTTTGCCAAATTCGTATTAAAGGTAAACAGCAAGGAACTCGGTGAGTTTTCAATCGCTGTCCACTGCCTGCTATACGACAAACGGGCATCCATATAATCGTTCACACCTCCCACAGCAGGATTCACCAAGAAGTTATTCAGAAAATACTGTCTGGAAAACAGTTCATTCTGAGCATTACCGACAAAACCACTCAACAACAAAATGAAACTAATGCACCACTTTTTCATTATAAAATCCTAAAAATAAATATTTCAAACCATACCTATCCGCACCTTCTTCCTCCTTACCGGATCAACAGCACCCAGCCCGAATGATCCCCGTCTTCCCACACCGTACCGTCTTTAAACAAAGCCGTCACTTTCCATTTATATAACCCGCCCTGCATAGGAGTTCCGTTAAAAGTTCCATCCCACCAATCGGCAGGCTGTCCGTCCGTTAATTTATCCGATGACCACACACAAGTTCCCCAATTATCATATACCCTGATCTTATATTCATACAACCCGATTCCTTTCGGCAGAAAACGGTTTACCCCTTCATCGGCCACAGCAGGAGCGAAAGCCGTAGGAATATAAAGTCCCTTGACTGCAGAAATAAACACCACATCCGACACACTGTCCCGGCAACCCGCTTTACTGCTGGCATACAGGGTCACCGTATAACTCCCATTATTGGGATAAAGATGTCTCGGCGATTTTTCTATACCTATTGCAGAGCCATCACCAAAATCCCAACGATATTTTAATGTATCGTCCGAACCGGGCAAATAAGAAAGATTCGTAAACTTTATTCCACCGTTTGCTTTCTCCGGCACATTCAATCCTTCCGGCAACCCGGTTACCGAATAATCGTTAGTCCATCCGAAATTTGCGTCCGGCACGGGATGAACTCTCACCATCCCTTCCCATGAGTCCGCACAGCCCTGACGGTTAGTTGCTTTCAGGGTCACCAGATAATCGCCTGCTTTTTCATAAGTATAAGCAACATTGCTTTCGTTGGTGATCATGCCATCTCCAAAATCCAATTCCACACGATCACTATGAGAAGAATTGTCTGTAAACTGCACGGGAACTCCCTCGCATATACTTTGCATGTCCAATGACAACACGGCTTTTACCTGAGGTGCCGACACAATCGTATCCCTTTTCTCTGCTATACAGCCGGAAAGCCTGTGCGTGGCTTTCAATATGATCTCAATATCTCCGAACTCCTGGTTTACAGACAGACGCACAGAATCCGACTGTATAGAAACCACCTCATTTCCCCGTTTCCACTCAAACGCGCTGGCTTCTTTTTCAGGACTGATATTGAGGCAACTCACCTGGAACGTTCCGTTTTCCGTACAGAACAGGTCTTTGCGAACTTTCAGATCGGCCTGAGGAGTAGGCAATACCTGCACCGGAATAATTGCTGAATCGCTACATCCGGCAGCCGTTGTCAGACGGAACGTCACGGGATATGTCCCGACTGCTTCAAAAATCTTTGTCACCTTTGGACGGTCAGAAAAAGCATTATCTTTAAAATCCCACATTATCCGGGCCTCTTCTCCCGTTGCATTTTTCCCTTCGAATTCCACCTCAAAAGGCTGGCAACCACTTAAAATTTCAGGTTTCACCACCAAAGGTTCCGGGCTTTTTTCAACAAGGATTGTCCGGGGCATCGTGGCCGACGGGCAACCGTCCGCCGTTGCCGTCAGTTTAACGGTTTGCGTCCCGGCTTCCGCAAAAGAAACAAGTACTTCTTTACCACTTTGGGTAGTACCGTTTGAAAATTCCCAACGGAAATCGCCAAAAGGCATATCGCCTTTTTGTACAAAAGCCATCTTCACTTCCCGCCCGGAACAATAAATTCCTTTCTCCACCTCAAAATCCAGACTGTCATTCCCGTGTACCCGGACAGACACACTATCTATATCTTCATTACAATTATCATATACTTTCAGTTTCACCTGATATAATCCCGGTTTTTCGAAAACATGAGTTACCTGAGGACGATTATCCGTAACAATATCTCCCGCATGTTCAAATACCCATTCACACCGATAACCCGCCGGGATAAAACCGAACGATTTATTTTCAAAACCTCTTTCCGCGCCATAGCATTCGTCCTGATAACTATCGTTCAATACAACCTTGGCTTTTACCGTTTGCGGATAGACAGACACGGCAACGGGTTGCGTCGTATCTTGCTCACAACCGTTCACCGCAGCCAGCACCACTGGAAAATATTTCACAGTGGTCGCATCGTTCGTGTAACGGTGCTTCCGAAGTCCCACATCCACTCCGGCATCCCATGCCTCATAAGCTCCATCACCCCACCACACAGTCACCTGGTCAGCCTGCCCCTGCACCTGTACATGCAACTCCTTCTCCAGATTATTACAATTTCCCGAAGCGGGCAAAACTTCAAATCCGGCCTTCAATTTTGAAATAATCTTCACGGGTAAAACCAAAGAATCCACTCCGGCACTATTTTCCAGCCTCAATTTAACCTGATAGACAGTATCTCTATAAACGCGGGCATAGTGCTGCATCTGCGGTTCCCAATCGGACGAAACCGAAGTTCCGTTTCCAAAATTCCATTGCACGGTTGCAAAATTTCGGGTAGAATGATTCTCTATTTCCACCGTTCCCACACAAGAATCTACTTTCAAGGTAAAATCGGCAAGCGGTTTTTCCACAGCGACAACGGTATGCGAAACCGTGTCCTGACATCCCTGCATGGTCGTTACCTCCAACAACACTTTTCGCGTGCCGGACACTCCGGTAAACGTATGAAAGCAAGAACTTCCCAATCTGGAACCATTGTCAAAATACCATTTACATTCCACATCCGACGGGACGGATTCGCTGACAAACTCCACCGGTTTCCCGATACTCACCTGCGGATCGGGCGTAAAACGGGCTGAAGGTTTACCATTAATAGTCACAGGCCATGTAAACCGACGTTCACACTGTCCGTATTTTCCGGTCAGAGCCACCTGAAACGTTCCGTCGTTCGCATAAACATGCTTCATTTCGCTCCCCTGTTTGAGCGGTGTATTATCTCCGAAATTCCACTCATAAACCGCAGAAACTCCCGGCTGGGTGGTCGCTTTAAAATGCACGGTATCCGACTGGCATAAAGGCACAGACAACACCTGTCCCTGAGGTAGAGGCGCATACCCTACGGCAACGGTAATATCTTTCACTGCCTGGGGGCAACCATATTTACCCGATGCCGTTACCTGAAATGCTGCATTTCCCCAATATTCTCCCGGATTATATTCCGCTCCGTTAAGGCTTCCCGCTGTTGTGAGCAGTTTCGTCCATTGCACGGCAGAAGCCCCTCCGATCTCGACTTGCCCGGAAAGGTCGATCAAATTTCCCTGACACACAGGCAACGCATCGTTTCTGAGCTGTATTTCGGGTCTGCTTTGCAAATAAATCTTTACCGTATCGTAAACAAAGCGACTATCACAAGGGGTTTCCGCCCATACCTTAGCCACCAGCTCAATCCCTCCGGCCACAGAATCCTGACGGGTTACCGTATAATCGAACACTGCCGTTCCCGCCGTCGTTCCCAAAAGTGTCGTCTCTCCTTTACGGAACCAATCCACATTCCGGATTCCCGACCTGCCATCCATAGTAACGGCCGTTATCCCCACGGCCACCGTCAATCCCGGAATCCGGCAAACAGTGTCTGCTTCCAACTCCACCGCCGGCATTCGGGATATGTTAAAATCTTTTCTTAATGAATCTTCCCCACAACCATAAGGAGCGTTCACAAATAAAGTGATTACCCCTTCTCCCGATCCGTTCAGATCCGGCACAAACTTGGGAGGAAAATCTGAAGTAAGCGATCCCCCCGAAGCTACCCAGCGAATACCTTTCGCTTCCGAAGCATATAACGGAGCGGTAATATCCAGCACAGGCTGCTCCGCTTCACACACCGGGCCTATCCTAAAATCGCCCGTAACCATATTTCTCAAACGGTAAAGGAACAAAGTGTCCTGCACCTGTTCTCTCCATTTCGTACAACCACCCTGATTTACAGAGAAAAACACCCGATCCTGTTCCCCGGCCTGCACCGAGGTCAGGTATTCCGTATCGGCTTTAAACGGCTGTCCGTTCAGCAAAAGAGAATCCCGGTACAATTCCGGAGAAACGGTCAGCCAGCTCCTGGAAATGTCCAATCGATCCTGCGTACGGCACAAAGTATCTTCCCGGTGACTTAAAACCAGAACAGGCTCAGGATGTACGATCACATCCACCTCATGCAACACGGGCAATACCCCGGAATAAACCTGTCCATTATAAGTTTTATAAGCCTTCGATATTTCTAATTTCAGCGTACGGTCCCCGTAAGAAAGCGGAGCCGTGTAATGCGACGAATCACTGTCGAACGTCCCCTGGGGAGCATCTCCTTCCAAGGTCCATCGCCCAAACGTATAACGGTCAAAATTCTTCAACCGATTGTAAATCGTATCCAAAGCCACCTCATCCCCCGCACACATCTCAAGAGGACGCTTAAAACTAAAATCAGCCGCCGTAAAATCAAGAAAAGTAAAATTCTGTCTGCTTTGGGGGCAACCGGGTAATCCGTCCACAAAAACAATCACGTCGGCATAACGATTATCCCCGTCAGCGGGAATCTGGTTATCAAAACGATAAATGGAATCCTCCACCAATGCCCCGTTATTGTAATCCATAACAGCCGCTATCGTCCGGTTTCCCGTATGCTCTGTTTTAAACCATTCTTCACTAATCTTATAAAGCTTCACTTCCCCATGATCGGCAATCAGCGTATCGCTCGACACGGTCAGCCGGGGAGCAGGGTTTACTCTCAAAATAATCGTATCCCCCACCTGAAATCCGGCAGCTTCTGCAAAAGTGCCTTCTACGTAAATTCTCACCGAATCGGAACTACCGGAGCCGGGATAGGGCGTATATTTCACATCGTTCCCCACAGTAGCGGATAAACTCCCCTGTTTAGAGGGATCGTCAGGATAACATATTTTCCAGGTCAATGATGATTCATCGACAAAACTACTGCTTACTTTCGCCCAAAGCGGATACTCTTCCGATGAACAGATCGTGTCTGCATACCCTTTCAACTCACCATGTGCCACAACCACTACCAACGTATCGTTCAGCTCTTGCCCGCACGGTGTTTTCCCATATAAAACAAACCGGATCTCGTCACTTCTTCGATCGTCCACACTGGTGGTATATTTCCCGCCATACAAACGGTCTGTCCCATTGGGAGAAAATGTTCCGGTTCCCTGCTCCAGTCTCCACCTCAAAGTATTCCCTAAAATATTTACCGTATCGATATACCCAGTCATCGTCTGGAAATCATAGTTTGCCCAGTCATAATGAAGAGTGTCTTTTTTCATGATCTTTAATTCAGACCGGAACAATGCAATATCCACCGTATCTTCCAGGCGGCATCCGGTGTGGAACGGCTGATCCACCGACTCATTTTCCAGCACATAAATCAACCTCAACGTATCGGAAGTAAAAGGGGTTAAAGGCAATTTCTCACAATTCTCTCCCCGGCAAAACAAAGTGGACTCCGATAATGTTGTATGATAAATCGATAAAACCGCTTTCGGCTCTCCGTCGAATTGGTTTACATACGAATTAAACCTCACATCCTGAATCGTATCGGGCAGACAAGCCATATAGGTAGGCTGCAATTCTAATTTAGGGGCTGTTTTAGGCTTGAAAAACAATTCTCCGCCTACATAGCACCCTACGGAATTAGACAACCTATACACCAAAGTATCGACATCAGAGCCATAAGTGAATTCAGGAAACAGCTCTTCGCTTTTGTTTACCGCATTCCATATCCATTCCGCCTTTTTAAATTGCTTTTTTGCCGGATCAAACAACTGCTCCACAGACAGCTTGTTTAATCCTTCACAATAACGGACACTATCCCGAAATAAGACATTGTCTGGAGCTGTGATTACATATACCGAATCTTTATATTCCTGATAGCAACCTCCCATATCCTTATTCGAGATAACCAGATCTTCCCAGGTTTTAGCCACCTTTTGATGATTTACCGACAATTTCTTCTGTTCGTCGGAAAAGTTCTCGAATTCAACTTTATCACCCGCTGCGAGGTATTCACCGTTCACATACGCCGGATTGCTCACTTTATAAGACAAACTGTAATTTTCAGGCAATGTCCCTCCCAGATAATAGTCATAATCAAACTTCAGGCATAGCGAATCATTACCCGGCAAAGAATCCCTCAACAACTTCACGTCCGGACGGGTACGGGTATAAAATTTTACGGCAACCTCATTTCCCCAACCACAATAATTGTGTGCCCGGGTACGGATAAAATTCCATGTATTCCCGACAGTATCAAATTTATAAACCGGGTTTGCATAATTCAGCACAGTATCCCGATGACCATTGCTTTTTTCAAAATAGAAAAAGACCGAATCGGCGGCATAGTTATTCGTAGTCCAGACATCCGTTTGTAGAGCATATCGGAAAGTATCGCATCTTTGATAAAAAGCTCCCGCCGTATTGTACTCAAAAAAATAATCCAGAAACAACTTATCTTCTATTTTGCTTTTATCCGACACGGGAACATCCCCCACAAAAACATTAAAATCCTGAGTGATAGGATCACACACCTCGTTCGAACGCTTGATATTCACAGCATAATCCCCCGTATCACTCACCGTCAGGATAATTTCTGTCGAATCACACCCGGCATTTTCAATATTTCCCGTTAATACGGCTCCATTCTTATAAATCTTCTTGGCTATCGTATAGGCAGCCTCCTCCTCCCCATCCGGTGTAACTTTTTTCACCGTAAACTCATAAGTGGGAGGAGCATCATAGCTCATCCGCATATTCCGGTCGACAAACGTAACCTTACCCGCTACGCCGCCTGTACATACCGAATCCTGACGACACACCAACTGATCCTTTCCTTGCTCGAAAACCTGAAAATAACGTTTGTCCGGAAGGTTTTTCAGTGAATCTGTCCACAGCGAATCAATAAACAACAGCCTGGAATCGTCCTTCGGATCGAACCCGCACCGATTGTAAGCCTCTATCTTCATTTTATAAAAACCGGCTTTCTTGAACTTTATCGTCCGGGTGGTGTCTACATAACGCGCATCCTCTGTCACGATCTCCCACGAAGTAGCATCGTCAGGCAATTCATCGGTATAGAAATATTGGATGTCGAAAAACAATTTATTATTCACGGTGGTATACTGTGGAGTCACCTGCGGATTGGAAATAAAGCGATATTGATACTGTGCCAGAATAGCCGTATCCAGCCATAACACTCCGGCTTCATTTGAAGTACATATCTTAAAATTATCAGGTGCTTCGTCTTCTTTCAACGAATCTGCAAAATGATATATATCCCTGAGATTCGGAGTCTTAAATGCATAAAACATCTCCCATTTGGCAGGGGTTGTATTTAAAATCACCCCATTTTGCTCCCACAGCAAATTAATCCCCACTCTCGCCCCATACGTTCCGGTGGGCTTCAAAGCCACAATCCAGGCTGAATCTGCCCGATCGTCGATCCAGGTGTTCAGGAAAAGTGCTTCCCCGGACGGTTCGAATTTTTCAATGTCGCTATTGACAACAATCTCATATTTCGTTCCGGGAGGGTTATCGTGGCTATTCACGATCAGTTTCACCGAGTCTCCCCCCCATTCCATACACCGCCACGGTTTTGCCGGGGACAACTGGAAAGAAACTTCCAAATTCCGGTTCATGATCTTCTTGTGGAACACCGTATCGGGGACTCCCGTAACGTCCAAGCCTTTATACAACATCAGTTTCAAATCGAAAATACCCGGTTTGGTATAAAGGTAAGTGGCCGTATTTTCCCTATCCGTCAAATACCCGCCGGACATGATTCCGTCTTCCCATTCAACCTTGAAACTTTGGTAAATCGAACCCGAAAACTCCGGAAAAATAAATGTAGCGTTATAATTAGGATGATATACCTCATCATACGAAGGATTCACATACCAGGAGGTATCATTTTTCCATATTATCGTTATATCCTCCTGTGCCCAGGAATACATAGGTATAACCAATAACATGCCTAATATTTTTAAAAACTTACACATACTCACACATTTACCCCAGGAATTGTTCTCCGGGACATAAGATTTTACAAAAATAGACGTTTTTTTGAGATAATATGATATAATTCAACAATATTTCACGTTAAAATATCAAGAAACGAGCTATTTTTATCCTTCTTGCATTAAAATAATTATATTTATGCCGTATATTTGTGACTGATAATTTAAAACAATTAAACACTATGTTACCTAAGTTTCTCATTGCAGATAATTCTCAGGACTCAGCAGATTTAGTCTATGTAGTACATACTGAAAAACCCCGCTGCATCATACAGTGCGACCTGGACGGCTTTTACAGCAACCAGAGAATATACTGGATCGACGAAGAACCGATTTCTCAGGACGACATCGACACACTGATGGAAGAAGCCGAAAATTTCTACGAAACAGAACTCGACAATCAGGAAGAATTATACGACGAGGAAGAATAATTGCCTCTAAACAGGAGATTAAAAACGGGAAGTGTACATCTTCCCGGTTTTTTTAATATCCTAATATGAATTTAAATATAAGGACATGTATACAAAAGATGATTTAAATAGCTTTAAACGGAGAGGTATTAAAACAGAACAAATCGAACGGCAACTGGACAACTTTAAAAAGGGGTTCAGCCACGTAAATCTGGCGGCTCCGGCTACGATAGGGAACGGCATCATCCGAATCGATCCGGAAAATGAGAAACAGCTGACCGACGCATACGAAGCCATATCGCCCAAAGCCGAAATATTGAAAATGGTTCCGGCTTCCGGGTCTGCTACCCGCATGTTTAAAGACCTTTTTTCTTTCATTGAAAATTATTCCGGTAGCGAGGAAGAATTTCTCGAATTCGTACAGCACAAAGATTCCGGCACCATATACGATTTCTTTTCCAAAATCGACCAGCTCCCGTTCTACAACCGTTTGAGCGCAGTGATGTGGAACGCCGGAAAAGACATCCAGAAACAGATCGAAAAGCGAAATTATATCGACATACTGAAATATATTCTCACGGATAAAGGACTGAACTATGGCGACACTCCCAAAGGACTGATCGATTTCCATATTTACCGTGATTTTGTCCGTACGGCTTTCGACGAACATATTGTAGAAGGAGCCTTGTATGCTTCAAACGGCAAAACGGCAAAACTACATTTCACCGTTTCGGAACAATACATGAACCTTTTCAAAGACCGATTGAAAAAGATCACCAAAGTCTTCGAAAAAATGTTCAACATCAAATATGAAGTCACCTTCTCCATTCAAAAACCATCCACCGACACGGTAAGCGTCACTGCAGACGGAGAATTGCTAAAAGATGAAGACGGTAAAATCGTTTTCCGCCCCGGAGGACATGGCGCATTGATTCACAACCTGAACGAGCTGAAAGCGGATATTATTTTCATTAAAAACATCGACAACGTAATTCCGGACCGTGCCAAAGGCGATACGGTAAAATATAAAAAACTGCTGGCAGGTACATTGCTGGAATTACAAAAGAAAATATTCGGCTATCTGGAAGTGCTCGACAAAAAACCGACTGCCGAACAACTGGACGAAATAACCGACTTTATCAATAACCAAATCGGTTATAAAGAAGCGGAAGGAAAAACATTTAAAGACCAGAAAGCAAAGATCAAATATCTGCACAACCTATTAAACCGCCCAATCCGGGTGTGTGGAATGGTGAAAAACGAAGGAGAACCGGGAGGCGGCCCGTTCTGGGTGAAAAATGCCGACGGCAGTTCACGCCTGATGATCGTAGAAGCTGCACAGATCAACCTGAAAGATAAAGAACAGAAAAAAATATTCGAGCAGTCCACCCATTTCAATCCGGTCGATCTGGTTTGCGGAATCATGAACTATAAAGGCAAAAAATTCGACCTCGAACAATTCATTGCTGCCGACCAGGGATTTATCACCAATAAATCCTATAAAGGAAAGGACATCAAAGTGCAGGAACTCCCCGGACTTTGGAACGGAGCTATGGCAAACTGGACTACCCTGTTTGTCGAAGTGCCGCTCACCACTTTCACTCCGGTGAAAACGGTATTCGACCTGTTCCGTTTCGAACACAGGAACGTACTGAAAAAATGATCGGACTAAAGATGTTCTACCATACAAAATAACGGAGCAGGAAAGCTCCGTTATTTTATCCTTTCTGCCCAATTTCCCACTACACACATTACAACGTCTATATGAAAGAAAAAAAGAATTATCTATTGCTGGTATTAAAAGGTTGCGCCATGGGGGCTGCTGATGTCGTTCCGGGAGTTTCCGGCGGAACAATTGCTTTTATCACGGGAATTTATGAAGAATTGATCAATTCCATTAAAAGCATAGATTTGCAAGCACTGAAATTACTACTCACTTTTAAACTGGCTGATTTCTGGAAAAAAATAAACGGAACGTTCCTGCTTTCCGTTGTCGGCGGGATTGCGATTTCAATTTTTTCACTGGCAAAATTAATGACCTGGCTTTTGGTGCATCATCCCATCTACATTTGGTCGTTTTTCTTCGGATTAATTATCATATCCTCGGTTTTAGTAGCCAAAGAAATCAAAAAATGGGACATTTTCACGATCATTTCGCTACTGGCTGGTGCAGCCGGAGCCTATACGATCACAGTCATGTCGCCTGCTTCCACTCCCGACACCTGGTGGTTTATCGTACTGTCCGGGGCGATTGCAATTTGCGCCATGATCCTACCCGGTATATCGGGAGCTTTTATCCTGCTGCTTTTAGGAAAATACACCTACATCCTGACGGCTGTCAGCAACTTTGACATCGGCACAATATTATTATTTGTCATCGGGGCTGTGGCGGGAATCATCAGTTTTTCCCATCTGTTATCCTGGCTGCTAAAAAACTACCACACGCTGACCGTCGCCCTGCTTACCGGTTTCATGGTAGGCTCATTAAATAAAGTTTGGCCGTGGAAACAGACCCTCGAAACCTACGTCGACAGGCACGGGGTGGAACAAGTGTTGGTAGAAACCAACGTTACCCCGGGAAAATTTGCAACCCTCACCGGATCCGATCCGCTGTTGTGGCAGGCCATCGTCATGTGTATCGCCGGAATCCTGCTGATCTGGGGCATTGAATATATTGGAAAAAAATTAAGCATAGAAAACGACAAATAAATGGAACAGCATGCAACTTACGGACTGATAGGATTTCCCTTAGGTCACTCCTGCTCTCCAAAATACTTTACGGAAAAATTCAGGAAGGAAGGTAGAAATGCAGAATACCTCCCCTTTGAGATCGAGGATATTTCGGAATTGAAAAATATTCTGGCACGTTACCCCGACCTGAAAGGCTTTAATATTACCATTCCCCACAAACAAAACATCATTCCCCTGCTCGATCGGCTCAGCGAAGAAGCGAAACAGGTGGGTGCAGTCAATTGCGTGAAGGTGGAACACCTAAACGGACAAATACACCTCACCGGATACAACACCGATGTCTACGGGTTCAAAAATTCATTACTGGAATTTATCCCTAAAAACCTAACAAACGCCTTGGTATTAGGCAACGGGGGAGCAGCCAAAGCCGTACGCTATGCCCTTCACGCTCTGGATATGCGTGTACTCACGGTTTCGCGGACACCGAAGGCTGAAACCGAGATCGGTTATTCGGAAGTGCCTGCCCTGCTTGGCGATTTCAAGCTGATTGTCAATACAACCCCGCTGGGGACCTGGCCTAAAACAGAAAATTGCCCGGATTTACCTTACGAACAATTAAGTCCGGAACACTATCTTTTCGATTTGGTATACAATCCGGAAACAACCGAATTTATGAAACGCGGAGCTGCTGCCGGAGCACACACCCGCAACGGCTTCGGGATGTGGAAAGGACAGGCGGAAAAGAGCTGGGATATATGGGAAGGGAAACATTGAAAGTTTCGAAATACTTCCATATAAATTTCTTCCTAAAGCATAGAGTGTGACGGTTTATTTACCAGTCACACTTTTTTTATATTTACAAACAAGCGAAAATAAAAAAATCTTTTCTGAAAAGGAATGTTCCTGCCAATCCGTTCTTTTTCACTTTATACTTCTTGCCCTTACATTTTTCTTTCTTCTACATTTTATCTCCCCTCTTTCATTCCTCTCCCTCAAAACAGACACAAACCATTTTTCACTTTTTCCACAATACTATCATATCCACAAAAAGAAGCACGAAAATTCCGATTTTCCCGGAACACACGTTCCCTATAACCGTCAATTCTTTCTTGACGGACTTTTGTCTTTTATCTTTATTATATTATCTTTACCACCTTTAAGTGAGATAATTACTAACGGTGCCCGAATCGGTGCGGTCAGATGAAAATTGTGCGTAAACACTTGAATATTAATTCGAAAACGTTATAACACTTAAAACTGTTATAACTGTTATAACTAAAAATATGTAACATGAAAGGACTGAAAATTGTTGTTCTTGCGAAGCAGGTTCCCGACACAAGAAACGTGGGAAAAGATGCAATGAAGGCAGACGGAACTGTAAACAGAGCAGCCTTACCTGCTATTTTTAACCCTGAGGATTTAAATGCCCTCGAACAGGCATTAAGACTGAAAGATAAGATTGAAGGTACAACCGTACATATCCTTACCATGGGACCGGGACGTGCTGCGGAAATCATCCGGGAAGCGATGTTCCGGGGAGCCGATGGAGGTTACCTGCTGTCAGACAGGGCATTTGCCGGATCCGACACATTAGCCACTTCTTATGCGCTGGCCTGTGCATTACGGAACCTGAAAACCGACCTGCTGATCTGCGGACGTCAGGCTATCGACGGAGACACTGCTCAGGTAGGCCCGCAGGTGGCTGAAAAGTTAGGCTTGCCGCAAGTGACCTATGCAGAAGACATTCTGGAATGTACCGCAGAAAAACTGGTTATCAAACGCCGTTTGGAAAGAGGAATCGAAGTCGTAGAATGTCCGTGGCCTTGTGTTGTTACAGTAAATGGCTCGGCAGCTCCCTGCCGCCCGCGTAACGCCCGGAATGTCATGAAATATAAATATGCAAGGGCTGCTCAGGAAATGCAGGATGCCGATGAAGACTATATCAGCCTGCTGAACGAACGTCCTTACCTGAAGATCACGGAATGGAGTGTAAACGACATCAAGTGCGAGCCCCAGGAATTAGGACTGAGCGGTTCTCCTACCAAAGTGAAAACCATTGAAAACGTAGTATTCCAGGCTAAAGAAGCAAAAGTATTGGAACCATCCGACGAAGCTATCGACAGCATGATGAAAGAATTGATCACCAACCACACCATCGGATAATTACGTCGATCTTGTTTAAACGATTAAAATAACATTATGAATAGCGTATTTGTATATTGCGAAATAGAAGAGGGAATGGTTGCCGACGTTAGTTTGGAATTGCTGACCAAAGGCCGTACCCTCGCCAACGAACTGGGCGTAAAGCTGGAAGCCGTAGCCTTAGGCTCTGATTTAAAAGATGTAGACAAACAAGTATTTCCTTTCGGAGTGGACGTATTATGGATCGGCGACGACAAACGCCTGTATCCCTACACCACCCTGCCTCATACTTCAATCCTTGTAAACTTGTTCAAAGAAGAAAAACCACAGATCGCCTTCATGGGAGCTTCCAGCATCGGACGTGACCTCGGCCCGAGAGTTTCTTCTGCACTTCACAGTGGTCTCACCGCCGATTGTACCAGCCTGGAAATCGGTGACTACGAAGACAAAAAGAACAACAAAATATATAACAACCTGTTGTATCAAATCCGTCCGGCTTTCGGCGGTAACATCGTTGCCACCATTGTAAATCCGGATTGCCGTCCTCAAATGGCTACGGTACGCGAAGGTGTGATGAAAAAAGAAGTTTTCGATCCGCACCACACCGGAGAGATCAAAAAGATCGACGTCAATAAATATGTAAACACCACCGATTTCGTTGTGAAAGTTATCGAACGCCACATGGAGAAATCGAAAGTAAACCTCAAAGCGGCTCCGATCATCGTTGCCGGAGGCTACGGAGTGGGATCCAAAGAAAATTTCGCCCTGTTACAGGAACTGGCAAACGTACTCGGAGGTGAAGTTGGCGCTTCACGTGCCGCCGTAGATGCAGGTTTCTGCGAACACGAACGCCAGATCGGACAAACCGGAACCACCGTACGCCCGAAACTGTACATCGCTTGCGGTATTTCAGGTCAGATTCAGCACACGGCAGGTATGGAAGAATCGGCAATGGTGATCGCTATCAACACCGACTCCAACGCACCAATCAATAAATTTGCCGACTATGTCATTACGGGTGATTTAAACGTTATCATTCCGAAAATGATCAAATATTACAAGAAGAACAGTAAATAAAAATTCACAGTATGGCTAATTTTTATACAGACAACGAAGATATAAAATTTCATCTCGGACATCCGCTGATGAAAAAGATTGTAACGCTGAAAGAGCGCAACTTCGCAGAAGCACAGGAATATGACAACGCTCCCAAAGACTATGAAGATGCTTTCGACAACTACGATAAAGTGTTGGAAATTGTCGGAGAAATTTGTGGCGATGTCGTAGCTGTCAATGCAGAATCGGTAGACGCCGAAGGCCCTCAGGTGGTAGACGGACACGTAAAATATGCAAGTGGCACACAGCAGAACATCGATGTAATCAATCAGGCAGGCCTGAACGGTATTTCTTTACCGAGAAAATACAACGGTCTGAACTTCCCGATTGTTCCTTTCATTATGGCTGCCGAAATCGTTGCCCGTGCCGACGCAGGATTGCAGAACATCTGGGGATTGCAGGATTGCGCTGAAACAATCAACGAATTTGCAGACGAAGCCCAGAAAGCAAAATATCTGCCCCGCGTATGTGAAGGCGAAACCTGTGCTATGGACTTAACCGAGCCGGATGCCGGTTCCGATTTGCAGGCCGTGCAGTTGAAAGCCACGCTGGCCGACGACGGGAAATGGTATCTGAACGGTGTAAAACGTTTCATCACCAATGGTGACGGACATATTTCACTGGTACTGGCACGCTCGGAAGAGGGCACGAACGACGGACGTGGTTTGTCTATGTTCATCTATGACCGGAACAGCAACGCCGTAACGGTACGCCGTATCGAAAACAAATTAGGTATTAAGGGCTCTCCCACCTGTGAACTGGTTTTCAAAAACGCTCCGGCAGAACTTGTAGGAGAACGGAAAATGGGACTGATCAAATACGTTATGGCATTGATGAACGCTGCCCGTCTGGGTATCGGGGCTCAATCGGTGGGTATTGCAGAAGCCGCTTACCGGGAAGGTCTGAAATATGCACAGGAACGGAAACAATTCGGTAAAGCGATCATCGAATTCCCCGCCATCTACGAAATGCTCTCCAACATGGAAGCCAAACTGCACGGAATCCGTTCTGTTCTTTATGAAACAGCCCGCTTCGTGGATGTTTACAAAACCTATTACCACATATCGAAAGAACGTACGCTGGACAAAGAGGAACGCAACGAAATGAAAGAATACCAGAAATTGGCCGACATTTTCACTCCGTTACAGAAACTATTCGCCAGCGAATATGCCAATGAAATCACCTACGATTCTCTGCAAATCCACGGCGGTTCGGGTTTCATGAAAGACTATCCAATCCAACGTTATGTAAGGGATGCACGTATCACGAACATCTACGAAGGAACTTCCCAGTTACAGGTAGTGGCAGCCATCCGCGGAGTAACCACCGGACAATATGCAAAACAAATCCGCGAAGTATATGAAAAAGCGGAAATTGCTCCGGAACACGAATACCTGCGCGATACATTGAAAACCATGACCGATGCTCTGGAAGAGACCACGAAGAAAGTGAACGAAGCAGGAAATCCTGAATACACCGACTTCCACGCCCGCAGATTGGTTGAAATTGCAGGCTACACCATTATCGGTTATCTGTTATTGCAGGATGCTCAAAAAGCTGAACGTTTTGTGAAATCGGCACAGATTTTCATTAAATACGGACAGGCAAAAGTGCAGGCACACGCCTCTTTCATCAACAGCTTCAATCCGGACGATTTGGGTAAATACAAAAAATAAGAATAACCTTATCATTATAAACCGGGATGTCAGTATAAAACTGACATCCCGGTTTCAATTTATATCCTGACACATGGCATAAAACGATCCCTTTTAGTTCCAATGATTATAGTTTATAGAATCAAATCATCCTATGTTATTGACTATTTATCAAGAACATAGCATATAAAATCATAAGATATTCAAAATTTAATCAGTTGAGGAAAAAACAATGTGATCTTATGTGATACGCCTTTAGAAAATAAAACAACAATGAATATTTTTATCGATAATCTTAATTAGAAATCTATGAAATTCATTCTCTATATATCCCTGTTTTTTCTATTCATTTCTTGTGAAAACAAACCGGAGTATCCAGTTAAACTAATCAAAATGAAACCACTGGCCTCTTATCCGGCCATCCAGCTAAAATCTGAACAAATATCTCTATCGGACGCTCCTCTGAATCCAGCTAAAATTTCGGTACAAGATACCCTTTTGACTATTTTTGAAGAACAAGTTGATAACAGCGAAACTTTCTTGAAATTTTATTCTTTAAAATCAGGAAAACTAATTCATAGTTATGGTCAAGTGGGTCGTGGGCCGGGAGAATACTTAACGCCAACGGTACATTGGGAGTCCCCGGAAAAGATTTTAATTACAGAAAAAATGAAATACACCGTATTCTCCCTCGATAGCTTATTTCATAATCCTTCTTATATGCCTTTAAAAAAGAATGTAAGAGTCGGATTATCTGCTGCCAACGATGTATATAGACTAAACGATTCTATTTTTTTGGAAAACTCCACGATGTCCGATTATCAGTTTTCATTATTCAACACGAAATCAAACCAATATCTGATAAACTACAAGAATTATCCAAATCTTATTCAAGATGGCCGAATGACTGATTTTATTGCAAATTCAAATATTTACCATGCTTCACTCTCTTTAAAAAGGGACAATAAAGACTCCATTGTCATCGCTTATGAACTATTTCCAATGATCGATTTAGTTTCTTTGGACAACTTCGGTTCAACACGTGTCCTGTTTCCATTTGACAAACAAGTAAACATTGTCACGGTCATGGATAACTTAAATGCTATGGTGAAAAATCGAAAATCGTATTATACCCAATCATATTGTACAGATAAATACATCTATTTAATGTATGATTGTAAGAAACCTCAATCCAAAGAATATGCAAGTCCTGAAATTCACTTGTTTGATTGGAATGGAAATTTTATAAAACGGTATCAAGCAGATCAATACATCAGCAATTTCTGTGTAGACGAAGAGTCAAATATAATTTATGGAATAGGTGCCGATACAGACTATAATCCGATACTATTAAAGTTTTCGAAATAGCGACATACGAATAAACAAAGTCTAAAGACTTCATCAAGAAAAATACAACCTATCATTTGTTTCAACTTGAATAATCCGGAGAATATAAATAATAAAACTCTTATCAATGAAACAAACAAAAGGGACTTCGCAATGGAAAGTCCCTTTTATTCATTTACAAATCATTTCGGTTTTCAGTCTTTATTGTCGCAAAAAGATACCAACGGACAATCGGATTTCTTCAATATATCGATACATTTTTGCACGTCCGTCGGACGGATCACCACGTTCGCCGTAGCTCCCTCCGAAAAAGCATACATATACTCGATGAAAATCGCTTCCCGGGCCAAAATATCCAGCACAGAGGCCAGCGTTCCGGGCCGATTCGGACAACTAAAACACACCACCTCCGTTAGCTGCACGGCAAAATGAGCCTCGCTCAAAGATTCCTTCGCTTTTTCCACATCCGACACAATCATCCGCAAAATCCCGAAATCGGCAGTCTCCGCCAGGCTGAAAGCATGCATATTAACACCCTGTTGCCCCAGGATACGGGCAACCTCATTGATTCGTCCGGTTTTATTTTCCAAAAAAACAGAAAGTTGCTTGATCGTCATAACATTATATTTTCTGGTTTAACTATTTCAAGACACGCTTATCGAACACGTGCCTGCTCTTACCTTCGCATCGTTCAATGCTGTTGGGTTCCATCAAACGGACTTCCACACCAAGTCCCAGCACACTGTGCAGGCGGTCGGC
Source organism: uncultured Odoribacter sp. (assembly GCA_900541415.1). Taxonomy (GTDB): domain Bacteria; phylum Bacteroidota; class Bacteroidia; order Bacteroidales; family Marinifilaceae; genus Odoribacter. Next base: position 59,233 of record UQJP01000018.1, on the reverse strand, counting down.
AATCCGTTTTTTCAGTGCCATCATTCCGGTGATCTCATCCGAATAATACCCTTCTCTCACCTCTACCTGAACTTCAAGCGTATCCATATTATTCACCCGGTCTACAATCAAACGGTAATGAGGTTCGAATTCAGGCAATTCAAGCACAACGCTTTCTACCTGCGAAGGGAATATATTTACCCCCCGGATAATCAGCATATCGTCACTACGCCCCAAAACCCGGCTCATTCTGACATTGGTACGCCCGCAGTCACAAGGCTCATAATTCAGGGAACAAAGGTCTTTCGTCCGGTAACGCAACAAAGGCATTCCCTCTTTGGTCAAAGTGGTAAGCACAAGTTCCCCCTGAGTGCCTTCGGGCAGCGACTCAAGCGTGTCCGGTGAAATGATTTCCGGGTAAAAATGGTCTTCCGCAATATGCGATCCCGATTTGCAGCAACACTCATGTGCCACTCCCGGCCCTATAATCTCGCTAAGGCCATACATATTGTAAGCATCCACCTGAAGTTTCGCTTCGATTTCCCGCCTCATATTTTCTGTCCACGGCTCCGCCCCCAGAATACAAACACGCAACTTTATCTCCTCCCTCGGAATACCAGATTTCTCCAATTGTTCCGCCAGGTAAAGGGCAAAAGAAGGAGTGGCCGCCATAGCCGTACTCCCGCAATCACGCATTAATTGAATGTGCTTCGCCGTATTCCCGGTAGACACCGGAATCACGGTAGCTCCCAAATGTTCCACACCGTAGTGCAAACCCAGACCTCCGGTGAACAATCCGTAACCATAAGCCACGGTGAATATATCGTCGCGTGTCGTGCCGTATGCCATAAGGCTGCGGGCAATCACCTCCGACCAAATCGATAAATCGCGGTGAGTGTACCCCACCACAGTCGGCTTCCCGGTGGTACCGGACGAGGCATGCAGGCGCACAATCTCCGATTTAGGAGTGGCGAGAAGCCCGAACGGGTAATTGTCCCGCAAATCCTGCTTCGTTGTGAAAGGCAGTTTAACAATATCGTCTATCGAACGAATATCGTCCGGCGTTAGTCCGATCTGCTGCATTTTATTGCGGTAGAACGGAGTGTTATGATATAAACGGTGTACCAGTTTTTTCAACCGTTCCCCCTGCAACAACCGCATCTGTTCACGGCTCATGCACTCTTTAGTCTGATTCCAAATCATGTTTTTAATATTCTTTACTGCCTTCCCCCCCTGCTCCCGGCAACAAATTAAATAATCAATTTATCTTTTAATGGGCAATCTGCCTTAATGATCTGCGTGAAACGCCTTCAAGCGTTGTTCCAGCACATCGAACAACTCTTCCCTCATCCGGGACGTACAAGCCCGGATGCCCTGTTGCTGGCTTCCGGTGGTAGTCAGCGTGATCGAACTGATTCCATAATAAAGCAATTCACGCATCAACTCGCCGGAACTCAATCCGGGATAACCGATCGTAAAGAAAAAACCGTCACCGATCTCCTCCTCCACATCCCGATCATACACCACCAGGAAACCGTTCTCACAGAAAAGCCGTTTCATCCGTTCCGCACGGCGGCCATACTCCATCGTTTCCTTCACGAAATCGATCTTTCCATCGCTTGCCGCCTTATACATAGCCGCCAAACCGAACTGCACCGAATGGCTGGCACCCGACGTAATCATATACATAATAGCATTGATAAAAGTGGGTCCGAATATCCCTGCTCCGTTATAACGTTCTGCCAACGCAGGATAACGACGGTGGAACAATCGGTCGGAAATACACACCACAGCCATCCGCTGACCTGCATAACTGAAAATTTTAGAGGCGGAAAGCATCAATATATAATTATCGGTATATCGGGCCACAGTCGCCTGGAACGGAGGCTCGAAAGGACGACTGAGGTCCTTACGGAAATCCATAGCAAAATAAGCCAGATCTTCCAGAATGATCGTATCATACCGGGTGGCCAGTTCCCCTATAATTTTCAATTCCTGCTCTTCCAGGCAAATCCATGCCGGATTGTTGGGATTGGAATAAATAATAGCGGCAATATTGCCCTCCTTCAAATAACTTTCGAGCTTCTCACGCAAAGCCTCACCCCGATAATTATAAATATCGAATTGCAGGTGCTTCACCCCCAATACACATAACTGCGATTTTTGAATCGGAAAACCGGGATCGATAAAAAGCACCGTATCCTTACCGGGTGAACATTGGCTGGTAATGATAAACGAGCCGAACGAGCCGGCCACCGACCCAGTCACCGGAACACAGGATTCCGGCGAAATATCCACATCCAGAAACGCTTTCACGAAACGCGAAGTTTCCTGTTTAAGTTCGGGCACGCCTTCGGCTGCCGGATAAATAGCGGCAATACCCGTATCCAGTGCCGCTTTTTCAGCCTCGATTCCTATCCGGCAAGGCTCCAGCCCCGGCACTCCCTGATCCATCCTGATAAAGGGAATCCCGGTGCGTTTTTCCAAAGCAGAGGCAAGCAACACGACCTGCCCGATCGTCGCCTGTGCCAGATCGGTAATCTTCAGTTCATCGACAATCGACTCCACCAGCTCCCGGCTAAATATACTATGTTGCATGCAGCTCACTTATTTGAATTCATAATTTGTTCTGCCGCTTCCTTCCCACAGGTAAGCGCCTTAATATTCATCTCCACGACAGCCTCTCCCTTGTGTTTAAAAACACGGCGGATAGCTTCCGCAATCTGGTCGAAACAAAGGCCGAGGATCGGAGTCGCCGCCCCCAGCAAAATCATATTGGCAGCCCGGGGAATACGGTTTTCTTTAGCCAATGCGTCCACATCCAGTAAAATCACATGAGGCAAAGCCTTCAAATCGGCAATCACCTTTTCCACTTCAGGATAGTTCGGGATATTGACAAACGGGGCACTATTCGCCACCACCCATCCCTGCGCAGACAGGAAAGGAATATAACGCAAAGCCTCCATCGGCTCGAGCGACAAAATAACATCCGCACCTCCGCGCGGAATCAGATCAGACTGTATCGGAGCCGAAGCGATACGCAAGTTCGACTGCACATCCCCTCCCCGCTGGCTCATGCCGTGTACTTCAGCCTGTTTTATATGCAATCCCTCTTTAAGGGCGGCTTCACCGATAATAGCCGCAATGGAAAGGATTCCCTGGCCTCCCACGCCCGAGAGAATAATATCTAATTTCATATTCTTATATTTCAAAAATTCGTAATCAGGTTCATTTATTCCGGGAAAGTCCGGCCCACAAGCATCCGTCCACCCCGAAAAAGATCAACGTTTTGCCGATTGGTGGCGTTTCAAGGTCTGGATACATTCCCGCCGGGGAATAATCACAGATACCCCTTTATATTGAATCTCCTGACGGATTACGTGGGTAATCTGTTCCATATTCTTAGGCAAAGGCTCCACCACATGAATGTGCTCCGGCTCCACCCCGACACCCCGGCAAATAGCCTCCAGCCGATTCGTCCCGGCAGAATCCTGGCCTCCGGTCATAGCAGTGGTCAGGTTATCCGAAATCACAACCGTAATATTCGCCTTCGAATTAACGGCATCCAGTAACCCGGTAATCCCGGAATGGGTAAAAGTAGAATCACCGATCACGGCAACCGCAGGCCATAACCCGGCATCCGCAGCCCCTTTTGCCATCGTAATCGAAGCCCCCATATCCACACAAGTATTGATCGCCCGGAACGGAGGTAAAGCTCCAAGGGTGTAACACCCGATGTCGCTAAACACTTTTGAGTCCGGAAATTCCCGCACCACAACATTCAATGCATCATACATATCGCGGTGTCCGCAACCCGTACACAAAGCAGGAGGACGGGGCACAACATTTTCCGAAGTCATAAATCCTTCCGAAGGTGCGAGTCCCAAAGCAGGCCTTATATTATCGGGAGTCAATTCTCCGGTACGGACAACATCTCCGCTAAGGCGTCCCCTCACCCGGCAAGCAGTCGGCAAAATTCCAGCCAGCTGTTCTTCCACAAACGGCTGTCCGTCTTCCAACACCAAAATTTCAGGACACATTTCAGCCATCCGGCGAATCGTTTCCTTAGGCAACGGATACTGCGACACTTTCAATACCGGAAAATCACAGCCTGCCGGGAAATTTTCCATCAGGTAATTATAACCGATACCACAGGCTATCACACCGCATTTATGATTTTTTCCGTCGATAAAACGATTGAACGGAGAAGCTTCGGAAGTTTTTTCCAGTTCCGGCTGCTGACCGAGCAACACCATATAGCGTTTACGGGCAATCGCGGGCAACAACACCCAGCGTGTCAGGTCGTCCGGAAATTTCAGCTCATTCTCCTGTCGCACCGGACGGAGGATCACCACGGCACGGGAATGCGCCATCCGGGTCGTTACGCGCATCAGCACAGGCAACTGCGCCCGTTCCGAAAGTTCGAACGCATAACTCATCATATCGTATGCCTCCTGTTGTGTGCTGGGCTCCAAAATGGGAACAAAGGCAAACTTACCGTAAAACCGGGAATCCTGCTCATTTTGCGAAGAGTGCATCGAAGGGTCGTCCGCCACCAGCACCACCAGTCCCCCGTTCGTCCCGGTCATCGCCGAATTGACAAAAGCATCCGCCGCCACATTCAGCCCTACATGCTTCATGCAAACCAACGCCCGTTTTCCCACATAAGACATTCCCAAAGCAGCTTCCATAGCTGTTTTTTCATTGGTACACCAACGGCTATGCACTCCGCGCTCCACAGCCAGCCCGCACTGCTGGATATATTCGGTGATCTCGGTCGACGGAGTTCCGGGATAAGCATACACGCCCGAAATTCCGGCATGAACTGCTCCCAAAGCAATTGCCTGGTCACCCAGTAACAACAATTTTTCTTCCATTTTAAATTCTATTTCTTTCAGTTGTAAAATTTAGGTTCTTTACCACACTTATATAATAAACTATTCCATTTTCAGTGTAAAATCATCACCGTCCTGCAAAGCAGGAAATTTCTTACGGAAAGCCTCCAGAGCCTCCCGGTCGAGCGTGCCGCACAACATCCCCTCTTTCCCCCTGATTCCCTCTGCCATCGGTTTCCCCAGAAAATCCAGCAACACAGATTCTCCACAATACGTACAATTCGGATCATCGCCCACCCGGTTCACTCCCGCCACATAACATAAATTTTCGATGGCACGGGCACGGAGCAATGCACTCCACGCTTCCACACGGGGCGTGGGCCAGCTCGCCACATAAAGAATCATATCATAATCTCCCCGGTTACGGGACCACACCGGAAAACGCAAATCATAACATACCTGCAATAAAATACGCCATCCTTTATACTCTACAATCACCCGCTCTTGTCCCGCCGTGTATTCCTTATGTTCCCCGCCGAACGTGAATAAATGCCGTTTATCGTAATACCGGAAACTGCCATCGGGAAAAACAAAATAAAAACGGTTATAATAATTCCCGTCGGATTCAGTAGCCACACTCCCGCAAAGCGCCACCGCCCGTTCCCCGGCCACCCGCTGCATCCAACGGAACGTAGCTCCTCCGGCAGGCTCGGCCGTTCCCCGGGGACTGGTACAAAAACCGGTCGAAAACATTTCCGGCAAAACAATCAGGTCGGCATCGACCACTTGTGCGATTTTTTGCTCGAAATGTTCCCGGTTAGCCTGAGGATCATTCCAAACCAGGTCAGCTTGCATCAAAATAATATTCATAATATCTTCAAAAAAATGATTTCAACAAGATAACAATTTACCGATTTCCCGAAACGCGATGAAAAGAAACCATTTTAGCTACGGTACAACAACACACCCTAAACGGTGACAACATCTGTAAAACCATCCGCACCATTCTCCCCTATCCCTGTTCACCGTCCTCCAATTTGTCCGGGTACAATTTATTCCGGTTTATTTCAAGGTTTTCTCTTCAAAATTAAATAATATTATCAGAATTTAATCACAAATGCCCCAATAAACCGTTAAATTTTGATTTTTTAGCCCGCTATTTCCGGAATTCACAAAAACGCAACAGGCAATAACCCATAAAAACTTTCGTCCTCAACCATTTCGTTTTCCTCCGGCCAACCATTTCATCCCTTTTCCGGCACACCCTCCGGTCTGCCCCAATAATATAGAAAAGACAATAACAACAGAAAAACCGTACTTCTCGGCTTATAAGATTCAGTATCAGAGCAAATAACCGGGATCGATCACAAAATCCTTTATCACTCTTTCCTATCTTTCATAAAAAAAACCTAATTTTATGCCCTTTAACGGCAAGCCCCATAAAAATCACTTGGGTTAGGAATAACAAACTTTAAAATCAACAATATGAATTTATCCAAATTTATCGCTATTTCATTGTTCTTGCTCGGCATATCCGGTTTGCAGGCACAGGAAACTGCTTTATGGACACGCTATCCGGCCATATCCCCGGACGGGCAGACCATTGCTTTCTCTTACAAAGGAGATATTTACACCGTTAGCAGCCAGGGAGGCAGGGCCTCTCAACTAACCACTCATCCCGGCTACGACGGTTATCCCTGCTGGTCACCGGACGGAAAAACAATTGCTTTCGCTTCCGACCGGAACGGAGGAATGGACGTCTTTACGATGTCTGCCGCCGGGGGTGTTCCTACCCGCCTGACCATCCACTCCAACAACGAAATTCCTGTATGTTTTACACCGGACGGGAAAAAAGTGCTTTACAAAAGCGCCATACAACCGGACGTAAATTATACCCAATTTCCCAACGGTTCCCAAATCTACGCCGTTCCTGTTTCCGGAGGACGGCCGGAACAATTCCTGACCTTGGAAGCCAATGATATTTCTTTCAATAAAAACGGAGATAAGATCGTTTACCACGACTATAAAGGTTACGAGGACAATTGGCGGAAACACCATAAATCCTCGGTGTGTCGCGACATTTGGTTACACGACCTGAAAACGGGTAAATTCACCAACATCACCGACAAACAGGTGGAAGACCGCAATCCGATATTCACCGACAACGATCAAAGCATTTATTTCCTCAGTGAACGTTTCGGCGACTTCAATGTCTGCAAATTGTCGTTGGAAAACCCTTCCGAAGTAAAACAGATCACGAAACACAGCAAACATCCCGTACGCTTCCTGACCAAAGCCAACGACGGAACATTATGCTATTTCTTTAACGGGGAAATCTATACCCTGAAAGAAGGCGGACAGCCTCAAAAAGTGAAAATCAATATCGTAACCGACCAAATAGAGCCTCTCATCAGCCTGAACCGTTTCACGAGCGGGGCTACCGAAATGGCTTTGTCGCCGGACGCTAAAGAAGTGGCTTTCATCGTCAGAGGTGAAGTGTTTGTTGCTTCTGTGGAATTCGGTACTACCCGCAGAATCACCAACACCCCTTCGCAAGAACGGTCGGTGAGTTTTTCTCCCGACGGACGTTCTTTGGTATATGCAGCCGAAAGAGACGGAAACTGGAACCTTTACATCACGAAACTGACCAACAAAGAAGATAAAACATTCACCTACGCCAAAAACTTTGAAGAAGAGCAGCTAACCAAAGGAAACATCGCTTGTTTCCAACCTAAATTTTCTCCCGACGGGAAAAGAGTGGCTTATCTGGAAAACCGCGCTACGGTGAAGGCCATCGACCTAAAAAGCAAGAAGACACAAACCTTATTAGACGGGAAATATAATTATTCCTATGCCGATGGCGACCAATGGTATCAATGGTCTCCCGACGGGAAATGGATTCTGGCCAGATTCTTCGAGAAAGGAGGATGGCAAAGCCCGGATGTTGCTTTAGTGAAAGCAGACGGAAGCGGGGAAATTCATAACCTGACCAACAGCGGATACAGCGACCAAAACCCTAAATTCATGATGAACGGCAAAGTTGTGATCTGGAAAACCGATCGTCAGGGATACCGCAGTCACGGAAGTTGGGGTGCGCAATACGATATTTACGCCATGTTCCTCGATCCGGAAGCCTGGGACGAATTTAAAATGAATAAGGAAGAATCGGCCCTGGCCAAAGAATTGAAGAAAAACGAAAAGAAACCGGAACCGACGAAGAAAGAAGAGAAAAAAGACGACAAAAAGGAAGAAAAGAAAGCTGACAAGAAGGACGATAAGAAAGACGATAAAACAAAAGACGGAAAGAAAGAAGCAGCTAAACCGGAAGTGAAAAAAGACGATGCTCCGAAGCTGCCTGAAATGAAAATCGATTTCAACAACATCGAAGATCGCATCACCCGGCTTACCATCAATTCGTCCAATCTCGGCGATGCCGTACTGGCCAACGACGCAAACAAACTTTATTATCTGAGTGCTTTTGAGGGCGGATACGATCTTTGGGTACGCGATTTTAAAGAAGGCTCTACCCGGATTCTGGCAAAACTCAATGGCTGGGGAGGCGGAATGACGATGGACAAAGACGGAAAAAACATTTTCCTGCTTTGGGGAGGACGAATCAACAAGATCGATGTGGCCTCAGGACGTATGTCCGCCGTTAATTTCAACGCAGAGCTGGAATTGCAAAGGGCAGCAGAGCGCAACTACATTTTCAATCATGCCTGGCAGCAAGTGGTGGATAAATTCTACGATCCGGAAATTCACAATCTGGACTGGGCTTTCTATAAAAAAGCATATAGCCGTTTTCTGCCTCACATCAACAACAATTACGACTTTGCAGAAGCCCTCGGGGAACTACTGGGTGAATTGAATGCATCACACACAGGTGCGCGATACAGCGGAAGCGGAAGCAGCACCCCCACCGCTTCTTTAGGAGTGTTCTACGACGAAACTCACAAAGGAAACGGGCTGATGGTGAAAGAAATCATTGAAAAAGGCCCCTTAGCGAATTCCAGCACCAAAATCAAGCCGGGTGTAATCATTGAAAAAGTGAACAATCAGGAAATTGCCGCCAACGAAGACTATTTCAAAATCATGAACAATCTGGTCGGCAAACGCACCTTATTGGCACTCTATAACCCCAAAACCAAAGAACGCTGGGAAGAATATGTGAAACCCATTTCTTACAGCTCTCAAAACGGCCTGCTTTACCAACGCTGGGTAAAACAGCGCAAAGAGCTGGTCGATAAACTATCCGACGGCAAAATCGGCTACATCCACATCAAGGGGATGGACAGCGAAAGTTTCCGCCAAACTTTCTCGGAATTGCTGGGAAGATACCGGAACCGTCAGGCTGTAATCATCGACACCCGTTTCAACGGGGGAGGCTGGCTGCACGAAGACCTGCTGACCTTATTGAGCGGCAAGAAATATGCGGAATTTGTCCCGCGGGGACAATTCATCGGACAAGACCCGTTATTCCAGTGGACCAAACCGTCGGCCGTCGTTATCAGTGAAGGTAATTACAGCAACGCCCACGGTTTCCCCTGGGCATACAAAGAATTGGGCTTAGGGAAATTGGTCGGCATGCCCGTTCCGGGAACGATGACTGCCGTATGGTGGGAACGCCAGCAGGATCCGAGCTTAGTTTTCGGTATTCCGCAGGTAGGAATGAAAGACAATCAGGGGCGTTACCTGGAAAATATGCAGTTAGAGCCTGATGTAAAAGTAAATAACGATCCGGAAAGTGCTATCGCAGGACGTGACCCGCAAATAGAAGCCGCCGTTAAAAGCCTGTTGGAAGAAATCAAAAAATAAACCCAACACCGCTTAAAATAAAAAGGTTGATAAAGCCAGAATTTGATTCTTTCGCTTTGTCAACCTTTTTTTATCGAGATACGGATACTCCAAAGCATTCCCCACTCCCCTGCATTTTTTCACGACTCTCCCCCCCAACTTTGGAATAAATTCACAATCTCAAACGGTAATCCCGGTTTCAATCATTGCATCAAAACAAGAACACTCCGGCTTCCTCACATTCCTGAATCACGGAATCCGGCCATAATCCCGCCTGCACTTCCCCGATATGGCATTTTTTCAACAACAGCATACACAGACGCGACTGTCCGATACCTCCCCCCATCGTTTGAGGCAACTTCTCGTCCAGCAGCAAAGAGTGAAAATACAATTTTTTCCGGTCTTCGGCCTTCCGGATTCCAAGCTGGCGTTCCAATGCGTCCTTATCGACCCGGATACCCATGGAAGAAATCTCGAAAGCCGACTGTAACACCGGATTCCATACGATAATATCCCCGTTCAAACCACTAAAACCGTCCCCGGTTTCGGTAGACCAGTCGTCGTAGTCCGGCGAGCGGTCATCGTGGATACTTCCGTCGGCCAACTGCCCCCCGATTCCCCGGATAAACACGGCACCATACTCTTTAGCCACCACCGTTTCACGTTCTTTCGGAGTCAGTTCCGGATATTTGGCCCGGAGTTCTTCCGCATGCACAAAATGAATATTCTCAGGTAGAAAAGGTTCTAAAACAGGAAATTGCTCGCTCAATAAAAATTCGGTACGTTTCAACGCCGCATATATACGTTTCACACAAATTTCCAAACGCTCCACAGTCCGTTCTTCCCGGGTAATCACCTTTTCCCAGTCCCACTGATCCACATACACGGAATGAATATTGTCGATAGCCTCATCCGGACGCAAAGCGTTCATATCGGTATAAATACCCAATCCCGGCTGAATATGGTGACGCCAAAGCGCATAACGTTTCCACTTAGCCAGCGACTGCACGATCTCGGCCTTCTCCCCTCCCAACACCCGGGCTTCAAAACTCACCGGGGCTTCCACTCCGCTCAGGTTATCGTTCAGGCCTTTTCCGGATGGAACGATAAGAGGCGCGGTGATCCGCCTTAACTTCAACTCTGCCGCCAAAGCCAGCTGAAAAGTATCTTTAATAAACTTAATGGCATGTTCGGTCTGCCAGACATCTAATAAAGAAGCATAGTCCTTCGGTAAAAATAATTGTTGCATGTGGTTGTAATTTACGGAACAATAAACCTGCACAGCGGCTATCTTGTCCCAGGGGTTAATAAAAAAAGCCTTCCCGTTTTGCAGGAAGGCTCGTCAATAACATTTTATATCTCTGTCAAATCTTAACAATAACCTCCCTGTTGCAATAAATTATTATTGCAATTATTATTCAGGTTGAAATTATTATTAAAATTCTTCATATTCACTTGGCTAATGATGACAACAAAAATAAACAAGAAAATCAAAAATCAAAAGCTAAAAAGAAAAAAAATATAGAATTACCTTTTTCCCCTGCTTCCATTAACAATAATTTTAAATCATCCTCATTGTAAAATCACATTATTTACCTTATCTTTACTGATTCTAAATAAAACGCATATCAACAAATAAACTTTTTGTTAAAGCATGAAAAACAAACACTTATATATCCTACTTTTCCTTTCTGCCCTTTTATTCACCTTGTATTCATGCCGGAATAAGCACACGGACACCCGCACGGTAAGCGTAAGCATCCTTCCTCAGAAATATTTCGTTGAAAAAATTGCCGGAGATTATGTAAAAGTCAACGTAATGGTTCCTCCGGGTATGAGCCCTGCCACCTGCGACCTGAGCACCGAGCAATTAAAAAAACTATACGATAGCGACCTCTGTTTCACCATCGGCTACCTGCCTTTTGAACTGACACACCTATACCCTGTCCTGGCAAACCGTTCAGACATCCGCCTGATCAACCATTCGGAAGGGCTTGAACTGATCGACGGTAGTTGCGGGCATCTTCACGGCCATCCGGCAGGGGAGCACGCCGACGGACACGAAGGTGTAGACCCGCACATCTGGCTTTCACCCCGGTATGCCCGGAAAATGGCTTCTACTGTATGGAAGACCCTGTCTGAACAATACCCGGAAAAACAGGAAGAATTCACCCGGAATTACCAGGGCTTACTGACGGAAATCGATTCTGTCGGGGCATTAGCGGACAGCGTTCTTTCCGGGAAACAGCATAAATCGTTTTTAATCTATCATCCGGCGCTGACCTATCTGGCGCGGGATTATGGCATGGAACAAATTTCCATAGAAGACGAAGGCAAAGAGCCTAACCCGGCACACCTGAAAAAGATTATCGACTCGGCAAAAGAGAAAGATATTCGCATCATCTTCATACAAAGCCAATTCGATGTCAATAACGCAAAATCCATTGCCAAAGAAATCGGGGCCACCGTCATTCCTATCGATCCCCTGAACGAAAACTGGACAGCGGAAATGAATCAATTAATCGAAATTTTCAACGATAACCTTAACTAAGTTGCCCTACTTTCGGCACAAACCGATATGAATAAAATACTGGAATTAAAAGATATTACAGCCGGGTATGACCATCAGCCCGTACTGAAACACATAAATTTCGAAATCAACGAAAGCGATTTCATCGGAATCATCGGGCCTAACGGAGGCGGTAAAACCACCCTCCTGAAAGTGATCTTAGGATTGCTTAAACCGTTTAGCGGCGAGATTATTTACCACACTTCGAAACAAAACCTCTTCGGCTATCTTCCGCAAAACAACCGCTTCGACCAGCGTTTCCCGATCAATGTCACCGAAGTGGTCTTGTCGGGCTTAATGTCGGAAAAAGGATTATACCGATCGTATACCCGCGCAGAAAAACACAAAGCCTGGGAATTACTCGACAAATACGGCATGGGAGCCTACAAAAAATCCCCGATCGGCGACCTTTCCGGAGGGCAGATGCAAAGGGTATTTCTTTGCCGCGCCATCATCTCTTCCCCCCGGATACTGATGCTGGACGAACCAACCACCTATGTGGACAGTAGCTTCGAGAGAGAATTTTATGCCATCCTGAAAGACTTGAGCAAATCGTTGAGCATTGTTATGGTTTCCCATGATCTGGGAACAATCTGTTCTTATGTCAAAACCATTGCCTGTGTAAACCGGGAACTTCATTACCACAACTCCAACCTCATCAGTGAGGAACAATTACAATCCTATAATTGTCCGCTGGAACTGGTGACGCATGGAAAAATACCCCACCGGGTATTGGTCGATCATCCCGGAAAAACAGAACAATAAAATCACGGTACAGTTGAACTGTCCTCATTTCTCAACACATTCATCATCATTACAAATCGCTTATGTTCGATCTATTAAAATACGACTTTTTCCAAAATGCCTTGATCAGCACCCTGCTCATTAGTATTAGCTGCGGATTGGTGGGCACTTACATCGTAGCCAAAAGAATGGTATTCATCAGCGGTGGTATCACCCATGCCTCTTTCGGCGGCCTGGGCTTAGCCTATTATCTGGGAATATCCCCCATGTTCGGAGCCACGGTATTTTCTATCCTGTCGGCACTCGGCATACTTTTTCTCGCCGAAAGCAAAAAACTGCGGGAGGACTCCCTGATCGGTATTTTCTGGTCGGCAGGTATGGCTATCGGAATCCTGTTCATTTACCTCACTCCCGGTTACGCTCCCAACCTGATGTCTTACCTGTTTGGGAATATCCTCACGGTTACCCGCGACCAGATCATCATGTCGGTCGTCCTTTGCCTGTTGATCATCCTATTCTTTGTCCGGTTCTATCGCCCGTTATTCTACATCGCTTTCGACAAAGAATACAGCAAAACCCACCACGTGCATGTAAACATCATCGATGTATCGATCACCCTGATTATCGCCCTGTGCATCGTACTGTGCCTGAAACTGGCAGGAATCATCCTGGTCATTTCCTACCTCACTATCCCCCAGGCCATCGCAAGCCTGTTCTATAAAAATTTCAAACAATTATTGGTGGCTTCTGCCATCATCAGCACCATCGGCTCCATGCTGGGACTTTTCGTGGCCGCAGAATTGAACATTCCCACAGGCGCAACCATCGTCATTTGCTTCCTGGTCTTTTTTGTGATCTGCTGGGGCATTAATAAACTCAGGCGGCGGGAATAATTTTCCCCGCCCGAACGCCCTTAAAATCCTGCTTCACGCCTCCTGTGGTTCCGTCGTCCATCCTTATTTCAAGAACGCCGGACACAAAGTAAATCACTCCTTTCCTACCGGATTCCCGACCCGTCAATTGGGTTATTTACAATTTTTTTAACAAATTCGGTCATCTGTTGAATTTCTTTCTGCTGGTCGGAAACTATACGAGCGGCGTATGTCGCCACCTGTCCCTGCGGCGAGAGTTTGAGTAGCACCTTAGCCATACCCACGGCGGCCTGATGATGCGGGAGCATCACCAGGGCAAAGGCGCAATCGATACTTTTACCCTCCAAATCTTTTTCTGAAGGAGTGTCCTTCATCATCTTCATCATTACGTCATCCATCGCCTTTTTGTACTCCGGGGAGGGTTGTTCGCCCTGTTTGAAAGGATAGAGCTCCAACAGGGCATTCATCTTCGTAATTTCTCCCTGTTGTTCGGTAAAGATATTTTTGGCCAGTTGGATCATCTCGCGATTCGTGCCATTATCCATCTCATACTTCGCCATTTCGACAGCCCCCCGATGGTGCGGTATCATCTGACGAAGAAAATTACCTTCTACCGATGCGTCCAACGGAACAGCATTCATATCGACCATCATCGAATCCATCATTTTCAAAAATACATTTTCAAAAACGACCTGATTTGTTGCATGACTCATACTACATAAGCTATTTGTGCCGCAGGCACACGGACTATTGTCTTCTTTCGGCGCACAGGCACATCCCTCGCCGCACTTGCCCTGCATTTGCTGGGAATAGGCAAGCATGGAGAATAAAAACAACACCGCCAAAGAAAGTAGAAATTGAATGTTTTTTTTCATATCATTAAATTAAATATTCGACCATTTTCACTTATAACGAATTAAAAACTAAATATGTTTACTTAGAGAATAACTCCATGATTATCTCCCCTCTATACTATCACCTCTAAGGTAGCGGGAACGGATATTACCCAAAACCTTATAAAAGACATTTAGCAGACCATCCAGAACGCGGGAAAAATCACCGGGCATTAAAACTGTAAATTTGAATTTCTTAGCCAAACAAAGGTTTTGTTTGCCCAGCCATGCTTCATGTCGGGAAAATTTGAAAAAATGATTAGCTTTGTAGCAGAAAGATTAAAAATAACATATAACTAAAACGTTTGAATAATGAATTACGACTTAATCGTTATCGGTAGCGGACCTGGCGGATATGTGGCAGCCATACGGGGAGCACAACTGGGCATGAACGTAGCGGTGGTAGAACGTGCAGAATTAGGCGGTGTGTGCCTGAACTGGGGTTGTATTCCCACCAAATCACTGTTAAAATCAGCACAAGTGCTGGAATATGCACAACATGCAGAAGCCTACGGGATTAAAATCGAAAAGACCGATCCGGATTTCGATGCAATCATAGCACGCAGCCGGGGTGTTGCCGATAAAATGAGTAAAGGGATTCAATATTTGTTCAAGAAAAATAATATCACCGTAATCAGCGGTACAGGCAAACTGATGCCGGGCAAAAAAGTGGAAGTGACTTCCGAAACGGGAGAAACCGCCACTTACGATGCACAACACATCGTGCTGGCAACCGGAGCCCGTTCCCGTCAATTACCTGCCATTCCGCAGGACGGCAAAAGAATCATCGGTTATCGCCAGGCCCTGACGCTCGGTCATAAACCGGCCTCCCTGTTAGTGGTCGGCTCCGGAGCAATCGGCTCGGAACTTGCCTACTTCTACAACGCTGTCGGCACAAAAGTAACTTTGGTTGAATTTATGCCGACGATCCTGCCACTCGAAGACGAAGAAGTTTCCAGGCAGGTAGGTCGTTCCTTCAAAAAAGCAGGAATAGAAGTCCTGGTAAAATCCACAGTCGAAAGCATAGACACCACAGGAGAACTCCTAAAAATCAATATCCGCAACAAAAAAGGGGAACTCGAAACTTACGAGGCCGAGATGGTTCTCTCTGCCGTCGGCATCGCCCCTAATGTAGAAAATATCGGATTGGAAGAAACAGGCGTGGAATTGGAAAAAGGCAGAATCAAAGTGGACGACTATTACCGCACAAACATCGAGGGCATTTATGCTATCGGCGACATCGTACACGGACCTGCACTGGCCCATGTTGCATCGGCAGAAGCCATCTGCTGCATAGAACATATAGCCGGATTAAATCCCGCCCCCATCGACTACACCAATATTCCGGGTTGCACCTACACCACTCCCGAAGTAGCGTCCGTAGGGTTAACCGAAGCAAAAGCCATCGAAAGCGGCAAAGAAATCAAAATCGGTAAATTCCCGTTTACGGCTTCGGGCAAAGCCAGTGCCGCCGGAGCCAATGAAGGATTTGTGAAACTGATTTTCGACGCACAGGACAACACCCTGCTGGGAGCGCATCTGGTGGGAGCCAACGTCACCGAAATGATTGCCGAATTAGTGTTGGCGCGTAAAAAAGGCGTTACGGGGCACGATCTGATTACCACTATTCATCCTCACCCCACGATGAGTGAGGCTGTCATGGAAGCGGCGGCCAACGCCTATGGAGAAGCCATCCACCTATAATCCGGTATTATTGTATATTTTTAATTCAAAAACCTAAATAAAGATGATCAAGCAACTAATAACAGCTACATTGATTTTAGCCTGTTCCGGCGTATTCGCCCAGGCGGTAAGTGAAAAGGACTTACAGGAAATTCAAGGCAGTTTTAAAAAAGATGCTTCCACGAAAGCGATTCAAAACATCCTGACAAATGACAAAAGCATCCGCGATAACGCTCTGAACCGCGACCTGCAAGGAAAAATCGACCACTTCTTTAAATACAGGGTGAATGTCAAAGGCATCACCAACCAACAAAGTTCCGGACGTTGCTGGATGTTTACTTCTATGAATGTGCTTCGTCCGCAAGTAATGGAAAAATACAACCTGAATCAATTCGATTTTTCACACAATTACCTTTATTTCTGGGATATATTCGAAAAATCGAACCTGTTCCTGGAAAATATCATCGCTACGGCTGCCCGCCCGATGGACGACCGGGAAGTGACCGAATATTTTAAATCTCCGGTAGGCGACGGAGGAGTATGGAATCTTTACTACAACGCAGCCCAAAAATACGGTGTTGTGCCGCAGGAAGTGATGCCCGAAACCGCCCACTCGAACAACACTTCCCAAATGACGGGAGTCATCAATGAAAAACTCCGACTGGGAGGTTATACCCTACGGGAACTCGCCGCACAGGGGAAAAAAGCGAAAGAATTGAGGGCAGAAAAAAACAATGTATTGAAAGACGTTTACCGGATTCTGGCCCTCTGTCTGGGCGAGCCGCCACATGAATTTACCTGGAGGTATAAAACCAAAAAAGGAGAAATTAAAGAATTGGCAAACTACACTCCGCAGCAATTCTACAAGGAAATCACCCCGGCGGATTATAGCCCCGACAACTACATCATGGTCATGAACGATCCTACCCGGGAATATTACAAAGTGTATGAAATACAGAATTATAAAAACACCATCGAAGGGATTAACTGGACTTACCTGAATCTTCCGAACGAAGACCTGAAAGCGGCGGCATTAGCTTCCATTAAAAACAACGAGCCGCTTTACGCTTCCTGCGATGTGGGAAAACAATTCAACCGGGAAACGGGTATCCTCGATCCGGAAATGTTCGATTATGAATCTTTACTGGGCGTAAAACTCGACATGGATAAAAAAGCACGCATCCTCACCCGTCAGAGCGGCTCTGCCCATGCCATGACGATCGTAGGTTGCGACACCGATGAAAACGACAAACCCGTGAAATGGGAGTTTGAAAACAGCTGGGGAGACAAAAGCGGGCATAACGGTTATCTGACATTCACCGACAAATGGTTCGACGAATATATGTTCCGGGCTGTCCTCCACAAAAAATACCTGAACGAAAAAGCTCTGCAAGCCTTAAAGAGCAAGCCTGTGCAATTACCGGTATGGGACTATATGTACTAAGCCCGAAACTCCTGTTCCGAAGAGAACTTTATAAATAAATACACCCCGATGTTTTGAACATCGGGGTGTATTGTTTACGTCTGAATTTAACTCTTTCCGACAACCGGAATAACTTCTCCCACCGTCCCGGACTTCACATTCCGGTACATCTTCGGCTCCCTCCACAGGAAACACCCCGGCAACACCGACAACCGGACTGTCCAGATCATTCCTTAAAGCTTATACAACAGCACCGTTGCGTAGGCCGAAACACCTTCTTCCCGCCCTTCAAAACCCAGTTGTTCCGTGGTGGTCGCTTTTATCGAAATATCTTCCATTTCCAGTCCCATAATTTCAGCAAGGCAATGCTGCATATCCACAATGAAAGGACGAATTTTCGGGCGTTGCAAACAAATCACACTATCGACATTGCTAATGGCGTAACCTTTATGATTCAACAAGTCCATCGTCTTTTGCAGTAATAGTTTGCTGTCTATCCCCTTATACGCCGGGGAAGTGTCCGGGAAATGCAAACCTATATCCCCCATACCCGCTGCCCCTAAAAGCGCGTCACAAATAGCGTGTATCAACACATCACCGTCCGAATGGGCAACACAACCTTTGTCATGATCGATCTTAATTCCTCCCAACCAGAATTCCCTGCCGGATTCCAGACGATGAACGTCTATTCCTATACCTGTTTTTATCTTCATATAAATCCGTATTATTATATATTTTCTCAAACACTCGTTTTACTGCCACGAAATTACAAATAAAGAACACACCCTGTTACCGACAGGAGAAATAAAACAAGTTCAAAACGTTAAAACTTACTCTATCACAGTTTTTCGAAAAAAATTACAATCATTTTGTTTTTGCTGGAAATATTATTTATCTATATTTGTGGATTAATTGCGACATGTGTGATTAAACCCAATTTTTTATTAAAAATAAGTAACTAAAAAGACTCCACTCATGAGAAAAAATGGATTTTTAGTTTTAGGTATTTGTTGTTCTTTATTATTAACAACAACATCCTGTCAAAAAATCAAAGGTATATTCGGAAAGAAAAAATCATCGACCACAGGCTGGGCATACAACGATACAAAAAACGGAGGAATTGAATACAAAGACGTAAAAAGCCAGAAGGCAGGACCGGGGCTTGTATTCATCCCCGGAGGTACTTTTGTTATGGGACGTACCCAGGAAGATGTGATGAAAGAATGGAATAACTCACCCCGCCGGGTAACGGTAGCCTCTTTCTACATGGACGAAACGGAAGTAAGAAACATCGACTGGCTGGAATACCTCACCTGGTTGGGACGTGTATTCGTGGATTATCCGGAAGTTTACCGGAAAGCCCTGCCCGACACGCTGGTATGGCGCGATCAATTGGGCTATAACGAACCGATGGTGAAAAATTACCTGCGTTTTCCGGCCTATGCAGAATATCCGGTGGTAGGGGTCAGCTGGGAACAAGCCACCGAATTTTGTATCTGGCGTACCGACCGTGTAAACGAACAAATCCTGATCGATAAAAAGGTTTTGGCACACGACCCGGAAAACCAGAAAAACGAAAACAACTTCAACACCGAAGCCTATACGAACGGACAATATTCCGGATCTGTAAATAAAAACTACAAGGGCCTGCAAAAAGAAAGACGGGCCGTGAAATGGGAAGACGGGCTTCTTTTACCCGAATACCGCCTACCGACAGAAGCAGAATGGGAATACGCAGCCTACGGATTGATCGGTAACACCAAAGCAGAACGCATTTCCAGCACACGCATCTATCCCTGGGACGGCTCGTGGGTAAGATATGCCGAAAAGAAAAATAGAGGCCGGATGATGGCAAACTTCGCCAGAGGCAAAGGTGACTATATGGGAGTTGCCGGAGCCGACAAAGAAGGTGCATCCAACGACGGCTGGGACTATACCGCTCCGGTGAAATCATTCTGGCCGAACGATTTCGGATTATACGACATGGCGGGGAACGTAAGCGAATGGGTTGCAGACGTCTATCGTCCCCTCTCATTTCAGGATATGGCAGAATTTAACCCCTATCGTGGTAATGTCTTCAAAACGCTGGAAAAAACCGAAGACGGGCAAATTGCAACAAAAGACAGTTTAGGACGTTTACGTTATCGGAATCAAACCGACCAGGAACTGGCCAATCGTGAAAACTACCGGACTGCCGATAACCGAAACTTCGATGATGGCGACCTGAAATCGCGAATTTCATCGGATGTGAACTGGAAATCCGCAGAAAACGACAAAGGAACTTCCGATATGTATTACAAAGGCAGCGACGGAGAAATAACCACTCTGATCGACGACGAAGCCCGTGTATATAAAGGAGGATCCTGGGCAGACCGGGCTTATTGGCTCAATCCGGGGGCCCGCCGCTATATGAATCAGAAGCGGTCAAGCAGCACGATCGGCTTCCGATGCGCTATGAGCCATGTAGGGAACGCAACAGGAGGAAAAAACAAAACAAGAAAATAAAAGACAAAAGGTTGTGTAGATTCTGCACAACCTTTTTTAAAACACGGTTATGACAGACATTTCCGAAATATATTTCAACCATATCAAGGGACACCGGGTAACAACCGACTCCAGGGATATTCAGCAAGGCGATGTATTCATTGCCCTGAAAGGTGAAAACTTTAACGGTAACAGCTATGCGGCACAAGCCCTGGAAAAAGGCGCCGACCTCGCTGTCGTGGATGAAAAAAAGTACGCAGACGGCAACCGCTATCTCTATGTGCCGGATGCCCTTACCTTTCTCCAACAAATAGCCAACTTCCACCGCAGGCAGCTGGCCATTCCCATATTAGGGATTACGGGAACAAACGGGAAAACTACCACCAAAGAACTGTGTCATGCAGTTCTTTCGCGTAAATTCAAAACTTTTGCCACCCAGGGCAATTTCAACAACCACATCGGAGTTCCTCTGACCCTGCTTAGTATGGACGAAACCACAGAATTGGGAATTGTGGAAATGGGAGCCAACCATCCCGGTGAAATCAAAACCCTGTGTAACATTGCCGAACCGGACTTCGGCATCATCACCAATATCGGACGGGCACACCTCGAAGGGTTCGGAAGCTATGAAAACATCATCAAAACCAAAAAAGAACTTTACAACCACCTTTTTGCCAAAAAAGGAAAAGTGTTCGTAAATGCCGGAGATGAACTGCTGATGCAACTTTCCGAAGGGCACAACCGCGAAACTTACGGAGTGAACGGCAGCCTGATCAAAGGAGAAATCAAGCAAACCATTCCTTACCTGGTCTATTCGCTGAAAACACGGAAAGGAGACCTTTACGTAAAAACCCACCTGATCGGAGGCTACAACTTCGACAATGCTATGGCAGCCTCTGCCACAGGCATACATTGGGGCCTCGATCCACAGGAAATTCAAAAAGCGATCGAAGCTTACCAGCCTTCCAATCTCCGTTCACAACTGATAAAAACAGCTCACAACACCGTGATTCTCGATGCTTACAACGCCAACCCAAGCAGCATGCAGGTTTCTGTGAGCAATTTCGGGGAAATGAAAGCCGGATTCAAAGTGGTTATCTTAGGAGAAATGAGGGAATTAGGCACGGAAAGCGAAAAAGCGCACCACGCCTTGCTGGAACTGGCAGCCCGATACCACTTCGACCAGATATTTCTCGTAGGAAATAATTTTGTACATTGTGCCGATAGTCTTAACTTTAACCCACCATTTCAAGACACCGATTCCCTGATCGGTTATTTGCAGGAGCATCCTGTCCGGGACGCCTTCATTTTCATAAAAGGCTCCAGAGGGAATAAATTGGAACGAATTGTAGAATATTTATAATATCCGGCCGTGAACGAAAGATTAGTCATTATCCCGACCTACAACGAAAAAGAGAATGTAGAGAACATCATTCGTTGTGTCTTCTCACTTGAACCAGAATTCGACATTCTGATTATAGAAGACAATTCCCCCGATGGAACTGCCGAAATCGTGAGAACTTTACAAAAAGAATTTTCCCGCCTGCACATGGTGGAACGCAAAGGTAAGCTGGGATTAGGCACAGCCTACATCGCCGGATTCAAGTGGGGATTGGAACACGGTTACAACTACATCTTTGAAATGGATGCAGACTTTTCCCATAACCCGAACGATTTAGTGCGTCTGTACGAGGCCTGCGCAAACGGATCGGATGTCGCTATCGGTTCCCGCTACGTAACCGGGGTAAACGTCGTAAACTGGCCGATGGGAAGAGTTTTAATGTCCTATTTCGCTTCTAAATACGTCCGTTTCATTACGGGCATGAAAATACACGACTCCACAGCCGGATTCATTTGCTACACCCGCAAAGTGCTTGCAAGCATCGACTTCGACCACATCCGGTTTAAGGGCTATGCCTTCCAGATTGAAATGAAGTTCACAGCCTGGACGTTGGGCTATAAATTGGAAGAAGTGCCGATCATATTCACCGACCGCACCCTGGGGACATCCAAAATGAGCGGAGGCATATTCACCGAAGCGGTATTCGGAGTTATCACCATGAAACTACGCGCCCTTTTCGGAGGCATAAAACCGAAAAAAACAGCCTGATAAATTCCTGCTCCCATGAAAACACTGATTAAAGGCGGAACAATCGTCAACGAAGGAAAAACGTGCAAAGCCGATCTGGTTATTGAAAACGATCATATCGCAGAAATACTCCCTCCGGGTGGAAACGAAGAAGGTTATTCCGACATTCTCGATGCTACGGGGCAATACATCATTCCGGGCGTAATCGACGATCAGGTGCATTTTCGCGAGCCGGGGCTCACTCACAAGGGAAACATCGCAGAAGGAAGCCGGGCTGCCGCTGCCGGAGGCATCACCTCATTCATGGACATGCCTAATGTCGTGCCTCCTACCACAAGCATCGATTTATTGCGGGAAAGGCAGGAAATAGCCGCCCATAGTTCACTGGTAAATTACTCATTCTATTTGGGAGCCACCACCGAAAACATCGATGAAATCAAACGGGTAGACACCCGCACCACCTGTGGAATCAAAGTGTTTATGGGATCATCCACCGGAAACATGCTGGTGGACGACATTCCTGCATTGGAACGGCTTTTTGCCGAATCGCCCCTGCTGATCGCCACCCATTGTGAAGATACCCCTATGATCAATGCCAATCTGGCCTTATATAAAAAAAAATACGGGGATGATATTCCTCCCCAATGCCACCCGTTGATCCGTAGCCGGGAAGCCTGCTTTAAGAGCTCATCTCTGGCTGCCGGGCTGGCCCGGAAATATGGCGGCAGGTTACATATCCTGCATCTCAGCACCGCTGAAGAACTCTCATTGCTGGACACGGGCCAACGTTCCGGCAAACAGGTCACGGGGGAAGTTTGCGTTCATCACTTGTGGTTTAACGATTCGGCTTACCTGACAAAAGGAAATTTCGTTAGATGGAATCCTGCGATTAAAACGGAAAGCGACCGGGAAGCCCTGATCCGGGCAATCAATGAAGGTATTATCGATGTGATAGCCACCGACCATGCCCCGCATACCCTGGCAGAAAAAAGCGGAGTGTATACCAAGGCAGCCAGCGGAGGCCCGTTGGTGCAACATTCCCTGGCCGTCATGCTCGAACTCATGGAAAAAGGAGAAACCACTCTTGAAAATATCGTCGATAAAATGTGTCACGCCCCGGCAGAACTTTTCCAGATCGAAAATCGGGGATTTATCCGTCCCGGCTACAAAGCCGACCTTTGTATCTTCGGGAAAGAGCCATGGACGGTAAATAAAGACAACATCCTTTATCAATGTGGCTGGTCGCCTCTGGAAGGGCAAACATTCTCCTACCGGGTGCAAACCACCCTCGTCAACGGAAAAATAGTGTACGACAAAGGCGCTTTCCCTTCCGATAGCAAAGGAGAGTTATTAACTTTCAAAAGATAGATAAAAGCCCGTCAGGTCAGATAGGTCAGGAAGCAAGCACAAATCAGCAACACGAACATCAGATTATTCAACAGCGGAATACGGCTATTGATAAAGTATTGCGCATAAATATAAGACAAGGGCAAAGCCACCACATACATAAAGTCGTAATAATTTCCCGGAATCACAAACAAGGTCAGCGACAGGAACAGCAACAGCGACACCACCGAAAGAATACCGCGCCTTTGATTCACCACAGAGATCGGATAATTGACCATGATCGAATAAAGAGCCAGCAACAGCAAAAAAAGCAACATAGACAGGCGGACAACCTCGATTCCCGGCAAGGTGTGGATATATTCTCCCACCAGCAAACTTTCCTTAAAAATCACAGGCAACTCCGGCAAACGGTCTACCCAGAAATAATAAAACACCACAAACAGCATCGGGGTCGCCAGCCCGAACAGCAACGCCATAATATCTTTCAACGTGGAACGGCCTGAAAAAAACAACACACACACAGCCCATAATATCAGCAACACAAATTTCGGATAAATGGCTACGGCAAGCGTAATCAGAAAACCAAAATCATAAATCGCACTATTCGTCTGGGTATTGTTGATCGCAGCTTGCAACCGACCGATTGCCAAAGCCAGTATAAACACCGAAATCAAGAAATAATTGAATCCCAGATTCACCATAATCCCCGAAGTCAGCAAAATATAAATAAGCGAAGGCAAGGTTGTGGTTTGGGAAAGGAATTTATACTTTTCATTCACGAAAAAAATCATATAAGCCAACCCCAGCACCATAATAAAACCAATCACCGAAATCCAGGTGTTGTTCAGCTCATTCACAAAAGCAATATTAATCACCCCTGTTACAGGCACGGATTTTAAAGTAATGGCAGGAACATAGGTACTAAAAAAAGATATTGCCATCACAATGAACGGCAATACAAAAAGCATATAAATCCTTTTCGATTTTAAAAAATCATTCATAATCTCGTTTTACACAATCCGCCTGCATCCTTTTCTCTTTCATCGGCACGGAAATGTCCGCCTAAATAACCTCACCCTTCCCTATCCAACCTCTCTACATAGGTCATTTACTCCCCGAAGAAATACGATTTTTCAGCCGGATCAAATCCTGTCCAATATCTTTCCGGTAATTCATCCCCTCGAAACCGATCCGCCCGACATTTGCATAAGATTTAGCCAAAGCCTCCTCCATCGTATTTCCAAAAGCGCTGACGGCAATCACCCGCCCACCGTTAGTCACTACTTCATCCCCGGCTTTCTTCGTCCCTGCATGAAACACCATACAATCCTCCGCCCGGTCAAACCCTGTAATAGTTTTCCCCTTTTCATAGCTACCGGGGTATCCGGCAGCCACCAGCATCACCGTCGTACAAAACCGATCGTCCAGCTCAAAAGCCGCACCCGCCAATTTACCCGTAGCGGTAGCGGCGAACAAATCCAATATATCCGTTTTCAGGCGGGGCATCACGACCTCCGTTTCCGGATCGCCCATCCTGACATTATACTCGATCACGGAAGGCTCTCCGGCATCGTTCATCAAACCGAAAAAGATAAAGCCCCGGTAATCAATTCCGTCTTTCTTTAACCCTTCTACGGTAGGGCGCACAATTCGTTCCTCCACCTTACGATTAAATTCCTCGTCGGCAAAAAACACCGGGGACACAGCCCCCATGCCTCCCGTATTCAGCCCGGTATCCCCCTCTCCAATCCGCTTATAATCCTTCGCAGAGCCCAATATCTTATAATCTTTACCGTCTGTTATGGCAAAAACTGAAATTTCTATTCCCTTCAAAAACTCTTCAATCACCACCCGGCTGCTGGCAGCCCCGAACTTTCCCCCCAGCATCTCTTTCAACTCCTTCTGCGCTTCTTCCAAACTCTCCAAAATCAGCACCCCTTTTCCCGCTGCCAATCCATCTGCCTTCAACACATAAGGAGGTTTCAAGGCAGACAGGAAATCCAATCCTTCGCCCAAATTCCCGGGTGTCACGGTCATATAGCGCGCTGTCGGAATACCGTGCCTCTCCATAAACATTTTGGCAAAATCCTTACTTCCCTCTAAAATCGCCCCGTCTTTACCCGGCCCCACAATCATCAGTTTTTCAAAACGGACATCCGCCTGCAACACATCGCGCACCCCTTCCACCAAAGGGTCTTCCGGCCCTACAACCAACAAATCGATACCTTCTCTGGCAATAAAGTCGCCGATCGCATGAAAATCGTTCACTGCAAGATTCACATTCTCTGCAATCTTCCCGGTTCCGGCATTCCCCGGAGCAACATACAATTTTTCCAATTTCGGGCTTTGCATCATTTTCCACGCCAGTGCATGTTCACGTCCTCCGCTCCCCAGCAATAATACTTTCATATCCTTAAACTTTAGATTTCTGTTAGGTATCTCTTTATTTATCGTGCAAAAATAATAAAAAACTCTAATTCATCTCGTCGATTGTGTAATTCAAAAATCGATTAAAAGGATATAGTTTTTCAAAGACTTTCAGCACCTTATTCAATACATCCGCGCTCTCGAAAAAAGAATCGGGTTTAGGGCTTAACACCGTGTAATCTTTATGTTTCAGTAAATCACCGTCAGGGAAATCGGAAGGAAAAGGAGCCGGAACTTTTTTCAGGGAATTTGTATTGTCCAGCCCGCCAAACTCTTTCTTAAAATCCTTATTTTCCAAAATCCCTTTAAATTCATCGACATTATCATAAACATCCTGCCGCAACCTTTTCAAAACCGCCGGTTCCGGGCAATAAATTCCACCCGACAAGAAACAACCGTCCGGCTGGATATGGATATAATATCCGCCCCGGATACTGTTCCTGCCCCCCCGGGTCGCGATAAAAGACGCAAAATGTATTTTATAGGGACTCTTATTGGGTGAAAAACGCACATCCCGGTAAATCCGGTACACACAATCCTTCACTTCAAGTCCTTTTATTTCCGGATCGAAAAGAGCAACTTTATCAATCAAAACCCCCGTAAATTCATCAAACCCTTTTTTCAGGCGCTGATACCTGTCTTTATTGGCATTAAACCATTCCCGGTTGTTATTATCCCGCAGCTCACGCAGAAAAGCCAGGATTTCCTTTAGTAATTCATGTTCCATAATCTACTGTTTTTCCTTTTAAAACAATATTCAAATATAAGGGTTATGCTCGATTTAAACATTAATAACAAATAAAATAACTGATTTTCTTAATTTATTATTATTTTTACAAACGAAAAGATGGTTAGTATTTTTATTTAATAAATCCCTTTCTCATGAAGAAACAAACTCTACTGCTCATGCTGGCATTATTGCTATCAATAAGCAGCTATGCTCAGAAAACAACATTGGACGTCAGCATCACCAACCAGGTCGTTCCGGCTCTCCTCCGTAATCAGGACAACAACGTTTTATGTATTAACATTAAAAATCCCGGCGACCGGGAACTGACCCTGAGTGCTATCACACTCTCGCTGAAAGGAACGGACAACCTGAAAGACATTCAATACCTGCGGCTATACGCCACAGGTACCTCTTTGTCTTTCCGTCCGGATGTGGTGTTCGGAAAAACAGCCGAGCCTGCGGCTTCGGTGACTTTCAGAGGACAGCAAACTTTATTACCCGGCAACAACTATTTTTGGGCTTCCGTCACCCTCGCCCCCTCAGCCGGATTATTAGACGAAATCCACATTTCCTGCGAAAATATCAAAACAACGGAAAAAACGGCATTGGCCACCACCTCGGCTATTTCCCCGGTACGGATTGGTTATGCGGTACGCAAACGCATGGACGACCAAAGTCATTCCTACCGGATTCCGGGATTGGTCCGTACGCCGAAAGGAACCCTGATCGCCGTTTACGACATCCGTTGGAAAAATTCCGGTGACCTGCAAGGCGATATTGACGTGGGTGTCAGCCGCAGCCTGGATAACGGACAAACCTGGTTACCAATGCAAAAAGCCATCGACATGGGCGAATGGGGAGGTCTGTCCAACACAGAAAACGGTATCGGCGACCCGGCCATCTTAGTAGATGAACAAACCGGACGCATCTGGGTGGCAGCTTTATGGCTTCACGGCAAAAAAGGAAAAGCGGCCTGGTGGGCTTCTCAACCCGGCATGACGCCACAGGAAACAGGACAATTCATATTGGCTTACAGCGATGACGAAGGGGCTACCTGGTCGGAACCGATCAACATCACCCAACAAGTGAAAAATCCGGAATGGTATCTATGCTTTAACGGTCCGGGAATGGGAATCACGAAAAAAGACGGGACATTGGTATTCCCTGCCCAATTTAAAGACAAAGATCAAGTTCCCCACTCCACAATCATATACAGTAAAGACCGGGGCAAAACTTGGCACATGGGTACAGGAGCAAAATCAAAAACAACGGAAGCGCAAGTCGTAGAACTCACGGACGGCAGCCTGATGCTGAACATGCGCGACGACCGCGGAGGCTCACGGTCTGTTGCCATTACCCGCGACCTGGGACAAACCTGGGAAGAGCATGTTTCCTCCCGCAGCGCATTACCGGAGCCGGTTTGTCAGGCAAGCATCATTCGCGTCACCTTAAAAGACGGACGGCAGGCTTTAGCTTTCTTCAATCCGGCCACCACCAGAGGACGCCATCACATGACCCTGAAACTCAGTTTTGACGAAGGAAAAACATGGCCGGAAAAATACCACACCCTGTTTTATGAAGCAGATGTATATGGTTACTCTTGCTTAGCTCAGATAAACCCCAACACCCTCGGCGTACTCTATGAAGGTGTAGGCGAACTTTATTTCCAGGCAATCGACCTCGATAAGATTATCAAAGAATAAAAAGGAAATAACCTTTCCTCCGAAGTTAAGGTATGATTTATCCTTTCCGGACAAAAGGGTTTCCCTCTCATAAAAACAATCCCCTAAAAGCCCGATTTAGCTTTTAGGGGATATTTTTTAGCTTAAGAAGTTATCTTTTCAGAAAGATAAAACATTTAAGATTTTGAAATTTTTATTTCATCTTTCAATTTATAAAAAAACAATACAGGATTACTATCTTCTTGCAACTCACTATAAACACGTTTTATCCGATCTGAAACTCCGGATAGATTGTGAAAACTTTTCTCCTGATTTAACAAAAATAACGCTGTACAAGTCCCTACTGCATATCGATTATCTACCCCTATCAAATTAGGGCAAATAATTATATCCTTTCCATTCTTTTTCTCTCCAGTCAATTGGTAGCCTTTTTGCCGCTTTACATCCCACAGAACATCTCTGCCCGGACTTTGAATGAAAATATAATTATCAAAAAATAACCAGGTTCGTCCGAAAATATACCCCTGATTGATAAACCGACTTCTTAGCTCCCTATAATCCTGTCCTTCATAATCAAAATTAGCAGGAACAGTCTGAACAGCTTCTGCATAAAAACGGGGAATAAAACCGGTATCCCTGCACTCATAAACCGTATCATTAAAAGTCGGGACAATATACACACAAGAATCATTCAAATATACCCCGCTTCCTATGGGACTAACAGCACCTTCCACTTTCAAATTCCTCTCTTTCGAACGACCTATTTCCTTAAATTCCCTGTCCAAAATCCTAAACTCACAAACACACCCCTCCATAACAACATTCTGTAACACAAAATTTCCATTAGGGCAACACAATAAATCCCGGCCAAATCTAAATGTTTGATCAACTTTACTGCTTCCTAAATATTCACCAGAATATGAAAATCGTTTTATTTGCAATAAAAAATTATCGAGCAACCAAATCTCTTGATTCTTCCGATCCACAGTCCATGTTGCAATATGCAAATATTCGGCAGGGGCACGTCCTTTAGTGCCCACTTGGTTACGAAACTTTCCTTCCCGGTCAAACACAAAAACCGATTTCTCCCCAGCAGTCTCCGCCTCAACAAAAATAAAAACAGAATCAAATTCAACTTTCACGATTTCTCCCAGCATCGATAGAGCAGAATTTTCAAGTTCTACACTATACCAATCCTCCACAAGATCATAAAAAGACAAACTTGTAGGTTCACATGCTTTTATGACCTCAACAGGAACTTCTATTTGAGTGTGCTTAGAACTATGGCAAGCCCAAGCACACAAAAGAAAAATAAAAAATAGTTTTCTCATATACACTACTTCACAAGTTTAATCCCCACGTCTCTTTGATCACAACATGCACCCGGTGCTGGCAGGTCACATTTTTTTGACATACAAATATATATATATTATGAACGCTCAATATTATATTAATTAATATTTATGCCATAAACTCATATCTTCTTCAAGAGTACAAATAGCTTTAAGCATAAAAATAGGCTATCAGCGATACTGACAGCCTATCTTAAAAATTATTTTTTACTCATTTATTTCGCTTCTATTCCCTCAACATCAACACACTTCCCTGCACCGTTTCGGGGATACCGGAATCATTATTCTTACCTGTCCACACGTTATCATCGATAAAAACAGCGCGGGCACGCCAGATATAGGTTCCCTGAGGCATCATTTTTCCTTTCACGTTCCGCCCGTCCCAGCCTTCCGAAGGCTTACCGTCTTCCAGCGCTCTGGTTTCCCAAATCTTGTTCCCGTAATAGTCATAAATCTCCAGCCAATATTCCTTTAATCCGATGGCAATCCCATTAAAACGATTCACTTTTCCGTTCGTGCTTCCCGGAATGAAAGTGTTAGGGAAATACAAACCTTTCATTTCCACAACATGCTCGATCTCCGCCGTGTCCAAACAGCCATAGTAACTCATGGCAATATACCTCACCGGATAAGTCCCGTTCTCCCGGAACTCCTGAAGCTGGTCGTCCTGCGAACGGACTGTGCCGCTCAACGGTAACTCCCAGTAACCGTCCGTACCTCCTACGGTTTGATTCAGGAAAGTCACCTTTTCCGGACGTCCGAATACAACCTGTTTGTCGATAGCGGTTTTAGGCTGGTAATACACTGAAACTTCCCCGGCATATTCCGACTTACATCCTTTATCGGTCTGAGCATACAACGTCACGTTAAACTTCTGTACCGTATCGGTAGAATTTCTATACCAATGCTCCTCGGCCGTGGTCACCTTCGTCCCATCGCCATAATCCCATTCAAAATGGGCTTCTCCTTCGATTTCCGGCCGATAAAGGAAAGGGGAACAATGCACCGTGTCTAAAAGAGTGATCGTAACAATGGGTTTATTATAAATTTCCACCTCCTTGCTTACAATGGCTTTACAGCTCGCCTTCTGGGCGGAAGTACCTTCCACGGTTACGGTATATTTTCCATAACCGACGTAAGTATACTGCAAACTATCCCGGTTGCTACTCTGCCCGTCACCGAAATTCCAGTTCACAAACTTCAATTCCTGATCGGAATGCACCACGAAAGTAAGCGTATCGTCCTCACATACCTGATCTTCACTCAGCAGTTCCAACTGCGGTAAGGGACGGACGGTAATCGTATCGTCGGTCGTGTGATAACCACAACCGTTATCGATCAACAGGCTCACCACATATTGCTGCGGCACCTGATAAATATGGCAGGGACTCCAAACCGTGTCTTTCGTTCCGTCGCCAAAATTCCAATATGTATTCTCGATAGCGCTTAACGTATCGGTGGAATTATTCCGGAAACAAAGTTCTTCCCCCACACATACCTCCCGCTTTCTGGGAGTGAAGTGTGCCGAAATTGTCCGGGGTTTCACCACTAAAGTATCGGTATACACATCCTCATCGCACGCATTGACTGCTTTCAGGGTGATATAAAATGTAGTAGAAGCCGTATCGGTAACAAACTCATGCACCGGATTCCTGACATTCGTTTTCTCGACAATCTCTCCGGTACGGGCATTTTCAAACGTCCAGTCGAACGTCACATTATTCCCGGTCGTCGTATTCTGTAACTCCAGTAACACAGGGGAACATTCCCATTCATGCTTTAAAGCGAACATTACTTTAGGGGCAGACAAAACTGTAATCGTCCTCTCCATTTCCTCCCTGCCGCACATATTACTCACGATAAACCGCGCTATGTAAGTCGTATCCCAGGCTCCGGACGGATAATATTTCGGTTTCACCGGCAATAACCCCTCCGATTCCGTATCATCCCCATACTCCCACTTAAACGAAAGGTAATTGTGATTATCGGCATAAGTCGACGGTTCGATGGTAAAATCCACTTCCAACGCCGCCCGCTCATTGTCGGGGTCTACCCCGAAACGGGCACAGGCTTTCAAAGGATCGGCCTGAAAGAAAGCAGGAGGAGGCACATTGACGATCTCGATTTCCACCGTGTCCGAACGGGAAATACAACCATAGCGTGAAGTGACCACATGACTGATTTTCTTGTATCCGGCTTCTTCATAAGTATGAACCTGATTACCTTCGGACACCACCTTTCCCGATCCGTCGCCGAAATTCCATTCAAACCGATTGCCATCCAACTGCTTAGGCTTTACCTCGACTTCGGTGCGGATGCAATTCAAAGCAGGCACTTCAAACTCGGTTTCGGGCAAAGGATGAACGGTCAGCACCGTTGAATCCACATTCCTGCAAGCATGCTCATCCGTAAAATAATACTCCAATTTAAAATCCCCGGCACTATTCGGTGTAAACAAATCCCCGGCAAGCACCGTACCGTCCGCCAATGTCCAATATCCGTTCAGGGGAGTTCCGTTCACCAAAGGCAACGGGTCGTGATTGATACACATTTCCAAAGGATCGCCCGCTTCCACATGGGGCAACGGGAAAATATGCACATTCATCGTATCCCTCGCCATACAACTGAAATTCGCTTTGCTATACACCAATTCGATGTCACCTTCGAAATAGGCATCGAATGCCGGGTTAAACCAGTCCTTTCCCTCTCCGTCCCGGTATAATATCCGGTCGGCACCCGGCACATTGTTCTCCTTTAACATCCAGGTTCCCCCGGCAGGCAAAACCTCCAGCCGGAAAGGATCGGTCAATACGCAAACCGCTTTATCCTGCAACGGTTCGATGGGAATAAACTTATCGACTTTCACCTGAAAAGTCTTCCGTCCCGGCAACGGGCAACGGTTGCTGTATTCCACCGTCACCTCATAATCGCACGCATGGAAAATAATATCGGGATAAGCGGAATGAATCGTTGTTCCGTTCGTAAACTCATAACCTTCCGACAGGCTTCCGGGACGCTCGGTGATCTGCCAATTCACCTGCCGGACCGGGTCGTTGTTTTCTTTCACCGTAATCCGGTCTGCCCCCTGAAACAACAAAGGCTCACAGGCATCCGCAATATCGGCAATATCGATCTCCGGCACAGAATAAGCCTTCACCCTGAATTGCGACATATCCACCCCGCAAATATTCTCCACTTGCAGGGATATATTATAAAATCCGGCCTCCGTAATTTTCAGCTGCGGGCGTTCCGAAGATCCGTCCCCCTGAATATATTGCCAGCCCCCGCCTGAAGCGTTTTCGGGCATAACCGTCCACGTGTAGCTCAAGGAATCCCCCTCGGAACGGTTATCCAATGTCAGCTCGAAATCGGTACATCCCACGGAATCCACTTCAAAAAACGATTTTTGATCCACAGAAATCACATCCACCACACTGTTGAACTCCTGAAATCCTCCGGCTGCACACTGGGAAGAAGCCTTCAGGGTAATCGTGTAACGGGCGTTTTCTCCCTGAAAATTGAACACGGGGAATTCTGCCGCCGCATCGAACAGGGGCGGGGTGACAGCCCGGTCGGACACCACGCTCCACGCATACGTCAGGACATTGTTCTTTTTATCGATATACTGCAAATGATCCTTCATATCCAATTCCCAGTCCGCACAAATCTTTTCCATCCGGGGCTGCAACACAATTTCAGGAACGCCTCTGACAATCACACGGAACTCTTTCGTCACGGCATCCTTACAGGTACTGAAAACAATCACTTTCACCCGGTAATCCCCATATTTGAAAAACTGGAACGAAGGAGCTTTCTTTAACTTTCCCTGTTCCGGATCGAGCGCCGTTCCACCCTCCACAAACTGCCAGTCCCCGGCTTCCCCGCCCTCTACCGTCCACAACCAGCTCAACTGTCCGGCATCCTCCGTCATGGTATTCTCGAAATCCACCATCCCGTTTTCACATATATCGGCCGTCAAAGGCTCTGCGGGAGTGGGCGTTTTCAGGGTAATATCCCCGTAAAGTTCCGGATCGTAAATCCAATTCTCCACCTCGGCCACCGGATTGGAAGCCGGACATCCGGCATGTTTAAGCTCTGCTTTCACCCAATATTTACCCGGACGCTTGAAATCGACTTCCGGATAAAGCTGTGTCAAAGCGTCTGCCGCCATTTCATAATCACCCGGCAAATCCAACCCGTCCTGCCGACGGATCGTCCAGGTGACTTCCGGCGTATTGTTCCACCAATGGTAATTATCTTCTCCGGCCAAAACCAACTTACCGGGACAATGTGCCACCCCAACCAGCTGCACCTCCGGGTTTTTCCGCACGGTTATCCGCAAAGAGGCATAAACTGTGTCGCAATACCCGATCACGGTAGCTTTCACATCGTAAGTCCCCCATTTCTGAAACGTAATGGCGGCCACCTTTTCATTATCTTTATCGTTGAGAAATTTGCAATCGTCGGGCGTACCCCCCTGAGGTTGTCCCTCTTCCGGCACCAAAACCTCCCATTTATACCGTAATTCCGTCCCCTCCGGATCTCTTTCCGAAGCCAGGTTGGTAAATATAAGCCGACCTCCCTCGCAAACTTCCGAAAAATTATCCTTCTCCTTCACCGTCACATCCAATCCGGCTATTCTCACCCTCGTTTCTCCCTGCACCACTGTATCGGTCGGCGGACAACCTGCATTCGGAACGGTCACCGTATAAGTATAATTTTCCGAAGTCCGGAAATGCACCTGAGGCTCCGGAGAATCGGCCGTCGTCCCATTCAAAAAATCCACCGTATTCGGCGTAAACTCCCAATGGGCTTTTTGCTCATTATTATACCAATTATAGAAAATACAAATTCCGGCATTCATCACATCGTTCGGACAAAGTTCCCTGGGGAAATTCGTCATGAAAACATCCGGGTTTTTCTTCACATGCACGGTGAAACTCACAGGCTCTGCATTACAATCCACCTGCATCAGGTTCGTCACGATAAAATCCCCATAACCACTAAACTTAAATGTGGGCGACGGTGAATTACTATTTCCGGATACATATTCAGCCCTCCAGTTAGGATCGAAATTGCCGAAAGGAGTAACAGCCCAGTTATGCTTCAAACGCTCGCCTGTGGAATGATTGGTAAAAGCAAGCTCTTCCCCGTCGCAAATCGATATAACGCCGTCTGCTCCGGGTGTCACTCCGGGCGTAATATGAGCCAC
Organism: uncultured Odoribacter sp.; assembly: GCA_900541415.1. Classification (GTDB taxonomy): domain Bacteria; phylum Bacteroidota; class Bacteroidia; order Bacteroidales; family Marinifilaceae; genus Odoribacter. The sequence goes on along the minus strand of UQJP01000018.1, from coordinate 24,118 downwards.
GATATTCGGGTCTTTCACCTTCAAGGTTTTCGTTACCGTACGTTTACCGGGATCGCCGCATTCCACCCCATCGACGGATGCAGCCCCCAGGTTAACCGAAATCGAATAAGTATTCCCCACCTCCAGTTTTACCCTCGGGTATTCGGAATCAATCCCATACCCCGGCTCATATTCCACAGTCCCTGTCATTCCGGCCATTGGCTCGATCTTCCACACCGGGCTTTCCGTATTCCCATTCCATTGTATATTAAAATAATCCGCCAAATTAAGGGGCAGAGCATCGCTTCCACGGGGCGCACACAGGGAATCTATCCATCCATGCGCGCTGACTTCCGGATTTTTCGACACGGCAACGATTTTCGAATCCTCACTTTGGGGACAATTATTCCGCAAGGAAAGGCTTATCGTGTATTCTCCGTAGCCATTCAGCTGAATCGCCGGATTAATCGAATTGGAATTTGTTCCGTTCACAAAAAGATAATCATTCACCGGATTACCCGATATTTCCCAGAAATACTCTATATCTTCACCCAGGGAATTATCGGACACATGCACCACATCGCCCGAACAGATTGCAGTCCGGTCTATATTGAAATTCACTTTAGGCGACTCTACAACTGTTACCGTCTTGATCATCGTATCCCGGGAACATTCCAATCCGTTCGTCCAGGCCACCAACTGAATCCGATACGTACCGGGAGTATCGAAGGTCACACTGGGCTCTCTCGTAAATTCGGCAGGATTGTTCCCGCAATTCCAGATGTAATCCGTACTTTCCTGACACAGCACATTTTTCCCTTCGACTGAAATATTTTTTATTCCTACCGGATACCCCGTACAAGCCGTCCCTATAAATTCAAACCGGGCTTTGGGCGGCACAACTACCGCCGTATTAAAGGTCGTTTCATAAACCAGTCCCGGACACTCATTTTCAACTTTCATCATCACCCGGATCGGACAATCCTCCGTCTCGAACTTATGTTTCAGGATGCCGTTATATTCTTCCACAATCTGTTTCTGGGTATAAGTCTTCTGCACATTATCCCCGAAATCAATATAGTAAGTAGTTCCCTCGGTTTGCAACTCAAAATCGATCAGCTTGATCTCCGCTTCCACATTGTTACAGGTATTTCCGGCTTCACCTTCTTTCAAAGCGACAATCGGTTTTTTCAACCGCATCACCTTATAAATCTTCGATAAATTTTTCGTTCCGTCTGTCGACCGCCACGAAAAGACGAGTTCGAACACCCCGAACGGCAAATAAGTATGCACCATCGTTTCCCCGCTTCCCCAATTTTCCAGGGGACTTCCATCGCCCCAATCCACCTGGAAAGTTCCGTTCTGAAAACCGGGATGCGTACATTGGTTATATACCGTAATGGCTTCCCCGTTTACATCGTTGTTACACAATTTGAATCCTCTCGGCTCAACCAAAATCAAATCGTTCACGGTCTGCGCCTGTATCTGCCCGGCTCCCGTCCACCACAACAGCAGCATACAACCGACATACCTGCAATATCTTAATAAGCTAAATCTTTTCATGACCTACATTTTCCAGTTTCGGATAAATAAAACCTGCCCCGCTTAAAAACGAAAAGCCTTATTTCGTTGCCTTGTACCCCGGATACGTTTTGTGTTGTTGGGTGAGTTCTCGAACCTCCCCACACAACGGCGGGGATTATGCTTGAGATACCAGTGCAGAGATAAGGAATGACTGGTATTTTTATACATCGTTCCCTGATGGGTAGGCACTTCGAAGGTATATCCTATCTTCCATCCGGTATTATCGTTACGCACCAAATTAACCCCCAGATGCAACAACAGCGTTCCCACCTGCAAGCCCTCATACTGGTCACTGCGTAATCCCAAACCGATCATCCCGAACCTTTCTTCTTCCCAATACACCCCGAAGTGCAGGTTTCTCATCACCGACTGAATATCCGCCATAAAATAAGGCGTAAGCACCGTATTGATCTGATTGCCCAAAGCAAACGGATGGGAATAGGAAACATAGGCGGAATAACGCCTGTTGAGTAAATTCTGTTCGGACGACACCGACCCGTGTTCGGAAAGAAACGATTGGGTCGACTCTATGATGTGGTACACCGAAAAACCATATTCCACGCTCGCCATTCCCCGGAAATTGATCGGGAAATCCGTCTGTCCGTATATTCCGGCAGCCATATCGAACAGCGTGATCTTATCCGCATAAAAATTCACCAGCTCCGGGGATAAATCCAAAATCTGCCCGTAATAAGGATCGAACTGGTCGCCTAACGTAATCTTAGAAGGATCGAGGCTCTTTTGGTAAATCATCGGCTGCAACCCCACCTGCAACACGGTGGAACGGGAAATTTTCACCCTGCCGGAAATGGCCGCCGCAAAAGAATTTGTGACATACATCACCGAGCTTTCCTGATCGCGCTGGTAAAACAGCGACACCCCGCCCAACCCGAATGTCCTTTTCTCCTGAAAGGGATAATCGGCAGACACGAAATAAGACCTGAAATCCAAAGGATGACTCCAATACGTGCGCTGCATCCCTACATTCACACCCATCAATCCGTCAAATCCGGAATATCCCGGATTATTAAAGGATTTCCACATAAAAGGATGAGGCAATTTGGTGTCCTGGGAAAACACCCCAAGCCACAAAAACATCCCCGACAATAATATGACAATTTTTTTCATAAGCCCATCGCAGCATATCGCTGTCCGTTCATTACCAGCCAGCAAGCCGGCTTCCGTTTCAAAACTATACTATTAACCCTATTCTTTTAACAGCAACACAGTTCCCTGAGTCGTCTGCCGCTGTCCCGAACGGTTATTTTCACCCGTCCATACATCCTCGCTAAAGAAAATCGCTTTGGCCCTCCAGATATACACCCCTTGCGGATACAACTTCCCTTTCGAATCTCTCCCGTCCCATCCTCCGGCAGGCATACCACCTTCCAGCTCCTTCGTTTCCCATATCTTATTCCCATACTGGTCGAAAATTTCCAAATGATATTCCTTCAATCCCATTCCCACCCCGTTAAAGCGGCTAACTCTGGCATTGACGCTGTGAGGAATGAAGGTGTTGGGGAAATAAAGTCCCCCTTCATACGAACGGTGGTCGATATGCAGAGAATCCCGGCAACTGTATTCGTTCAGCACCACCAGTGAAACCGGATAAACATCTTCGCGCTCGAAAGTCACCTCCTGGTCGTCGGGAGAATTCACCACGCTTCCTCCCGGTAAATACCAGGTGCATTGTGAAAAATCTTTCGACAGATTGATAAACCGCACTTTTTCCGGCCTTCCGTATTTTATATCTTTACCTATCCCCGCTTTCGGGCCGTTATAGATTCGGATCAGCCCGTGATGTTCTTCCCGGCAACCGTAGTTGTTTTCCACATAAGCCGTAAGGTTGAACGTCCGGATAAAATTCGTATCATTCTCATACAGATGCTCCATCTCCGATGTCAAAGGCGTACCGTCGCCATAATCCCACTTAAAATAATCGTATGAAGTGGCGGATACCCTGGGATTGTAAAGGAAAGGCGGACAGGTCATCGTGTCCAAAGGAGCGATTTCCACCCTCGGATTCGACCAAACTTCTATCGTCTTCGTCACTTCGCCCGGACAGGACGGAATTTGGTTCCCCTCTCCCCTTACGCGAAGGGTGTATAGGCCCGGCTCCTCAAAAGCGTGCTTCATTTGCAAAGCTCCCTGCTCCGGTTTCGTTCCGTCCCCGAAATTCCAAACCACATTTTTCAGGGGCTGGTCGGAAGACACCTTTAAGGTTAATTCCACATCTTCACACAAAGCCGCATCCGATTCCAGTTGCAACACAGGAACCACATCCACGAATACCGAATCGCTAAATTCCCGGCGTGAACAGCCGTTATCCACTTTCAGCGTCACCCGGTATGCTCCGGGCTCCGCATACACATGGCAGGTGTCCCATACCGTCGCCAGCTGCCCGTCGCCGAAATCCCAGGAATAGTTCAATGTGCCGTTCGGATCGCGGTCGGCGGAATTATTTTCAAAACACACGGAATCCCCCGCACAAACATATCTCTTGCTTTTCGTAAACCCTGCCAGCAAGGTGTTCGGCTTCACCTTCAATTGACGCTCGAACGATGTCCCGCCGGACGTACAACGGTTTTTCGCCGTCAGTTTAATCGTAAAAACCGACAAACTCGTCGTCGTGGTAAACACATGCACCGGGTCGATTTCCTCCGAAGATTGCCCGTCGCCGAACTCCCACGTATATTGATTGTGCGATCCCGTACTTTTATTCATAAACAGCACTTCTGCCGGAGTACATCCTTCCTCCTCCGGATTCATCGCAAAACGGGCCACAGCTCCCGACCAAACTCCTACGTCGGCAGTTGCTTCCTCCGCCCCGCATACATTATACACACGGAACGTAATCCGATAAACCGTATCGAACAGCCTCGCCTGATACGTCTGGGACTCAGGCTGAGGCCGGGTGCTTTTTTCCCCGTTTCCAAAATCCCAGGCATATTGAAGGTTATAATATTCTCCCGCAAAATGCGAAAGGTCCACCTGGGGCTGCGTCGTAAACGGGCCGCATCCGGCTGTGTCGGTCAGGGTGAACAAAGCCGGGGGAGGAACTCCCAAAACCTTCACAGGGTAAGGCGCTCCGGTAACCGTACACCCCTCCTTCGACGTAACGGTCAATACCACCTCATATTCTCCCACATCGGCATATTGATAAACGGCAGGAGCATCTTCCGTTTCAAAGACATCTCCATTTCCGAAATCCCATTTAAAATGATTTCCTTTTCCCAACTCCAACGGCACATACAAAGAATCGGTAACACTGCACTGCTGGTAAGAAGCCTTAAAAGCGGGATCGGGCAAAGGAAACACCGTCATCCGGATCGTATCCAGATTCGGGCATCCGGTCGAAGCATCCGTATACCAATATTCCAGCCTGAAAACACCGTCCCCGTTCTCTTCGGGGAAAAACCGATTATCCCTCACTCCCGTTCCTTTCCATTCCCCGTCCAAAGGAAGAACACCCTCCAGGTCGAGAGGAGAGTCGTTCAAACAGGCAGAACGGTCAATCCCGGCCTCGACCACCGGCAATTTATTGACTGTAACTTTCATATTGGCAGAAGCCAGGCAACTGCCATTCCCCCGGACATACGTCAACTCATATTCTCCGTATTCATCCCGATAGGGATTGAAATAATAATCTTTTCCGGTCTTTTCCGCCACAGCATTCGCATCCGAACAGCTCCACTCCCCCCCGTGAGGCTCCGCCCTCAACAAAAAAGCCTCCGTATGGGCGCAAACCACCGTGTCGGGCATTAGCTGCACCGGAACAAAACGGTCGACAGCAACCGTATAATGCACACTCACCGTATCTTTACAACGATTCTTAAATTGTCCGGTAATCACATAGTTCTTTCCCCCGGCAAACTTAAAATCGGGACGTTCGTCCTCCCAATCTTTCCCATTGGCTAAAGCCGCTCCCTCCGGTGAAATTTCCCAACGGACAAAATTCAACGGATCGTTATTCACCTGAATCTCTCCCACATGTTCCTGCCCCAGAAAAACGTAACCGTTCTCGCAAACCGTACCCAAATCCGTACCGCCGATAACGGCAACCTCCGGCTTCGAATAAGCATGCACCTGATAAACCGCAGAATCCTCCATACAAATATTAGCAGCCTTCAAAACCACCCGGTAATCCCCGGCCTCTTTTATTTCGGCAATTAATCTATTATCTGCCGCCGATAATAGATCCCTCCCCGCCACAGGAGTGACACTCCACGTGTAAGTCACAGAATCCCCCTGCGATTTATTCAAAGCCACCACTTCCAGCCCGTCGGTCGTACAGCCTTCGGTTTCTAACAATTCTGCCTTTGTCACAACAGACGACCGCAACACATTCACCTCCCCGGTAACGGTTTGCACTCCTCCGTATTCAGCCTGGGCTTTCAGGGTTAAAACATAACGTCCGTTCTTCTCGAACCTGATCTTATAAAACAAATCCGAAGTCGTTCCCTCCGTAATCACATACCCCGTTGCCGGATCTCCTGTCACCAAAGAAATGGTCCAGTTACAGACAATCTCCGTGCTTCCCGATGAATCGCATGTCAAATAATCCCTCAGGTCTATCTCCTCCCAGTTATCACAACGATTGGCTATCGGTTTAAAATCAAACTTCGGAATCCCTTTCACCACCACCGTAAACTCCCGGAAATCGGAATTGCAAGTTCCTTCAATATCCACCCTCACCTTATAAACTCCGTATTTACCAAAAGTCACCGAAGGTGCGGCGGCAGCCGCGTCCGAAATCAAGACTTGTCCCCCCGGCTCGACGGACCATTTATAAGTCAGTCCCACCCCCCGGCTTTTATTGATAAAAGTCAAAGGCTTCCCTTCCACCACCTGATACTCGTTCGTCCCCGGCAATTGCACGACATCGGCATTCAATTCCGGTTTTATATCGATATACAGGGCAGGATCATACACGGTCACCTTCTGTGAAACCATTGGATTTTGGGCACTGCATCCCGCATCCGACTTCACCTCCACCTGCAAAACATAATCGCCGGGCGTATTCAGATCCAGTTGGGGTAAAAACGCATTCCATTCCAGCGATTCGGGCGGCGTACAATCGGCCCCGTCCGGTTTGGACACCAATTTCCAAACCACCCGGCGCGTACTTTCGGCTCCGCTCTTCCAGCCGTCATTCCAGGTATAATGCACCAACTGGTCGGTCAATTCCAATTTTCCCGGGCACATGGCAGGAATAGCAGCCAGCGTCACTTCCGGGTCTTGCCTCACCACAATGGTAAAAGGCAAGGTTTCCGGACGGCAAACCCCATTCACAACGCCCGTTACGTTATAGATTCCCGATTTTGTAAATTCAATCACCGGAGCTTTCGAAGTTTCGCCCCCGGCAAGCACAAACTGGTAACTGTCCGGCGACACGCCCCAATAATATTCCGGCTCCACCGCCACCGAAGAATTATTTTGAAACGTCACCCGTTCTCCCAGGCAAATCGTGCTTTTATCAGGCTTAATATCCAAATCCATTTTCGGATTACTTACCTTCAGATTTTGCCGAATATCCAACGAAGGCGAAACACAGGAGGTGGGATTGCTGATCTTCAGGTGAATCACATAATCCCCGTATTTCGGAAAAGTAACTTTAGGCTGCCGGCTATTTTCTCCCTCCAGCAAGGCGGCTTCTTCCCCTCCGGTCACTTCCCAGGTAAAAGTCACCCGGTCGTCGTTCCCATTCGGGCGGTAATCGATATAATCCGCCGGAGAAAAAGGAGTTTCCGGACAGACCACCGCCGGAAATGCAGTGAAATAAACTTCCGGCGCCCTGCGAACTTTTACGTTAAATTCCCGGCGTTCACTTTTACACGCAGCCGTTACCTCCGCCACAATTTTATAATCACCGTAACGATCGAATGAAAAAGTCATTGTTTTCCCGTTATTCCCCGGAATTTTCGTGCAATTCGCCGGAGTTCCGTCGGCATTGACCGCACTCCACTCCGTTTTTAAATCCACCCCGGATAAATTATCGGTAAATACGATTTCGGCATTTTCACAGACATCCAATCCGGAAGTGGTAATCTCTCCCCGAATCGCGGAATCGCGCACAATAATCTCCTGTTCTGCTTCCAGCTTTGCCCCATCCGGACATCCGGCACTGTTCAACTTCACCCGCAATGTATATTTCCCCGGATTAGTAAACCTTAAACTGGGAAATTCAGCCTGCTCGCTGTTCAGCAGAAATTCATCCCCAACCTTCGGCCCTTCCAGCTCCCAGGTGGGAGTCCGGGGATTCCCGCTCCAGGTCCAGTTATAAGTGATATAACTATCCAGCCGCAACCGATCTCCGGGACAAAGGGAGGGCAACGGCTTAAATTCCACAATTTCAGGATTTTTCTTTACCACCACTTCCACATCGGCATCGTCCGACGAACAACCGTTATCCACCGTCAGCCTCAATCGGTATGTGCCGTGCCTGGTGAACGTAACTGCCGGATCGGCAACCGAGGCATTCGGGCTGAAACTCACATTCCCACTTCCCCCGGAAACAACACGCCAGCTATATTTTTTCTTATCGCCTGTCGACCCCGAACCTTTCAACGCCACGGTTTCACCCTCGCAAATGGCAGCCTGCAATGGCTCTGCAATAGCTTCTACCCGACGGATTATAGTGATATTTTTCGTTAAAGTGGCCTTGCTACATTCCGACCCCTTGGTGGCATTCAAAGTCACCTCGTAAGTTCCGGTTTCATGAAAAACCAAAGGAAAGGCAACGGGTTTTCCATCCACCAACCAGGAAAATGAAGGTTTCTTGCAAGCGGCATCCCCGTCGGCAGATGTTGTATTTTGAGGAGTGATCTGATTTTCGGTACACTCTTCCGAAGGCAGGTCGAAACCGAGCTTAGGCGGGATAACGATATAAATGTTTTCGATATTGGCAGAACGGCTGGCACACCCGTTATCTGCCGTGATCTTGATCGTGATGCCATCCGGATACCCTAATTCGCAATGGGATTGTTTATACAAATGAGAGATTTTCCCACCCGTTTTCTCCAATTCCTCTCCTGTATAAGATTGCTGCACTTTGTCGGCAAAATCAATTACATAAGAAGTATTCGTTGTATTTTCTTCCCAGTTCAGCACGTCGAATTCAACGGAACTCCCCACACACTGAATCCCTCCGGCAGCAATTTTAATACCGATAGCGGGCTGGGCAATTTCATTGACCACTTTTTTAGTAATAGCCGGAAGATAGGAAGACGAACCTTTGGCCTTAGCCGAAAAAGTTAAAGTAAAAACACCCAAATTTTCATATGTATGGAAAAGCTGACCCGCAAACTCCACATTTTCATCGATACTCCCATCGCCCCAATCAATCCGGTAACTTCCTGGCTCGATGGCCGTTTGATCTGATTTATTTATAATAGTCAGGGTGAAACGGCTCTCTCCGACACATTGCCTAAACCCCTCCGGACTCTCCAATTCTAACTGCTGACACACACTTTCTAAAACCGGGAATACCAATAAACACACGAGGAACAAAGCCAACCTAAATACCTTGTTCATGCTATTTAGATATTAAATATGTATCCGGCAAACTTAACATTTTTTGTAATCTATTCAAACTTAATTGTAAAAGAAATCAGGTAATCTTTTGTTCAAAAAAATCTCCCGAAAAAGAAGTAATTTTTATTATCAAATTTTGTGTGTTTCAAAAAAACGCCTATCTTTGCAACGCTTTTGAGAAAATTCCTTAGTAGCTCAGTTGGTTAGAGCGGCGGACTGTTAATCCGTAGGTCGTAGGTTCAAGTCCTACCTGAGGAGCTGAGTTCTGAAAATTCAAAAGTAAATTCCTTAGTAGCTCAGTTGGTTAGAGCGGCGGACTGTTAATCCGTAGGTCGTAGGTTCAAGTCCTACCTGAGGAGCCAAACAAGACAAGCCACCATTTCTGGTGGCTTTTTCATTTTCCAGCCGCTCTTTTTCCCAGGAAATCAAATTGAATATTAATATCGCTTCTTGAATGGGGACGAATACAAATGATTCACTTCATTTATTACCCGGTTTATCACTCTCTTCAATGATTTCGATAGCTCTTTCCAGCACTTCATCCCGTCCGGCCTTTATTCCGGCAATCGTGGGTTCGATGTATTCATCGATTTTTACCCCTTTTCGCTGAAGGTCTGACCGATCGGGATAATACACGCCGCGACCGGACATATAGGTAACGATCCCTCCGGGTAAACTGAATTTTGCAACAGCTCCGTCCGCTCCGGCAGTCGTACTACCGATCACCGTAACATTTGTCGCAAGTTGAAGCCCTAAAGTGACATCCTCCGCCATACTTTGTGTTTGCTCGTTTACAAGCACCACGATTTTCTTTTCATAAGCATTTTGCTTTTTCTGTACCCTTTTAGGCACATCCTTATCCTCGTTCACAATAAAAAAATAACCGGGATACGACACATCTGCAATCGTAACCAAAGAAAAGGGAAAAGACCTTTGATTCAGATGCTTTAAAAACGGAAATGAAATGTAATCTCCCGGATAACAACGAATGTCGATGATTAATCCCCTCGTTCCGCTCAACACCTTGCTTATTCCCCGATCCCGGTTACTTGCACTGCACTCTGACGATAAAACATAACCGATATTGTCGTTTATAATCTGATAAGCTTCTTTTTTAGGAACTGCTTTTTTATAAATCGAATCCAACTGCCCCAGATCGTAGCACAAAATTTTCAAATCGAGAGGCTTATTGTCCCGGAGTATCGTTACCTCCATCACACTGGCATTGCCTCTCAATATACAAGGCTCTATATCTCTTAACTTTACAGCATAATTAGAAGCAGGCGTGTAAGGAAGCATCTTTTTCACAAGGCTATCGACCGCCTCTCCGTTAATGTCCGTAATAATATCCCCGATCTCGATATTTTCTTTAGGATATGTGCCTTCCCCGATAAAATTTCTGACGATTAACTTGTTTTCTATGAATCTCACGTTGAAAGCGGGATGCAATAAACCTTGTTTTTGGCGAAAAACGGGATTATCGGTCACAAAGAAACCATGTGAATCGTCTATTTTGCTTTCCAGTTTCAGACAGGTTAAGATATATTCTTCCTCATTTTTAGCCTTTATAAATTCCGGCAGCATCTGAACCAGGACTTCCGACCATTTTTGATCGCACAAATCCCGATAGGGGAAAAAATAATTAATGATATTCCAGTGCCTGAACAAGGCCAGCAACCGATAGGACAGGTCGGGATACGACACATCTTCGTATGCCTTTTCATGATCGAAATTTATAATTCCGTTTTCCACACGAATATAGTAATTGGATGAAATGACGGCATTTTCCAGAATATATTTTATCTTATCGATAGTCTTCGGGGTAAAATAATCCGGATTGAACAGTTCCCCGTAGTCGGGTCGCGATTTGGCTTCACGATCCGGCACCTTTTTATCCGGATTCTCAGGAATAGGAGGTAAACCATCCATCCATCTCTCTAACAACCTTTTCCATTCTTTTTCGCTTTTTGCTTCCAGAACGCCAGGAATCCTTTCCATTAATTCCACATCCCAGTCATATTTTCCCGCGGCTACTGCGGGATGGTGATATTTCAGGAAACCCCAAAGTTGTCCTAAAGCCACCAATCCTTTTTCATTCCAATTATTACTGCCTGCTTCATTCGATTTACGATGGGAACCGCACGAAATTCCCGCGAATAAAAAGACACAACACAATAGGGGTATCATCTGTTTCATCGTATTTTTATTAAAAAAACAGGAACTGAAAAAATCCGGCCACATTTTTCTATTTCAAATTATTTCAAAGCCGCATCTATCAGTTTTCTCAATTGTTCCCCCTCGCTGGGACGATGAGTGTTATATTGAATGATCTTCCCGTCTTTGCCAATCAGGATATAGGTAGGGAACGATGATACATGATAAGCCTTACAGACCTCTTCTCCCCGGGTATCCATAACGTTCACCCCGCCGATCTTGTACTCCCCGATCATTTTTTTCCAATAGTCCTTATTTTTCGTAAAAGCCATCACATTTAGAAATACCACATCTTTATCCTTGTAATGTTCCTTCAGTTGAGGCGCATGATTTTTAAACTCATACATGCAGGGCCCACATCCCATACTCCAAAAATCCACATAAACCACCTTCCCCCGGCAACTCGACAAAGTGAATTCCTTACCCGCCATATCCTGCAAAGTAAAATCCGGTGCCACACTCCCCGGAGCTGTCAATTGTGACCTCAGATACTGCTCGTCCAGCATTTTGGAATAAGGACTAAGCGTAAAATCTTCCTGATAACGCCGATATAAATCTTTTCCCTTTTCAGGATCACCCCGTAACAATTGCTCTATAACATATTGTACCAAAAAAGCATTCAGCACTTTTCCGTCGAGAAGCAGGCCGGCCATATCGTAGGTAAGCCCGAATTTAGGCTCCTGTCCCGTCAGGGCGGACAGCTTTTTCGGCATCACCATCAGCATGGTATGGCGGAGAACCGACATATACTCATCCTGCCCCACGGCCAACGGATTACAGATTTCAATATCCCTGATACAGTCGAATTCTCCGACCGTAGAATCCCGGTCGGCTATTAATTTCTGGTAAACAGGCCGATATTTGAAATAATTCAGCATATATTGGTAAAAATCAAGCGTAAATTCATCCTTTCGCGCTTCCATCCTCTTCCGGTAGTAATCGGCTTTCTCATCCAGCTCTCTATAATAATCCTTTGAAGACAATTTATTCCGGTCGATACGGTATAACGAATATCCCCAATTGGCACCTTCCTCCTGATAATAACGGTTATTTCCGGCTCCCAATCCCCCGAACTCCACTTTTTTACCCCCCAAAGCATCCAGCTTCATCGTGAGTTCATTTCCGGGTTCGAGGTACACGGAGTGGTCTTCATCAATTTTAATATAATAATCCTGAAGGTCGTTCACGAATATTCGAAATTCGAATTTTCCCTTAATCACCGGAACACGGAAAACCTGTTTGGAATATACAGGAAAATTATGGGCATATGTCACCTGGATAAACGTATCTTTTTTTACATTTTCGATTTCCCCCCGGATCGTGGCATTCGTTTCCTGGAAGGTCACCGTTTGTTCTTTCTCCCCCTCACACAACACAGAAAAAGGACGGGTATCTATCCGGCAAAACCGGATTTCACTTTGTACCCGTTTTTCCGTTTCATAGACCTTATTGTCCCAAAAACCTATAAAAAAGCGGCCTTCAGGATATTGTTCCCGGGAAGTGGTGTCGGACAACTGATAAACAGTATGTTTCCCAACCCCAAACAGCGATTGTATCTCCGTCATGGCATTTGCAATATCTTCCTCGTCCTCCAGCTCTGAATTTTTCAAAGAAAGCACCTGCCAATCCGGTGAAAGTTCTATCCGGGAATTCGCAGCCGGAGCATTTTCCTGCATGGAAGTGGGCCAACGGGGTGACACCACATCGCTATTCAGAACAGCCACTTCCTGCCACCGCGGATCTCCCGGCGACCTTTTCAATATAAAAACATTGTTGCTCTTTCTTTCCAGATCGATCACATACCCTTTTTTCCGGTGTGCCTGCGTCACGGAAAATTCATAATTTCTCCGTACCACCGTTTTCAGTTCCATCGGGTAAGCACTTTTTATCCCCCGCCTCGTTTCAATCGACAACAGCCTGAGTTGGTATTTTTCCCCTTCCTTCAATTGCAAAGGTTTCACTTCCCCGGCCCAAAGGGGAGCAATCGCCATACACCAACAAAACAAGAGCGTTCCAATATATTTCTTCATAAGACATGAATTTGAATTATTTAAACAAACCTATTGATATTATTTCACATATCAAAATATTTTTTAGCCTTTTGCAACCCTATGAATCTTTATATTCCCTTTTCCAGCAATACGTTTTTTTCATCTTTCTACCGATGAAGCAGCAGTCTTTCCGGTATTTTATCTATTTTTATCACATAGATTCGAATTCACCATCTTCATACAACAGACCCGATCATGAAAAAGATATTGCTTTTCATTCTATGCCTTCAAACCGTTGCAGGATTTGCCCGGAACGGATTTACAATCCGGGGAACGATCGAAGGGCTTACCACAGGCGAAATATATTTATTGAGCGATTTAAACCACAGGGATACGTTAGCTTCCGCCCCTATCCTGAAGGGTAAGTTTTGCCTGAAAGGCACAAGCGCAAGGCAGGCGGCCTTCCTGCGGATCAGGGGAGTTGTTAACGGTCCCGTCCTGTTTCTGGAAAACACGTCTTATTCAGCCCGGTTAAAAGTAGTATCCGCCTATACTCCGGATAATTCCGGAAATTTCATGGAAGTCAATGAATTGGAAAACGAACTCCACTCCATCATAACAGGCGGGAAAGACCAGAAAACCGCAAATGCTTTTTGGGAAATGCTCGCCGACGCTTCCGGGGAATACGAAAAAATGAGGAAACAATATACGGAAGCAGAACATCTGGGAAACGACCAGGTATTGAACGAACTGGAAAGCAAAGCGGAAACTTTGCAGCAAAAGACGCTGGAAACGGCCAAAGCCCTGATAGCACAGCATAACAACAGCTATGTTTCTGCCTATATGATTCAGGAATACATCAGCGACCTTTGTGAAGACCAGCCGGAAAAATTAAAAAAGATCTATGCCCTGCTGGGTGAAGAAGCCAGCCTGTCGGCATACGCCCGGCAATCTGGCATTCAGGGACAAATCACTAAAAAGAATGATATTCTCCCGCCTTTTTCACTCTCCACTCCCGAAGGAACGGCGGTTTCGCCCGACGGTGTTAAAGGCAAAGTCAAAATCCTCGAATTCTGGTCGAAAAGCTGTTCCCCCTGTTTGCAGGAAATCCCGAAACTACTTAAACTTTATGAAAAATATAAACCACAGGGACTTGAAATCATAGCGATTTCACTTGACAACGATCAGGAAACTGCCCGGAAATTAAAACAAAAATACCAGCTCACCTGGATTCAGGCAGGGAAATATAAAACCACCGATACCGATGTAAAGCAATTATATGGCATCTACACCCTCCCGTATAAAATCATCCTCACGGAAGACAACCGGATCATTGACAAAGGCAACCTCCCTTTACGGCAGGTTCAAAAGCTGCTCGATTCTGCCTTAACGGAAACACCGACGGAAAACTCTCCGGGGAAATGAAAGGTTCAAAGCATTTCTCATTTTTCCCCGGCTTCGTGTACAATCTTCATCAACCAGGCCAGCTGAACTCCTAAATCCTTCATATTCCGCAGTCCTTCGGCATCGCCGTACACTTCCCCCGGCATCTCTCCGATCCCGAAATTCCAGTAAGTCGACCCCGGCACAATCATACCGCTTCCCAGCATAAAACGGTTCAATTCATCGTAAACGGTAACAGCCCCGCCCCGGCGCACACTGATCACCGCCGCCCCAACCTTACGGGTAAGCGTACGTCCCTGTCCGATGGTAGTCAGCCCTAACCGATCCATAAACGCTTTCATCTCCGCACTCACACTTCCGTAATAAGTGGGCGAAGCCAGAATAATCGCATCGGCTTCCTGCGCCTTCCTGATATATTCGTTCATCCCGTCGGTCTTAATGGCACACTGTCCGTCTTTAGTTTTAAAACAGGTATAACACGAAGCACAGCCCCGCAACAATTTTCCGCCCAATTGCACCAGTTCCGTTTCGATTCCGGCCTCCCGGATCGGCTTAAACACCTCTTCGACCAATTGCTCTGTATTTCCACCTTTGCGGGGACTTCCGTTAAATGCAACAATTTTCATAGCCTTATTATTGATTCATATATATAGTTACTTCATTCGCTTAACGAGCCTCTCCGGCAAAGCTATAAATAATTCAACAGATCGGAAAAAAAATTATTCAGACATTCCCCACGGGGGCTTTCAATCTTTATTAAAAAAACACACCAAACTTTAACAATATATCGAAAAAAAGAGCATCTTTGTAAAAATTCATTCAAAAATTACTCATTTAATTTCCGGTATTATGCAGGAATGGTGGCTTTCTCTCGATATTTATATGAAAGTGGTATGGTTTATTACCTTAACCGCCAGTTTAATATTCATCGTGCAAACGATACTGACTTTCATAGGCATGGATGCAGACTCCGGCCTCGACGCCGATCCCAATGCTGCATCGGGCGCAGGTGAATTTCCTTTCCAATTATTCACATTTCGCAACTTCATCAATTTTTTCCTCGGTTTCGGCTGGACGGCTATCGTGCTGGAAGGGAAACTGAACGGCGCTCTCGTTGTTTTCCTGTCTTGCCTGGTAGGAATACTTTTAGTGGCGGCAGTGATGTACATTTTCTACCTGATGAGTAAAATGGAACAATCGGGAAATATCGACACCGCCAGCGCCGTAGGCTGCAAAGGCAATGTTTATTTAAAAATTCCGGCAGCGCGGAGCGGGGAAGGAAAAGTGCAGATCACCATACAGGGGGCGATACGGGAATACGATGCCGTGACCAATGGCGAAGAATTGCCGACAGGTACTCCGGTAGTCATCACACAGGTGTTGAACGAAAACGTGCTGATTGCCGCCAAAGCCTGAATGCCGGCAAACAAAGCTATTATCAAATCTCTTAATCAATAACAGTCTATGGAATCAGAAATGTATTTAATCGTGGTGATTGTGGCCGTATTGTTCGTCACATTCGCCGCCATTCTTTCACGCTACAAACGCTGTCCTTCCGACAAAATTCTGGTAGTTTACGGAAAAACAGGGAAAAACAAAACCGGAGGAGTCAGTTCCGCCCGGTGTATCCACGGAGGTGCAGCCTTTATCTGGCCGGTATTCCAAAGTTATGCCTTCCTCGACCTGACCCCGATCTCCATAGAATGCAACCTGACCAATGCCTTGAGTAAACAGAACATTCGTGTGGACGTACCCTGCCGTTTCACCGTAGGCATATCCACCGAATCCGAAAGCATGACCAATGCCGCCGAACGCTTGCTGGGGCAACGCCTGGAAAACATTCAGGACCTGGCGAAAGATATTCTGTTCGGACAGCTCCGTCTGGTCATTGCAACGATGGATATTGAAGAAATCAACTCCGACCGCGATAAATTCCTTGCTAATGTCAGTGCCAATGTGGAAGCGGAATTACGCAAAATCGGTTTAAAACTAATCAACGTGAACGTCACCGACATCCGGGACGAATCGGGATACATCGAAGCCTTGGGAAAAGAAGCAGCAGCCAAAGCCATCAACGATGCTAAAAAAAGCGTAGCCGAACAAAACCGCTTCGGAGAGATCGGTAAAGCCGAGGCCGACCGGGACAAAGACATACGTATCGCGGAAACTATCCGCGACACCCGTATCCGTACATCAGAAGCCAATGCCACGGCTGTGGAAGGAGAAAACAACGCTAAAATATTAATCGCCGACTCGGATGCAACCCGGCGCGAAAGGGAAGCGGAAGCCTCGCGTAAAGCGACGGCTGCCGAAAAAGTGCAAACGGCAAAAGCCCTGGAAGAAGCCTATTCCGCAGAAAGGGAAGCCGAAATAGCCCGTGCGGAAAGAGAAAAAGCCACCCAAACGGCAAACATCGTGATTCCGGCACAGATTGCCAAAGAAAAAGCGATCATCGAAGCCGAGGCAGAAGCGGAACGCCTGCGCCGCCAGGCAAAAGGAGAAGCCGACGCCATCTTTGCCAAAATGGATGCGGAAGCACGCGGTATGTATGAAATACTGACCAAACAAGCGGCAGGTTACGACCAGATTGTCAAAGCCGCTGCGGGCGATCCGGAAAAAGCCGTGATGATGCTTATCACCGACAAGTTACCGGAATTAGTGAAAACACAGGTAGAAGCGGTGAAAAACATCAAGATCGACAAAGTGACCGTGTGGGACGGCAACAATGCCGCAAATGGAAATACTTCTACTGCGAATTTCATTTCCGGTATGATGAAATCCGTGCCTCCTTTAAACGATCTGTTCAGTATGGCCGGCATGAATCTGCCTTCCTACCTGAAAGGAGCTTCCGATAAAACTCCGGGAGAGCCGGGCAAGGCTGCGGATCAGGAAACTGTAATCGAAGAAGCCGACTTAAAATAACATAAAATACGATAGAATTACGATGCCCTGTTCCCCGTTCGGGGACAGGGCATTTTTCATCCCCCGCCGAAAAACCAAAACAGCCGGATTCCCGTTAAAACCATAGGACATTCCTATTCACAGCTTAACGACCGACTCCCATGAAAACACTGCTTTTACTTTTTGTCCTTTCGAATATCTGCCTGTTCCCGGCCAAAGCCGAATCGGCAAACGACGATACACTCCGTTCGAATCAACTTCAACAAGTCAGGCAAACGGCCTTCGAACAAAGCACCCAGGGAGCGCGGCTAAAAGCCCGGAAAGGGGTGTGGCTGTTTGGCGGATCGTTCGGAATGGCCTTCGGCAACAAGCAAACCACCCTTAGCCTGGCACCACAGGTGGGGTATTCCCAAAGTCCTTATTTCTCGATTGGCGGCGGCATCACCTACAACTATTACCATGCTTCCAAGCCGGACGACAAGATGAATTATCTGGGACTGAACATTTTCGGAGAAATCAATCCTTTTCCATACCTCGCATTCCGCCTGCAACCGGAACTTTATGAAGGTTGGGGAAAAACAAACGGCAAAAACCGCTCCGCCGAGCTGATTCCCACCATCCTTGTCGGGGGTGGAATACGTCTGCCGTTCATCAAAGGAACTGTCGGCGTTATGTTTTATTATGACGTTCTCCAATACGACGACACCCCCTACGGCGATAATCTGTTCTATACGATCGGCTACACCTTTACCTTCTAATGGCGGCTGTTTCCCACCCTAAGAAAACACCTTTTTTCATACATAAATTCCAAACCGCATTTGGAAATATCCTGAAAATCCCTTCACATAAGAATTTGAACCGGGTTTCCCGTCCGCACCTTCGTCTCCGGAAAAGCGATCGAGGAATATCCGTATTTTCTTGTATCTTTGCGCCCGGAAAAACATCCTCCTCCACCGGAAACTTACCGGATAAAGGGTGGGATTATCACATATTTATCATTTATACATCGGTTTTATTACATGATTTCAGTAGACGGGCTTACAGTAGAATTTGGCGATCGGGCACTTTTTAAAGATATATCTTTCCAAATCAATGAAAAGGACAGAATAGCCCTGATGGGCAAAAACGGGGCAGGAAAATCCACCCTGCTGAAAATATTGGCAGGAGAACGCAAACCCACCCGGGGCAATGTATCCGCCCCCAAAGATACGGTAATCGCCTATCTGCCCCAGCACCTGATGACCGAGGACGGGCGCACGGTATTCGAGGAAGCCTCCCAGGCATTTTCCCATCTTTTCGAGATGGAGAAAAAAATCGAAGAGCTGAACAACCAATTGACCGAACGCACCGATTACGATTCCCCTGAATACTACAAACTGATTGAAGATGTATCGGCTCTGAGCGAAAAATTTTATAGCATCGACCTCACCCACTTCGAAGCCGATGTTGAAAAAACGCTGCTGGGCTTAGGCTTCAAACGCGAAGATTTCCAACGCCCGACCGCCGATTTCAGCGGAGGCTGGCGCATGCGTATCGAGCTGGCAAAAATGTTGCTCAAAAATCCCGATGTGTTGCTGCTCGATGAGCCGACCAACCACCTCGACATCGATTCTATTCAATGGCTGGAGGACTTTCTGGTGGAAAACGGAAAAGCCGTCGTCGTGATTTCGCACGACCGTACTTTTGTCGATAACATCACCACCCGGACAATCGAAGTGACGATGGGACGGATCTATGACTATAAGGTGAATTATTCCAAATACCTCGAACTCCGCAAGGAGCGACGGGCTCAACAGCAAAAAGCCTATGACGAGCAACAAAAAATGATTGCCGAAACGAAAGAATTTATCGAACGGTTCAAAGGCACTTATTCTAAAACACTGCAAGTGCAATCCCGGGTGAAAATGCTTGAAAAACTGGAAATTCTGGAAGTGGACGAAGAAGATACCTCGGCGTTGCGGCTGAAATTTCCGCCCTCGCCCCGTTCCGGCAGCTATCCCGTTATTGCTCAGGAGTTATCCAAACACTACGGTAGCCACGAAGTGTTCAACAACGCCGGATTCACCATCGAACGGGGTGAAAAAGTGGCCTTCGTCGGCAAGAACGGGGAAGGAAAATCCACTCTGGTGAAATGTATCATGGGCGAAATCACCGATTACACCGGAACGCTGACCTTAGGACACAACGTCCAGAT
This sequence comes from uncultured Odoribacter sp., assembly GCA_900541415.1. Lineage (GTDB taxonomy): Bacteria > Bacteroidota > Bacteroidia > Bacteroidales > Marinifilaceae > Odoribacter. The sequence continues at coordinate 4,318 of UQJP01000018.1, read as the reverse complement.
CGGTTACTTTGCACAAAATCAGGCTTCGCTGCTCGATGAAAACCTGACCGTATACCAAACGATAGACGATGTCACCCCCAGCGAACTGAAAAGCAACACTAAAAATCTGTTAGGAGCTTTCATGTTCAGCGGCGACGACATCGACAAAAAGGTAAAAGTGCTTTCCGGCGGGGAACGCACGCGTTTGGCCATGATTAAACTATTGTTGCAACCCGTCAATCTGTTGATCCTTGACGAGCCGACCAACCACCTCGACCTGAAAACCAAAGACATCCTGAAAAACGCCCTGACCGATTTCGACGGAACGCTGATCGTCGTATCCCACGACCGCGATTTCCTGAACGGGCTGGTTCATAAAGTGTATGAGTTCGGCAACAAAAAAGTCACCGAACACTTAGAAGACATCAACGGTTTTCTGCGGAAGAAGAAAATGGAGAACCTGCGGGAGATTGAAAGCCGCCTCCAAGCGCCTTGTAAAGATTGACCACAGCCAGCAATTCATCCCGGATGGCATTGTTCAGCCCGATTTGGGCATCGAAATATCCACGTTGTGCGTCGAGCACATCGATATAGCTAATCACTCCGTTGATATACTGCAAGGTTGCCAAATCCATATACGAGCGGGCGGCATTCTCCAGATTCTGTCGCGATTCCCGGATTTCCCGGCTTTTCCGGGAAGTGATCAGGGCATTGTTCACCTCGGTAAACGCATTCAGCACCACTTTTTGGTAATTGTAGGTCTCCTGTTCCTGCACAGCTCTGGCCGCTTTCAATTTTGCCCGGTTTTTCCCCATATTGAAAAGAGGCGACAACAACTCCCCGCCGACAAAGAAATACGGCGATTTCAGGAAATCACTCAACGCATTGCTCTCTAACCCATAATGCCCGGTTAAAGTGAGCTTAGGAAACATATTGGTATAAGCCACCCCCACTTTGGCGTGCGCGGCCTTCAACCGATACTCCGCCTGCCGAATATCCGGACGGCGTTCCAGCAATTCCGACGGCAACCCCACCGGGATAGAATCCGGCAAATGCTGTCCCACGATATGTTTCCCCCGTTCAACCTTTCCGGGATATTGCCCCGTAAGCAAAGAAATTTCATTTTCTTTCAGGCGGATTTTCCGTTCCAATTCGGGCGTCAGGGTTTGCGTACGTGCCAACTCCACCTCTGCCTGCCGCAAGGAAGTTTCAGAGGTCAACCCGCCTTCGAACCTCAGCTTAGCCAGCCGCACCCCTTCCCGGCGCGCCGCCAAAGTCTGATTCACGATCGACAGTTCCTGATCCAGCGCCGTCAGTTCAAAATAAGATTGAGCGACCTGCGCCACCAAACTCAGCTGTAAAGCCCGCCTGCCTTCCACGCTCTGCAAATACTCCGAAATGGCGGCCTGGTTCGCCCAGCGCAACTTTCCCCACAAATCGACCTCCCAGGATAACAAGGCTTTCAGCTCGAACGTATTGTCCGGCGTCTGGTCATGCTCACGGTCTGCATGCACTTTGGCATCCACTTTGGGAAACAAATCCGCCCTGTCCATCCGTTGAAGCGCCATCAACTCCTTCACCCGGGCGACGGCAATCTGCATATCCTGATTATATTCCAGCGTCTTCACGATCAATCGCTGCAACACGGGATCGGTGTATAAATCCCACCAATTCAACGAATCCACCGACACACTGTCCCCCTTTACCCCGGCAATCTGCCCCGGCAGGTTTAATTCCGGACGGGTATATTTTTTCCCAATCTTACAAGACGCCAGCATAAAAACCAGCCCGGCAAAAACAATCCACAGTTTATATTTCGTAACCATAATCCTCAAATTAAAATCTTCTCCATTTTATTGCTCCCATCTTTTCTTTCACTTTATACACCATCACGAAAAAGAAAGGCACTAACACGATTCCCACCGTAATCGCCGCAATCATCCCGAAAAACACCCCGGTCCCGATGGAATGACGGCTGGCAGACCCCGGCCCGGATGCCAGCACCAAAGGCAACATTCCCAAAACAAAAGCAAGTGAAGTCATCAGGATCGGACGGAAACGAAGCGATGCAGCCTGTAAAGCGGCAGTGACGACATCCGTCCCCTTATCCACCTCCAATTTGGCAAACTCCACAATCAGAATCGCATTCTTAGCTGCCAGTCCCACCAAAGTCACCAAACCGATCTGAAAATAAATATCGTTATCGAGCCCGAACACCCAAATTCCCAAATAAGCCCCTAAAGCGGCTACGGGCAAAGACAACAACACTGACACCGGAACAAGCCAGCTTTCATACAAAGCGGCAAGGAACAGGAACACGAACAGGAAAACCAAGGTCATCACCAATCCCATTTGCCCCTCTGCTTTCTTTTCCTGATAAGACAGGCCGCTCCACTCCACTCCGATATTTTCGGGCAGATGCTCTTTGGCAATCTTTTCTATTTCGCTCATAGCCTCACCCGAACTATATCCGGGAGCTGCCGATCCCCTGACCACAGAAGTGTTGAACATATTGAAACGGCGGATATTACCGGGGCCTGTCGTATACCGGGAATCTCCCAATGCGGTAAGTGGCACCATATCCCCGCCGGAAGTGCGGACGAAAAACAGGTTGATATTCTCCCGGTGTGCCCGGTAAGGTGCTTCTGCCTGAATATACACCTTATACACCCGGTTAAACATATTGAAGTCGTTCACATAAACCGATCCGGTATAAGCCTTCATCGTTGAAAATATATCGGACATCGGCACTCCTAAAAATTTCGCTTTGTCGCGGTCTACGTCAAAATAAAGTTGCGGAATCTCTGCCTGCAAAGAAGAAGACAATCCGGTCAGCACCTTACTTTCGGAAGCATATTTCATCAAAGTGTCCACCGCTGTCACCAAATTGTCAAACGATGCGCCTCCCCTGGCTTCCACCTGCAACTCAAAACCACCGGAAGTTCCCAGGCCCGGAATTACGGGAGGTTTGGAAAGATAAATCTTCGCCTCCGGATACTTCTTCAACTCCGCTCTCACCTCCTCCATCACCACATCTACACTCTGCCCGTTTCCTTTACGGTCTTTCCACGGCTTCAAAATCACGGTCAGCTCCGCGCGGGCCTGATTCGTTCCTACCCTGGGACTGGAACCGGTGACATTCTGCACATAGTCCACAGCAGGTTGCTGGGTCAGGTAAGCCACAGCCCGTTCGGTCACCTCCCGTGTCCTTTCAAGCGTAGCCCCTTCCGGCAATTCCAGTTCCACTTTAAAATACCCCTGATCTTCTTCCGGCATAAAACTGCTCGGGACCACTTTATTCAATACGAAAATAAACACCAGCACCATCCCGAATCCCGCAAGCACCCGCCGGGGATTCGCCAAAGCCTTCCCGATAATCCCGGTATATTTCCGATTTCCCGTTGCCAGCCAGTCATTAATCTTCCGGAAAACAAAATTCTTTCTGCCGTGGGCAGGACGTAAAAGCAGGGCGCACATCGCGGGACTCAACGTCAGGGCCACCACTGCCGAAATCAATACCGACACCACAATCGTAATGGCAAACTGCCGATAAAGCAAACCCGTGATCCCTCCTAAAAAACTAACCGGAACAAACACGGCAGCCAGCACCAGCGATGTAGCAATCAAAGCCCCGGTCAATCCCTGCATAGCCTTTTTCGTCGCTTCATACGGCGACAACCCTTCTTTCTCCATATAATTTTCCACAGCCTCCACCACCACGATAGCGTCGTCCACCACAATACCGATCGACAGAATCAATCCCAACAAAGTCAGCAGGTTAAGCGAAAAACCCAGCACCAGCATCACCCCGAACGTACCGATCAGAGAGATAGGCACCGCCACCAGAGGTACCAGCGAAGCACGCCAGTTCTGCAAAGAGAGGAACACCACCAGCACCACCAGAATCAACGCCTCAAACAACGTTTTATACACCTCGTGTATGGATTGTGAAATATAGCTGGTAATATCGAAAGGAATCTCATAATTCAGGCCCTCCGGAAAATTCTTGCTAAGCTCTTCCATCGTCTTCCTCACATTTTCCGCCACTTCCACGGCATTCGCCCCCGGCAGGGTATAAATCCCCAGTACCGCAGCATTCTTTCCGTTCATTCCGCTCTCTGTGGAATAAGACGAAGCCTCCAGCGACACCCGCGCCACATCGCGCAAACGGATGATCGAGCCGTCCGGATTGGCACGCACGACGATTTCTTCAAACTCATTGACCGTAGATAAACGTCCCTGTGTGGTGATCGGAATCGTAATATCCTGTCCGCTGATCGGCTGTTTCCCCAATTCCCCGGCAGCCGATTTCCGATTCTGGGCTTTCCACTGTGGAAAA
>UQJP01000017.1 GCA_900541415.1 uncultured Odoribacter sp. | reverse complement strand
CCGCAGATTCCGCGCAAGGTGGCCGAAGACAACAAGCCCGTGACCGACTGGCAGCTGGCGACATTCCAGACGGACTACGACCCGTGGAAAAATCCGTGGATGACGTGATTTTCTGCCTTGTCTTGGATATTTTTGCAAGCGGATGCGCAGCGTATTCTTAATCAGCTGTTTGCACGGCATCCGATTTGCGGAAAGTCTATATGCGTTTCCCGAAAATATTATGCAGAAGTCTTAATTATCAACGATTTATTACAATAATTTCGTTATCTTCGCGTTCGGGAAACAAATAGTATCACTTAAAATATCCAAGAACATGACAAAGGCAGACATCGTTGCAGAGATTGCACGACAGACGGGTGTAGAGAAGACGGTGGCAATGAACGTCGTAGAGGCATTTATGGAGAGCGTGAAGGGGTCGATGATCGCCGGCAACGACGTATTTTTGCGGGGCTTTGGCAGCTTCATTATCAAGAAGAGAGCGGAGAAAGTCGCCCGCAACATCTCGAAGAATACCACCATCACCATTCCGGCGCATAACATCCCTGCTTTCAAGCCCGCCAAGATCTTTCTGGCGGCAGTGAAAGAGGCAAAATAACCGTATTATGGCCGTAGTCAAAGAACGAATCATTCTCCGGAAAGGGCGTCGTCAGGGCGAGAAGATGCCGCACCGGGTCAGCCTGAAAGAGTTGTCGGAGGGCGACTCGCTATTGGTGGAGATTGTCATCGACCGGGAAAACGACGTGGTGTGCCGGTATCAGTTCCAGCCCGAGCAGCTTGCCGGGCGGCGCAGCGTGGCATTCCGTGCCAGCGGCGATCAGGTCTATTGGTTGGGCGGCGTATCACCCAAGCCGTTGTTGAAGACACAGGCTGACAAATTAGTGCCGGACGTCGAGCATGAGGAAGTGGTCGCTCCCAAACGGCGCAGCGGCAAGCCGGAACCGAGGGTACGGAAAGTATTGGTGTTCGACGAATACGGGAAGTTGGCGGCCATCCACCGTTCGTTAGCGGATGTCGCCTCATGGAGCAATCTGCGGGAGAAGGCTATCGACAAGCTCTGCAAGAGCAAGCGGCCGTCGATGGAGACCGGCTATTCGTTCCGCTACTGGTGGAAAGTGCTCGGATTCGATATCACGGATTTCTCGCTGACCGCCTCGCAGTACGACGAGATGTGCAAGCGGAAACCGGAGGAAGATTAAGTATAGTCAAAGGCGTGGGATGGGATTCATTTCACGCCTTTACTGTCAGTCTGCCGGTGGGTCATTGTCGGGAACACAGATGAATTGTGCGTCCGAGAAAGTGATTTCGGCGGCTTCCTCAGGGGAGAACAGCCCTTCGCTGACGAGTTGTTGCATGATAGCCTGTGCTTGCTGCTCGCGTGGTGATTGTTCCGGTTGAGGGACGTGTTCCTGATTTTTGTCCATAGTCTTGCAGGGTGGCTGCTGCCCCTACAGACCGGTTATGTTGGGATACGAAAAGCGTGGGACATTACACTTGTCGCAACACAGGCTCTGGTAAACCTTCTCCCGCAACAGATAATGCCCACGCAAAACGTGGGCGTCTATCTATTTGCATTGCGGGAGTTCGAAATTTACCAGACTTCGTGTTGCAAGGCAAAAGCTAAACGCTTCCTAAATATCTTAAAAAACTACGGCAAAGATAGCGATTATTTGCCTTGTTTGCATAAAGAAGCCGCAGGAACTTCTGAAAATACTTCATTTATCGGCTCTTGCGGCTTGTTTTCCGGTGTTGGAAGTCTGTATATGTCACTGTACTTTGTACAGGGCTATCAGTTTGCCGTCCGGCATATCGGCGAGGAAGATACCGTTCGAGAGGATACACTCATGAAGGCGGATGTCGTCGGGGTCGGATTGCAGGAGGGATTGCCGGGTTTTCTCGTCGATGATTTGCAGGGCGACGCCTTGTATGGTCGCCGAGGTGGTGTCGGGCGGCAGTTGCATCAACTGCTCCAATAGTGATTTTTCCATTTGCCTGAGCATTCGGGAGCCCTAAGTCCCGTCAGGCTCGGTTATACATGCGGAAAGCGTGGGACAAAACCCGCCCGCACCGAGGCTCTGGCAAGCCCTACCCGCAAACAAGTTAAGCCCACGCTAACGCGCAGGCGTCCACTGTTTGTCTTGCGGGTATGAAACGGCCAGATTTCGGTGCAAGAACAAAAAGCTAAACGCTTCTTATGTCTTAATTACTTGCAAAGATAGGGATTCTAAACGAAATAACAGGAAATATAACAAAGAAAGCTACCGGAAATTTCCGATAGCTTCAAATTCAGAAAGAAGGACGGTTATTTCGTCCGGGGCGGAACGAAGACGATTTTCCGCACGCCTTTCGTCAGGATGTACTCTTTCTTCACCGGTGAATAGAGCCGCTTGGGCGGAATATTTTTTACCGTCAAAGTTCCGAATCCGGACCATTTCACGGGCTCACCGGACGCAAGGGTGCGTTTGGTAACCTCGACCGCCTTGTCGAGAATCAGGGCGATTCGGTCCTGCGACACGGGCGGGTCGAGTTCCTGCGAGATAATTCGTATCAATTCTTTCTTATTCATTTCTTGCAGTTCAAATTATAGCGGGACAGACCGTATTGTCGAATTATGGAAAAATCCGCTTACGAGTACAAGAATTCCGGCAGAAAGACGGGGCAGCTGTTCGATGAACGGCCGCAAGTATTCGTAGCGGGAGGTCGTGGTGAGTATCTTCATAATCAATAGCGCCTCGTGTTGTTCAAGCGGTAGGAGCTCGGAGAGGTTCCTGTTTTATTCTTGAAATAAACCCCGAAAAACGATTGGTTCGGGAAGTTGAGTTCGTAGGCAATCTACTGGATGCTGTGTTCGCTCGATGACAAGCGATGGCAGGCTTCCTGAACGATTACGTCATCGATCCATTGCGAAGCTGTTTTGCCGCTGACCTCACGGATGACGGTTGTCAGGTATTTCGGTGTCAAATTCATCTTCTCGGCATAGAAAGCGACGGATCTGTCCTGTATGAAATATCGGGTCAGCAGTTGAATAAAGCGGCAGAAATATTCGTCTCTGCGGGTGCGGACCGAACGCTCCGGCATAGCGACACGATCTTTGCGTTGCAACAAGTCGCTTATAGTGTATAATAGCGCAGCGATCGCATGTTGCAAGACGATGCGGCTGCGTGCGGCATCTGGATTGTTTCCTGCTACTGCCAAGAACGCGAAGAACAACCGATGGAGCCGCAGTCGTTCTCCTGCCGTGAGATGCGACACGGGATTCTGCATGACCTTCAGCCGCAGATCGGCCATATCGCAGGCCGGAATCGGAACATATTGAAGGAGCGCAGGGTCGAACACCATGCAGCGTATCGCACAATTCCTGCATGCGTACACGGTTACTGTCGAGCCGGGACGGAGCAACAACAAGGAATTTCTTCGCAAGTCGTAGCGAGTATGATCCACAGAGAGAGACATTTCTCCTCTGGTACACAACAGTATGCAGAATACTCCGGAGCGGAAGTGACGATTGCGGAGTGCCGTAGATTCTGCAAAATCGGTTTTCAACACGAGGAATCTTTCTGTAGTCTTCGTTTTCGATGTCAGGGCAACGTAACGGACCAACTCGTGAAACGAGAGCGTTTCGGTAATTTTCGTACAATTCGGCTTGTTCATGGTTCGGAATCGATATTCAAGTCCATCTCTTTTCGGACATCCTCTATTGTCTGCCGTCCTTTTTCAGTCGCCGCACCCCTCAAGACGGTAAAAAGTACGCGCATCGCTTCCCCGCGCTCCTCGTTCTGCGCCATATAGTTCTGCCAGAAGAACCTTTCGAACAGTTTATAGTAAAGATCGCCGATCATATAGCCCTCTTCTACCGCCTGATGGAAAATAGCGGGCTGCTGGTGTTGGATGCGTTGCGCTTCATGCAGAATGGTGTCGATTGCTTCCGGATATTCATCGACATCATCGAGAAATACCTGTTTCATCTTATCGAACGTATCGAATGCCTCGACCGCCGAACGAATCAGCATTTCAAGCGGATTGACCTGTTTGCGACAGATCTCTTCCAATTCGTCGTCGAGTTGTTGAATCCCGTATTCGATGCTTTTCGATACGAGCGTGCGCTTGTTGTCGAAAAAATCGTATAGATCCCATTTATCCATGCCGAGTTTTTCGGCGATTTCACGCATATTGAGCGAGCGGATTCCCTCTGACTCGAAAAGAGCGAAGGCTGCTTTCAAAATTTCTTCACGTGTCATAATCATATACATTCTGCCGGTATTCAGGCTTGCTTTTTATAGGTTACGGCTGCCAGTGTATTGAATATCAGCGCGAATAATGCCAGAACCCCATAATTGGGCAGCAGCTCGCCGACAGTCGTTCCTTTCAGATAGACGGCCCGCATGATTTCGACGAAATAACGCGGCGGCAGAAAACGGGTAATGACCTGTGCCGGAGCAGGCATCGAGTCGATCGGGGTAATCAGTCCGCTCATCAGCACGAATATCATCACGAAGAAAAACATGACGAACATCGCCTGCTGCATGGTTTCCGATTTGTTGGCGATCGTTACGCCGATTCCCGACATGGTCAGAATGAACAGCGCTGCCGCCAGATAAATCGCTCCGGGAGAACCGTCCGGCCATAATCCGTAAACCAGTCCTGCAATCAGCATGACGAACGACAATACGACAAATCCGATGATCCAGTAAGGAATCAGTTTGGCCAGCGTGAACGACAATCGCCCGACGGGCGTTACGTTGATCTGCTCGATCGTTCCCTTTTCCTTTTCTCCCACGAGATTGAGCGACGGCAGGAACCCGCAAATCATAATCAGGAGCATAATCATCAGTGCGGGAATCATGTAATTGCGGTATTCGAGCGTCGGATTGTAGCGATTCTCCACAACGACCAAATCCGCCGCAGCCGGCAATCCCTGTTCGCCCCGCAACTCATTCATGGTCTGCATGACGGCCTGCACGGTATATTGCGACCCGAGGTTTCCTTTCAGCGCATTCACGCCATTGGCCGAGATACTGACTTTTTTCGGCGTCCCCGCCGCGAGCGCCCGCTCGAAATCGTCGGGGATTTCGACGACGACATCCACCTCTCCTTTTTCGAGCGCGGCGAGCGACGCTTCATAGCGCTGCGAGACGTCGTGCAGGGTAAAGTAATCCGAAGCGTCGATTTTCCGAATCAACCGCCGCGAGGCTGTCGTATGGTCGTTATCGACTACCGAAACGCTGATATGCCGAACGTCCATCGTCGTAACCCACGGAATGACGAACATGATCATCATCGGAAAAATCAGAACCATCTTCGGCAGAAAGGCATTCCGGAAGAATTGCCGGAACTCCTTATCGAGTAATACAAGTAGTGTACGCATGGTTATTCGAGTTTATCGTTGAACTTTTTGAGCGCCACGCCGACCAGTGCCGCCGTCATTGCCGACAGGATGCAAAACTCCTTGACGACGGCAGCAAAGGGCAATCCCTCGATCATCAGCTTCCGCACGGCTTCGATATACCAGCGTGCGGGGATGATACACGATACGCCGCGCAGGATGCCGGGCATATTCTCGATGGGGAACACCATACCCGAAAGCATGATGATCGGCAGCATCAGCATCATGGCGGAAATCAGCAGCGCCGTGGACTGGCGGTCGGAAAGCGTCGAGATGAACAGCCCGAGCGCAAGTGCCAGCATCAGATAGAGCAGCGATATTCCTACCAGTCCGATCATGGAACCCGACATCGGCATATCGAGGACGAATGCCGCCAACAGCAGAATAGAGGCGAGATTGACGCACGAGAGCAGGAAATAGGGAATCATCTTGGCGAAAATGATCCACATCGGCCTCACGGGCGACACCAGAAGAATCTCCATCGTTCCCATCTCTTTCTCGCGCACGATGGACACCGAGGTCATCAGGGCGCAAATCAGAATGAAGATGAGTCCCATAATGCCCGACACGAAGTTATAGGCGCTTTTCATCTGCGGGTTATACAGCAGATGGGTGTCCGGCATAGCAGCTCCGGCACGCTGGTTCGCCAGCAGGACGCTCTGCATATATCCGGCTCCGGCAACCGCCGTATTGGGATTCGAGGCGTCGAAAATAATCTGCACGGCTTTTTCGGACGCTCCGCCATTCGCTACCGCCATGATCTGACGGTCGTAATCGTCCGCAAAGACGGCCACGGCATCGACATCGCTGCGGCGCAGGACGTCGTTTATCTCTCTTCCGTCGATATATCCCTTGAACGTAAAGTAAGGGTTGGACGAAAGCCGTTCCACCTGACGGCGTATCGCTTCCGTCCGATTCGGAGCGACGGCTGTGAAATCTATGTTTTCGGTCTCCACCGAAATGGCGAACCCGAACAGGAGCGTCTGCACGATGGGAACCAGCAGGGCGATGAACATCGTGCGCGGATCGCGCAGGATATGCAGCGTCTCTTTTTTGACAAATGATAAAAATCCTCCCATATTATTCGCTTCGTTTAGCACCGCGAGCCAGTATGCGGAACACCTCGTCCATCGACTCTGCGGCGAATTGTTTTTTCAGTTCGGAGGGAGCACCCAACGCACGCACCTGACCGTCTACCATGATCGATACGCGGGAGCAATACTCCGCTTCATCCATATAATGCGTCGTAACGAAAATCGTCGTACCTTCGTCGGCCGCTTCATAAATCAGTTCCCAGAACTGGCGGCGTGTCACGGGATCGACACCGCCCGTCGGTTCGTCAAGAAACACTACCTCGGGTTTGTGCAGCGTGGCGATCGAAAAGGCCAGTTTCTGCTTCCAGCCCAGCGGCAGCGAGCCTACCAGCGTATTGATTTCCGAACGGAAATGCAGCCGGTTGAGCATGACTACCGTGCGACGGATCATTTGATTCCGGGTAAGCCCGTAAATACCGGCATAAAGCCGGATGTTCTCCAATACGGTCAAATCATCGTAAAGGGAAAACCGCTGGCTCATATACCCGATGTGGCGCTTGATCTCTTCCCCTGCGGTCATCACATCCAGACCCGCCACCGTACCGCTGCCCGACGTCGGGTAACTCAACCCGCAGAGCATGCGCATCGCCGTGGTCTTCCCCGCACCGTTCGCACCGAGGAAGCCGAAAATCTCGCCCCGTGCGACATCGAATGTAATACGATCGACGGCTTTGAAATCGCCGAACGTCTTGCATAACTCTTTTACGGATATAATCGGATCATTCATGGCGCATCAGTTTTATGAATACATCTTCGATACCTGCTTCGACGGGACGGACTACGACGTTTCGGAACCCCAGACCGGTCAGTTCGTCCGCGAACCGTGCCGTGTCGAAGCCGCGTTCGGTGACCATGTGGTGTGCCTCCCCGAACGGATAGCACTCCTTTACCCCTCGTGTCCGCCGCGCTTCGACGAGCAAGCCGAACATCTCCTTGCTCGAAACGGCATAGAGCGGTTCGTCGAATCCGGCGACAATGCCCTGCGGGGTGTCGATACCGAGGATATGCCCTTCGTTGATCAGGGCGATACGGTCGCAGCGGCTCGCTTCGTCCATGTAGGGCGTCGATACGAGCATCGAAATGCCTTTAGATTTCAATTCGGCGAGCATATCCCAGAACTCGCTGCGCGAGACGGCATCGACCCCCGTCGTCGGTTCGTCGAGGAACAGAACCGACGGGCGATGAATCAGGGCGCAGCACAGGGCGAGCTTCTGTTTCATGCCTCCCGACAGTTTCCCTGCACGGCGGGTGCGGAACGGTTCGATTTGCTTGTAAATCGGGGCGATCAGGTCGTAGTTGTCTTCGACGCGGACTCCGAACAGGGCAGCGAAAAATGCGATATTCTCTTCGACGGACAGATCGGGATAGAGCGAGAAGCGCCCCGGCATGTAGCCGACCACCTCCCGAATCTGTTCGTACTCGGCAACGATGTCCATCCCATCGACCGTCGCCGTTCCGTTGTCGGGATTGAGCAAGGTTGTCAGCAGGCGGAACAGCGTGGTCTTACCCGCTCCGTCCGGGCCGATCAGGCCGAATAGTTCGCCTTGCCGCACGTCGAACGAGACGCCATCCAAAGCCGTCACCTTCCCGTAACACTTGGTCAGTCCGTTGATTTCTATGGCGTTTTGCGTTTCCATCATTTCAACTTTAAGATTCGATTATGATTTACGCAGTTTCACTTCGCCGTAAAGCCCCAGTTTCAGCCGTCCGTCGTTCTTCACGGCAATCTTCACGGCATAGACCAGACTTGCCCGAGAGCTTTTGGTCTGGATGTTCTTGGGTGTGAATTCGCTCTCCGATGCGATCCACGTGATGCGTCCCGGATAGTCGAGCTGTTCGTCCCCGCCGAAATCCGCCGTAACGGTCACCTCCTCTCCGATTTTCAGACTGCTCAACTGGTCGGAGGTAAAATAGGCCCGCAGGTAGACGTTCTCCATATCGGCGACCTTCATGAGCGGACGGCCGACGGCTGCCAGCTCGCCCTGTTCGCTGTACTTGGCGAGCACCGTTCCCGAAATCGGAGACGCGATACGGCACTTCATGAGACGGTCGTCGATCTGGGCGATCTGCAATTCGAGCGCCGACGAATTTTCATCGATGGCTGCCGTATTGTTGCCCAGTGTCGAAAGCAGCGCCTCCAACTGTCCGTTCAGTATTTTGAGCGAAGCATCTATGTCGTCGAGCTGTTTGGTGGTCGCCGCTCCGTCTTTCAACAGATTGACGACACGGCTGCGCTCTATCTCCTGTTTGGCGATCTGCTCCCGCAATGCGGCCGCCTGTTTGCGGATGTCGGGACGATTGCTCACCACCGATGCCCGCTGGCGTTCGAGCTGGAGTTTTTGAAGGTGGAGCTGTACGGTATCTATCGCACCGATCTGTCTGCCAGCCTGCACGGCATCTCCCTCTTCCGCATCGAAGCTGAGAATACGCCCCGCTGCTTCGGCGGAAACGACGACCTCGGTCGCTTCGAATGTTCCCGTGGCATCGAAATCGTTGCCGCGTCCGCAAGCAACCATCGTAAGTAAAGTCGCGCTGTAAAATAAGATTCGTTTCATGATCGTTCTTTTTATCGGTTTATCGTATGTTTCAATTCGTAAATGGTTTTGACGAGTTCGATTTCGCGGGCGGAGCGGGCTGTTGCAGCCGTCGCCTCCTCCGTGATTTTGCGCAGCAGATCGTTCGTGTCGATGACGCCGTTCCGCAATTTCGATTCGGCGGCTTCGCGCACCGAACGGCGCAGGGCCACGATGCGGTCGTCGTCGGCAAGGGCTTTGCGCAGACGGGCGATGTCTCCGTTTTCGGCCGTCGTTTGCAGTTGCGAGTTGAACAGAAAGACCTCGCGCTGGACATCCACCTGCCGTTTGGCGGTGCGGAGTTTGTTCAATGAATTTTTCTTGGTGTAATAGGCTCCGAAATTCCACGACATCTTCACGCCGATCATCGCATTCCACGACCAGTCGCTGCTCATCATGCTCTCGAAGAAATCCATGCCCGGATAACCATAGTATCCCTGCGCGAAGAGACCGAACCGAGGGCGCGTGGATGCCTTGACGAGTTTCTCCTGCGCGGTGAGTTTTTCTATTTTCGCATCGAACAGAGCCAGTTCCGGACGGGCATTGTCATAAGAGGCCGGCTGCTCGGCATCCGGCAGAATAAGCGGCTGCTCTCCCAATTCCTTTCCGATGAAGATTTCGAGCATCCGGCGATAGCTTACGCGGGAGGCTTCGATTTGAGTGAGCTGCTGACCTACGGTAAGAAGTTCCGCCTCGACCATATCGGCGTCGGTCTGCATGGCGACGCCGTTCCGTTGAAGCGACCGCACTTTTTCGAGGTTGCTGCGCAGCAGCTCGATCGTGAGGCGGGTTTGCCGGATCCGCTCGTCGAGGAGCAGAATGCCGAAATATAGATTGTCCACGCGACCTTCGAGCGTATGGAAATCCACATCCGTCGCGCGGTTCTGTTCTTCGGCCTCCGCTTCGGCAATCCGTTTGTCGGCTTTCGTTTTGCCGCCGTCCCATATCGTCTGATTTAGTTCCAGAGCGATTTTGTACTGATCTTTGTTGATTCCGGGAATGGCTACGCCCTGCTGCGACAGCATTCCGGTAAGAGCGTCGGGAAGCGTCGGAACGGCGGTCTGCCATGTGGCTTGCGCGGCGAACGCGACTTGGGGAATCCATGATTTGTTGGCATTCGACAGGGTGTACTCCTTCGTTTGCCGAATCAAATCATACTGCCGGATTTCGGGATAGTGCTCCCGCGCCAGGCGGCGGCACTCGTCGAGGGTCGGCTGTGCTCCGGCGACATAGGCTGTCAGAAGACAGCTGCAAAGAATTACAATTTTTTTCATGAGTTATATTGTTTGAGATATTTCTTTATGAGTTGTGCATGTGTGATTTTGAATTGTTCGAGGATTTTTACTCGATTTTCTTTCCTCGTTGAACTGAGTAGCGGAAAGGCGATGCACGGTGCGATGATCAAGATTAGGCATTCGAACAAGATTGCCTGTGCGTGCTGTGTCCTCAATGCTGTTTTTTGCTCGATCCGTAGAGCCAATACATTGATAAATCGTTCGGTCTGCGAATACATGCTGGCAAAATGTTTCGGACGTATATGGAATTCACGGATAAGAAACAACGACAGGTCTGGATTGATTGTCACGAAATTCAGCAAACGTTCGATGCTCTCATACGATATCGATTCATTACCTATAAAGATGTCGGAAAGTACTTCGGAGATTTGTCCGAATACTTTTTCTAAAATCCGATCGAAAAGTTGGTCCTTTGTGCGGAAATAGTAGTGCAGCATAGCATGAGTCACTCCTGCTGTCTGTGCAATCGAGGCAGTACGTGCTCCGTCGAATCCTTTTGCAAGGAATTCTTGTTCGGCAGCTTCCAAAATCGCTTGCTCCTTATTCTGCAATATCCTTGTTCCCATATGAATCTTAACCTTTTTTCTATGATGCAAAATTATAGAGTCTGGATGGCGTGGTAAATGCCAAGATTATGGATATATTGAGCAATATCGACTATTTTAGCCGATATAATCCGAAAAGGAATGATATATTGGGAAATATGCGTTACATTTGTATCGTAAACAGGGATATGTTATGGATAGAGCAAGCATGATTCACGCAGAGCCGTACCTCAATAGTTTTATTCCCGAATACAATCATAAGTCGGGGATGTTCCTATGTATGTCGGGAACGGCGGAGGTGCTGATAAACAACGCGGTTTATCGTTTGGAGAAGGGGGTATTGTACGTTGTCAGCCCGTTGGTGACCATCCATCGGATTTCACAGAGCGCGGATTTCGACGGGATTCATATCCTCGATGACTGGGAGGTTTTTTATCCGGTCATACATACCATTATCGATACGATTCTGCAACTGAAATTGCGGAACAGCCCTTGTTTGCGGTTGAATGAGACGGAGGTCGAATTTTTGATTTCGCGCAACGATTTGATCGAGGGAAAACGCAGGGAGATGGAGAACGCTTCGATAGCGGAAGAGAAAAATCTGATTCTGCGCATGATTCAACTATTAGAGCAGGAGACGATGTTGGAAATCATCCGCGTCTATTTTCGCAATAAAACGGTAGAATCTCATCCGATGGACAAGAAAGAGAGCATCGTATATAATTTCATTTATTCTCTCCACTTCAACTTCAAACAGCAGCGTTCCGTAACGTTTTACGCGGAGGAGGCACGGTTATCGACCGGCTATTTTACGGCTGTCGTGAGGGAGAAGACCGGACGTACTCCTTCCGAATGGATCATCGACATAACGATAACCCAAGCGAAGCTCTTGCTGGAGAAGACGAAGAAAAGCATCAAGGAAATTGCCGCCGATCTGAATTTCCCGGAACAGTTCACGTTCCGCAAGTATTTCAAGCAACACACGGGAATCGCTCCGAAAGAATATAGAGTAATACGATGTGAAAATTCTATTATACAATAATGTGATCCTCTGAAAAGTGTTGGGGGGGATTGGGAAATATTGAATTTTACATCTATTTTTGTTTTATTGAAAAAGTTGTTTGAGAGCACGAATAACGAAGTATTCCAAACGCCTTACAGCTTACTTATCCGTTGCCCTTTCTCTTGCAAAATTCTTCTACTTCACTGGTGGTGAGATCAATACCGCCAGTCTATCTCAAAGATGCGATTTAAGCCGAATGCAAAAGCCGCTTCTTAATACAGGCAAAAGAACTGCATCGGTGTTTTCGGACGTTACGCCACGAGTCATCAATCAGCAATTAGAGGAATTCGTATTTCACGGCATCATCAGGAAGAAAAATTTTACGGAGTTGCCGCCGTATTCCGAATACCCGCTGACGGAAACTGGTAAGAGCCTGTTTCCTTTGATTGCGGAGCTCGAAAAATGGGGAGCCAGATCTCGACCGGTCCTGAAAGAGATTCTGGGAATGAGTAACAGAGGCGTTACGATTTGCAGGACAAACCGCCGCCCGAATCTGTTCTTCAAGCGGCATTTTATGTATCGTCAGATTGCCTGCTGCCCCCAGCTTCCGTACCGTGCATTCATTCGCCGGCCGAATCCGAATGGCGCGTACGCGATGATTATTTTATCCGGGGCTCGATAAAGACAATTTTCCGCACGCCTTTCGTCAGGATGTACTCTTTCTTCACCGGTGAATAGAGCCGCTTGGGCGGAATATTTTTTACCGTCAAAGTCCCGAATCCGGACCATTTCACGGGCTCACCGGACGCAAGGGTGCGCTTGGCAACCTCGACCGCCTTGTCGAGAATCAGGGCGATTCTGTCCTGCGGCACGGGCAGGTCGAGTTCTTGGGAGATGGTGCGGATAAGGTTTTTCTTGTTCATGCTTTATATTTAGTTCAGGCATTGATTCTTTCCTTTACTTTCTGCCATGCCGGAGTATCGAACAGGCAGCAACGGCGCATGGTATGCTGCATCTGCTCGAAACGGCAACGGGGTATGACGAAACTCAGTTCGTTCTCGCCGATATGCGGTCGTACCGACGGGTCGAGCAGTCCTATGAAACAACGATGACCGTGAATACGGTTCTCGCGCACGGCAAACGTCACGACCGAACCGCATCCCGAACTGAAAACAGCGGAGACGGCATCATCGGCATTGTTGTCGAAGAAAGCCCATGTCGCCAGACCCGACAGCATATCGGGTGTGGCGAAAAAGAGCAGGCCTTCCATCGTGTCGATACTTTCCACCTTGTCGATGCGGCTGAAGTTGAGATACAGCTTGTCGGTGAGCCGTATATCCTCTCTATGTACGAAATCCAGTACCTGTTCCGGGGTATCCTTGTACCTTTCCGTGAGTGACACAAAACGCGGTATATGTTCGGGCATCGGTGAGAATCCCGTGTGGAATTTTCCGCCGCCGCAGCCTATTGTGTCCGCGTTCAGACTGACAGGCTCGCCTTGCCGTACACGGTCGAACGCCTTGAAGAAACAGCCGCTTATCTTTTCGATTTCAGCCATCGGCGTGTCGCTGTATTCAAACACGACGGGCAGAGGCGCATGGGAGCCGAATGCCTCCCGATAATTGTCGATGAACTCGTGTATGCTCATTTGATCACATTTATTTGATATTTCCGTACCGTCTGTCACGGCTTTGATAGAAACGGACGGCTTTATTCAAGTCTTCCGGAGTAAAATCCGGCCAAAGCGTTTCGGTAAAATAGAGCTCGGAATAGGATGCCTGCCAGAGCATGAAGTTGCTGAGTCTCTTTTCACCTCCTGAACGGATGATTAAATCAGGATCGGGAAGAAGACGCGACGGCATGAAATCGGCTATATCTTTATCCGATATGGCGTCTATGCTCAATTCGGCAGCGGTCACATGCCTGTATAATGCTTTTACCGCTTCGGTAATCTCCCACTTCGAAGAATAGCTGATACAGATCGTAAAGACCATCCCTGTAGCTTCCGCCGTTCGTTTTTCCAATTCGGAAAGGTATTTTGCCAAATCGGAAGGAAGCGTGTCCGTTTTCCCGAGAACATGAAATCGTATCCGGTTGCGGAATATGGTTTGTTCATCAATGGAATTCCTGAACAGCTCCATCAGGTAATCGATTTCTTCTTTGGGGCGCTTCCAATTTTCAATGGACAAAGCATAGACCGTCAAATAGGGTATATGCAGCCGCGCTGCCGCTTCTGCGATCCGGAAAACGACTTTGGCTCCCGCGCAGTGACCGAAACTTCGCTTCTGCCCCTGTTTCGCAGCCCACCTGCCGTTCCCATCCAGGATGATGGCGATGTGCTCCGGTAATTTTCTCTGCCCATTCATTCTTTTGTATTTACAATCCTTTTCTTCCACGGCTTGAATACGGAGATGATTACAGTAATCAGAAGCATCACCACCTGCGCCGCACCCCACCAGAAATTAGCCTGTTCATTTGCAAAGAACCGGTCGCTGATGTCTGAATAACGGGCAATTTCGGTATATGGCAACACATTGTCATTGACAAGCGGTCCCATGATAAAAGTACCGGAGATGGTCATCAGCAGGAGTAGTATCCATTTGGCCGTAATCCAGCGCAGCCGGAAAAATCCGAACTTGCTCCATATTCCGTACACGATGCCTGTCAGCAGACAACCGGTGGCTCCGGTAATGATCACCAGGTCATCAATGGTTTTGAGCGAGGTGCCGAAAATGTACATTTCGTTGTTGCCCCGGGGCGTGACAACACACAGAAGCAGTGCCATTGCGATTGCACCCCCAAGCCACATGGAGGCAAAAAGCAGGTGGAAGATTTTCAGGACTTTAAGTCCGTTGGGATTAAGTGTTTTCATTTCATATTGTTGTTTATTGATTGGAGATATTTTTATTCGAACCATTGACAGCGGATTTATTCACCGTTTTCTTCCACGGCTTGAATACGGAAATGATTACGATGGCGAGCAAGGCTGCAAACTGCAAGGAATAGAGTTTGGTCTGTCGGATTGTAAACAGCACGTGCGGATCGTTCATCGCCGCATCACGGCCCTTGTCCACAATATCGATCGCCTCTACGGTCATAGGATGGTAGTAGAACGTACCTATGATTGCAACGGCAAGGGCTATCACCCACTTTGCTGTCAGCCAACGCTGTTTGAAAAAACCGAAATTGGTCTTGACCCCATAGATGATAGCGGTTATGAACACTACGGTTGCACCGGGAACGAGTACGAAATCATCCACCAATAGTATGGCACTGAGCAAAGTGTAAAGCTCATCTCCGGTTTTTGCCGGCCAGAACGACAGAAACCACATAGCCACCAACGCACCAATCCACCACGATGCAAACAGGATATGAAACATCTTGACCGTTTTCATTCCTTTCGGAGATAACATCTTTTTCATGGTGCTATTTGTTCAGGTTTTTATAGATTTCATCCAAAGCCAATAGAAAGTCGCGGCGGCCTTGGGGAGCCATTCCGCTCAGAGCTTTGTCTATCACGCCATTCGCTACTTCGATCACCCGGGGCATCAGCGTTTTCCCTTTTTCGGTAATGTGAACGGCATTCTTCAGCGGACGAATCTGCGAACGCACCACCAACCCTTTTTCCTCCAGATTGTCAACCGTCCGTTTGACAGCCGCCGCATCCTTGAAAATCGTGTTGGCTATCTCCAACTGGCTGAGCCCGTCTTTGTAATACACACATCTCAGCACGATAAACTGTGAATGCGGCAGGTCGATGCCTGCCTCTGCAAGGGCGGCATTCGCGCTTTTTGCGAGGGCGATGGATGCACGACCCATCAGAAAGCCCAAAGAATAGAATTCGTCCATAATATTTAATTTTTTTGCAAAGGTAATAAAATATTGATTAGTCAATATATAAAAGCTGCGTTTTTTTATGTATTTCACAAACACGGTTACCCCAACGTTTTTTTCGACCCACCCTGTTCGCCTTTACAGAACAACAATCCCATCAGTATGCAGGCTATCAATGACATTGTCGCTCCGAAATAAAACGGTAGCCGGTTACCTAAATGGTCGTACATCCACCCACCTAAAAAGCTGGCGGGAAGCAGGGTGAGTCCCAGTACGGCATGATATAGTCCATAGCCTGTACCTTTCATTTCCTTAGTTGTTATATCAGAGATAAATGACTTTTGGCTTACATCCGTCAAGGCACTATAGATGCCATAGAGGATAAAGAGGGGGATGAGTGTCCCCAAACTACTGAAAGATCCGAATAGGAAATAGGTCAAGGCATAGACAGCAAAACCTGCCACGATGAGCCGTTCCCGACCGATACGGTCGGATAACTTACCGAAAGGTACAGCAAAAATAACGCTCACCACATTAAATATCATATAGATAATTGGAATCCACGCCTTGTTGACCCCCGTTTCAGAGGTTTTGATGATGAGCAAGGCGTCCGATGAATTGCCCAAAGAGAAGATGAAGACCACGAGAAGAAAGAGGTAGTAGCGACGCGGAAGCTGGCGTAATGACACCATCTTCCGGGCTTTCTTATCAACGCCTCCCGCTTCTTTCACACCGATGATTACTGCCAATACACCCAACACGGCAGGAATGGTAGCCCAAAGAAACAGACTGTGATAATCGTCAGCCATAAGGTAGAGCATCAGGCTTGCCAGTAGCGGACCAATGATTGCTCCACTGTTGTCCATCGCTTTTTGAAAACCGAAGTTCTTGCCCACTTCCTTTTTGTCGATAGAGGCTGCAATGAGGCTATCGCGTGGAGCAGCCCGGAATCCCTTGCCGACACGTTCGGCGAAGCGGGCTATCAGCACTTGAAAAGGAGCAGTAACAAATGAATAGAGCGGAGTGACCAACGCTGTCATGCCATAGCCCAAAATCATAAAGGGTTTGTTACGCCCTATTTTGTCGCTCCAATAACCCGAAGCGGCTTTGAGCAGGGAGGCGGTACTTTCGGCAATACCCTCAATTAGCGAAATGGTGGTCTTCGATGCACCAATGGATATCAAGAAAAGGGGCATCACGCTATACACCATCTTGGTGGAGATGTCCGTAAAAAAACTGGTAAAGCCGGTAGCCACCACATTGCGGTGAATACCGGCAAAGATTGATTTCCTCATTTACATATTTATTGCATTGTTGCCCTCACATACATCCCCGTTCGGAACTGTTCACTGCCGCACGTTACCCGTGCATAGACTTTTACCGAGCGTGTGTCTTTATCGACCGCCCGGTCAATGTGGCTTACAACCGCCTCGAAGGTCTTGCCGGGCAATCCGTTGGCGGTAAATGTCCAATGCTGTTTTTCCTCTATGGCATTCAGGTCTTTCTCGTAGGCAGTGAGCATAAGCATGGTTTCGTTACGGTCTATCACCTCGCAGATGCGGTCTCCCGTTGAGAGATACCTGCCGATATTCGCATCCATGTCAGCCACATATCCGCTGATGGGTGCTGCCACGGTGAGCGAAGGGCGTATGCCATGCGAGAGTATTGCGGCGGGGGATACTCCAAGTTGCCGCAGCCGGGTGGCGGAAGCGTCCATGCGGCTCTTCATCGAAAGATATTCCGCCTTGCTCTGCTGGAGTTTCTTTTGCGAGGCAACCTCGCTTTTCGCAAGGGTCTGCTGACGGAGGTACTCGGCTTCGAGAAATTCGGTCTGTGCCGAAGTTTCGAGGTAAGTCTGTTGCAGTTCCACAAATTCGGGATTGTCCAGCGTGGCGATTATGTGTCCTTTGTTCACATATTGCCCCGGACGTACATTGATGCCGGCTATTGTGCCTCCCATAAGCACCGTCACGCTGGCATGACGGTCGGGGGCGGCGGTAATGACACCGCTCAGGGAAAGAGGTATCAGCTCCGTACCATTATTGTGAGATGTCGAGTCCATAGGGAGATTGGAAGGTGCGGAGGATTTTATCTCCTTATTATCTGCCAAAACACTCTGGGTTTCGGTCTGGTCCGCAGACTTGTCACTGCATGATGCGAGCATGGATACCGCAGCAAATAAAACGATTATTCTTTTCATCGGATTTTTTATTTATATTCCATTTGTTCTTATTCTGTATATAACTCCACCTCAAGTACTGAAACATTGTAGAGGTAAAGTGTCTGCATATAGCTTTCGCGGATGCTCCGGGCACTTTGGATGCTCTGCACCAATTCCACGATGTCGGTATCTCCTTCCGAGAACTGCATCAATGCGCTTCTCTGCAAGGCATCGGCTTCCTGCAATGCGGCTCCGGTATAATAATCAAGCCGTTCCTGCTGTTGTGCCAACCGTCCGCGCAGTTCCGCAACCTTGTTATCCAGTTCCGTGCGGTTTCTTTCCGCTTCCCATTCGGCCATCCGCCACTCCAGTTTCGCCTGACGGCTGCGGCTGCGCTGAGGGGCGAAGATGATGGGAACGGATATTCCGACCATAAAGCTGTTGAGTCCTTTGGACGGAGCGATTTTCTGGCAGTTGTATCCAACGAAAAATTCAGGGAAAAAGCGGCTGTTTTCCAGCCGGTAGGCTTTCTGTTTCTCCGTCACCTGCCCTGCAAAATATTCCAAGTGAGCCGTTGACAGTTCATTATGACCGGGCAAGTCCTGAAAACGGACTTGCAGGGTGTCTTGCGGAACCACAGCTTCTCCGGCATAAAGGCTCCATGCAAACCGTTTTTCCGCAAGGCTCAGCTCTTGGTGTGCCTCAATCCATCGGGTGTGCAGTTCGGAGGCGAGCGTTGCGATCATGTTGCGCTCCACAAGGTTGATGTCGCCCTGTTCATAACGCAGATCTCCGGTCTGTTTCAGACGTGCCGCCAAGTCCTCCTGCTCCCGGTAGAGGGAATACAGGCTGTAGGCATACTGGTAGCCCGCCCATGCCCGTTTCACTTCTGCGGTAATCTCCTTCTGAACCATGTCGCGGTAATGCCGGGCTGTCGATACGCGGGCATTGACCAATGCGTTCTTGTAAAACGGCGTAACGGGCGAACCGAGCGACTGCTCGACGGAAATCTCATAGTCCTTGCGGTACTCACCATTCAACTGCCCCCAAGCGTAGCTGACGGAAGTGTTGCCGCCGTCCCACACTTCGCCTTTGGCTGCGCGGTTCCGTTCGATGTCCGTTGTGGCAACCTGCATTCGCGGGTGGTTCTTCAATGCGATTTCAACCGCTTCGTCAAGGCTTACCCGTCGGGGCGTGTTTACGGTCTGTGCCATACCCGGAAGGGATATGCCGGCAAGAAGCAGGATTGATACGAGCCGCAGGGACTTGGCACGGCGGCGACGGTCACTTCTCAACCTGAACACACCTACAAGATGGTAAAGCACAGGGATAACGAGCAACGTGAGCACGGTGGAAACCAGCAGTCCACCGATGACCACGGTTGCCAACGGGCGTTGCACCTCGGCCCCGGCAGATGTGGCGATAGCCATCGGTACAAAGCCGAATGAAGCCACCAATCCAGTCAGCAGTACCGGACGGATCAGGTGTGTTGCTCCACGCATGACAGTTCGATAGGTACACATGGTATATTTCGATTGTTTTTTCAAATCGTTGAAATGGTTGATCATCAGGATGCCGTTCAGCACCGCCACTCCGAACAGGGCGATAAAGCCCACGCCTGCCGAGATGCTGAAAGGAAGTCCGCGCAGCCAAAGGGCTACAATGCCCCCGATAAGCGACAGCGGCACAGTGGAGAATACCACAAGGGTGTAGGTCAGGCTCTTGAATGCGAAGAACAGGAGCAGCAATATGAGGGTCAGGGCTATCGGTATCACGATGGTAAGCGTGCGGATGGCATTCTGGAGGTTCTCGAATGAGCCGCCGTATTCAAAGTAATAGCCGGGCTTCAGCCGGATATTCCGGTCAAGCTGTTGCCGGATGTCGGCTACCACCTGCTGCGTGTCGCCGCCACGCACGTTCACGCCCACCACAATACGGCGTTTCGTTGCGTCACGGTTGATTTGCAGGGGACCGTTCTCTATCTTCGTGCTTGCCACCTCGCTCAGAGGGATGTTGGCTCCGTCGGCGGTGCGGACAAACAGGCGGTCCAGATCCACATCGGTCACCAAGTCGCGGTCAAGGCGCAGCACAAGGTCGAAACGCCGTTCATTCTCAAACACCACACCAGCCGTTTCTCCGGCGTATGCGGTGCGAATGATCGTATTCAGTTCCTCGATGTTGAGCCCGTAGCGGGCGATTGCCGTGCGGTCGTATTGGATGAGCAACTGCGGAAGCCCCATTGCCTGCTCCACAATCACGTCGCCCACGCCGTTCACCTTTTCTATATAGGAGGCGGCTTCCTTTGCCCTGTCATAAAGTTCCGTCATGTCTTCGCCATAGAGCTTGATGGCTATATCGGCTTTCGAGCCGGACATCAGTTCGTTGAAACGCAGCTGGATGGGTTGGCTGAAATTGAACTCCGCTCCCTGCACCTGTTCCAACGCGCTTTTCATCTTTTCCACCATCTCCTCGCGGCTGCGTGCCGAAGTCCATTCGTCAAAAGGCTTCATCACAATCATCACATCGGCATCCTCCACCGCCATAGGGTCGGTGGGTACTTCTGCCGTACCGATCTTCGCCACGACGTGCTTTATCTCCGGGAATTTCTCTTTCAGCACCTTCTCGGCTTCAAGCGACACCGCGATGCTTCGGCTGAGCGAGCTTCCTGCCGGAAGGGTCATCTGCATGGCGAAGTCGCCCTCGTCGAGCGTAGGGATAAACTCGGCTCCTAATTTGCTAAACAGCAGCAACGAGCCTGCAAGCATGGCGAATGACACGCCCAGCGTCTTCCATGTGTGGCGGATGCAGAAACCGAGCGCACGATGGTAATACTTGCCAAGCCAACTGAAAAACCGGTCTGCAAGGGAGGGTTTCAAGGACACGGTACGTTTCAGGAAGATGGAAGCCATCATCGGAACGTAGGTCAGCGAGAGGAAGAGGGCGCCGATGATGCAGAACACCAGCGTCTTTGCCATCGGGGTGAAGTATTTGCCCTCGATGCCTGTCAGCGCAAGGATAGGACAGAATACGAGCAGGATAATCAGCACGGCAAAAGTCGCGCTGCGCACTACCTTTCCCGCACCGGCTTCCACTTCCCCGTTCATTTCTGCCGGAGAGAGTGTGCGCCCTGCCAGACGCTTGCTGTATATATGGGCCATGATACCTTCCAGAATGACAATCGAGCCATCCACCACAATGCCGAAGTCAATGGCACCCAGACTCATCAGGTTGGCGGAAACGCCGAAAATACGCATCAGGATAAAACCGAAAAGCATGGACAGCGGAATGACGGAGGCGGTAATCAAACCTGCCCGCACATCCCCTAAAAAGAACATCAGGACCAGAAACACAATGACCGCACCCTCTATCAGGTTGCGTATCACGGTGGATATGTTGCGGCTGACCAGTTCCGCGCGGTTCAGGTAAGGCTCGATGCTCACTCCCTCAGGCAGCATCTTCTGCACCTTCTCCACACGTTTCTCCAGTTCTCCCGTCACGGCATTGGCATTTGCGCCCTTCAGCATCATGGCGATGCCGCCTACGCATTCGCCTTCACCGTCCTTTGTCATGGCTCCGAAGCGTTTGGGCGATCCGAGCTTGACCGTGCCGATGTCGCTGACATGGACGGGCATCCCGTTACGGTTGGCGACCACAATCCGCTCTATGTCCTCCATGCCGGCAATCATTCCTTCGGAACGGATGTAATAGGCACGGTTGCGTTTCTCGATATAGCTGCCGCCCGTATTCTGGTTGTTCCGGCTCAATGCCTCGTACACCTCGCCGATGGTGATGTTCAGTGCGAAAAGCGCGTCGTTGTCCAAAGCGACCTCATACTGTTTCAGATAGCCTCCGAAACTGTTTATCTCCACGATGCCGGGAATGCCCGAAAGCTGGCGTTTCACAATCCAGTCCTGAATGGTGCGAAGCTCCATCGCATCGTAACGTTCTTCATAACCCGGCTCAACCTTCAGTATATACTGGTATATCTCTCCCAGTCCGGTGGAGATGGGCATCAGTTCCGGTGTACCCAGCCCGTCGGGAATCTCACCCGCCACGGTCTGTATCTGTTCATTGACCAGTTGTCGGGCATCAAGCGTGGGTACGCTTTCCTTGAACACCACGGTCACTACCGACAGCCCGAAGCGAGATACGGAACGTATCTCCTCCACGTTCATGATATTGCTCATGCTGACCTCGACAGGCTGCGTGATGAGCTGCTCGACCTCTTGCGGGGCGAGTGTGGGGGATACGGTGACTACTTGTACCTGATTGTTGGTGATGTCAGGCACGGCATCGACAGGCAGGGTCAGCATCGAGTAGATGCCTCCTGCAAGCACAAGAAGCGTGGCAAGGACTACAAACATCTTCTTGCGGATAGAAAAGCGGATGATGGATTGAAACATATTCTCTTTTTATTTTTTTGCAAAGGTAGGTGTTTTATCGTTCGGGTAAATTCTCTATCTTTGCAGACGTATTTACAATATTTGCATTATGCGTAAGGAGATATTCAACGACAGGACAGAAGACGGCATCCGGCATGTGGCTGACGTGCATGTGATAACGCCAGACAGCGACAAGGAAAATCTTCCCAACAGTTACCATTACCACAACTGCTTCGAGATACTGATTGTGCTGCGGGGAGAGGTCAGGATCATGGCAAACTATATGCTTAAAGAACTGTCCGAAGGAAGCATCGTGATGTTGCGTAACAACCTGCCGCACGAAATTGTCGGATGTTCCGAAAACTACCGTGTGGTCATCATCCACATCCCGCAGATTATCCTGCTGTGGGACATGGACCGTATTCCTGAGTTATGCCGGGAGCATACTTTCGTAAAGAACAGCCGCTTCGGTTATCTGTTTACATCGCCGGTACTCTACCGGAAGGTTCTTACCTTGTCGCGGAAAATTGCCGCAGAGGAAGGCTTCATGCGCATCAGCTATCTGTATAAGATGCTGCATATCATGAGCGAAGGGGAGATTGCCGGGCACTTGGTGGAGAATTGGGATACGGACGGCACTCCGCATCTCAAATCCAAGCCGGGGGAAAATTCCATCGACCGCACGTTCCGCTACCTGTATGAGCATTATACCGAAGACCGCACGTTGGATGAGATTGCAGACTATGCCAACCAGAACAAGACAGCCCTTTGCCGCGCGTTCAAGAAGGCGACAGGATATTCCGTCTTTCAGTTCATCAACCGCCTGCGCGTGGAAAGGGCATGTAAGTTGTTGCGGAATACGGATGAAAGCATCACAAGCATCGCCTGTAAAGTGGGCTATAACACCTTTTCCCATTTCAACACCCAATTTCATAGTGTGATGGGTATATCGCCCAGCGAATACCGGAAGGAGATCGAATAATCCGGGCAACACATCTCCTTATGGCATGGGCTCTACATGAATATTGACGAATGTACCTTGTCCGAGCATATTCCGGATCTGCCATTCGATGGTCTTTGTGATTTCATGGGACTTGTCCACGGTAAGATCTCCTGCCATTCTCACATGAACATCGACTGCGCAGTTATTTCCGATTTTTCGGGTTTTCAGATTGTGCGGCTGCTGCACCCCGGGAATTGCGCACAAAGCCTGTTCTATCCGACGTTCCGTCTCTTCGGGAAGCGACCGCTCCAGAAGTTCGCCGAGACACGGAACGAGCAATTTGACAGATATCCTTATGATGAGGAGGCTCACGATGACGGCTGCGATAGGATCCAATATGCGGCCAGTGTCGCCGAGCAGGATGGCGCCGCCGACACCGGCCGCCGTACCGATCGAAGAGAGCGCATCGCTGCGTTGATGCCAGGAGTTCGCAACGACCGACTGCGAATGGTATTCCTTGCCTTTGATTGCCGTATAACGGGCTAAAAGGCCTTTGGCCAGGATGGAGAGCAGGGCGGCGACAAGTGCGATCGCACCCGGTTTTTCAATCGCATAGCCGTTGGCAAAAAGCCAGATAGTACCGACACCGTTCCTCAATATCTCCAAACCGACAAAAAACAGTACGATTCCGATAATGACCGTGGCCAGTGTCTCGTACTTCCCATACCCGTAATCATGTTTTTCGTCGATGGGGCGGTTGGATATTTTTACGAATACGAGCACTACGATGTCGGTGATGAAATCGGAAAGACTGTGTACCGCATCTGCAATCATCGCGGCGCTATGCCCCCAAATGCCTGCTGCGAACTTGAATAGAAGCAGACCCATATTGACGATACTGCCGATGACGGTTACCTTATAAATGCCTCTTTCGCGTTGAATGGTTTCGTTCGTTTTGATTGCCATAAATCGGATATCTTATTCGTTGCAAAGGTATGGCCGATATTCGTTTTATTTATTCTGTATATTTGCAGATATATATAGTATATTCGCATATGGCTTATCGGAACTCCGGATTTATTGAGTCACCGACCATAAAACAGCCATTGTCATTTATTCGGGATTAAAATAGAGATGCAACATAAAACCGCCGCCTGAACAACAGATTCAAACGGCGGTTTCGATAAGCAGTCAGATTGCCTGCTGCCCCCAGCTCCCGTACCGGGCATTCATTCTCTGACGGAGTTCCTCCTGCTTCGTATTCTTGTAGTAGTGTTTCTCGATGGTGCGAGCACTGTTACCGGCCATCTCGGCGACGTGGGTAATGGGCGTGCCAGCATCCAACTCGCTGGAGATGAACGTGCCCCGTGCCGTGTACCAGGTCATTTTCTCCTCGATGCCCAAAATCCCGCACGCCTTGTCCAGCGTTTCGCTGACGAGGGATGAAAAGCTGCTGCGGCGCCCCATCTTCTGCCGGTCGGTCACGTGCTTTTCGGTATAGACCGGAAACACGTAGTTGTCCACGCCTTTGCCACGGTATTTGTTCAGGATGTCGATCAGGCGGTCGATAAGCAGCGGTTTGGCCAGCTTGGGAAATTTCGTGCGCTCGTAGACGATCATGCCCTCCTTTTCGTTAATCATGTCCCACGTCAGATTGACGACATCGACGTTCGCCATGCCGCCGCTGTAGAAGCTGAAGAGGAAGAGGTCGAGGCAGAGCTGTTCCTGCTCGGTGAAGAGGCTGCGGTCCATGAACTCCATGCGGCGGATGATGTTCGGATTGACCGCCTTCGACTCGAACTGTCCCCATGCCATCTTCTCGGTCGCCGCCTCGAAGATGACAGGATTGGCGCCGTACATGTGCAGTTCATCTTTGGCATAATTGACCAATGCCCGGAAGATGCGGAGCAGCTGGCGCAAACCGGCACGGTTGCCGTTTTCGATGCCCCGACGTTCCAGATAGACGATGTATTCCAGCAGGAACTTCCGGGTGATGTCGGTGAAGTAGAAGCGGGACAGCTCCTTGTTGTACTGCTTCTGCGTGAATGCCGAGAGCGAGG
Source organism: uncultured Odoribacter sp. (assembly GCA_900541415.1). Lineage (GTDB taxonomy): Bacteria > Bacteroidota > Bacteroidia > Bacteroidales > Marinifilaceae > Odoribacter. Next base: position 66,644 of record UQJP01000017.1, on the reverse strand, counting down.
TGCGGAAATGCCTGTACATGCCGGCCGTGCCGATGCTCTTGACGAGCCGGCCGTTCTTGAACTTTTCGTGGTTCTCGAAGTATTCGATGCGGGCGTCGATAAGCTGGAGAACGGTCAGCACCTTAGTCTCTTGTTTCTTCTGTTCCTCCTCTTTGGGCTTGAAGCAGTCGGCCCATTGCAGGACGGAGAAGTTGCGCCCTTCTTTTTCCCATCGTTCGGCGACGGACAGGTATTTCTCCTTGAGGTCGAGCAGCAGCTGGTTTTTCCTGAGGTATTCGCTGGTGGAGGTGGCGAAACTTTGGGTTTCGTTGTCCCAGTGCTTGTAGGCTCCGGTGATGTTTACGACACGGGGGATGCGGGTGTAGCCGGTCTTGTAGAAGACCATTTCCAACTTGACCATCTTGGGGTCCTGCGGGTCTTTGCGACCCTTGAATGTGATCGAACAGTACATATGTTAATTTTTGGTGGCTCATGTATTCCTGCCGGTTCCCTACATGGGAGCCTACATAAGAATAGAACTGCCCGCCGCATTCGGGTGGAAACGAATGTGATCCGTTACCCAAAGTATCAATTAACTTGTTGATATGCAGCTGTTTTAATCTATGCCGATTTTGACGGTGTTAGAGTTGGAGAATCTATATGCTTATGTCAATCCGGAAGCGAAAATAGGAAACAATGTAACGATACATCCCTTCGCTTACATTGATAAAAATGTAGAGATCGGCGACAACTGCACGATTATGCCTTATGCCAGCATTCTCGACGGAACCCGCATGGGAACCGGGAATACCGTGTATCAGGGAGCGATCATTGGTGCAACTCCACAAGATTTTAAATTTAGCGGCGATTCAACCATTCTACAAATCGGCGATAACAACACGATCCGTGAAAAGGTGATCATCAACCGCGCCACTTACAGTGGGGATAAAACCGTTGTTGGAAATGGGAATTTCTTATTGGAAGGTGTACACATCGCCCACGACACCCAAATCGGTAACAGTTGTGTATTCGGAAACGGAACGAAAACAGCCGGGAATTGCCTGATCGACAACTATGCGATTTTAGGTAGCGGAGTTATCCTGAAACATGGATGCCACGTGGGAAGCTGGGCTTTCCTAAAAGACGGATGCCGGGCGAACAAAGACGTTCCCCCCTATGTGGTGACAGCTCATAACCCGATCACTTACTACGGAATCAACGCAGTTATCCTGGCTAAAAAAGGAAGGCTATCGGAAGAAGTGATCGATAACATCGCTAAATGCTATCGGCAAATATACCAGTGCGGAACCAGCCTCGAAAATGCCATAAGGCGAATCAAGGAAATCATTCCGATCAGCCCGGAAATCAATTACCTGCTTGATTTTATCGAACATTCTGAAAAAGGAATCATAGGCGTTACCCTGTAACCCGTCGTTCCTCTCAAATAACAAACCGGATATTGCAGACGCAAGTCATACAATATCCGGTTTTATTTTAATCTCAAACCGTTGTTAAGAGCATTCGTATTTTAACTCCGGCTTACCTAAAATTTCATTTTCTGATAATTTCCCCCACTCTCTCGCCCCCCCTCTTTCGCCTACAAGGATCAGTTCACTCTCCCTTTCCCTATCCCCTGATCTTTATAGCGCAATCGTCCAGGCTTTCGATAATAGCTAAAGACTCCACTTTCACTCCCCTATCCCGCAAAATCTGTCCGCCATTTTGAAACGCCTTCTCGATAATAAAACCCATCCCCGCCAGTTGCGCCCCTGCCTGCCGTATCAGATCGATCATTCCGTTCGCCGCATTCCCATTAGCTAAGAAATCATCGATGAACAACACCCGGTCGTCGGGAGTCAAAAAATCACGACTAAGGCAAACCTGATACTCACGATCTTTCGTAAACGAACGAATCGTAGTAGACAGCATATTTTCCATCGTCTTCGGTTGTTTCTTTTTCGCAAACACCACCGGAAGCTCCATCAAATACCCCACCATAATTGCCGGCGCAATCCCGCTCGCCTCTATCGTCATCACCTTATTAAACCGTTCTCCGGCAAACCGCCGCACAAACTCCACCGCTATCGATTTCATCAATATGGGATCCATCTGATGATTGATAAAACTATCCACCTTCAAAATCCCTCCGGGAAAACACTTCCCGTCCTGAAGTATCCTTTTCCTTAATAATTCCATGCTTTCATTCTTAAACTCCTGCAAAAGTATAAAAATAAGCCTCCGCCAAAAGGAATTTTTATAATCTTTTCCTATGCCTCTGAAATCCTCTTGGCAAACTCCCTTACTTTTTCTATTTCAGGATGTTTTTCCCTCTCTGCAATCTTCACGATCTCACTTAAATCCCAACCGATAGATTTTACGCCCTGCTCTAAAAGCTCTTCAATCTTTTGCCTACTCTCCGGAAATTTTTCCGGGCACACAGCGTAACAGTAAAACCAAAGTTCAATAACGACCGAACTTTTTTTATCAGTTATATAACTAAATGCCTTATTTATAAAAATTAGTGCTTCCTTATTTCTATTACAAATAAGTAAATATTTTGCATAATTACCATTTAAATTGGCATCTTCAGGATTCAACTCCAAAGATTTTCGATAATACTTTTCAGCTTCGACATAATCCTTTTTTATATCACAAAGAAAATTAGCATAATTACAACTCACATTAGTATCTTCAGGATTTAATTCCAAGGATTTTTGATAATACTTTTCAATTTCGACGTAATCCTTCTTTATAGCACTAAGAAAAACAGCGTAATTACCATTTACATTAGCATTTTCAGGATTTAATTCCAAGGATTTTCGATAATACTTTTCAGCTTCAACGTAATCCTTCTTTATAGTACTAAGAAAAACAGCGTAATTACCATTTACATTAGCATTTTCAGGATTTAATTCCAAGGATTTTCGATAATACTTTTCAGCTTCGACATAATCTTTTTTTACATCATAGAGAAAATTAGCATAATTACCACTTACAACAGCATCCTCAGGATTCAACTCCAAAGATTTTTGATAATACTTTTCAACTTCGATATAATCCTTCTTTATATCACTAAGAAAAAGAGCATATTCTCCTAAAAGTTCACTACTCTCAGGAAATTCTTTTAAACCTTGCTGATAAATAGCATCTGCCTTTTCTATATCTTTTTCGGCATAAGCAGCTAACGCATAACTCCACCAACTTTTCTTTCCCCTGGAGGTAATTTCTCCTACTGCTTTTTTAGTTTCACAATCAGTCGTATCTAGTCGATTTAAATCCTCAATTTGTTTACGGTATTTCTCTGCTCTATCTTTAGCAATACTTTCTATCCTCCCATCCATTTTTTCAAAACCTAACTTATTTCCTAACTGAATCATCAAATGATCAAAACCACTAATTTTTACAAAACGTCCCTTAGCTTTTTTTTGTACCAATTCCTTTACTTCCGGTTTAATATCCTCCTCATTCATATAAAACCAAAACATTCCTTCCTCAAAATGTTCCAGGCTCTCCAAAAAACTCATAAGACTTCCGTCATTTCCTCCATATCCTATGACTAAGGGAGTATACCGTTTAAATATTTCTTTTAAACTTTTAGTAAAGTTATCATCCAGTTTAGAAGTTTCCTCTGTTGTATTTTTAGGAGATAAAAGCAAGTCATGATGAATTTTTATAACCAACGGACGAAAAGGATTGGCAGTAATATAACCAGCTAAAGCGGAGTGTTCGATCACCAATGGTTTTTTCTGGGTATAAATAAACAAAGCATCTTCCGTTAAGCTATCAAAATTAGTGGTAATCACGACATTATGCTTTTCTTTCGCTAAAATTTGAGCCAAAACCGAATAACCGCAACTCGGCTCGGCCTTACTCATCACACTTTCTAAAAAAGCAAAACCATCTTTCCGGCTCAATTCAAAACGTTTATCGAAAATATCGGAATAATGGACAGCATAATCATTTTTATCAATTCCTTTTTCCTCCAACCACTCCTCAAGATCATCGCTATCCTGCTCTTCCAACTCACTAATCCATTTCCGAGCCAATTCAGCTCCGGTCGGGATTCCAGATGCTTTAGATGCCCCAGCTCCTAAAATAAAGCAAAACCTTTTTTCCTGCCTGATGTCCCCACAAAAATGAGCAATAAATCTTTTTAATGATAATGAAATACCCTTTTCCATACTTTATCGACTTGAAAATACACGCCTACCTGATTGCAGCTCCTCATACTGATCTCATACAGCAGTAAAGATAAGTTAAAAATATAGCATTTTCAAATCATAAAATAAGTATATTATTATATTTTAAAATCATAATATCAACCTTGCAAGTCATCCGATAAGTTCTTGAAATCTTTGCAGCAAATTCTCTCACGATCAATTGGAAAAGACCGATATATATCTATAAACAAACAGGAGATGTCTTTATCAGACACCTCCTGCAACATATCGAAGTAAACTTATTTTACTTTTGTGCTTCCACCCATTTCCGGGCATTGACAAATGCCTCGATCCACGGGCTGACTTCGTCGTTTTCCCTGCCTTCTGCGTAATAAGCCCAGTTCCACGGAAAAGTCGATCTTTCCAGGTGAGGCATCATAGCCAGGTGACGGCCATCCTTGCTGCAAATAGCGGCGGCGGCAAAAGCCGAGCCGTTCGGGTTAGCGGGATACCTGTCATAGCTGAATTTAATAGGGATAGCGTACTCGCTTTCTGCATAAGGTAGTTTGAATTTACCCTCTCCATGAGTGATCCACACTCCCAAACGGGAACCAGCCAAATTTTTCAGCATTACGGAGTGGTTAGGCTGAATGGTCACATTCACAAAATTCGACTCCAATTTATGAGAATCGTTATGCAACATTTCCGGCATTTCCTGATGTTCCGGGTAGATTAAACCCAAAGCCACCATCAACTGGCAACCATTACAAATACCCAAACTCAGAGTATCTTTACGTTTATAGAAGTTTTCCAATGCCAGACGGGCTTTCTCATTGTATTTAAAAGCTCCGGCCCAACCTTTCGCCGATCCCAATACATCGGAATTAGAGAATCCCCCCACAAAGACAATCATATTCACATCTTCCAGCGTTTCACGCCCGGAAATCAGGTCGGTCATGTGTACGTCTTTCACATCGAATCCGGCCAAATGCAATGCCCATGCCGTTTCGCGCTCGCACTGGCAACCTTTTTCCCGGATGATCGCAGCCTTCACGCCCGACGGAGCTGTCCGGTTCATCGACAAGCCCAGATCGGCCAGCTTACCTGTGAATCCTTTCGGGAAAACATATTTCAATTCATTGCTCTTATAGGTCTTATAACGTTCCAATGCTTTTTCAGCCCCACTCTGGCGACGGTCTAACAGGTAAGAAGTCTTAAACCACAAATCACGCAGAGAAGCTATGTCCAGCGACCAACTCGTTCCATCCTTCTTGATATTCAGCATCCCGGCTTTACCCGGTTTTCCTAAAAACCCGTAAGCCACTCCCGCTTTATCCAATAAAGCGGAAACCCGTTTAGCGACAGAATCGGGAATCTGTACCAGCACTCCCGGATTTTCGGCAAACAGAATTTTGACAACATCCTTTTCAGCCAGGAACGAAAGATCCACATCCAAACCGAGACGGTTATCAGAGAAACACATTTCCAGCAAAGCGGTTACCATACCTCCGGCAGAAATATCGTGCCCGGCCAAGATCAACCCTTCTTCCAACATTTTCTGTACGGCAGTAAACGCTTCAACAAAATAATCCGCATCCTTCACATCGGGAACATCCTTACCCACTTTATTCAATATTTGGGCAAAACTCGACCCGCCGAGTTTCAATTTATCGAATGAGAAATCGATATATACCAATTCGGTTGCCTGATCGGCACGCAATACCGGAGTAACGATCTGGCGGATATTCTTCACCTCGCCTACGGTAGAGATAATCACCGTTCCCGGAGCATACACCTTCTTGTCACCATACTTCTGTGTCATGGAAAGTGAATCTTTTCCGGTAGGAATATTCACCCCTAACTCGATCGCGAAATCACTGGCAGCCTGTACGGCCTGATATAAACGGGCATCTTCCCCGGCGTTCCGGCACGGCCACATCCAGTTGGCAGAAAGGGAAACTCCTTTGATTCCTTGTTCGATCGGAGCCCACACCAGGTTCGTCAATGCTTCGGCAATCGCCAACCGTGAACCGCTTCCTGCGTCGGCCATAGCTGCCACCGGAGCATGACCGATAGAAGTGGCAATACCCTTCACTCCATTATAATCCAGAGCCACCGCAGCCACATCACTCAACGGCAACTGCAATTGTCCCACACATTGCTGGCGGGCAATACGTCCCGATACAGAACGGTCTACCTTATTCGTCAACCAGTCTTTACAAGCCACAGCTTCGATCTGCAACACCTGCTCGATATACTCTTCCAGTTTATCGGCACTGTATTCCAAATCGTTATATTTTTCTTTAATGGTTTTATCCTTCATGATCGTTTTGGGAGGATTCCCGAACATATCTTTCAGCTCCAGATCGATAGGACGTTCGCCATTATTCGCATTTTCAAACGTAAAACGATGATCTCCGGTAGTCTCTCCGATCACATACATCGGCGCCCGTTCACGGTCGGCAATCGCTTGCAAAGTAGCCACATCTTTTTCTTTCATCACCAATCCCATACGTTCCTGAGACTCATTTCCCACGATCTCTTTCGCCGACAAAGTAGGATCGCCGATAGGCAATTTATCGATATGGATCATTCCCCCGGTTTCCTCCACCAATTCCGACAAACAGTTCAGGTGTCCGCCTGCACCGTGATCGTGTATAGAAACAATCGGGTTATTATCGTTTTCCGCCATAGCACGGATTGCATTGCAAACCCTCTTTTGCATTTCAGGGTTGGAACGCTGCACGGCATTCAATTCGATAGCTCCGGCATACAATCCGGTATCTACCGAGGAAACAGCTCCGCCGCCCATTCCGATACGGTAATTATCCCCTCCTAACAGCACCACTTTATCGCCTACATCCGGGGTATGTTTCAACGCTTGTTTGCGGTTGGCGAATCCAACACCGCCCGCCTGCATAATCACTTTATCGTATCCGTATGTGTTCCCGTCCTCCTCGTGTTCGAATGTCAGTAAAGAACCACAAATCAAAGGCTGTCCGAATTTATTTCCGAAATCCGAAGCTCCGTTGGAAGCCTTGATCAAAATATCTTCCGGCGTCTGATACAACCATTTCCGGGGATCGATCTTCTGTTCCCAGGGTCTTCCGGCATCCAAACGCGGATAAGAAGTCATATACACCGCTGTTCCCGCCAAAGGCAACGCTGCCAGTCCACCGGCAATACGGTCGCGGATTTCCCCTCCCGTTCCGGTTGCAGCACCATTGAACGGCTCTACCGTTGTCGGGAAATTATGGGTTTCCGCTTTCAGCGAAATCACCGTATCGATCTCTCTGGTCTCAAAGAAATCGGGCTTATCGTGTGTATGCGGCGCAAACTGCACGACAGCAGGACCATCGATAAATGCACAGTTATCTTTATAAGCGGAAACAATCCGGTTCGGATTTTCCTGCGAAGTTTTCTTGATCAGCTTGAAAAGAGAACTTTCTTTTTCTTCTCCGTCGATAATGAAAGTTCCGTTGAATATTTTATGACGGCAATGTTCGGAGTTTACCTGCGAGAAGCCGAAAACTTCGGAATCGGTAAGGGAACGTCCTAATTTTTTTGCCAGCCCTTCCAGATAAGCAATTTCATCCTCATTCAAGGCCAACCCTTCCTGCTTGTTGTATTCCCGGATGTTTTCAATATATATCACCGGATCCGGCTGCTTGTCTATCGTAAAGATATGTTGGTCCAACCCTTTATAAAACGCCTGAAGCATAGGGTCGAAAGGAGTCTTTTCATTCTCCGTTTTCGTAAATTCCTCGATGCGCAAAATACCGCCAATACCCATGTTTTGAGTGATTTCAACCGCATTCGTACTCCAGGGAGTGATCATTTCCCTTCTCGGACCGATAAAGAAACCTTCCAGCTGACTGCTATTCACTTTTTTAGCACCGCTGAACAACCATTCCAATTTACTTACATCAAGGGGATTTTCAGATGTTTTATAGTGTACGGCATACACTGTCACATCTTTTTGATAGAAAACTATTGCCATGTTTTATATGTATAATTATTTAAGCACTTGATGGTACAAAGATAATAAAACTGTCGGAAAATTTCAGGCAACAATGATTTTTCATTACAATAGTTATAACTTGTTTGAATTTGTCCACAAAAAAATATTTTCCTGAAAATAAAGCAACTTTTCCGCCTTCCGGTTTCCACAATTTTCCGAAACGATACACTTCAATATCCCTCCCACCACACAAGCTTATCTTCCGTAATCCGGACTCTATTTTACCGATATTTTAACAAAACCACCAATTTATCCGCAGGTACAAAATCGGTTTCCAAACATAAATTTAAACTAAAAACAAAAGAGCTATTATCTACAACATGCCCCGGAAACCTTCCGGCGGCAAAACATACAATCAATAGATTATCAAACAATTAAAAACAAAGTCTATTCTGCAAGCCTTAATTTTCCCTTCGAACTTCCCCGATTTATCTTATCCTTTTTCTTTCTCGAATGATTAAAATAAAGGTTTAAGAAAATTTTATATCTTTGCCGTTCATTGAAAAGTATATGGATAAACTACTTCAAATAGCAATAACAGCAGCCTTAGCTGCTGGTGAGAAAATTTTGGAAATATACAACGATCCGTCCGCAGATTTTCAGGTGGAAAAAAAATCCGATAACTCCCCGCTCACGGTGGCAGACCGGAAATCGAACGAAGTGATCCTGGAACATCTGAAAAACTCGCCTTATCCCGTTGTCAGCGAAGAAAATAAAACGATCCCCTATGAAGAACGGAAAGCATGGACAACTTTATGGATTGTTGATCCCCTCGACGGCACCAAGGAATTTATCAAAAGGAACGGGGAATTTACGGTCAATATTGCATTAGTTTATCACGGAACTCCTATTTTAGGAGTGATTTATGTGCCTGTAAAAAAAGAACTTTACTACGGAACATTAAAGGGGGGGGCCTACAAGGTAACGGACATTGCATTTACTCCCGGCATGGATTTTGATAAAATGGAAAAAGTCCCTCTGCCTCAGGAACGGCAAGGCAATGCGTTTATCGTAGTGGCTTCACGTTCCCACATGAGTCCCGAAACAGAGAATTATATAGACTGTCTCAAAACGTCGCATTCTCATGTGGAATTGACTTCCGTAGGTAGTTCTATCAAGATATGTTTAGTAGCGGAGGGAAGCGCAGATGTATATCCCCGTTTCGCCCCGACCATGGAATGGGATACGGCGGCAGGGCATGCCATTGCGAAAGCGGCGGGAAAAGAAATGTATCACGAAGACGGGCAAACGCCCCTGACTTATAATAAAGAAAATTTATTGAATCCCTGGTTCATCGTTAAATGATCCTTTCCTGGGCTTCACTAAAATATAATAGTCGTCCACAATAAAACGGACGGACAGATTAAGCGAGGACAACACTATATGGAGAATATTTATCCGATATTTGAAAAAACACTACAACGATCAGACCGGGAATCACTACTGAAACAAAGGGGAATCATGATATGGTTCACCGGATTGTCCGGCTCCGGTAAAAGTACCCTGGCAATCGCCTTAGAAAGGGAATTATATAAACAAGGTATTTTATGCCGTATTTTAGATGGCGACAACATCCGTAGCGGCATCAACAATAATCTCGGCTTCTCGGAAGCCGACCGTACGGAAAATATCCGCCGCATTGCAGAGGTTTCCAAACTATTCGTGGATTGCGGAATCGTTACGATTGCAGCCTTTATCAGTCCCACCAATGCCATTCGCGAAATGGCCGCCGAAATCATCGGCACAAAAGACTTCCTTGAAATTTATGTCAGCACTCCGATTTCAGAGTGTGAGAAACGGGATGTAAAGGGACTTTATGCCAAAGCCCGCCGCGGAGAGATTAAAGACTTTACAGGAATCTCCTCTCCTTTCGAAGCTCCGGAGAAACCGTTTATCTCCATAGACACTTCCCGGCAACCTTTAGAAAAGTCCGTAGAAATATTACTCGAAGCGATTAAGCCCAAAATTGCCTGGCATCCTCGGGAGGATTGAAATCCCTCACTCGATTAATTTTCTATAAAAATAGAGTTATCATCAGTAAATTGGTAAATTTGCGCGTCGAATAACAAATTGGTAATAAAATAACAACAGAATGTCAGAATATAAATTAAGTCACTTAAAAGAACTGGAAGCCGAATCCATCCACATCATCCGGGAAGTGGTTGCAGAATTTGAAAATCCGGTTATGCTTTATTCCATCGGGAAAGACTCATCGGTAATGGTGCGTCTGGCTGAAAAAGCTTTCTATCCGGGTAAAGTTCCTTTTCCATTGATGCACATCGATTCAAAATGGAAATTTAAAGAAATGATCGAATTCCGGGATAAATATGCCAAGGAATACAATTGGGATCTGATCGTCGAATCGAACATGAAAGCCTTCCATGAAGGAGTAGGCCCATTCACTCACGGCAGCAAAGTGCATACCGACCTGATGAAAACCCAGGCCCTGTTAAAGGCTTTGGATAAATATAAATTTGATGCCGCTTTCGGAGGGGCACGCCGGGACGAAGAAAAATCACGCGCCAAAGAGCGTATCTATTCTTTCCGGGACAAATTCCACCAATGGGATCCTAAAAACCAACGTCCTGAACTTTGGAATCTATATAATGCCAGAGTGCATAAAGGCGAATCGATCCGTGTATTCCCTTTATCCAACTGGACAGAGCTCGACATCTGGCAATATATCCGAATGGAAAATATTCCTATTGTTCCCCTGTACTTCGCCAAAGAACGTCCGATCGTGGAAATCGACGGTAACCTGATTATGGCTGACGACGACCGTATGCCGAAGGAATACCGCGACAAAGCCGTGATGAAAAAAGTGCGTTTCCGCACATTGGGATGTTACCCGCTGACCGGAGCCGTTGAATCGGAAGCCGATACGATTGAAAAGATTGTTGAAGAAATGATGACAACCACCAAATCGGAACGTACCACGCGGGTTATCGACTTCGACCAGGACGGCAGTATGGAACAGAAAAAACGTGAAGGATATTTCTAAAGCAGGATTGTAAATCTAAAGTTATGACTGAAAATAAATTAAATATAAAAGAATTCCTCGACAGGGATGAAAAGAAAGATTTGCTGCGGTTGCTGACAGCCGGTTCTGTGGACGATGGAAAATCGACCCTGATCGGACGCCTGCTTTTCGACAGTAAAAAATTATACGAGGATCAACTGGATGCCCTGGAACGTGATACCAAACGTTTCGGAAATGCAGGAGAAAATATTGATTACGCTCTTTTGCTCGACGGCCTGAAAGCGGAACGGGAACAAGGGATCACGATAGACGTGGCCTATCGTTATTTTTCCACCAACAGCCGTAAGTTTATTATTGCCGACACTCCGGGACACGAGCAATACACCCGGAATATGATCACCGGAGGCTCAACGGCCAATCTGGCAATCATTCTGGTAGACGCCCGTTCCGGCGTAATCACCCAAACACGCCGCCACACTTACCTGGTATCTTTACTGGGAATCAAACATGTTGTGCTTGCGGTTAATAAAATGGACCTCATGGATTACAAACAGGAGGTGTTCGATCAGATCGTTTCGGATTATAGGAAATTTGCAGAACCTCTGGACATTCCGGACATTACCTGCATCCCGCTTTCAGCCCTGAAAGGTGACAACGTTGTAGAACGTTCTGAAAATATGAAATGGTACACCGGGAAACCACTTCTCGAATTTTTAGAGACCGTTCATATCGACAGCGACAAGAATTTCGACGACTTCCGCTATCCGGTGCAATACGTTCTGCGTCCTAACCTGGATTTCCGGGGATTCAGCGCAACAGTTTCTTCCGGGATTGTTCGTAAAGGCGATGAAGTGATTGCCCTTCCTTCGATGAAAAAATCACGGGTAAAATCCATTGTGACCTACGACGGGGAATTGGAATTTGCCTTCCCGCCTCAGGCGATCACGATTACCTTAGAGGATGAAATCGACGTATCCAGAGGTGAAATGCTGGTGCATCCCGGTAATCTCCCCCGCATCGAGCGAAATTTTGAAGCGATGCTGGTATGGATGGACGAAAACAAGATGGACCCGGAACAACAGTTCTTCATCAAACACACCACCAACCTGACCCGCGTTAAAATCGACAACATCCGCTACAAGGTAAATGTGAACACCATGGAGCAATCCATGACAGATGCTTTGGAATTGAACGAAATCGGACGTGTGGTATTTACCTCCAACAAACCGCTTTTCTTCGACCCGTATAAGCAAAATAAAAACACAGGTGCTTTCATCCTGATCGACCCGATTACCAATAACACCTGCGCGGTGGGAATGATTATCGATAAAGTCAATGCCAAAGACCTGTCGACCAACATCACGGAAGACGACCGCAAACAGATGAGAGCCGGAGAATCGATTGTTTCTGCCGAAGCAAGATTGAAACATTACGAGCAGGAAGGGCATATTTACAATGTGACGGGAGAAGCTGCCGATGAATTTGCCTACACGCTGGAACGCCGCCTGTTCGATATAGGCAAAATCGTTGTGGTGATCGACGGACGCCAATTGAAAGAAGTAGACCGGATTGCCGAAGTGCTTTGCCACCAGGGATTGATCGTTATCTGTATAGAAGGACATTCAACAGGTAAAAACACAACGAAGTGCATAGCTGAAACGAACAAGGTATCTGCTTCGGTTGAAAATTTAATTCATTGACAATAAAAACGAAAGGATGAAATAAACATGATATTTCATCCTTCATTTTTAATATTATACGCATGGGGCTTTTAGAATTTCAAAAATTACCGGTAAATACGTTGGTAGGTGCCGACTGGGCCACCTTTAAAGGGATCACCCAGGGACAAACCATCGACAAGGGTTATCGTACCAAATATTTCCTGACCAAAACAATATGCCGTTTGTTGAGTACCCTGAAACCTATCGAGGAAAGAAGGTATAACAAACGTCTCAAAGAACAGGCCATAAATATGGAGCCTGTATTTATCTTAGGGCATTGGCGTAGCGGAACCACTTTCGTGCATAATGTGCTGGCACTCGATAAACATTTTGGCTACACCACCACCTATCAAACGGTATTTCCTCATTTGATGTTATGGGGACAGCCTTTCTTTAAAAAGACGATGGCGTGGTTAATGCCCGATAAGCGCCCCACCGACAATATGGAACTGAGCGTCGACCTGCCTCAGGAAGAAGAATTCGCCTTGTCGAACATGATGCCTTATACCTATTATAATTTCTGGTTTTTACCTAAAAACACCTTAGAATATTGTGATAAGTATCTCATCATGAAAACCGCCACCGATGAAGAAATCAGGACATTTAAAGAAACGTTCCTGAAATTGATAAAAATCTCATTGTGGAACACGAAAGGCACACAATTCCTTTCCAAAAATCCTCCCCACACCGGAAGGGTTAAAGAAATTCTGGAAATGTTCCCCAATGCGAAGTTCATCTACCTGATGCGTAATCCCTATACCGTATTCGAATCTACCCGCAGTTTTTTCACCAACACTATACAGCCGCTGAAATTACAAAACATTTCAAACAAGCACATTGAATCCAATATCCTTGAAACTTATCAGCGTTTGTATCAGAAATATGAAGAGGATAAAAAACTGATCCCGGCAGGCAATCTGATTGAAATTAAGTTTGAGGACTTTGAAAGCAATGCGCTGGAAATGACACAAAAAATCTATGAAACTCTTTCATTGCCGGGATTTAAAGAAGCAGAGCCTGCAATCAGAAAATACCTGGACAAGAAGAAAGGATATAAAAAGAATGCCTATCAATATGATCCGCGAACGGTAGAGTTAGTGGAAAAAAACTGGGGATTCGCCTTAAAACAATGGGGTTACCAAAACGCCGAATAACAAGCATCGGTTTACTTTATAAACGGGATGAATGGCCACGAGCTGTTCATCCCGCATTTTTTTCTCCGGCCTTTCAAACCTATCCCTCCTTCCCCGGCCCAAATGAAACTATAAACAATCCCTATCGTAGAATAGAAATTATCGATTTGACACGAAAGAAAGTTTATAGTAACTTGCAACATAAAACATTGAATTATGACATTGATAACTCTTTTAAATATAATGATTATGGCAACAGTAACGTTAGGAGGAAATAAAGTAAATTTAAAAGGCACATTTCCGGCAATCGGCAGTGAAGCGCCTGCTTTCACATTGGTTAAAAGCGATTTGAGTGAATTATCACTCCAGGAATTAAAAGGTAAACGGGTGGTATTAAATATTTTCCCCAGCCTCGACACAAAGGTATGCGCGATGTCGGTGCGTAAATTCAACACGATGGCTGCCGAAATGGCGAACACAGTTGTGCTGGCTATCTCAAAAGACCTTCCTTTCGCTCATGCCCGTTTTTGTACCACCGAAGGAATCAATAACCTTATTCCGCTATCGGCTTTCCGCAATCCGAAATTCGGGGAAGATTATGGCGTAGCAATCACCGACGGGGCTTTGGCCGGACTATTGGCAAGAGCTGTCATTGTTCTGGACGAAAAAGGAAAAGTGATTCATGAAGAATTAGTGCCGGAAATTACCACAGAGCCCAATTATGAAGCCGCTTTAGCTGTTCTGAAAAAATAATACAGAAATAGACTCTAAAACAAATTCACCCTCTGAAAATCGATTTTTCAGAGGGTGAATTTTTATACCTCAAGTTCCAGTGGTTTTATTTCGTATTTTACGACCGCCCCCCGGAATAAATGTAAACTTCACAGATTCACTCCGTAATGATGTTCGTCACCCGGCTAATCGTCACCAAGTTTCCGAATTCATCCCGGATTTCGACATTCACCACATGGGTAGTCCTGCCCTTATGGATAAATGTTCCCCTGGCCACCACATAACGTCCCTTTGCCTGTTTCATATGATTGCCGTTTATCTCGATGCCGAACGCTTTAAATGCCTCGTTCTCCGGCAAAGTAATTGCACTGATAACCCCTCCTATAGTTTCTGCCAATGCCATATTGGCTCCCCCGTGCAAAAGCCCGTCCGGGCGGCAAGTCCGGTGGTCTATCGGCATCCGGGCTTCTATCCAGCCCTCTCCCATTGCCGTATATTCTATCCCTAAATGCTCAACCAGTGAATTCCGGCAAAATTCATTGAGCCGTTTTAAATTGTCTGTTTCATTCATACTCATTCTTTCTTTTAGGATTCATGGGAAACCATCCCTTTTTCACTCTTCCTTTTTGTTCAAATATTTCTAAAATAGTCCAAAACGAAGAAAAGGCAAACACACCGAAGATAGACGACCATAATACCTGGTGAATCCATAAAGCCGCTCCTATCCCGATAAAACCCAACACTAAAAACACCCACCAGCAGCGGGTTCCAAAATAATACTCACATTTAACGACCACCGGATGAAATAGTCCGATAATCAGAAAAGTACATATACCTATCAATAGTCCAGTTAAATTATATGTCTCGATAAAACCCATACATCAATAAAATTTATAACATTTTTATTTACCATCAATTTATTTTGTCAAAGATACAAATTCCTGCCTGAATAAAAATATTTTCAGACTGTTTTCCTATAGCTTTTCTCCCTGCTATTTCTCTGCCATTGATTAAAATACGTCCTCAAATACAAATAAATCCAAAAAAATATTTAATTTTAAACCATCTATAAACTTATACTTCATGAACGATCTTATTATCCAGACTGTAAATCTCAAAAAAAATTATCAAAAAGGAAGCGAACAGCTTGAAGTCCTGAAAGGTATCGACCTGAATATCCATGCCGGAGAAATTATCGGATATTTAGGAAGCAATGGAGCCGGAAAGTCGACCACGGTCAAAATATTATGTGGCTTGTTACAGGATTTCGAGGGAGAGGCTCGTATTTTAGGCTACGACCTGAAAACCCATAATCTGGAAATCAAACAGCGCATCGGTTATATACCGGAAAACGCTGTCATGTATGAGCAGCTAAGCCCTATGGAGTATCTGGAATTCATCGGAACGCTTTACGGAATGCCTGTTTCCCTGGCCAGGGAGAAAGCCCAGCGTCTTTTGTCGTTATTTGAAATGTCTTCACAGGCCAATCAAAGGATTATCAGTTTTTCAAAAGGTATGAAACAAAAAATCCATATCATTTCAGGCTTGCTCCATAACCCCGACCTGATCTTTATGGACGAGCCTCTGAATGGGCTGGATGCCAATGCTGTCATTATTGTGAAAGAAATCATGTCGCAATTGGTGAAAGAAGGAAAAACCATTTTCTACTGTTCCCATTTAATGGATGTCGTTGAAAAAATAGCCAGCAGGATTATTTTATTAAACAATGGGATCATTGTAGCCGACGGTACGGTCGAAGCCCTGAAAGCACAAGCCGACGCCTCCTCATTGGAAATGTTTTTCTCTAAGCTTACCGGAGGGGCTGACATGCCGGATAAAACCGAACAAATTATTGACGCATTTGAAAAGAAAGAAAATGATTAAAGCAATCTTACTTATATTAAATATTTTCCGCCCTCTTTTTAGCCGTTTAGGCATCGACTATAAGCAAATGAACTCCATTGTTACGGCCAAGCTGACGGTCAATAACAGGATCGAGAAAAAACAAAACGGCAAACAAAATGCCAACAATACGATGCTCAAGCAAGGAATTATCATGAGCCTCACGGGCCCCCTCCTTTTCTTCTTTGCTTTACGGACGTCTTCTTTGCCGAGTGCACTGCTACTCTTTCATTCCCTGCTGTGCTTCACCGTATTTATCAATTTCCTTTCTGAATATTCCCAATTGTTATTCAATAAAAATGATAACGAAATATTGCAGCGGCTGCCGGTAGCGTCTAAAACCATTCAATCGGCCCGGATTGTATCCATGCTTGTGCATATTCTTTTCATTACCATGTGCCTATCGATCATTCCTTTTGTGATTGTCACCGTTTGGCAGGGAATTTTAACCGGGATTTTATTTATCGTCGGAGTAATTTTCAATACCATTTTTTCACTTCTTCTTGCCAATATATTCTATGTAGCGATCATGCAATATGCTCCGGTAAAAAATTTCCAAAAGGTAATCAGCTATGTACAAGTAATATTAGTCGCCTTATTGGTTTTCAGCTATCAATTCTTTGCTAAAAGTAGCTCACAGATTGCCATTGATTTTACGGCAGCTCTCCCGCTGTGGATGTATTTCACTCCTCCTGCCTATTATACGGCCATAACAGAATTTTTCCTCTATCCCACCTACTACACGGCCATACTGGGAGGCATGGGGATAGGCATTAGTTTGTTGCTATTTATACTAACTATCACTTATTTCAGCTCGTCATTAAATCAAAAGGTGGCACAAATAGAAACAGAAACAGCGGGACAGGTCTTGAAGCCCAAAAGTAAATACACCAGCCTCCTGGCAGGCTGGTTCACCCGTAATCCCCTACAAAATTCAGGCTTCACTCTAACCTGGGTACTGACCGACAGAACTTTAAACTTCAGGCAGGCCATTCTTCCCATGTTCGTCTGCATCATCGTCCCTAACTGTATGGCCATTTATCAGGCATATACCCACTCGCATACAAAAGAGGTTCTTTTTCCGATGTTAATTCCTCTCTATATGCTTCCCCTGCTTGCAGCCATCACGATTCCTTCGCTGGGACTAACCGACAAGGGGAATAAATTATGGCTATACCAATCCAAACCTCTGGCACAACCCGGACAATTTCTCATGGGGTGTTTTAAAGCCATATATATAAAATACTTTGTCCCTATTTTCCTCGTTTTCGCCTTGGTGTATATAGGATTGACAGGTATAAAAGTAATTGTAGACCTATTATTGATATTCAGCTTTTGCACCCTTTTTTCCCTGATTTATTTCAGGCTGGCCGGATTACTATTTCCTTTTTCCAAAGAACAGGATACTCCTCAATCGCAGGTTTTTAAAATGTTTATGCTTATGGCATTTTTGGGCGTGATAGCGGTGGTGCATTTCACACTCACTTTATTGCCTTATGGCACCTGGATTACCTTACCCGTTTGCTGGGGAATTATCTACCTGATTGCCCGTAAAATGATAAACATTTCCTGGAAAAAAGTTGAAGCCCAATATTAAAATCACATCAATAACCTGACACACAAAGAGCTAAATTTTATAACAAATCATCCATGAATTAAGACTTAAAATCCATCGGTATTCTACAAAATATTCCTACTTTTGTAGAAAGAGCCTGTTTTCTCATTTTGAAGAAAGGCATATAAACCCAATAAAACTAAAACTATTTTATGACACCACTAAAAGAAGGTGATAAAGCGCCTTTTTTCAAAGGCATCAACCAAAACGGAAAAGAAATATCGCTGGACGATTTTAAAAATAAAAAACTGATTCTTTACTTTTATCCGAAAGATAATACTGCTGGCTGTACGGCAGAAGCCTGTAATTTGAACGATAATTATTCGGCTTTGACGGAAAAAGGCTACGAAGTGGTAGGTGTTAGTCCCGACCCTGCCTCTTCACACCAAAAATTTATAGCCAAATATAATTTGGCTTTCAATCTTATTGCCGATACCGATAAAATCATTCTGCAAGCCTACGGCGTATGGGCGGAAAAATCGATGTACGGACGGAA
Source organism: uncultured Odoribacter sp. (assembly GCA_900541415.1). Lineage (GTDB taxonomy): Bacteria > Bacteroidota > Bacteroidia > Bacteroidales > Marinifilaceae > Odoribacter. Next base: position 47,905 of record UQJP01000017.1, on the reverse strand, counting down.
ATACATGGGGGTATTGCGTACCACCTTCCTCATTGAACAAGGAATCATTACGAAAGTAATCACCAAAGTAGATACTAAAAACCCGACAGCACAAATACTGTAACCCCTCGCTTGCCGTCCAACTACGATTCATACGAAAGTAAATATTGTATACTCGCGCGGACAGGGAAAGGAACTTGTGTGAAATATCAATGAATAAATTTTAATCTAAGTAATATGGCTTCAAAAGAAACGAATCTGGAAAAATTAAAAGCACTCCAACTGACACTCGACAAGATTGAAAAGAACTTCGGAAAAGGAAGTATCATGAAACTTGGCGACAATCAGGTGGAAAATATTCCGGTTATTCCTTCAGGCTCCATCGCGCTCGATAAAGCATTGGGCGTAGGCGGTTATCCGAAAGGCCGTGTGATCGAAATCTACGGTCCGGAATCATCAGGAAAAACAACTTTAGCAATTCATGCAATTGCCGAAGCACAGAAACAAGGCGGCATTGCAGCGATCATCGATGCAGAACACGCATTCGACCGCGCGTATGCGGAAAAATTAGGCGTAGATGTGGAAAACCTGTTTATTTCCCAGCCGGACAACGGAGAACAGGCATTAGAGATTGCCGAACAGTTAATCCGTTCTTCGGCCATTGACATCATTGTGATCGACTCCGTGGCCGCACTCACCCCGAAAGCTGAAATCGAAGGCGATATGGGAGGAAGCGTGATGGGGTTACAGGCTCGGTTGATGTCTCAGGCTTTGAGAAAATTGACGGGAACAATCAGTAAGACCAATACTTGTTGCATCTTCATCAACCAATTACGCGACAAGATCGGTGTTATGTTCGGAAATCCCGAAACGACAACCGGAGGTAACGCCTTGAAATTCTATGCTTCTGTTCGTCTGGACATCCGCAAGATCGGCCCGATCAAAGACGGTGAAGAAATTTTAGGTAACCACACCCGTGTCAAAGTGGTGAAAAACAAGGTTGCACCTCCATTCAAAAAAGCAGAATTCGACATCATGTATGGTGAAGGGATCTCTATTTCCGGTGAAATTGTCGATCTCGGAGTTGACTATAACGTGATTAAGAAAAGCGGAAGCTGGTTCTCTTACGGAGAAAACAGGCTGGGACAAGGTCGCGAAACTGTTAAACAGTTAGTGATGGATAATCCGGAATTGGCAGAAGAACTGCGCGGAAAAATCGTAGCAGCGATGAACGGAATTACAGAAACTCCGGAGCAACCGGAAAAAGGCGGTAAATCGGCCACCCCTGAAACTGAAAATTGATAAACTGATCTGTTTTAATTACCAATATACTATATCTCTTATCGGCTTTATAGTATATTGGTATATTTTTTATACGATGAAAAAGATTATACTACCCACCTTATTATTATTATCCTTTATGTCATGCGATAATAAAAATACAACAGAGGATTCCGGGAACGGGAAAGGCTATAAAACCCCGGAACAAAAACTGGCATCCGATGTAATGACACCCGAAATCCTATGGTCGTTCGGCAGGATTGGAAGTGTACAGGTTTCCCCCGACGGCACCAAGGCCGTATATGACGTCACGTATTTTAACAAGGAAGAAGACCGGGCCTATACGGATTTGTATCTGCTCACCTTAGCCGACGGAAAATCGATCCAGCTCACGAACACCGATTATAACGAATCGGACGCCGGATGGACACCGGACGGTAAATACATCACCTACCTTGCTAAAGGCCAATTGTGGGAAATGTCCCCGGACGGCACGAATCAACGGCAAATCACAGACATAACAGACGGCATCAACGGTTATGTATATGCCCCGGATATGTCAAAGATCGTCTATCTGAAAGACGTAGTTTTGGAACCTACGGTAAAGGATATGTATCCTGACCTCCCCAAAGCAAAAGCGCGCATCATCAACGACCAGTTTTACCGCCACTGGAACAATTGGGTTGACGCTTATACCCATTTGTTTATAGCAGATTACACCCCTTCCGGGCAAATCACTTCCGGTAAAGATATATTGGAAGGCGAACGTTGGGAATCTCCGGTGCGTCCCTGGGGAGGAACAGAACAGCTGGCATGGACAAAAGATAGTAAGAAACTGATTTACACTTGTCGTAAAAAAATCGGTATAGACTACGCTGAATCCACCAACACCGATCTTTATGCCTACAATACGGACAACGGGCAAACCGAAAACCTGACGGAAGGGATGATGGGTTATGACAAGAATCCGAAAATCTCTCCGGACGGCAAATTACTGGCCTGGGAAAGCATGGAGCGCGAGGGCTATGAAGCCGACAAAAACCGTTTATACATCATGGATTTATCCACCGGGGAAAAACGGGATTTCTCAGCAGGTTTCGATCAGAATGTCGAAGGGATGGCCTGGGGCGACTCCAACACTATCTGGTTCATTTCCGACTGGCATGCTACCGATGAAATTTATTCTCTTAATCTGGATAATCAAGAAATTAAGAAACACACGGAAGGCGTACATAATTACACCTCTGTAACTCCGGTCGGCAACATGCTTATAGCAACGAAGCAGTCGATGAGCAAACCTACGGAAATCTATAAGGTAGATCCGGCAACCGGAAAAGATGAAGAACTATCGTTCGTCAATAAATCGTTGCTCGACCAGCTGACAATGGGAAAAGTGGAATCGCGCTGGATTAAAACCACCGATAACAAAGATATGTTAGTGTGGATGATCTATCCTCCCCATTTCGACCCCAATAAAAAATATCCTGCCCTCCTCTACTGTGAGGGCGGCCCGCAAAGCACCGTCAGCCAGTTTTGGAGCTACCGCTGGAACTTTCAGCAAATGGCTGCTAACGGCTACATTATCGTAGCCCCCAATCGCCGGGGATTACCGGGATTCGGACAGGAATGGCTGGAACAGATCAGCGGTGATTATTCCGGACAAAACATCAAAGATTATTTTTCAGCCATCGATCAGGCCAAAAAAGAGCCTTATATCGATGAAAACCGTTTGGGATGCGTGGGAGCTTCCTATGGCGGTTACTCGGTATACTATCTCGCCGGACACCACGATAAACGCTTTAAGGCTTTTATTTCTCATTGTGGAATTTTCGATCTGAAAATGCAATATAATACCACCGAGGAAATGTGGTTTGCCAATTGGGATATGGGGGGAGCGCCCTGGGAAAAAGATAACAAGATCGCCCAACGCACCTATGCCAATTCTCCCGACTTATTTGTTGGAAATTGGGACACGCCTATTCTCGTGATTCACGGGCAGAAAGATTTCCGCATCGACGTGTCGCAGGGTATGGCAGCTTTTAACGCAGCCAGAATGAGGGGCATCCCGGCCCAGTTTTTATATTTCCCGGAAGAATGTCACTGGGTAACCGGATGTCAGGATGGCATCCTTTGGCAACGTACTTTTAAAGCCTGGCTGGATAAATGGTTGAAATAAACCGATAGTCCGATTCTCTTACAAGTATCCGGTAATTATTCTTAAACGATAAGAATAATTACCGGATATTTTTATTTCCATATACTTCGTCTTTCCCTCCTGACCAACCGTTTTCAGTTCAATATATTTTACTATATATCAATAAAATAAGAAATATTTACATCACAATAATAAAAATAATTACTCACTAAAATGAATACATATTTTTTAGATATTTAAAATATGTCGTATTTTTTTTTATAATGTCAATAAAAAGTATGATATTTACTTCAATAAACATAAACTAAAACGAAATAAAACTACCAATGCAGTATTTATTAATTATTTTCATTATTGTAGCCATGCTTTCGGCTTGCCAGAACAAGGAAAAGTCTATCAGTGTTTACAAAGACCAGGGCATCCCTATCACTTTAGTAAACCTAAACGTTCCCACCGATTCGGTTTCATTGAAATTAACGGACATAGGAAAAAATCTGGAAATCGTTCCATTAGAAACCACCGATTCGAGCCTGTTTGGCAACGCCACTTATTTAATAGGGAAAAAATACATTGCCGCATTTTCTTCTGCTTATATTATATTGTTCGACCGTAACGGGAAACACATCCGTAATCTTGCCGTTCAGGGACGCGGTCCCGGAGAATACAGGTTTATCGCCGGAAAAACCTGGACCCCTTCAGAAGACAGAATCCTGGCTATTGATTTCGGAAGAAATTTTATACATAGCTGGAGTATTCCCGACGGAACATACATGAAAATCCCTTTAGCCGAAAAAGGAGCGGCTTATGCCCTGACCATGCTAAACGACAGTGTGCTGCAAATTGCCAATATGCGCAATAAACAGGCGCAATACAAACTATACACCCAGACGATTTCAGGCCGTTTTTTAGGAGGAGTCGATAATACCGGAGAGGAAGATGCCCGGAAGATTGATTTCAACAACAATTTATACAACGCAAGCGGGCAGCACTACTACCGCCCCCACCGCACCGATTCTATTTTCCAGGTCGAGCAAAATTCCCTGCATCTGAAATACCGGATTCCGGTTACTTCCGAACAACAATTGCGGATCGTACAGATAGCGGACAACAGGCTATTGGCCTCCATTTACAACGTTACAAGCACAACCAGCAAGCAGGCTAATGTTCAGGGAAACAAAATAGGGTCTGTCGCATTCAGCGGTTACAGGACTTATTATCTGATTGATTTTTCAAATGAAAAAGTCACCCATTTTCAAACAATAAATAACGACTATCTGGGAACGAACCTGTCACCGGACAAATTGTTCTTTCAGGAAAATGGACAATTCTATGTAGAATACCCGGTTAGCACCCTATCGAAACTTATCCCGGAAGTATTGAAGAAACCGGAAATCGACAACACCGTTCGTCAAAGGATGGAAAAATTACAATCTGAAATTTCAGAAGAAGACAATCCTGTTTTAATTATAGGTTCGGGTAATATTGCCAATTTATAAAAAACCCAAATCTTATCGGATTCTTAATAAAATGTTCAGGCTGGGAAGATTAACTTTCCCAGCCTGAACATTTTATTACATTTTTTGCTACTTTCGTCAATCGATGGCAAAATAAAATCTGTATTTATGAAAAAATTCGTATTTATCCTGGCGGTTGGACTCATGTTTTGTGCGTGTAAAAACGGAAAAAACAAAACCGCCCCTTCCCCCTATCAGGAACTGGCCGACCAATATGCCGCATTCACCCTGACAACCGACCTGTCGAAACTAACGGAAAACGAAAAGAAAATGCTCCCTTTGCTGATTCAGGCCGCGGACATCATGGAAGAAATATACTGGCAGGAAGCTTTCGGAGATAAAAATAAACTGTTCGAAGGTATAACAGACAGTGCGCTGATTAAATACCTTTCTATCAATTATGGTCCCTGGGACAGGCTAAACAGCAATACCCCTTTCCTTTCCCAATACGGAAAGAAACCTCTGGGTGCCAATTTTTATCCGCAGGACATGACTAAAGCCGAATTTGAAACTTTAACCGATGCCCGTAAAACCAATTGGTACAGTGTGATTCGCAGGGACGATACAGGACTGTTAAAAGTGGTTCCCTATCATGAAGCCTTCCCGGAAGCAACCACAAAAGCGGCCTCTCTCTTACGGCAAGCTGCTATTTTGGCTGAAGACGAAGGATTGAGAAATTACTTAAACCTTAGAGCTGAAGCATTATTGTCCGATGATTATCTGGCCAGCGACCTTGCCTGGATGGACATGAAAGATAACACCGTCGATATTGTCATCGGCCCCATAGAAACCTACGAAGACGCCCTGTTCGGTTACAAGGCCTCCCATTCAGGACAAGTATTAGTGAAAGACAAAGCATGGAGCGAAAAACTATCCTTATATGCCCACTATCTTCCCCGGTTACAGGAAAGCCTTCCGGTGGAGCAGGCTTACAAACGGGAAAAAGCCAACACCAATCCCGACCTGAATGTTTACGATGTAATTTATTATGCCGGAGATTGCAATGCCGGAAGTAAGAATATAGCCATAAACCTGCCGAACGATCCCAGGGTACACGCAGCCAAAGGTAGCCGGAAACTGCAACTAAAAAATGCGATGCAAGCTAAATTCGACAAAATATTGGTTCCTATCGCCCGATTGGTGATTGATCCGGCACAACTGCGGCATATCCGTTTCGACGCATTTTTTGAAAACACCATGTTTCACGAAGTGGCTCACGGCTTAGGAACAAAATACACCATTACCGATAAGCAGGACATCCGTTCGGCTTTAAAAGATCATTACACTTCGATCGAAGAAGGAAAAGCCGATATTTTAGGATTGTATTGTATCACCAAACTCTCGGAATGGGGCATTATCGGAGACAAAGACCTTATGGACAATTACGTCACTTTCATTGCGGGAATTTTTCGGTCCACCCGTTTCGGAGCAGCCAGCGCACACGGCAAAGCCAATATGATGCAATTTGCACACTTCATAGAAAGCGGAGCGATCGCCTGGAATGAACAAAGCGGTTATTATTCGGTGGATTTTGACAAAATGAAGGAAGACATTGCCGCCATTGCTAACGAATACATCACCATAGAAGGCGATGGCGATTATGACAAGGCCACCCTTCTGATTCGGGAAAAAGGCATGATCACCCCCGCCCTGCAAAAAGATCTTGACCGCATTGCGGAAGCCGGGATTCCGAAAGACATTTTCTTTAAACAAGGTATAGAAATTTTAGGATTATGAAAAAACTGTTATGTTTATTCGCCACGCTGTGCACCGCTTTTAGCCTGCCTGCACAAGATTTCCAGCCATCGGACGTATGGTATGGAACAGCCTTTTGGACTCCGGACACTTTAGGAAACCACCGGGCAGTAGTCAAAGTAACCGGAAACCCGGAGCTGGTACGCGCCACGATTCCCTGGCGGCGGAAAGATCAGGATGCCGCCCGGAAAGGAATCATCATTGTAGATGCCACCACCGGACAGCAAATCACAAATTTCTTTCGGGAAACGGTCACCCGGGAAGAAGGTAAACTGATTTTCGAGCCGAAAACTGTTCCGGGAGATTATTACATCTATTACCTTCCCTATCACACCTCAGGAGGTCCGTATCCCAAAGTGGATTACAGGAAAGAAAACACACTCCCCGATGCAGCATGGCTGGCAAAAGCTCAAAAAGCAGTGATTTCCTCAGCTGTCCCCGATGCCCGCTTTATCCAATTTCAATCCCGGGGCGATTTCAATAGCTTCTATCCGATGGAGATTGTAGCCACTTCTGCCGAAAAGGCAAAACTGGAAAAAGATTATATCGGTAAACCGTTTCTGCTCTTTCCGGAAGACCGGAAACATCCGGTGAAAATGTTCAGGGATATTCCCTACCGTTGGACGGCATCCGGAGCTTTCCTCCCGTTTGCCGCAGAAGCCGATCAAAACGAATACTTTGTGTTTCAGATCGCTTTATGGGCTAAAGACCGGGACATAGACCAGATAAAAATTGAATTTACCGATCTGCAAGGCAATAAAAATAACATCCCGGCTTCGGCATTTACCTGTTTTAATCTCTCCGGAACCGACTGGTTACAACGTCCTATGAACATTGCCTACCGGGTTCCCAAAGGTGAAATCCGTCCGCTATGGATCGGCATCCAAATGCCGGTCGGTATAGCCCAGGGCACCTACCGGGGAAAAGTCACGGTTTCTGCCGACCAATGCCCTGCGGAAACGATCGATCTGGCCATTAATCTTTCCGACCGGATACTGGAAGATAAAGGCGACAGTGATATATACCGCCTGTCCAGATTGCGCTGGCTGAATTCGGAATTGGCTTGTGACAACAGCATCGTAAGACCATTCACCCCGCTGAAAGTAAACGGAAAAGAAATACAGTGTCTGGGACGTTCCGTCTCTCTCGGAGAATCGGGATTACCTGAAAGTATTTCCAGTTTTTTCACAGAAGAAGTCACAACGATCGGTGAAAAAGCCACCCCGATCCTTCAGGCACCAATCCGCTTCGTTATAGAACAAAACCGGAAACCCCTTTCCTGGAAAAACGAATCTTTCCGCTTCACCACACAAGAGGACGGTCAAACAGGCTGGGAAAGCCAAAACAAAGCCGGAGATTTCACCCTGACTTGCCAGGCGAAAATGGAATTCGACGGATTCATGGAATATAAGATCACGGTAAAAGCCAATGAAACAAGCCGGGTGGAAGACATGCGACTGGAAATCCCCCTGAACGGAGAAATTGCTAAATATTGGCTGGGAATGGGACATACCGGATCTTTCATACCCGACAAAAATTCCTGGAAATGGAATATCAGGAACAATCAGGAAGGATTTTGGATAGGCAAAGAAAACGCCGGGATTCATTGCGTGTTCCGCGATGAACACTACATCAGGCCGTTGAACACCAATTTTTACCAGTCAAAACCGCTTATCATTCCCGAATGCTGGAACAATAACGGCAAAGGGGGCATAGACTTCGCCCGTAACGGAAAGACCGTGCAGGTGAAAGCTTATAGCGGAAGCCGTACTTTGAAAAAGGGAGAAGAAATGACTTTCATTTTCCTGTTGTCTACCACACCATTTAAACCGATCGACACCGATAAGCAATGGGCCGACCGTTATTATCACAGCTACCAACCCATCGATAAAATAGTGGCTAACGGGGCAAACACCATCAATATCCACCACGGAACAGCAATTAACCCACACATTAATTATCCGTTCTTCCGTCCCGATTTCATGAAAGCTTATATCGACGAAGCCCACGCGAAAGGTTGTAAAGTGAAAATCTACTATACGGTGAGAGAATTGGCGAACCGGGCACCGGAACTTTGGGCGCTACGTTCTTTAGGCCATGAAATTTTTTCCGCAGGGAAAGGTAACGGCTACTCCTGGTTACAGGAACATTTGGATCAGGATTATATTGCCGCTTGGTTTGTTGAAAAGTATACCGATGCTGCTATTGTGAATTCAGGCGTTTCCCGCTGGCACAATTTTTATGTAGAAGGCCTGAACTGGCTGGTCAAAAACGTAGGCATCGACGGCTTGTATATCGACGATCTTGCTTTTGACCGCACTACGATGAAACGGATCAGGAAAGTGCTCGATAAAGGCTGCCCCGATCCCCGGATCGATCTTCACTCCGCGAATCAATTCAATGCACAGGACGGTTTCATCAATAGTGCCTGCCTCTATATGGAACACATGCCCTACCTCGACCGCCTGTGGTTAGGAGAATATTTCGATTATAATGCATCGCCGGACTATTGGATGACAGAAGTCTCCGGAATACCTTTCGGAATGATGGGTGAAATGTTGCAGGATTGTGGAAACGCATGGCGGGGCATGGTCTACGGTATGACCTCCCGGTTGCATTGGGGCGATTGCGAAACCGCACAATACCTTTGGAAAGCATGGGATGAATTCGGAATGCAGGGCAGCCGGATGATCGGATACTGGGTGTCTTATAATCCCGTAAAAACCGGAAACGATAAAATATTGGCTACTTGTTATGTAAAAGATAAAAAAGCCATGATTGCCATAGGAAGCTGGGCGGAGCAGGACGAAGAAATCAAGCTGAAAATCGATTGGAAAGCCCTGGGAGTCGAGCCGAAAACAGCGAAACTGCATGCCCCGGCCATTGAAACTTTTCAGCCGGAAAAGACTTTCTCCCCCACGGATAAAATAAAGGTAGAAAAAGGAAAAGGTTATCTGCTGATATTGGAATAATATACCCTAAACCTAAAACTCCCGTTTCAGTTATATGAAACGGGAGTTTTCTTTTTGAATACTATACTTAAAATTGACTGATTGTAGAAGCACCGGAAGTATGGACATTTACCCTTCCTTCACTCCGGTAAAATAATTTCGCCGCTCCTGAGCCTGAAACACTCAATTGTTCATTGGCACAAACTCTTATAGAGGATGCACCGGAAGCAGAAGCACTCAGGGTGCGAAAAGTAAAGTCGCCCATATGAGCCTGTGCAGCACCGGAAGTTTCCAGCTTACCGGAATCCGCATTCCCGCTCAACGTGAAATAAGCTGCACCGGAAAGTTCAGCATCGATAAACGGAGCGGATAATTTCCCGGTAAACCGGGCAGCCCCCGATAAATCAGCCTCTACTTTTCCACCAACTTCCACATATCCTCCCATCGTAACCGTAGCAGCTCCCGACAGGTCTATCGACAATTTCTCTCCGTAAAAATCTCCTTCACCGCTCAAACGGCAAGCCCCGCTCAAATCTATATATTCTAATGACGAGCAGACAATTTCAGCCAGATAACGGTCGCCACGTTCTCCTTTAATCGTGCCTTTAAAACCGATCTTCAACTTTCCATTTCCATCCAGCGATACGGTAAGCTGATTCTTATAGCGTGCAGGAATACTTAAAACCACCCCGGTTTCTTCTCCTTGCCGGATTTTAATTTCAAAAGCACCGGAAACATCGATCCCCGTAATTTTTTCTCCCTGAAAACGGGATATTTCCACTTGTTCTCCCGCCTTTGCCCCTGTTATCATCCCCAACAAAAGCAATACTGAAAAAATAACTGTCTTTATCATATCAATTCCTTTTAGTAAAAATTAAGAATATTAAAACTTCCTATAAGTTAAGACGCATGAAACTCTGAAAAGTTACTGCACAATATTAATTTCTTACATTATTTTAAAATCAGGCGTTCATTTTTACCGAAAACCTCATATCCGGAAGTAATCACCTTTTCACCGGGCTCCAATCCATCCACCACCTGATAATATTGCGGATTTTGCTTACCGATCTTTATATTCCGGCGATAAGCTTCCTTTCCGTCGGCACTGACCACAAACACCCATTGCCCTCCGGTTGTCTGATAAAACGCTCCGCGCGGAATCAATACCGATTTGTCCGATTCACCCAATTGCAGGTTAATGTGATAAGTCTGCCCCGTACGGATATTCTCTGGTTTATCGGCCACAAAAGTCAGATCCGTTTTAAATTGTCCCCCTTTTACATCGGGATAAACCTTTAAAACTTTCAAACCGAAATCTGTTCCCTGGCGTTCCAGCGTCGCAGTCAGGTCTTTCTTCACCCGGTCGATATAATGCTCGTCGATCTGAGCCACCACCTTATAATCGTCCAGCACATTCACAATACCGATGTTGGCTCCCTGTGAAACCGTTTGACCGATTTCCACGTTCAGCGTTCCCAATTGTCCGTCGATAGGAGCTTTCACATTCAGGTTTTCATATCTCTCCCTCACCAGCTTGAAATTAGCTTTCATATTTTCAAGGCTCATTTCCATGTTCTCCACCTCGATAGAACGATAGATAGAATCCTGTTTTTGCTTTTCAAGCACCAGAATGTTACTTTTCACAGCCATCTCATAGTCCTCCTTCGACACCAGGAACTCTTCCTTAGCGATCAAATCCTCCTCAAACAGTTTTTTATCCTGCTCATACTTACGTTTCTTCCGGGCAATGCTCACTTCATTCTCTAAACGGCTTTGCTGTAATGCCAGTTTATCTTTTTCCATCTGTAATAAAGTATTCCGGAGCAAATTCTGTTTCTCGGCCAGATTAGCGTCACTGTCCAAAATCGACATAGCCAGGTTGGGATTTTCCAAACGGATGATCACCTGCCCCTTTTTCACCATTGTGCCTTCCTCCACGATCTTCTCCACCACCCGGCCTGTTTCCAGCGGACTCAACTGCACAAAAGTGATGGGTTCTACATTCCCCATAATCCGGATATAATCATTAAATACTCCGGCAGTCACTTCCTCTACCGTAATTTTTCCTTTTTCAACCCTCAGGGTTGAAGTATGGTCGCCTAAAACCAGCCAACCGATAACAACCAAAACAAACACGCCCCCGATAATATACGGTATATGTTTTCTCTTTAATCCTTTCTTTTGTTCAATAACTTTATCCATAGCTTTACTTTTATCTTTCGGTTGGGAAAAGAAGACGATTCCTGAATTTCACCCTTCCCGAACATTATTTTTAATACTTATTCTATTTATCTGTTCAATTACTCTCCAACTTTTGTCTGTAAAGGAACACCCTTATAAAAATCAACCATTTTCTTTTGCAACACATAATTCAAACGGGCTTTTAAAAGATCGTATTTAGCCTGTAAATAATTATTAGCCGTTGTGTTCACTTCGATAATCGTGATCAACCCCTGCTCATACTTCTTTCTCCCTGCCTGATAAGCCAATGCACTGAACTCTTCCTTTTTACGGGCAATCTCATACTGCTGAACCTGGGATTCAAGATCAAGGATCGCCTTTTGTATTTCGGTGTAAATCGATTGTTCCGTCTGCTGATAAGTGATCCGGGCATTCTGATAATTGTTTTTTGCCCGTTTAAGGTTGGAATGGCGCACTAATCCGGAAAAAATAGGAATGCTCATATTAAAACCAAAATACTTTCCAATACGGTTTTTATCTGAAATCTGTGTCCAAAAACCCCGATCGGACTGGCTGGTATAATTACCGAAAGATATACCGCCGTTCATACTGAAAGAAGGAGCGAAATTCGCTTTAGTTGTATATTCTCTCAATTTATAAATACGAACATCATATCCGGCAATCAGCGCCTGCGGCAACGACTGCATCGCACGGGTATAAATCGTATTCAAATCGTTCTGCTCTTTCACGGGTAAAATCTCGTTCCAGGAATCGACAGATAATTCCAAATCGGTATCCTCCTGATAGTTCATCAAATGTTTCAGGGATACCTGGGCATTTTCCCGGTTGTTCTGACAAGTGATTAATTGGTACTCAATGGATGCCTGCTGTGCCTGAATATCGAAAAGATCACTCTTAGGACGGCGGCCCAGCTCATATTCCCGCTGAATTTTCCTTAATTGCAAATTAGAATTTTCCAACTGTTCTAACGTGATCTTGATCTGCTCTTCCGCATACACCAAAGTGAAAAAAGCCGTCATCACCTGAATCGCAATATTATTAGCGGATAGTTCCGTGGATTCCATCCCCTGTAATCTGGCCACCTTTGCCATTCTCAAACGGTTAATCCCGCTAAAACCGGCAAATAATGTGACACCTCCGCCCACTCCCAGTCCTCCTAAAGTTTTATACTGCATATTCGTATAAGTATTTGTCTCCGGGTCGATACCACGTCCATAATTATAAGAAAGGGATGGAGAAAAACTATTCACCGATGGAATCAGGTCTAAAGCGGCATCACGCACCTCCAAACGATTATTGTCATTTTGAAGCTTTTGTTTCTGCATTTGCAAACTTTGCTCCACTCCATAGTCAATGCAATCCTGTAAAGTCCATTTCTTATCCTGGGCATATCCTATCTGAATCCCCGGCAATAAAACTAAAAATAAAAAAATCCTTAAAGCCATTGTTTCAATTTTAAATTTGAAAACACAAACACCAAATCCATGCCAAACCACAAAACATTCTGATAATAAACATATTACACATATCAAACCATAGAATAAAGTGTAAAAAAAATAGACAATATTGTCCTATTCTTTTACACATTTTTCCTCATATCATCCCTTTTATTCAAATAAGAAAACGATCTTCCCCATAAATTCCGAATCGCTTATTTTTTTTCCTATCTTTGTTTAAAGAACATCCCTCCGGCAAATCGAAATTTGATGAAAATAGCAAATATTTGTCAAACAAATGGACAGAATTGTCTATTTATTTGACAGTTACCACTTCACCAACACAAACACAAACACATGTAAATCAATATATTATATAATTTGGCACGCATTTCGTTAAAGAGTTGGAAATGAGAAATGAAAAACAAAAACAAATAAACAGCTATGATAAGAATTGAAAATCTAAGCAAAGTATTTCGCACAGAAGAAGTGGAAACCACAGCTCTGAACCACGTGTCATTACATGTTAAACCGGGTGAATTTGTCGCAATTATGGGACCTTCGGGTTGTGGAAAGTCCACTCTGTTAAATATAATCGGACTATTGGACAATCCCAGCGAAGGGGAATATTACTTCAACACCCAGGAAGTGGGACATTTGAAAGAAAAACAAAGAACTCAAGTCAGAAAAGGAAATATCGGATTTGTGTTTCAAAGTTTTAACCTGATCGACGAACTGAATGTCTATGAAAATGTAGAACTTCCCCTGATCTACCTGAAAAAGAAAGCCGGAGAGAAAAAAGAACTGGTCAACCATATTCTCGACCGGATGAACATCAGCCACCGGGCAAAACATTTTCCACAACAATTATCGGGAGGACAGCAGCAGCGTGTTGCCATTGCCCGTGCCGTCGTTGCCGGACCGAAATTAATACTCGCGGATGAGCCTACCGGAAATCTCGATTCAAAAAATGGAGCGGAAGTGATGAACTTGCTGACGGAATTGAATCAGGAAGGAACAACCATTATTATGGTAACCCACTCCCAGCACGATGCCTCGTATGCTCACCGGATCATCAACCTTTTCGACGGGCAGATCGTGACGGAAACGACCACCGAAAACAGGATGTGTCCGAAAAATGAAAATTGAATTAGAATATTCACGGTTTTATCCGTAACTTTGTAAAATTTAAACACATAAATAAACAAAGGACAAAAATCGGCACAAACTCCTTTATTTTGTCCTATTGTTTTTATTCTCAATTTCACTATGGCAAAACAAGGTACAATTCTAATAGTTGATGATAATAAAAGTGTGCTGACGGCATTAGAAATGTTGTTGTTAAGCGTCTTTAAAAAAGTAATCACAACCAGTAACCCCAACCGGATCCCCTCACTGCTGGAATCCGAAAATATCGATGTGGTATTGCTCGATATGAATTTCTCGTCGGGAATCAATACGGGCAACGAAGGCATCTACTGGCTGTCCGAAATAAAGAAACTGTCGAAAGAGTTGCCGGTTGTACTGTTTACGGCCTATGCCGACATCGATCTCGCCGTAAAGGCCGTGAAAGAAGGTGCTGCCGACTTTATCGTAAAGCCCTGGGACAATGCGAAACTCATCGCAACACTGCTTTCCGCTTATCGGTTGAACGAATCAAGGAGTGAAGTGAAACAGCTCCGGGAAAAAGAAGAAATCCTGAAAAAACAGTTAAACACAGAGGAAGAGCTGGTATGGGGAAACTCTGCAATTATGCAACAGCTACACCAGCTCATTGAAAAAGTAGCAGGGACGGATGCGAACATCCTCATCACAGGTGAAAACGGTACGGGAAAAGAAATGATAGCCAAAGAAATCCACTCACTTTCGAACCGCCGGAAGGAAGTGATGATCTCGGTGGACATGGGAGCTATCACCGAAACGCTTTTTGAAAGTGAACTGTTCGGTCATGTGAAAGGGGCTTTCACGGATGCGAAAGAAGACCGGGCAGGTAAATTCGAGGCCGCCAATAACGGCTCCCTTTTTCTGGACGAAATAGGAAATTTATCTTATTCCCTGCAATCCAAGCTATTGGCCGTAATACAAGGACGAAAAATCACCCGGGTAGGCTCGAACAAACCTATCGATGTCAACATCCGGCTGATTTGTGCCACCAATAGCAATCTTCAGGAAATGGTTGCCAACGGAGTTTTCCGGGAAGACTTGTTATACCGTATCAACACCATACACATTGAAGTTCCTCCACTGAGAAAGCGTGGAAAAGACATCTTATTGTTAGCCGATTTTTTCCTGAAACGTTACAGTCAGAAATACGGGAAGAAAAACCTTTCTTTTGCCTTTAACACCCAGGAAAGATTGCTGAATTATCCCTGGCCCGGCAATGTGCGCGAGTTGCAACATGCTGTCGAGAAAGCCGTCATTATGTGCGAATCCAGTGTTCTCAAACCGAATGATTTCTTTTTCAAAACAATCACAACCGAACTTACCCCCCAAATCAGCACCCTGGAAGAAATGGAAAAAGAAATGATCCGGAAAGCGATCGAACGCAACGAGGGGAATATATCGGCAATAGCCTCCCAGTTAGGTATTACCCGGCAGACATTATATAATAAAATGAAAAAATTCGGATTATAAGATTTTTTTACCGATTCACATTCAAACACTACAATTTTATGCTTTATTCCTATCCTCTCCGTATGCTTTTCCTGTTATTATCCTTCGGAATACTGGCCGCTGGAACAGGTATTTATTTTTATTCGGGGATGTATGTGGAAGGTGCATTTTGCACCCTGGGCATCATCATTTGTGTGTTTCTCATTTTCCATTATATAAACTCGGTGAACAGGAAAATCAGTTATTTTTTCAGTGCCCTGAAAAATGAAGATTACACGCTGCGTTTCCCGGAAATACAAGGGATGAAATCGGAAAAACTACTGAACAAGTTATTGAATCAAACCAAAGAAATACTGCAAAAAACAAGGATCGACATACAACAGCAGGAAAAATATTATGAATTGATACTCAATAATATCAACTCAGGAGTTATTGCTTTAAATTCCAAAGGATTTGTCATTCAATCCAATCTGTTCGCCCTTAAAATCCTCGGTTTGGAAGTATTTACCCACACCCGGCAATTACAAAAAGTTTCCCTCCAATTACAGCAAACCATAGAAGAAATCCAGTCGGGAGAAACCAAACGGATCACTTATACCAACGAGCGGGGAAGCGTGCAACTGTTAATCAATGCCACCAGTATCATCATGAATGGGGAAAAGCTCACTTTACTTGTTTTCAACGACATTGAAAACGAGATGGATGAAAAAGAGATCGATTCCTGGATTCGCCTGATTCGGGTATTGGCACATGAAATCATGAATTCCATCGCTCCGATCACTTCTTTAAGCGACACCCTGCTTTCCCTGCATAAAAACGATGATCCGGAAATAGAAGCGTCACAGCTCAAAGAAAACACGATCAATGGGTTGCATGTCATCAGCGAAACTGGAAAGGGGCTTATTTCATTCGTGGAATCCTATCGTAAATTTACCCGCATTCCCAAGCCGGAAAGGGAATACGTCGATATGAACGAATTTATTCACCGCATGGTTATCCTATGCAGTATGGAACCTTATTTTGAAAATGTCACGATCGACACAGAAATCCACCCGGAAAATGTAAAAGTATTCGCCGACCCGAATATGCTGGGACAAGTGCTGCTGAACATCATGAAAAATGCCATACAGGCCATGCAAGGCAAGGAAAACAGCAAGCTGCACGTGAGAGTGGAAGCGGCGGCAAATCAAACACAGATTAAGATCACGGATAACGGACCGGGTATTGAGCCGGAAATTCTCAACGAAATCTTCGTTCCCTTCTTCACCACCAAAACCGAGGGTACGGGTATCGGCTTAAGCATTGCCCGCCAAATCATGCGTACCCACGGTGGTAATATCAAAGTGTCGTCTATTCCCGGAAAGGAAACCACATTTACGCTGTCACTTTAATCAGCTGATTTTCCCGCCTGTCAAAAGATATACTGAACACCGACCTGATACCCCAGATAGACCTGCTGGAATTTTGAATCGCCATATTTTCTCCAAATATATTTATCGGGTAATATATTCGTATTGCGGGGATCGTCAGTCTGCATATAATTTATGCTCGGCCCTCCGAACAGTTCAAAATGAGGATTTATACGGAAAGCAGGCAAAAAAGCATACCCTAACTTAAAGGTTACATACTTCGAGAAATTATCGAGCGTTTCTCCCGTAAGCTCATTATTGAACATGAGCCACGGGGTTAGGTGAATATGGGCACCGAAACCGCCTGTGGTCACAAACGAATGTCCTTCAGCCTTATGGTTATATCCTATTCCCACAATTCCGTACGTATATTTTCCCCCCGACCGCAAAGCCACCACAACACTTCCTATCTCATTGTAAGTCAAAGCCACCCCTAACTCCCCGTCTTTTATAATATTGACCAAAGCCACAGGCCAATCGCTACTTTCAGCAATATTAAGCAATCCGGCGAACTGTACACCTTTTACCTTTTTGGCTATATTGACCAATCCGGCAAATTGAAACCCGGAATAATTTTTACTGATATTGATCAATCCGGCAAATTGCATACCTTTCCCGTCACTTCCGGTATAATTTCCTAAACCGGCAAATTGAAAACCCCGGTATTCCTTCTGAACCCAATTCCCCAATCCGGCGAACATCATTCCTTTCCCGTCATTCCCGACATAATTCCCCAATCCGGCAAATTGAAAACCTTTCGCATCGTTCAATATGATATGGGTCAAGCCCGCAAAAGCAAAAACATTTTCATTTTTCGACAAACCCGATAACAGATTAAACGACACACCATTGGTGTACTCTTTAGCCTGTAAACCGTTCGTACTCATAAAAGGCATGAAGCTAAACTGAAATGCAGCTCTTTTATCGCCTCCGGTCTGCGAAAACGTTATTCCGCACAAAAGAAAGCTCAAAAAAACTGTTACTAAAACTCTTTTCATCATTCATTTTTTTTAGTGAAACAATCTGAATACTCTATGTCTGCACATATTCATCATTGCCCAAAAGTAGAAGCAAATGAAAAAAAGCTAAAATCTATTTGACGAATCCCCGGGTTGCTTTTGACGAACGTTGCGGCAAACTATTATTTTATTAATTAGTTTTGCCGTATGAAAATTCGTATTCCCCATACCCACAAACTGGTAGTTGTGCTATTTTG
Organism: uncultured Odoribacter sp.; assembly: GCA_900541415.1. Lineage (GTDB taxonomy): Bacteria > Bacteroidota > Bacteroidia > Bacteroidales > Marinifilaceae > Odoribacter. The sequence continues at coordinate 29,394 of UQJP01000017.1, read as the reverse complement.
GATGCTGATTTCCTTCGTATTTTGGATACAGTTCCTCAAACTTGCTCCCGTCGGAGAAGCCACCTTAGTGGCCCTCTGTATTTGCAGCACAAACATTGTCATGAATCATTTTTTAAGTAACTGCTTGCTTAAAAAAGCGATACAACAAAAAAGGATGTTACCCTTTTTCTTTCAATTTTTAGGCATAACCCCACTGATCACCTTTCTCACCTCTTTAATTTTAGCCGGATTCCGGCATCTTGAACATACCGGGGTATTTGCTCCCTCCTACCTGTTCGTAGAAGGGGATTCTCTGCCAATAGACTTTATCGTCATGCTCCCCGGCACATTTGTAATCAGCCTCAGTTTTTGTGGTTTACGCTTTTATTATGAGTACGCGAAAGTAGAAACCATCAATCACAAACTTCAATTTAAAACCTTGCAGGAACAGATCACCCCACATTTCATGTTCAATGTTTTAAACCACATTCATGTCCTGATGCAAGAAAATGTAGAAATGGCCTCCTCTTTATTGATAAAATATTCCGACATATTACGGTATCAGTTATATCAGGGACAAAAAGAGCTTATCCAACTGAAACAGGAGATACATTTTCTAACCAATTATATAGAAGTGGAACAAATCCGGTGGGAGAACAGATTGGAGGTAAGCTGTTCCTGGGAAATAGAGGATGAAAACATAGAAATACCTCCTTTACTCCTGATTATTTTCATCGAAAACGCCTTTAAGCATGTTGCCAAACCAACGACCGGAAAAGGTTACGTATACATCGATTTAAGCCAAACAAGCCACACCCTTCAACTAAAAATCGAAAATTCCAGATCGACACAAGCCAAAGCAGGGAACCTAGGAATGGGATTAGAAAATGTACGCAAACGGCTGGATATTCTATTTCCAAGAAATTATTCTCTGAACTGTCACACCACAGACACGATTTATAGCACACAATTGATTATAAAACTAAAGCCATGATAAAACCCTCTTCTTCCCCTGTATTACGATGCCTGATTACGGACGACGAACCTATCGCTATCCGGGGGATCATAAATTATATCAACCAACTCGATTTCCTCACCGTGACCGCCACTTGCCCGTCGGCTCCGGAAGCTGCAAAAATTCTAAAAAACGAAGACATCGACCTGATGTTCTTAGATATAAATATGCCTCATCTTTCAGGACTTGAATTTTTAGAATCCCTCGAAACAGCCCCCATGACAATCTTCACCACAGCCTATTCCGAATACGCGTTGGAGGGGTATAGATTAAATGTGGTTGACTACCTGCTGAAACCGATAGCTTTCAACCGTTTTTTTCAGGCTGTTACCAAAGCTCAGAATATCTTCGGTTCCCGCATCGTTTCCCCTCCCGGCCAAACCGAAACAGATTCCGTGTTTTATGTACGTCAGGACGATACTTTTCAAAAAATCGAGAGTGAAAATATCTTATATGCCGAAAGTATGCAAAACTACTTAAAACTGCATTTCAAAGATACAACCATAGTCATCCATCAAACTATGTCTTCTTTAGAAGAAATGCTTCCCCAAGATTTATTTTTCCGCATACACCGTTCTTTTTTAATAAACCTGTCCCACATCGACCGTGTATTTAAAAACAGGCTTTTTATTCACGGAAAAGAACTCCCCATTTCATCAGCTAAAAAAGAGGAGTTCTTAAACCATGTTGTATATAAAAAACTACTTAGTAAATAATACGGTATAAAATCATACTATTACAATTTCAAACCGCCATCCACCGCTGCCGCACCTTCCCGCAAATAACCGTCCATAATATTTACGATCCGGTTTCCGTAATGTGCGTTCTGTTCGGAATGGGTCACCTGGATAATTGTCATACCTTCCTCCTGATTCAATTTTTTGAGCAATTCCATGATTTGCCGTCCCTGCTCCGAATGAAGATTTCCGGTAGGTTCATCCGCCAGTAATAACTTCGGGCGCGCTACGATTGCCCTTGCAATCCCCACCAACTGTTGCTGCCCTCCGGACAATTGCTCCGGAAACAAATCTTGTTTCGCCACAATGTTAAACCGATCCAGAATGTCGGCCACAATCGCTTTCCGTTCTTTCCCTTTCACTCCCTTATATACCAAAGGCATTTCGATATTCTCATACACATTCATATCCTCCAGCAAATGGTAGGCCTGAAAAATAAAACCGATATAATTCCGGTGGCAAAGATTCCGGTCCTTTTCCTTCATTGCATGTACCGGATTTCCCATAAAAAAATATTCCCCTTCCGTCGGCTCATCCAGCATCCCGATAATATTCAACAAGGTTGATTTCCCGGCACCGCTCGGCCCCATAATACTGACAAACTCCCCTTCTTTCACCGAGAAGTTTACATCTTTCAATATAAAAGTACGTTGAAAACGCGACTTATAATATTTATCTACATTTCTTAATTCTATCATATCCTTATTGTTAGTTTATCTGTTTTTTTTCTCTTCTCTACCAGCCATCTGTCATGCGAATCAAAACCCGCTCCCTCCAATCAAAAAACGGTCAGGCAAAAAATCTATCCTCTAATTAGCGTTGTTCTCTTCAACCAATCCCCTATCCCCACTCCATCGGCACATTTTTTCATTCCGTGTCATGCTGTAAATTATTTTACATTTAACAAGAGACATGCCAAATCTACAAACAAATTATATATCAACAACTTACGAAGCATCAAAAATACCCGTAATGTCTAAAAAACATACACCGGATGTATAATTTTTAGACGCATTGTCTTCATCCCGTTTTTTATCTATCCTTAATCAAATTGTATAAATTAACATTTTCATAGTTTTATGAATCATATTTTTTTATAGTTTTACCGATGAGATTAATAGTTGAATTATAAAACAGTAAAACAAAACAGTATGAAAATAACTACTTTATTAACAGTATTCGCATTGGCTTTCACCGTGAGTGTGGCTTCGGCACAAAGCGACAAAACCACCAAAGACGGTAAAAAAGAATGTTGCAAAAAAGAATGTGTAGCTAATAAAGACTGCAAAGAAAAGAAATGCGCAGAGAAATGCGAATGTAAAGAAGGTACCAAAAAATGCTGCCAGGAAGGAAAAAAGGAAGACACAAAGAAATGTTGTCAGGAAGGAAAGAAAGAAGGCGCAAAGAAAAATAGCAAAGCAGAAAAAAATAAGTTTTCTTCTCTTTCAAATCACATAAAGCTGCCTGAAAGGGCAGCTTTATTATTTTTTCGAAAAACCCCGGAAATGTCCCAGGTTTTCTATATCATTTCCTTCTACTCTGCTTGTTTAAGTTTCAAAACCTGCCGGGCAAATTCGAACGTTTTTTCCCGGACTTGCGGGATCGCTTTTGAAGACAGTCCACAGGCAATCACATGCACGCCGGCTTCCGGAAAAGCCACCTTCACTTTTCGATCGGGAGGAGTTCCCAACTCATCGAACATACGTAAAGCAGCTTTCACTTCAATCGTCTGATCCTGATGTTCCGCATCCTTATAATAATACCCCAGGAACACAGGTTGATGAACACGGGCAAATTCTTTCCGGTTCATCCGCATATCGAGCAATTGCTGTAAATAAACCTGGGCTTCCACCCGGTAACGGCAATTCCAATATTTACAATCTTCACTATCCGGAGCATCGGAAGAATTATAATATCTACCGCCATGAAAAAGACGGGCAATCTGTAATCCCCAGGGACCGGACAACAAAGGAGCAAAATTATTCTTAATCTGAATATTGGGAGAGTACAAAATCAATCCGTCGACCAGTTGGGGAAAATCGGCCGCTAACATCAAAGCCAGCGTACAACCCGTTGAAGTAGACATAATCACCACTTTCTGCCCCAGTTTATGCGCAATTACCAAAGCCTCTTTTGCCGAATTATACAAATTTGCCGGAGTCATATCCAACAGCGGCTCCGGAACATCCAACCCATGTGCCGCCAAACGGGGCAAATAAGCATTCACCCCGAATTCTTTTATAAAATCGTGAGTAATGGGATACCCCTCATAATGGCTGGCAGAAAATCCATGTAAATATAACAATACGTAAGGCGTTGTTTTACCGACGGAATCCGCCCACACGATTTCTCCCCCGTTACCGGGCTTTACAGGCAATCCTGCGTCTTTCCCCTGCACGTATGCCTCCAGGCTATCCGGCGCAACGGTAATCCTCGGTAACTCCGTATTCAGCGGCGTACGGGGAAGGCGAGGGCCAACGTAGTATAAGACAACCAATAAAACAATTACGAACAGGAAAATCATGAGCTTTTTCATTTGCAAATTCTGCTATAATTACGGAAAAATATATTTTAAGGTTCACCTGCCGATAAAAGCAATCCACGACATTTACCGGGATTTCACTTCATTCAACACCAATTCCAGTGCTTTAGCCGCCGCTTTGGCGATATTCCGTTCCCGGGTAAACGAAAACACAAACTTGCAGGCAAAAGCCCTATCAGGGGTCGCCACTCCAATCCAAACCGTTCCTACGGGTTTCTCCGGGGTTCCTCCGTCAGGCCCGGCTATTCCCGAAGTTGAAACGGCATAATCCGTCCCCAACAATTTTTTCACCCCTTGCGCCATTTGCAAAACAACCGCTTCGCTTACGGCTCCTTCCCGCTCAATATCGGCAGGATTTACACCCAGGACATTTATCTTCACCTCATTGGCATAAGAAACAACACTTCCCTTAAAATAATCGGAACTTCCCGGCACGGAAGTTATCAGATGGGCTACATACCCCCCAGTACAGCTCTCTGCCGTGGAAATTGTAACTCCTTTATCCCGGAAAATCTTTCCAAACTGTTTTTCCAAAGCATTTTCCTCTCCCTCCGTATAATTCAATCCCTCCAGCACCGTTTTCAGGCTTTCGTAATATTCCGGCAAATGTTTCACGGCCTCCCCTTTGGCGGTAAGCCGTAATTTCACCAAACCGGGCGAAGGCAGGTAAGCCAGCTTTAAACCGTCGGGCAAAGCATTCTCCCATACATCCAGCCGTTGTGCAAGCTCCGATTCCGGAATATCGTACACCTTCAACATCCTGTATTTTAATTGGAGATGCGGATATTTCACCTTCAAATCCGGAATCACATAGGTTTCCATCAGATGTTCCATTTCAAACGGAACTCCCGGCAAAGAGATCAACGATTTCCAACCCCGCTCAAACCACATCCCGGAAGCCGTCCCCTTGTAATTTCTGAGAATACGACAATTATCCGGCAAAATGGCCTGGCTTCGGTTGTTCTCATTCAAAGCGATTCCCCGGCCTCCCAGCAACTCCTTCAACCAGCCAAAGACCTCTTCATTCATCACCAGGCGGGAACCAAAATATTCTGCGAGAACTTTCTTCGTCACATCGTCCTTCGTCGGCCCCAAACCTCCGGTTACCACAATCAGGTCTGCTTCCTGCATGGCATAATCCACCGTTTCGTAAATTTCCTCCCTTCTATCGGGGATTGAAAGCATCTCAATCACTTCCACACCCAATCCTGTGAGCCCCGAAGCGATATATTTGGAATTAGTATCCAAAATCTGTCCCAGCAAGATTTCGTCTCCGATAGTAATAATAATTGCATTCATATTATAAAATCTAAATTTCTTCCTGACGGATTGCTCCGATTCTTTTCAATAAAGAAGGGTGTGAATAGTACACCCATTCATACGCCGGATGGGGAGTGAGGTTACTTAAAGATTTTACGGAAATCTTTTTTAACCCGGCCACCAAAGCTTCACCCAATCCCTGAGAAACAGCATAGGCATCCGCTTCATATTCATTTTTCCGCGACCACCTATTCATCAGCAGGCCTAACACCATCCCCACAGGACTGTATAGCAAAACAAATGCCACTAATCCCAATTGAAAATAATTTCCGTCGCCTCCCAATGCCTCCGACAAAGCAGGCTGATTTACACACAGGGAAAATAACCATAGCATAAATCCGGTTTGTAACACCGAAGCCGCCATAAACTGTAAGGTATGACGTTTTTTATAATGTCCCACCTCATGCGCCAGCACGGCAACAATCTCCTCTTCGGTCAGTTCCTGAAGCAGTGTATCGTATAACACAATCCGTTTTTTAGGGCCTAAACCCGTGAAATAAGCATTTGCTTTCGTGGAACGTTTCGAACCGTCGATCACGTAAATATTATCCAGCTTAAAACCTGCTTTCCGGGCAAAAGCCTGAATCTTATCCCTTAAAGTTCCTTCTCCCAAAGGAGTTTGTTTATTGAAAAGAGGAACGATCAACTGGGAATAGAACATCGACATAAATACGGAAAACACCGTCACAAGTCCCCAGGCATACACCCAAAACCAATCACCCGCCCACACGTAAAATCCGGTGACGGCAGCCAGCAACACCCCTCCCACAACCGCAGAAACCAACATGCCTTTTATGGTATCCGTTATGTAAATCTTTACCGTGGTTTTATTAAAACCATATTTTTCCTCGATATGAAAAGTGGCATACCAGTCAAAAGGCAAGCCGATCAAACCCGACACGAAAGCCAATCCTCCCATAAACAATAAAGTCTGCCACACCACACTGCCGGTTACAGCGGTCACCCAGGTATTATACCACCCAAATCCTCCGACACACAGGAATCCCAACGTGACAAGAAAAGAAAAAGAAGAACTCAGCAGTCCGAAACGGTCATTTTCCCGTTTATAGTTTTGGAAACGGCTATATTCCTGTTCATCGTATATACCTCTCAGGCTTTCCGGTAAATCGGGAGACATAGCCCTTCTGTTCAAACTTTCCAAAATCCGCTCCACCAAAAAATCCACACATAAAAAAACAACAATAACAATGAAAATAATCTCCGCAACCGTATTACCATTAAACATACCGGATAAATTTTGAAATGAGTTTCACAAATTTAAATGATAATCTCTATTAGTTAAAAAACTTTTCCAAAATAATTCCGGTTCCCCTGCAAAACCTTTCTACCGCCCCCATGCCATACCGATTTCCCTGACACAATTAAAGAATTTTTTCTTTAAAAATTTAGACAATTCAATTATTAATCCTAATTTCGTTGCGGATTAGAAAAACACATTATAAAGGCAACAAAAACTGAACTATAAACATTATAATCAATATATTATGGCAGAATTTAAATATCAGGAACCGTTTCCTGTTGAAAAAGACACCACCGAATACCGCCTGCTCACCAAAGATTATGTGAAAACGATCGAATGTGACGGACGAAAAATTTTAAAAGTAGAAAAAGAAGGGCTTGAACTTCTGTCCCGTGAAGCCTATGCAGATGTTTCCTTTTACCTGCGTGCCTCACATTTACAGAAACTGGCTGATATTTTAAAAGATCCGGAAGCCAGCGATAATGACAAATTCGTTGCTCATACGATGTTACTGAATCAGGTTATTTCTGCCGAAGGGGAGCTTCCTACCTGTCAGGACACAGGAACCGCTATTTGCATCGGGAAAAAAGGCGAAAACGTATGGACAGGCTGCAACGATGCAGAAGCAATCAGCAAAGGCGTGTTCGAAACTTACCGCGACCGTAACCTGCGCTACTCACAGGTGGTTCCTTTCACCATGACCGAAGAAAAAAACACAGGAACAAATCTTCCGGCACAAATCGACCTTTATGCCACCCAGGGCAATAAATATGAATTTTTATTTATTACAAAGGGAGGAGGCTCGGCTAACAAAACGTTCCTCTACCAGCAAACCAAAGCTCTTTTAAACGAAGAAGCCCTAACTAAATTCATCGAACAAAAAGTATTGGATTTAGGAACATCGGCCTGTCCCCCCTACCACTTGGCAGTAGTGATCGGAGGAACATCGGCAGAAGCCAATCTGGCTACGGTAAAAAAAGCTTCCGCAGGCTACTATGACCACCTGCCCACTTCCGGCAATGAAGGCGGACGCGCTTTCCGCGACCTGGAATGGGAAGCAAAAATTCAAAAAATCTGTCAGGACAAAGGCATCGGCGCACAATTCGGCGGTAAATACTGGGTACATGATGTACGGGTGATTCGTTTACCACGCCACGCAGCTTCCTGCCCGGTAGGAATCGGGGTAAGTTGTAGTGCCGACCGCAATATTAAAGGCAAAATCACGGAAGACGGTATTTTCCTGGAACAACTCGAAAAGAATCCGGCACGTTTCCTTCCGGCTGCAACTCCGGCACTCGCTCCGGCTATCAATATCGACCTCGACCAGCCGATGGAAAAAGTGTTGAAAGAACTTAGTAAATATCCGGTAAAAACACGCCTGAACCTGTCCGGAACTTTAATCGTGGCACGCGACATTGCCCACGCCCGGATCAAACAAATGCTGGACGAAGGCAAACCGATGCCGGAATATTTCAAAAAACATCCGATATACTATGCCGGTCCTGCTAAAACTCCGAAAGGCATGGCATCCGGAAGCTTCGGACCGACAACGGCAGGGCGTATGGACCCCTATGTCGATCTGTTCCAGTCGCAAGGTGGCTCCATGATTATGGTGGCCAAAGGAAACCGTTCTCAGGCTGTTACCGACGCTTGCAAAAAACACGGAGGCTTCTATTTAGGTTCTATCGGTGGTCCGGCTGCGATCTTAGCAAAAAATAGCATCAAATCGGTTGAAGTTGTCGACTTTGAAGAATTAGGCATGGAAGCTGTCCGGAAAATCCGGGTAGAAAATTTCCCGGCTTTCATCATCGTAGATGATAAAGGGAACGATTTCTTTGCTGAATGGGCGCATTAACCTCCCGATCATAACTATTAAAAGCCTGTCTAACAGAACATTTATTGTCAGACGGGCTTTTTTGTTCCTTTTCTCTTCGTTACAGCTATCAGAAATTATTACACCTGCTTTTACTGTTATAGAAAATAACGAATTTCCTATAACTTCCGGCAACAGTAAAATCTTTACCGATCCTCCCCTTAGCCTTGGCCAGAAACCGAAAGCATATCAACATTCACAAAGCCCGGAACCTCCCCCCGATGTAGAACAATTCCACATTTAAAAACAACAATTTCCTCAAATTTCTACACTTTCACACGTTTCACATCCCATGCCACATTTCAATAAACATCTGAAAAGCAATCGCTTATAAAAAAAATCATTTTACGGCATAAAATTCTCTATAAAGATCAGTGAACGCGACATTTCAACAACGGGTTCACAGAAGAAATTAATGTAAAATTTAAATTTAAAAGTCATGAAAACTGTAGTAAAAAGTATCTTAGTGGCAGCAACAGTAGGTGTATTCGCAATCCCGACATCCGCTTCTCCTTACGTCGCAACTTCTCCGGTAGCCGTGCAGGACACGGTAGTGAAAGACACCGTTAAAAAAGAGGTTCCTCCGATGTATTTTGCCCAGGAGGAGGTTACCTATACCAAAATCGAAACTTCAGCACTTCCGGAAGCAGTGACGAAAGGAGTAGCGGACAAATATGCCGACTATACCATCGAAGAAGCTTACAAAGGCAGTGATTCCAACTATAAAATGGTTATCAAAAAGGACGATGCCAAACTAACCGTACTTTTCAATGAAGCCGGGGAATTTGTAAAAGAAATCACAGAAACGGCAACAGGAACAGCATTAGCTTAATTCCAACTCGTTTTCCTTATGACACAGAAACGGAATCGTTGCACAGGTTCCGTTTCTTTTTTTATTCTATTTTATCCTGCTTCGTCCGATTTACTTTCCCAGATATTCACACATTCCGATCATTTGTGAAATAAAAGGCTAAATTTCTTGCACACTTTTTCTAAATTTGTGTAATTATCTCATTTATTGATAAATAAGCTATGTAATCTCATTTAAATGTCTTTATTTTGCAGGCGACACACGAAAATAAACGATCATAAATATGATGCAACAGCAATTATCTTACGCAAATGGAATCTCCGATATTCCATTAAAAGGTGAAACGATTGGACAAAATTTAAGGGATATTGCAACGACTTTTCCGGAACGCGAAGCCCTTGTCTCCGACTATCAAAACTATCGCGCAACATATTCAGAATTTCTTTCCCAGGTGGAACAGGTGGCGAAAGCATTAATGGCAGCAGGCATACAAAGAGGCGACCGGGTAGGTATCTGGTCTCCTAACCGCTATGAATGGGTATTGGTACAATATGCAACCGCTTTAATGGGAGCTATCATGGTAAACATCAATCCCGGCTATAAGCTATCCGGCCTCCGCTATGCCCTGGAACAAAGCCGGATCGATTTATTGATAGCGGCTTCCCATTTCCGTAAAACAGACTATGTTGAAATGCTGAATGAATTGCGTAAAGACTGCTTATATCCCAAACAAACGGTTATCATAGAACACGATTGGGAACGCTTTTTGGAATCGGGTAAAGCTATCCCGGACGAACAATTGGCGGAACGGGAGGCTTCACTCCAATTCGATGATGCGGTAAACATCCAATACACCTCCGGAACTACCGGGTATCCCAAAGGAGCAACCTTGTCGCACCACAATATCCTGAATAACGGCTTTTTCATCGGCGAACGGCTGAAATACACGGAAAAAGACCGGGTATGCCTCCCCGTACCCTTCTATCATTGTTTTGGAATGGTGCTTGGAAATATGGCCATTGTCACCCACGGGGCCTGTATTGTGATTCCGGGAGAATTTTTCGATCCGGCACAAGTGTTAGCCGTGGTTGAGAAAGAAAAATGCACTTCACTCTATGGTGTTCCCACAATGTTTATCGCAGAATTAGACCTGCCAAACCTCAGCCAATATAACCTGAAATCACTCCGAACAGGCCTTATGGCAGGTGCCCCCTGTCCTATCGATACGATGCGGAAAGTGCAATCTATCATGAATATGACCGAGATTTGCGTTTGCTATGGCATGACCGAAACCTCCCCCGTATCCACAGAAAGCTGTACGGACGATCCTCTGGAATTACGGGTAACCACCGTAGGAACGGTACATCCGCACGTAGAGATAAAAATTATCAACCCGGAAACCGGGGCTATCGTTCCCAGAGGAGTGCCGGGAGAACTTTGCACCCGGGGCTATTCCGTTATGTTGGGATATTGGGACAATCCGGAAGAAACCAAAGCGATCATCGATGAAAAACGCTGGTTACACACAGGGGATATTGCCGTCATGGATGCCAATGGCTATGTCAGCATCACAGGACGCATCAAAGACATCATCATCCGGGGAGGTGAAAATATTTCTCCGAAAGAAATCGAAGATTTTCTGATTGTGCATGAAGGGATTTCCGATGTACAAATAATCGGAGTGGCCAGCGAAAAATACGGCGAAGAAGTGATGGCCTGGGTAAAACCCCGGAGCGGATATGACATCAGTCCCGAATCCCTCACAGAATACTGCAAGGGGCAAATCGCCACGTATAAAATTCCTAAATACTGGAAATTCGTAGATTCTTTCCCGATGACGGTAACCGGAAAAATAAGGAAAGTGGAAATGCGGGAAATTTCAGAAAAAGAACTCGGATTAAAACGATAAAAATATTTCCATCCCTTTTAAAAAGAGCCTCTGAATGAGGCTCTTTTCTATTCAAATAACTTTTTTCCCCTAAAAGCGTATCATTAAAAAATCTTCGATACGCAACCAATGAAAGGTGTACTGTTCGCTATATCCACCGTTTTCGTCTGGGCTATCCTGAATGTAGTCAATCGTTACTGCGTCGTGAAATATGACGTAAACATCATCGTGTTCACCTCTTATATGATCTTCGCCACAGGCGTTTCCCTGCTCCTGATCCGGCAACAGGTCACTCCGCAGGACTGGAAAAGCGGAGTGAAATACTCCTGGCTATACACGATCATGCAAATTATCCGCAGTTTCTCCATGATCTCCACCTTCGTTTATATTACTTCCACAGAAACCAGTTTGCTGTTTAACATAGAGATTGTAATCACCTACATCATGGCTTACCTGATTTTCCGCCGCAAACCCTATAAAGGAGATTACTGGGGTATTTTGATCATTCTGACCGGATTTATACTTTTCATTGTAAGCCTACCCAAGGAGATCCGGACAATTGTTTCCATACTGGTCATAGCATCGGCAACAGCAAGCTGTATCCGCTCTATCATCGTGGAAGAAACCACTGTCCGCAGTCCGCAAACCACCGTGCGACAAAAATGCGGAATTTCAGGATATACGATGTTTGTCGGTGGACTGCTGTTAGTGATCTTCTTTCTTAGCACGGCAGGGGTTAAATACCTGATCGGAGCAACTCCTCCTCCTGTGTTATCCATCCTGAATTATTTACCCGATTTTAAAGAGATATTCCACCCTGCAACGGTTATCAGTGCCTGCATCGCAGGGTTCTGCATCAACGCTTTAACCACCTATCTTTACTATTCCACCCTGCAATATTCAAAATCGGAAACTTTCATGGCGGTACGCGCCTTCCAGCCCGTACTCACTTATACACTGGAAATAATTGCAGCCCTTTACCTTGCTGCCATGCGCCCGGATTTGAATTTGAAAGACTATTTATTCGGCAGCCTCATTATATTAGGCTCCCTGATGATTCTGATCATTCCTGCCCGGGCTAAAGTGCAGAAAACGTCAAAAGATTTCATTGCCGATTGACGGGCTTATTTTCGGAAAGCACCGATACCGGGCAAAGAAAAAAGATATTCAAAAATATCCTGACGGGCTTCAGGGTGAAACCATCGGATGTCTTCGTCCCGGCGAAACCAGGACAATTGTTTGCGGGCATAACGCCGTGAATTTCGTTTAATCAGCCGGATAGCTTCTTCCCGGTCGGTCACTCCTTCAAAATAATCGAACAGTTCCTTATACCCCACCGTATTTAAAGCATTCAACCTGCGCAAAGGCAATAAACCCCGAGCTTCGGCCTCCAGCCCGTCCGCCAGCATCTGATCCACCCGGCGGTCTATCCGTTCATACAACTCCTCCTTCTCCCGGTTCAACCCGATACGCACAATGTCGAATCCCCTGTCTTTAGGCGTATTTGTACGCAGGGAAGAATAAGGAACTCCCGCCATACGGCACACCTCCACCGCATGAATTACCCGCTTGGCATTGCTCAGATCGACCTGCTCATAAAAAACAGGATCCAACTCTTTTAACAACTCCTGCATATATTCCAATCCTCTCTCCTCGTACACCTTCATCAATTCTTCCCTCAACTCAGGAGTAATCGTTGGTATATCGTCTATTCCCTTGCATACGGCATCGATATACATCATCGATCCTCCTGCCATCACAACCACATCCCTACTTTCGAACAGCTCATGGATTTTTTCCAAAGCCTGCACTTCGAATTGCCAGGAATTATAATAATCCTCCACAGAAAGGGTTTGAATAAAATAGTGCGGCACTGCCGCCAATTGCTCCGGGGCGGGCACTGCCGTACCTATATACATTTCTTTATAAATCTGCCGGGAATCACAGGAGATAATCGAAGTACCGAAATATTTTGCAATTTCGATGCTCAGGTCGGTTTTTCCAACTCCCGTAGGCCCTAACAGCACGATCAATGTTTTTGTCATATCCGGTATTTATAAAAAATGTACCAATAGCCTGCTGAAAACAGGTTATTGGTACATTCTCATTCCATTGAATTTACAGTTTATCTATATAATCGTCCAGGCTTTCATACCTGTCGTCATAGCCTCTGCCTCCTCCCTCTTCATCCTCTCCATATTCATCGTCATCGAAACTATAATCATCGCTATCCCGGTCACCGCTGTCACCGAACTCATCCATAAAACTATCGTCGTATTCGTCGTCGGACTTCTCCATGCTCCATTCCTCACTCACATCGAATTCGCTCTGCGGAGGAATTTCTCCATCACAATACACGCACAACGGCAGCACATCGGCAGAATCTCCAACATATTCCCCGGCATACTCTACCCTGAAATATTTATTAGCAAAGAAATCATACACATACTCTAATTCGATGCAACTGGCATTCACTATTTCCCGGATCATTGTCACGTCCATCACTAAAGTATTGCTATCGTCATCATCGTCGGTGGACATTTCCATTAAAGCAATTTCTTTCACACGATTCCCCATTTTATCCAATGTAAAAAAAGAGGCCATCTGTGAACCGTCATATCCCAAAGTCTCTACGATCTTATCGTGCAACTGCTGAAAAGTCTGTTCCCCGCTGATAGCGATTTCACACCTGAATTCCGTACTATTCGGTAGACTGATCTCAAATCTGTAATCCATAATTATTTAATTTTTTACCATCCAAATGTCGACGCACTGATCCCTAAGATAACCACACCACATACAATCAAAATCGCAAACGCTATAATGATCGCAGCAATACATATCGAGATAATGCCACAAACCCGCCCGGAATTTACATTGTTATAGGAACTTTCCGTGTATTCTCCCGGAGCGTTCATATAAATTTTTCTCTGGGAAGAAGCCATCGCAACAGCTATAATCCCTAATATCAGTCCTACAATTCCACATGAAAATGTGAAAATCAGGGACAGTATTCCCAATACCAAAACCGTAGAGGCTTCGGGCAAACTTCGTCTATTATTTTCTATTGTTTCCATTATAAATTCGGTTAGTAGTTTCCTGTTGTTAGTTTGAGCAAATATGAAATTAATATCGTTATCAAACAAAAAAATCCGACACTTTTTAACATCCTGTTATTTATTTTTTTCACCCCCGAAATCCTAAGCCCGATAAGGCATAAAAAAACAAATAAAGGCAATAGAACCGGCCAGCTATGAAACGAATCGGCCACCCTCCCCTGTAACAAATACAGGATCGAGCGCTGAAATCCGCATCCGGGGCAAATAATCCCGAAAAACGCCTTGAACAAACAAGGTAACTGGTGCGTTTCCAGCCATTCGAACATAGTTATATCGTTAAGATGATTATTACAGTTACACCTGAGCGTAATGGAATATTATTTTTTTTCAAACGGCCTTTTTATCAACACAACTTATTGTTTAACAACCCGTTCTATAATATCCATCGCCTTCTCGACCAATTCCCGGTTAGCTTGCGATCCCATGTGCCCGATCCGGAATACTTCCCCTGCCAGGCAGCCGTAATTTCCGCCGACCACCAATCCTTCTTCCCTCAAACGGGCATCCAGTTTTTTCCAACTTGTCTTTTCAGGCACATACAATGCCGTTACCGTAGGCGAACAAACCGCGCCGGGCGTAGGAAATAATTTCAACCCCATGTTTAACGCCCGTTCCCGGCAATATTCTGCCACCTTTTCATGTCGCGCAACCGCTTTTGCCAAACCTTCTTCCAACAAGACTTCAGCAGCCTTGCAAAGTTGGGCGGTGCCATGCCAATAAGGAGTATAAGGGAAATAAGCCTGCTTTACAGCCGTGCGGAAAGGCAACAAAGCATCGTAGCCTACATACCCGACCTCTTCTGCAATATTCCAGGCCTGTTCGCTCACCGATAAGAAAGCCATATTCGCCGGAGCCGACAGGCATTTTTGGGAAGCCCCCAAACAAAGATCGATCTGCCATTCGTCAGTTTTCACCGTACTTCCCCCCAATCCCGATACAGCATCGACATACAACAAAGGCACCTTGTATTTCACTTTTAAAGCTCCGATTTCCGCCACCGGATTCATCGTTCCGCTGGGCGTTTCATTCTGGACCAAAGTAATCATTTTAGGCTGGAAATCGGCTATCGCTTTCTCGATCAATTCAAAATCGGTGAAAGTTTCATCAAATCCGAATCCGATCGTTTTAACCTCACAGCCCAACGACTCGGCCATTGCTCCGATGCCATACCCGAAAAGCCCGGTAGACAGGGCAAGCACTTTATCACCCGGAAGAAGCGTACTTTTCAAAGCACTCCATAAAGCCAGCATTCCTTCGCCCGTCTGGATCACCACATCGTTCTTCGTCCGCATAATTTTTCCCAAAGCTTTCCCGGTACGCTTATACAGGTCTATATAATCTTTTTCCAGGTCGGCTGAACCAAAATTCACATTTCCGGCGTTTAAAACTTCAGCAGGCACCGACACAGGGCCGGGAGTCATCGATATTTGATAAGTTTCCATAGGTCAAAAGAATTATCTGTTTAAAGTTAGCGAGAAGACATACCTCCCTCCCATTATTCCTGCAAAACTATAAAAGAATAACCGAAAAACGAGGTGTATACAGGTTTTAGTTTTAGAATTTAGTGTTAAGTTAATAAATAATGTATATTTGTAACTTGAAAAGTTGTAAACAAGAATGATTTTGAAGTCAGAAGAAATAGCCGACAAAGTGGTTGAAGCACTGCAGGACAGCAAGGCACATCAAATTGTAAAAATTGATTTAAGAAAAATTGAAAACTGTTTTTGTAATTTCTTCGTAATATGTCATGGAACTTCCGGCACACATATTGCAGGTATGACTGATGCTGTGGAGGAACATGTACGCAAAGAAATAAACGAAAGGCCATTTCACACAGAAGGTCAGCACTCTTCGCAATGGGTTGTGCTTGATTACGGGGATGTTGTCGTACATATATTCGACAAAGAACTGCGGGATTATTACCAACTGGAGGAATTTTGGGCAGATGCCGACATGACCGTTATTCCAGATGAAGAATGACAATCTGGCAGCAAAATTAAAAGCAACAGAAGAAAAACACATGCAATTTTAAAGTATGGCAGAGAAAAATGAGAATAAGAAAGACGGAGGATTCAATTTTCCCCCGGTAGGTGGTGGTAAAAATATCAAAACTCCCAAATTCAACGGTTATTGGTTATACATTATATTAGCCCTGCTGATTATCGGTTACCAATTTTTCAACATGGGGACAGAGCCGGTACGTACTACCTGGCAGGAAGTGAAAACCAAAATGCTTGAAAAAGGAGACGTTGAAAAATTTATTGTTATCAGCAATAAAGGGCAGGTAAACGTGTTCCTAAAACCGGATAAAATAGAGAATTATTCACAATTAAAATCCAAAGGTTTCAGAAATTCCGCTCCCGGCCCTCAATTTTACTTCACGATAGGATCAGCGGAAAGTTTCGATAAAAATGTGGCAGAAGCCCAGCAAACCATACCCGGAGCAGAGGGGGTAGTCGTAGACTACGATAAGGAATACGACGGTTGGGGAAATATCATTTCCTTCCTTTTCCCCATTGCCCTACTGATCTTCATCTGGATATTTTTCTTCCGCCGGATGAGCAAAGGAAGCGGCGGCCCGGGAGGAGTGTTCAATGTGGGTAAATCACAGGCAAAGCTTTTCGATAAGGACACCAACATAAAAGTGACCTTTAAGGATGTTGCCGGACTGGCAGAAGCAAAACAGGAAGTGGAAGAAATCGTTTCATTCCTGAAAAATCCGGATAAATACACCAAACTGGGAGGAAAAATTCCCAAAGGAGCGCTTCTTGTAGGACCTCCGGGAACAGGTAAAACCCTGATGGCAAAAGCAATGGCAGGAGAAGCCAACGTTCCGTTCTTTTCCATGTCGGGTTCCGATTTCGTGGAAATGTTCGTGGGTGTAGGTGCTTCTCGTGTACGTGACTTATTCAAACAAGCCAAAGAAAAAGCCCCTTGTATCATTTTTATCGATGAAATCGACGCAATCGGACGTGCCAGAGGAAAAAACCCCAATATGGGCTCAAACGACGAACGTGAAAACACCCTGAACCAGTTATTGACCGAAATGGACGGTTTTGAAACAAATTCGGGAGTTATTATATTGGCCGCCACCAACCGCGCCGATATTTTGGACAGTGCCCTGTTGCGCGCCGGACGTTTCGACCGCCAGATATATGTGGATCTTCCGGAATTGAAAGACCGGGAAGAAATTTTCAAAGTGCATCTGAAACCGCTGAAACTGGCCGAAGATGTGGATATTCCTTTCCTGGCCAAACAAACGCCGGGATTTTCCGGGGCAGACATTGCCAATGTCGCTAACGAAGCCGCCCTGATCGCTGCCCGTAAAGACAAAAACAAAGTAGAAAAACAGGATTTTCTGGACGCAATCGACCGTATTGTCGGTGGACTGGAAAACCGTAGCAAAGTGATAAAGGTAAGCGAAAAGAAAGCGATTGCCTATCATGAGGCAGGTCATGCCACGGCTTCGTGGTTGCTGGAGCATGCCCATCCCCTGTTGAAAGTAACTATCGTACCCAGAGGAAAAGCCTTAGGGGCAGCCTGGTACCTTCCTCAGGAACGCCAAATCACAACCAAAGAGCAATTGCTCGACCAGATGTGTTCGATCTTAGGAGGGCGCGCCGCCGAAGAATTGACTTTCGGACAAATTTCCACCGGAGCACAAAACGACCTGGAGCGTGCCACCAAACAGGCTTACGCTATGGTGACCATTTTCGGTATGAGTGAAAAAATCGGAAACCTGAGTTATTATGACTCTACCGGGCAAAGCGATTTCAGCTTTACCAAACCTTATTCGGAAAAAACGGCGGAACTGATCGACTCTGAAGTGAAAGCCATGGTGGAACAAGCCTACGCGCGGGCTAAAAAATTACTGGAAGATCACCGTGAACAACACAAACAGGTAGCAGAATTACTACTGGAAAGAGAAGTAATCTTCAGTGACGACCTGGAACGTATTTTAGGAAAACGTCCCTGGAAAGACGAAGACGAGGAAACGGAAACAAAATCCGAAAAAGCGGAAGAAGAAGAATCTAATAATCAATAACATGGATAACTGGGTAACCGTTTTCGAAACAGAGCAGTCCTATCTGGCAGAAATGGTGAAAGGCATTCTGTGCGAAAATAATATTGATGCCGTGCTTTTAAATCATAAAGATTCTTCCTATCCCATGTTAGGAAGCATAAAGATTATGGTAGCCCCGAGCGACCGGGAAAAAGCAGACGAAATCATAAAATCAATTGAACGTGAATAATTTTAGTAAACGGGTAATCAGCGGATTCCTTTTTGTTGTTATACTGACAGCATGTATTTTTATACATCCCTTTTGTTTTTTCGGACTTTTTTTCGTGATCAACATCATAGGAATTTTGGAATTCGCACACATGGCTTCGGTCACCCATATCAAAATCAACCGGGTAATGTGCCTGATAACCGGAAGTGCTTTATTTACAGCCGGATTTTTAGATAATTACCTGACAAACGGATTTCGTGAAGGTTATCTTTATTTTTTCATCCTGACTTTTATCCTCTGTATTTGTGAACTCTACCGGAAACGCACACATGCCTTTCAAAATGTGGCATTCGGAATTTACGTACTATTCTATATCACCCTCCCTTTTACCCTATTGATCTATTTGCCCTATATGAGCACGGGAGGCTGGCAACCGCAGATCATATTTTTTCCTTTTCTGCTGGTCTGGTTTAACGATACTTTCGCCTACCTGTTCGGTTCCAAATTCGGAAAGCACAAACTTTTTCCCCGCATCTCCCCTAAGAAATCATGGGAAGGGGCTATCGGAGGCGGGTTAATCACGCTAATAGCAGGTTTTCTGATCGCTCCTTATATCGAGGGACTGGATATGACCGACACCACCATCATTTCCTTAATCGTAGTCGTATTCGGTATTTTCGGCGATTTGATTGAATCGATGTTTAAAAGATGTATCGAGATCAAAGATTCCGGCCATATCATGCCGGGACACGGAGGTGTGCTCGACCGCTTAGACTCTATCATCTTTGCGATACCAGCCATATTCGTATACATGGCATTTAGATTCGGACTATAAAACCGGGAAAGTTTTTAGTTTTCCAACGAAAATAATACCTTTGCTGGCTGAAAACCGTATAAAATTTAAATTAAGGGAAAATGACAATACATAAGGCAGGATACATCCTATTGCTAAAAATTTTTATCTTGTTAGCTCTGCTGAACTGCATCTCGTTCTATTTCATCTCAAGTGCAGCAGTGGTCAATACCATTCTTGTTATCTCGATCATTTTATTCCTGGGAACTGTTAATTTTTTCCGTTTTCCGAACCGGGTCATTATCATGGACGACAACACCATTATCGCTCCTGCCGACGGAAAAATCGTTGTTATTGAAGAAACCGAAGAAACCGAATATTTCAAAGACCGCCGGATTCAGGTTTCCATTTTTATGAACATTTTCAATGTACACATCAACTGGTTTCCGGTAAACGGCATCATTAAATATTTCAAATACCACAAAGGTAATTTTGCAGCAGCCTACTTGCCGAAATCTTCTACGGAGAATGAACGCACGACAATCGTTATCGAATGTAACAACGGCGAAAGCGTGCTGATGCGTCAAATCGCCGGAGCTATGGCAAGACGTATTGTTTCCTACGCGCCTGTGGGCGGCAAAGCACGCCAGGATCATCATGCCGGATTTATAAAATTCGGATCGCGTGTCGACCTGTTTTTACCCTTGAACTCTCATATCCAAGTGAAATTGGGACAAAAAACCACAGGTTCCCAAACAATCATCGGGACATTTAATTAATTCCTTTTGGATTTGCTTGACGGTTTACTCTTTCCTTCCTTTTACCCGGAAAATGTAAGCCGTTTATTTTATAAATTATAAAGCATTCATCATGTCAACACAAGCAACAGTAAAAGTAGTTACCACTCACGTTTTATCGGAGATGAAACTGAAAGGTGAGAAAATAAGCATGCTTACTGCATACGACTATTCTATGGCACGTATTGTAGACCAGGCAGGAATAGACGTTGTGCTGGTGGGAGATTCCGCCTCCAATGTCATGGCGGGTAACGAAACCACTTTACCCATGACGCTGGACCAGATGATCTATCACGGAGCATCGGTAGTAAGAGGGGTACAAAGGGCCTTAGTCGTTGTGGATATGCCTTTCGGCAGCTATCAGGGTAATAGTAAAGAAGCCTTATCGTCGGCTATCCGGATCATGAAAGAAACAGCCGCCGATGCCGTGAAACTCGAAGGCGGTGAAGAAATATTGGAATCGGTGCAACGCATTCTCTCTGCCGGAATTCCCGTTATGGGACATCTGGGTTTAACCCCGCAGAGCATTCATAAATTCGGAACTTATGCCGTTCGCGCGAAAAACGAAGAAGAAGCAGAAAAACTTCTCAAAGACGCCCATCTACTGGAAGAAACGGGTTGTTTCGGCATTGTATTGGAAAAAGTTCCCGCCGTTCTGGCCTCTCAGGTTGCCAAAGAACTAACCATCCCTATCATCGGAATAGGCGCAGGCGGAGGTGTCGACGGACAGGTTTTAGTGATCCACGACATGCTGGGAATCAACCAGGAATTCTCTCCCCGTTTCTTGCGCCGCTACCACAATCTGTTTGTAGAAATGTCCGGAGCCGTAGGCAACTATATTGCCGACGTAAAAAGCGGGGATTTCCCGAACGAAAAAGAACAATATTAATGCTATAAAGCTATACCCATGTTAGAAATCCTATACGAAGACAACCATATCATTGCTGTAAATAAAAAGACATCGGATATTGTACAGGCGGATAAAACCGGAGACACTCCCCTGAGTGAGGAAGTGAAAGCCTATATCAAAAAGAAATACAACAAACCGGGCGAAGTCTTTTTGGGTGTTCCCCACCGGGTGGATCGTCCGGTGAGCGGTGTCGTGATTTTTGCCCGCACCAGTAAAGCTCTCACCCGCCTGAATAAAATGTTTCAGGAACACGAAAAAGAAATCACTAAAATTTATTGGGCGATCGTAGGTAACCTTCCCACGGAAGATCATGCCATACTGACCCACTATTTGGTGCGTGACAGCGAAAAGAACAAATCACGCGCTTACAACCAGCCTAAAACCGGAGCAAAAGAAGCCATCCTGGAATATAAGCTGTTGGGAAGTTCCCAAAGATATTACCTGCTGGAAGTAAAACTTTACACCGGGCGTCACCACCAAATCCGTTGCCAGCTGGCTAAGATCGGTTGCCCGATCAAAGGCGACCTGAAATACGGTTTTCCCCGTTCAAATGAAAACGGAGGCATTAGCCTGCACGCCCGTTCAATCAGTTTCAAACACCCGGTGAGCCAGGAAGAAATTACAATCACGGCTAAACCGCCCCTGAACGACAGCCTTTGGCAGGTGTTTTACGAAGGTATGAAGGACTAAGGAAGCCGGCGTTCTTCACCCCAACGCCCCGTACAAACAATCATTCCATAGAAATTTATCATAAATCCCTCTAAGGAACGAATAAAAATTCCAAATCTATAAATCCCTAAAAGATTGTTTCTTTTAGGGATTTCTTATATCAGGTGGTTTCCCAATCATCCCGAATGGCTAATCTTTCCCTTAATTTAACTTTAGCAAAGACATCCGTAATTTTTTAATCTTTCCTCCTTTATTTTTCCCTATCTTCTTCTCTATCATTCCAAAAAATGTATATTTTCGTTCAGGCGAAATCTCATTTTATTTTTGAATTTATTACAACAGGCATCTTCACTTCCCCCTTCTGGTATCGGCGGTGAAAATGATCGTAAACCCATCGTATATGAATATATATAACTGGAAAAAACAGAGCCTATGGCTCTTATGCCTTCTCATCGGCTTCGGCGGCTACGCCAAACCATTCCCGGTAGATCGGTTCTATCGGGTGGTATGGGACAGTCCCTCCACGAATGCCTCCGAATCGATGCCTTTAGGCGGAGGCGACATCGGTTGCAATGTCTGGGTGGAATCCGGCGAAATATTCCTTTATATGCAACGCAGCGGATGCTTTGACGAAACGGGAGAATACCTCAAGCTGGGTCGTGTCCGCCTTTCCCTTTCCCCTAATCCGTTGGACGGTTACCATACTTTCAGGCAGGAATTAAAATTACAGGACGGGTATATCATCGTTCAGGCACAAAATAAAACCGTTGGGGTAAAGCTAAAAATATGGGTAGACCAATTCACTCACTCCATACATTTTAGCCTTGAATCTTCAAAACCCATTCATGTAAAGGCATCCTATGAGAATTGGCGGACGGACGACCGCCCTTTGTCCAACCAAAAACGGGGACGTTTCGGTTGCTTCGGGCTGGAAGGTTTTCCCGGAGAAGTGATAAAGAAAAAAGACCAAATCACACATAGCGACAATACTATTTTTTTCTACCACCGTAACGGTAACCATCCCCTCTCCCCCGAAGTGATGATCGAACAGCAGGGGCTTACCCACTACAAGGATCAAATCGTGAACAATATTGCCAACCTCACTTTCGGCGGCAAAATGGCCGGGAAAAATTTCGGGGCGGCCGGAGAAAGCGAAGGGGTATACAAGGGCACACCTTTCCGGGCCTACCACCTGCAAAGCATCTCTCCCGCCCGGAAACACCATCTTTTTGTTTCAACCCATGTAAAACAATCACCTACCTTAGAACGATGGCAGCAGGAACTCGACGAACAGCATCACCGGACAGAAACCGCGCAGGGTAACCTGTCGCGGAATGTAGAGTGGTGGCACGCTTTCTGGCAACGTAGCTGGATTGTGACCGATCCGTATAAAACCGACAGCGACACCCTGCTGTGGCAGATGGGGCAAAATTATCAATTATTTCGTTATCAGTTAGGATGTAACCTTTACGGAGAATACCCCACCAAATTCAACGGTGGGAATTTTACCGTCGATCCTTCTTTTACCGATTCTTCCATGACGCACGATCCCGACTGGAGGGCATGGGGCGGAGATGTATTTACCGCCCAGAATCAGCGTCTGGTTTATTGGCCTATGCTGAAATCGGGCGACAGCGACGGTTTGAAATCGCAATTCAATCTCTATGAAATGGGATTGAACGGGGCTATCCTGAAAGTGAAAGAACATTTTGGCCACCGGGGTGCTATCTTTTGTGAATATGCCAACGCAGCAGGCTTGGATTTCGGAGCTGGCTGGGGCTGGGATTCGGGCAACCTCAGGCGGCGGGGCAAAGAAATTCCTTTCGGCGATCCGGCTGCCACAGCCGCCACCACCTATGGACAAACCGTGGAAAAAGGGGTCATGGCCAACGGATCGATAGCTTACCATTGGGAATCTCAAGTGGAAATGGCTTATATGATGCTTGAATACCACCGCTTCACCGGAGCAAACATCGACCGTTACATGCCATTCATTAAAAATTCACTTCTCTTTTTTGAAGAACATTATCAAAAAAGAGAACAACTGCGTAACGGCAGGCCTCTGGACGAGAACGGTAAACTGGTATTCTATCCCTCCACATCGTGCGAATCGTACCGGGGAGCTAAAAACCCAGTAGATCTGATCTCCGGCATAGCCGCCTGTCTCGAAGACTTACTCGAACTGCAAAGCGATTCTTTATCTCCCGAAGATAAACGCCACTTTAAAACCTATCTGGACAAACTTCCCGGTTTTAACTATGAGGTTATAAAGGGAGACAAGGTATTAAAGCCTGCGGAATCGTATATCAAATATCAAAATGTGGAATGTCCGCAATTTTATCCACTTTTCCCATTCAACCGTTTCGATATTCGAAGCGAGTATATCCCCATTTTTAAGAACACCTGGAAACATGGGAAATTTCCGAAAAATATGGTGATTAGCTGGCATCAGGACGGAATCTTTTTTGCACGGATGGGACTCACAGAGGAGGCCTTTACATACAATAAGCAAAAACTACGCAATTCTCCCCGCCGCTTCCCCACCTTTTGGGGACCGGGGCACGATTGGATGCCCGACCACAATTGGGGAGGTTCCGGCATGATCGGGTTACAGGAAATGTTATTGCAGACCGTGGGCGACAAAATTTACATTCTTCCGGCATGGCCTGAGGGGAAAGACGTATTTTTCAAGCTACATGCCCCGCACAACACGACGATAGAAGTGGAATACATCGGAGGCAAGGTGAAAAAGCTGAACGTATCGCCCGCAAGCAGATTAAAAGACGTAGAGGTATTAATCCGGTAAACCGATAAATTTTCTCTATAATGCCATAAAAACATAGTATCGGCTCGTTTTCTTTTATAGGGATAATATTTATATTTTTGGCTGTGGAAATACGGGTGGGAAGCCCGATTCCGTTTTATCGAAATAAATTTTGATAAACATATTAATCAATATAAAACGAAAACGACCATGAGTGAAATTATTTGCCATTGCTTTGATGTGACACGTGAAGACATTGAAAAAGCCATCAAAGAACAAGGATTAAAGACTGTTGAGGAAGTAGGAGAAGTAACTAATGCAGGCACCGGATGTGGCGGATGTCAGGAACAGATTCAGGAAATTCTGGACGAAATCAACGGTTGATTTAACGAACGGAAAAGCAGCCGAAACTTCTTCCCGGACAAACGGGGAGCGTCGGTTCCGGCTTCCATTCAGATAAAAACGGGGATACTGAATTTATTCGTATCCCCGTTCTTATTCCATTATTCCAATGCCTTTTTTATGGCTTCTATCCTCTCCGCATATTCATTTTCCGAGAGATAACACTTTTTCGGATTCATCTCGAACACTCCGCCGAATTCAAACCCGTCTTCATATTTGGGAACGATATGCCAATGCGCATGTTTCAATTTATCGGAATAAGCCCCGAAATTGACTTTTGCCGGATTAAACAGTTTTTTTAAAGCAATTCCCACACGGCGCACATCCAGCATGAATTTCAGATAATCTTCTTCAGGTATCTCGAACTGTTCTCCGACATGATCTTTATAGGCAAGCACCACACGTCCCGGATGACTTTGTTCCCGGAAAAGGTAAAGAGTCGATACATCCAGATCGCAGATTTTTATCATCAGCTCATCCAACAATGCCTTGTTTTTACAATACAAACAATTTTCCATAAGCACATATTTAGTAATCCATAAAATAGAAAGGGCTCAAAATGCTTTTATTTCCGAGCATCATGAACCCTTTCCGACTATCTTGAAATAAAACTATTATTCTACAACAATGGGTTTATACTTCGGCACCAAAGCTTTCATCACCATCCAGCCGATCAGATAAGCCAGCGCACAAATACAAAATACGATGAAATAACCGGCAGGCTTGCCCTCAAATCCGAAAAATTCCATCGGCATTCTCACATATTGATACCCCTGTGCCAACAATTCTTTTGTCATTTCTACAAGCTCGCCGTCTTTCATGGTAGAACCGGAAGCATACACAAACAGGTTTCCGGCTCCCTTCTGCAAAATCATGGAGCCTACACCTCCCGCCATACCACCGATACCGGTAATCGTTGCAATAGCCGATTTCGGGAACATATCTCCTACGGTCGAGAAAATATTAGCCGACCAGGATTGGTGGGCAGCTCCACCGATACCGATCATAATCACCGGAAGCCACGGGGAAATAGTACCCAAAGGTTGTGCCAACAACACCAGTAACGGGAAAAATGCAAAAATCAGCATTGCTCTCATACGTGCCGCATAAGGATTTAAACCGGTTTTATTAATAATAATCGTCGGTAATTTACCACCGTAAATAGAAAGCATGGTAATGGCATAAAGCGTAAAGATCAGGGCCATACCCAAACCATCCGAAGTTTTGATACCGAATTGGGTATTCAGGTAAGAAGGAGTCCAGAACAGGAAAAACCACCATACACCGTCGGTCATGAACTTACCGAAAGCAAAAGCCCAGGTCTGTTTATAAGAGAAAGCCTGTGCAAAAGACATTTTCTTTTCCGGCTTTTCTTCCGTGGCCACGTCCATTTCCTGACCGTCCTGCTCGATATAATCCAATTCTGCCTGATTCACGCGTTTGCTCTTATGCGGATCGTCATACATGAAAACCCAAAAAGCCATCCACACAAATCCCAAAGCACCGATAATGACGAACGCCATTTCCCAGCCGTTACCAATTCCCAGTTCTTTAAAATATTTCGCCAAAACGGGAATTGACAGCGGAGCGATCAAAGCACCGATAGAAGCTCCGGCATTGAAAATACTGGTAGCGAAAGCACGGTCCTTTTTCGGGAAATATTCTGCGGTTACTTTAATGGCAGCAGGAAAGTTTCCAGCCTCTCCCAATGCTAAAATACAACGTGCCACAATAAAACACCACATACTCACGGTAGCGATCATCGTCACCGCCGCTCCGGTTGCCGACACCAGTTCGGCAGCGCTGTTCAAGCCTAAATAAGATTTAGTTATCAATCCGCACAAAGCATGCGCACAAGCACCTGCCGACCATACTCCGATTGCCCACAGGAAACCCTTTTTAGTTCCCAGCCAGTCGATAAACCGTCCGGCGAACAACATACAAATGGCATATACAATAGAAAATACGGACGTAATCGTACCATAGTGCGATTCATCCCAATGGAATTCCGGTTTAATAAACTCATCCCAGGTCAGGGATAATACCTGACGGTCCAGATAATTGATCGTTGTTGCCATAAACAACATGCCGCATATCCACCACCGCCAATTGGTCATTACATTCTTTTTGGTTTCTGTCGCCATGATTTACCCCCTAACTTTCTTTATGATTGATAACGCATTTTTACTCATTTCTGAGATCTTTTTCCATTCTCCGGCAGCGATCACTTCTTTCGGGAACAGATTAGATCCCATGCCTACACAGGTCACCCCTGCCTTGATCCAGGCAGTAAGATTTTCTTCCGTAGGCTCTACCCCTCCGGTCACCATCAACATAGACCAGGGTAGCGGAGCTTTCACGTTTTTCACAAAGGAAGGACCTCCCACATTTCCAGCAGGGAATACCTTACAAAGGTCACATCCCAATTCCTGAGCAAATCCGATTTCCGACACAGAGCCACATCCCGGCGTGTAGGGAATTAAACGGCGGTTACAAACTTTAGCGACTTCCGGATTCAACAACGGACCTACCACAAAATTAGCTCCCAGCTGGATATACAATGCAGCAGTTGCAGGGTCTACCACTGAACCTACACCTAAGATCATTTCGGGACATTCTTTTGCGGCAAATTTCACCAATTCGCCAAAAACTTCGTGTGCAAAATCACCCCGGTTCGTAAACTCAAAAGCACGCACACCACCTTCATAGCAGGCTCTCAACACATTTTTTGCCACTTCCACATCTTTGTGATAGAAAACCGGAACCATACCCGTTTCGCTCATCACATTCAACACCTGTAATTTAGAAAATTTAGCCATCTTATCTTGATTTTGATTATGTTATATCTTAAAAATTGAAGTAATTTTTGGCGTTATTGTAGCAAATATCTTCCACCATTTTACCCAGGAAATTAATTTCGCTGACAGGCAATAAACCTCTTTCCACATCGTTCCCAATCAGGTTACACAAGGTGCGCCGGAAGTATTCATGACGCGGATAGGAAAGGAAACTGCGGGAATCGGTCAGCATTCCAACAAAACGGCTTAACAATCCCTGTAAAGAAAGAGCGTTCATCTGCTTTTCCATGCCGTCTTGCTGATCCAGGAACCACCATCCCGAACCGAACTGCATCTTCCCGGCGATCTTTCCGTCCTGATAGTTCCCGATCATCGTGGCAACCAGTTCGTTATCCCGTGGATTCAAATTATAAATAATTGTTTTAGTCAATTTACCCATCAGGTCGAGGCGGTCGAAGAATTTTGCCATAGACAAAGCCACCGTAAAATCGCCGATAGAATCGAAACCGGTATCAGGTCCGGCCTGACGGAACATCCGTGTGTTATTGTTCCGGATCACTCCGTAGTGAAACTGCTGTGTCCATCCTTTTTCCCAGTCCATCACGGCAAATTCCACCAGCATAGCCGATTTATATTTCGATATTTCTTCTGCGGTCAGTTCTTTTCCGGCATACACCTTATCAAAGATTCCGTCGATCTCGGCCTGAGTATAATCATCGGCATAAAATTCGCCTATACCGTGATCGGCAAGGCGGCAACCCACTTCTGCAAAAAAATCATGGCGTTTACGTAAAGCGGTTATCAAATCGGCATATTTGGAAATAGATACGCCGGAAACTTCCGACAGTTTTTCCATATAAGCCCGGAAATCGGCAGGTTTCTCCACTGCCATAGCTTTATCGGGACGCCAGGTCGGTAACACCTTCACCTGAAAACCGTCTTGTTTGATCTTCAAATGGTGCTCAAGGCTATCAACCGGATCATCGGTAGTGCAAACCACTTCTACATTATATTTAACCATCAGTCCCCGACAACTGTAAGCCGGAGTCCTCAATTTTGCAGAGCATTCCTCGTAAATTTCCCGGGCTGTTTCCGGCTTTAACAGCTTTGTCACTCCAAAAGCCGTCCTCAACTCAAGGTGAGTCCAGTTGTACAATGGATTGCGCATAGTGTTCGGAACAGTGGCCGCCCATTTTTCAAATTTTTCCCAGTCTGAGGTGTCCTTCCCGGTACAATAACGTTCGTCCACACCGTTGGCACGCATAGCTCTCCATTTGTAGTGATCGCCTTCCAGCCAAATTTGCGACAGGTTGTCAAACTGATGATTCCTTGCTATATATTCGGGATTCAAATGGCAATGATAATCGATTATCGGCATCTTCGCCGCATGTTCATGATATAATTTTTCTGCTGTTGCCGTTTGCAGCAAAAAATTTTCATCATTATAATTCTTCATTGAAAATATAGTTTAATTTAAATTAAAA
>UQJP01000016.1 GCA_900541415.1 uncultured Odoribacter sp. | reverse complement strand
TTATAAATATATATATATTATCTAATCCATGCAATAGGAGCGGACGAAATAAATTGGTTTTAGAGTAAATGGTGTAAAAATCGTTATCGTGGAGTGATCGGCAAAATTAATGTGAATGTATAAACCTGCGTTAGGTATCTATTTGATCCATAAAAGACGAAGATACTTGATTAAAGAAAGAGATAGGATAGGGGAAGTATTGCATAGGGGGAGATGGCGTATAAAATAAGCAGAAATAGAAATAATTTCATGAGTTAATCTACTTTTGTATTTTCTGAAAAATGAAAGTCTCCGGGATAATTCCCAAGGAATCATTTGTCCCCATTTTGTGGTCTTTAAATATAGCCATAATTACATGCTTAGCGACTATTAAAGTTCATCTGAATTTATAAAACATAACAAATTTAACAGGATAAAAATCAAATGATTGAATGAAAAATGGACGGAAGATATTTCTTCCGTCCATATAACTCGCTTTAAAGCAGTTCTTTGATAGGTTATCCTCCAAAGTTGTCGTACATCACATTTTCGTCGGGCACTCCCAAATCGTACAGCATTTTGGTAACTGCCTGGATCATCATAGGAGGTCCGCACAAATAGTATTCAATATCTTCCGGATTTTCGTGGTTTTTCAGATAATTCTCGAAAATAACCTGGTGGATAAATCCAACCGGGCCTGTCCAGTTGTCTTCCGGTTGCGGGCTATCGAGAGCAAGTGTCCACTTAAAGTTCGGATTTTCTGCGGCAATTTGGTCGAATTCATCTCTATATGGAGCTTCTTTCAAAGAACGGGCCCCATACCAGAAACTGACTTTACGTTTGGTATGCATCGTTTTGAACAGGTTGAAGATATGCGAACGCATAGGTGCCATACCTGCTCCACCACCGATGAACATCATTTCGTTATTCGTTTCCCGCAGGAAAAATTCTCCGTAAGGACCGGAAATCGTTACTTTGTCGCCTGGTTTACGGGAGAAGATATAAGAAGAACAAATTCCCGGATTTACATTGGCAAAAGCTCCGGCTGCACGATCGAACGGGGGAGTGGCGATACGGATGTTCAACATCACGATATTACCCTCTGCCGGATGGTTAGCCATGGAATAAGCGCGGTAGGTAGGTTCGGGATTATGCATTTTCAGATCGAACATCTTCATGCGTTCCCAATCTCCGCGATAGGTTTCATTCACCTCGATGTCTTTGAAATCTACATCGATTTTGGGAACATCGATCTGGATATAACCTCCTGAACGGAAATTCAGGTTTTCGCCTTCCGGTAATTTCACAATAAATTCTTTCAGGTAAGTTGAAATATTGTTATTGGAAATCACTTCACATTCCCATTTCTTAATACCCAATACTGAATCGGGGATGGTCATCCCGATGTCCTCTTTCACTTTCACCTGACAGGCAAGACGCCAGTCTTCGTGTTGCTGTTTGTAAGAGAAAAAACCGGTTTCGGTCGGGAGAATCGAGCCTGCACCCGATTGTACCTGACATTTACACATTCCGCAAGAACCTTTTCCACCACAAGCTGAAGGCAGGAAAATTTTCTGATTGCCGAGTGCCGATAATAAAGTTCCACCCGGTTCGGTGGCTAAAACCCGGTCGCCGTTGTTAATATTGATCTTCACTTCACCTTTGGCGGTCAGTTTTGCTTTGGCAAACAAAAGCATTCCCACCAGGATCAGGGTAACGATCAGGAATACTACAATACCGGCAGTGACGATTGTTGTATTTATTGCTAATAGTACCATTATCATTTCAGATTTAAGATTTTAGTTTTCTGTTTGGACTGTTTCCGTTACTGCACTTGCGCTATTGGCAGCCTGTACCGTATCGGCAGGCTGGAGCTGGGCAGCCGGAACAGATTCCTGTGCCGGAATGAACTGAGTTTCTTCGGTTGGGGTTGGCTGTGCCTTGAGTTTTTCGAGGTCGATACCCAGGAAACTCATAAAAGAAATAGCCATCAGACCGGTAACGATAAACGTGATTCCAATTCCGCGTAACGGAGCCGGAATATCGGAATATTTCAGTTTTTCGCGGATAGCGGCAATGCCGACGATGGCTAATAACCAACCTATACCTGATCCTAAACCGAATGTGGTTGCTTCGGCTACGCTTGCATAGCCTCTTTCCTGCATGAACAAGGATGCTCCCATGATGGCGCAGTTCACAGCGATCAACGGTAAGAAAATACCCAATTGATTATAGAGGGCAGGGGCAAATTTCTCAACCACCATCTCTACTAATTGTACTATTGCCGCAATAACGGCGATGAACATAATAAAGCTCAGGAAGCTCAGGTCGATACTGCTGGCTTCTTCACCCAGCAGCCAGGTCAGTGCCCCGGCTTTCAATACGTAGTTATCGAGCAGGTAATTCACCGGAACCGTAATTAAAAGTACGAAGATCACGGCTACACCCAGTCCGAAAGAGGTCTTTACCGTCTTCGACACAGCCAGATAAGAACACATACCCAGGAAGTATGCAAATATCATGTTGTCGATGAAGATTGACCGGACAAATATGTTTAACAGATTTTCCATGTTTTCTGTATCTCTTTTTGATTAACTTATTTTTCTATCAAGTCTTTGTTTTTGGCACGGTGAACCCAAATGATGATACCCACCAGAATCAATGCCATCGGGGGCAGGATCATCAGTCCGTTGTTTGCATATCCCCATTCGTAGAAGATGTTGGGGATTACTTTTATACCGAATAACGTGCCGCTACCTAA
Organism: uncultured Odoribacter sp.; assembly: GCA_900541415.1. Lineage (GTDB taxonomy): Bacteria > Bacteroidota > Bacteroidia > Bacteroidales > Marinifilaceae > Odoribacter. The sequence continues at coordinate 89,929 of UQJP01000016.1, read as the reverse complement.
TAACTCGCGGAAGAATGCAACGATGACCAGGATTAATCCATAGCCTAAACCGTTTCCAATTCCGTCGAGCAAAGACGGCCAGGGTTTGTTGCCTAATGCAAAGGCCTCGATTCGTCCCATGATAATACAGTTGGTGATAATCAATCCGACGAATACAGAAAGCTGCTTGCTAATATCGTAAGCAAAGGCTTTTAATAATTGGTCGACGATGATAACCAGGGCTGCAACAACAACCAATTGCACGATAATACGGATTCGTGTCGGAATCGTATTTCTCAATAGGGAGAGGATCACGTTGGAGAAAGCCGTTACTGCCGTTACCGATAGTGCCATCACAATGGCCGGCTGTAATTTGGCCGTTACCGCAAGAGCAGAACATATACCCAGAACCTGGATAATGACCGGGTTATTTTTGCTCAAAGGACCGAGCAATAATTGCCGGTTCTTGGCTGAAAATAATGTTTCTTTATCGCTCATGGTTATTTATTTTTTAAGAATGATTCGTAACAGGTTAAATAATTCTTGATCATGGTTTCAACTCCTTTGGAAGTAATCGTACCGCCGGAAATTGCATCCACTTCGTGCGCTCCGGTGGCCCCGCCTCCTTTTTTCACGAGGATAGATACCAGTTGTGAATTATCGAAGATCATTTTTCCTTCGAATTGAGTTTGGAATTGAGGTGTAGTGATTTCAGCACCCAGACCCGGAGTTTCACTCTTGTGGTCGAAAACAGTTCCATATACGGTATTCTTATCTTCGTTCAAAGAAATATATCCCCACAGAGGGCCCCACAGCCCATTTCCGTAAATCGGAAGAATATACTTGGTTGCTCCGTCGATATTGGCTACGAATACCGGGAGTAATTTTTCTTCACACGTTTTTTTAGATTGTTTTGCCAAATCTACCGTAAAAGCATCTCCGGCAATTTCTTCACCTTTGGAATTTACTATAAATTGTTTGACAATATATTTGTCGAACAATGCTTTTGAATCTTCCGGCGTAGACGATATGTTCACCGAACGCAGGATATTCTGTCTTTTTTCATTCTCAATATTTCTGTTTTGTGCCGGCTGAAGGGAGAGGGCTACAATTGCTAAAAGGGCAGCCACCACTACGACCAATACAATAGAATAGAGGAATGTATATGTATTACCTTGTTTATTCATCTTGTTTTTCTTTATAGATAAATCGTCATTGTGCGATAACTTTAGCTCTCTTCAAACGGCGTTTGATATTGGCCTGTACGACAAACCAGTCGATCAGCGGAGCGAAGGTATTCATCAACAGGATCGCCAGCATCATACCTTCCGGATAGCCGGGGTTGATACAACGAATGATGATGGCCATACAGCCCACCAAAAGTCCGTAGATATATTTTCCTGTATTGGTTTGTGACGAGGTAACAGGATCGGTGGCCATGAATACGGCTCCAAATGCAAAACCTCCCATAACCAATTGTTCCAATGCCGTTACATGTGCATACGGATTAGATTCGGGCAAAGTGAACTGTAAAAGGGTTGCCATTAAAAATCCTCCGACAAAAACAGAGAACATGATACGCCAGCTTGCAATTCCGGTTGCTAATAAAACAATCGCTCCCAGCAGGATGCAGAAGGTGGAAGTTTCACCGATAGACCCCGGGATCAAGCCCCAGAACATGGTGTTCAGGTCGTGGCTCACAGGCATGCCTAAAGCAGCTTCGGCCAATGGCGTTGCACCTGAAAAGGTGTCCGGCTTGTCGGCAATCCAAACTGCGTCTCCGGAGATTTTCGATGGATAGGAAAAGAAGAAAAAGGCACGTGCCAATAATGCCGGATTCCAGATATTCATTCCGGTTCCTCCGAATATTTCCTTGCCGATAATGACGGCGAATGCGGTAGAAACGGCGATCATCCACAGAGGAGCCTCCACAGGCATAATCATCGGGATTAAAAGACCGGAAACCAGGAATCCTTCATTAATTTCATGGCCTTTGATTTGCGCTACCGCAAATTCGATACCCAATCCTACGACATAGGATACGATAATCATAGGCAGCACTTTCCATAAACCGAAGAAAAACATTTGAAAAAATGAAGTTTCGGCTAAAGCTCCCAGTGCGTTGAAATGCTGGTAACCTACATTGTAGATACCGAAAAGAAGTGCCGGAACTAATGCCAGGACCACGATAATCATGGTTCTTTTCAGATCGACGGCATCGCGGATGTGTGCTCCCGACGCTGTCGTTTTGTTCGGCACGAAAAGAAAAGATTCAAAACCTGTGAAAACGGAATGGAATTTTTCAAATTTTCCTCCTTTTTCAAAGTTAGGCTTTTTCTTATCTAAGAAATTTCGTAAAAAATTCATGTTATTTTAAGTTTCAAAGTTACAATCTTACAGAACATTTAAAGCCGGCAGTGCTGTAACGTCCGTTTTGGCTTACAGGGCACTTCCGGGAATTTAGTTTGTTTCTTTCATCATCAGTTCTATTCCCTGGTTTACGATTTTTTGAACCGGGATTTTCGATGTGCAAACAAATTCACATAAAGCCATATCTTCCGGGGCAACTTCATAGATTCCCAATTGTTCCATCTGATCGATGTCGCCTGCGAGGATCGCTTTCAACAAATAAACCGGATAAATGTCCATCGGGAATACTTTTTCATATTGTCCTGAAACTACAAAGGCACGGCGTTCCCCATGATAATTGGTGTCGAGCGTGTATTGTTTCTTCGGGCATAAGAATGAGAAGAATGTTTTTGAAGCAGAAAATTTATTGAATCCGGGAGTTGCCCAGCCTAAAAATTCGTAGTGGTCACCTTCCGGGATCACAGTGATTTCATTAGCGTAGAAACTCAGGAAACTGTTTGGTTCCACAGTTATACCCGTCAGTACATCTCCGGCGATAATACGCTGATGTACCTGGTTTTTCAATTTCCCATCCACGATACTGCTGATGGATGCTCCTAAAATGGAATGGTAATAGGACGGTTTCTCTACTTCCGAACCCGCGAGGGCGATAATTTTTTCAGCATTGAAATGTCCGGTGTTGAACAGGTGGCCGATCATGGCTACATCCTGCGCATTGACTGTCCAAACCAGCTCTCCTTTACTGATCGGGTTCAAATGATGGATTTGAACACCTACATTTCCTGCCGGATGAGGTCCGTCGAAATAATTAATATCGACATTTTTCATTTTGCTGAAAATAGATGTCGAAGGGGTATTGCTGCGTAAATTCAGATTTACGTTCCTGCCACACAATTTTTTGAGGCAATCAAAACCTGTTTGCAGGTCTTTTTCCCGTCCGGTAAGAATAGTTTCATAATCCGGAGCCAGTGGGGCTGAATCGAAGCCTGATACAAAAATTGCTTTAGGGGTGGTTTCGGGATCGGCGATAATCTGATAAGGACGCTGGAGGATAACAGGCCATACGCCGCTATCGAGCATTTTATTGATTGCTTCATCCCTGCTCAATGTGTTAACATCGGCAGCTCCGAAATCCTGATATTGGATTTCTGCGTCTGCTTTGATAACCACTTCTAACAGTTTTCTGCGTTCGCCCCGGTTTACGGTCTCAACGATTCCGCTTACAGGTGCCGTGAATTTAACTTCAGGATGTGCTTTATCCGTAAATAATACATCCCCCGCTTTCACTTCATCACCGACCTTGACAGCCAATTTGGGAGTTACTGCCCGGAAATCTGTGGGCTTTAGTGCACAGAAAGCGATCTTTCCTGCTGGCTTCACCACTTTTTCCGCTTCTCCGTTCAGCTTAATATCAAGGCCTTTTTTTAATTTGATTACCTTGGACATGTTATTTTAAATTGTTAATGATTATGGTTTCCTCAAATAAAGCGCAAATATACAAACCAATTACGTAATTTTGTCGTTAATTAGATTTTAATTGCAGGGTTAATGAAAATTTTTTTTTACTCGATATTTTTATTCCTGTCCGTTTGCGGACAGGTTGTGGCACAGAGCAAGATACAGACCATACAGTGTTATCCTGTGGGAAAACCGTTTGCCGAGCCGATTATAATTTTAGGAAGCGGGCAGCAATTATATTTCGGTTTTGACGATTTGAGTCCCGATGTGAACACTTATTCATACCGGATACAACATTGCGATCCCGATTGGAAAAATTCGAATCTAAGCCCGTTCAATTATTTGACCGGATTTTTCAGCAATCCGCTGAATGATTATAATTATTCAACCAATAGCGGAACCGTGCAGTATACCCGTTTTTCCTTATTATTACCGAATAGCGACGTCAGTATTAAGCTATCGGGAAATTACTTGTTGCAGATCTTTAATGATGAAAATCCGGACAGTGCTGTTGTTGCTCAGCGTTTTTCAGTTTTGGAAAACAAGGTGGGAATAACGGCAACCTTATCCAATAGTCCTAATCCGGCCACTCTTTATACTTCTCAGCAATTAAATTTCACGGTGAACTATGAGAGTTTACCGGTTTATAATCCGATGCGCGATGTAAAGGCCTATGTGACCCGGAATCAGGATCCCAATTCCCGGCGTGATTTCGTTCCCACTTTTGTCCGGCAAGGGCAGTTAGTGTATGGAGACGGAACGAATAATATTTTTAACGGCTTATCGCCTTTCCGGAATTTTTCATGTACGAGTCTGGTGTATTATACCCAATATGTGAAAGATGTGGTGAAAGGGCCGGAGGGCATGTATAATTTTATTTTACAGCCGGGCACCGTTCCAACGGCCTATACTCCGATTGCCAATCAATACGGAAATTTTTATATACAGGCAGAAAACACTCAAGACCCTGAATTGGGGGCGGATTATGTTATTGTGCATTTTGCCATTTATTCGGAACCGATTCCGGATGCGGATGTCTATGTGTATGGGAAATTTTCCCGCTGGCAGTTATTGCCGGAATTGAAAATGGATTATGATTTTAAGAACAAGGCATATACCGGACAGGCAGAATTAAAGCAGGGAAATTATGATTATATGTATGCGGTTGTGCCTAAGGATAAACGCACTCCCGATCTGGTGACCTTGCAAAATAACTTTTATCAGACTCCCAACGAATATAACATCCGTTTTTACTTTTACGATACGAATCTCGGATATTTCCGGTTTGTTGGTTATCAGACTGTGCAAAGAAATTGAAATCGAATGGAATAGGCGGGAAAAATGAGTACCGGACGGCGGAATGTCAGTCCTGTATATGACAAAATGTAAGTTTTACATGCATTTCTGGCATACTATTTGATGAAGAATATGGCAGGAAATTATAATTTAAAAGTATAATAATGAAAAGTTTATTATTGTTGTTCTGTTTGGCGCTGTTTGGAGTGAGCTGTAATTCATCTAAAAATATGGCGAAATTGGATGGTGTGAAATGGGAATTGAAGTCGTTGAATGACAGGGAGGTAAAGTTGACCGATAACAATAGTGAAGTATATCTTCAGTTCAATGAGGCAGAAAAGAAAGTAAGTGGAAGAGGAGGATGTAATCGTTTCTTCGGGAATTATGAAATGGATGGGGATAAACTGAAATTCTCTCCGTTAGGGGCAACACGAATGGCCTGTCCCGACCTGCAACTGGAAACGGAGTTCTTTAAAGCATTGGAAACCGTAGACACTTATTCGATTAAAGACGGTTTGCTCTCGTTGAAATCAAAAGACAAAGTCGTAGCCGTATTTAACAAGGCGGAAGAACCCAAGAAATAATTCATATTTTTTCATATAAAATGAACCTTTACTCTCCTAAAGAGTAAAGGTTTTTTTACATCGTATAAATAATTATGATTCGATGTTAAGCTTTGCTAATTAAGAGTTTATTAATAAATGATTGGCAAAGAAATTGTTAATCTTGCGTATAAGAGAGTAATAAGGAGACGTAAGATTTAATTAAATGATGAAGAATATGAGAGCTATTAAATTTGTTATTCCATTTCTATTAGGTATCGCAGGTGGTGTGCTTGCTTTTCTTATCGTAGATAATATGCAGCCTAAAAATATACAACCTGTGTTACAACATGAAATTGTCGGTCCCGGAGCAGTGCGTCCGGTGGTGCACAATGTACAGGAATCTGAATTTGTCGGTGGAGCGGGAAGTGTAGACTTAAGGCTGGCGGCCAAAAAAACAGTTCCGGCAGTGGTTAACGTGAAAACGCTGGAAATGCAAAGGCAATACGTCGGCGGTAATTCCCTGCTTGATTTTTGGTTTGGCGCACAGCCTCAAACACGGGAAGTTCCCCGGGGATTGGGAATCGGTTCCGGAGTTATTATTTCGGAGGACGGTTACATCATTACGAATAATCATGTGCTGGAAGGCAGCGACCAGGTGATTGTCACCTTGAACGATAAGCGGGAGTTTCAGGCAAAGATTATTGGGCGTGACCGGAATACCGACATTGCCCTGCTGAAAATAGATGCAGAAGGATTACAACCTATTGAATACGGAAGTTCGGACGATGTGGTGCTGGGAGAATGGGTTTTGGCCGTAGGAAGCCCGTATAATCTGAGTTCTACCGTGACGGCGGGAATTATCAGCGCCAAAGCAAGGGCTTTGGGAGGACAAATGAATCTGGAATCATTTTTGCAGACCGATGCTGCCGTTAATCCCGGAAATAGCGGTGGAGCTCTTGTAAATACGAAAGGAGAGTTGATAGGAATCAATACCATGATCTATTCTCCCACGGGAAGTTATTCCGGTTATTCTTTTGCCGTACCTGTGAGCATTGTCCGTAAAGTGGTCAGCGACCTGAAAGAATATGGTAAAGTGCAACGGGCTGTTTTCGGTATTTCTATGCACGAAGTGACCCCCGCCGTGGCTAAGGAATTAAAGTTGAAACAACAATCCGGTATCTATGTCGCTGAAGTGATGGAAGGCGGTGCTGCCCGTAAAGCAGGTTTAAAATCAGGGGACGTTATCGTTAAAATGAATGGCTTCGATGTGACTACTCCGGCAGAGTTCCAGGAACAATTGGTGAAATACAATCCGGGTGCTGTGGTACAGGTTGAAGTGAACCGGGACGGACAGACGAAGGTGATGGATGTGACTTTGCAAAATTCTTATGGTGATCCTGTTATTACCGGAAAAGAAGATTTTGGAGTGCTCGGTGCAAAAGTTACTCCTTTGAGTAAGGACGACCGTTACCGCTATCGCCTGAATAAGGGAGTAAAAATACAGGAATTGAAGAGCGGTAAATTTAAATCTGCCGGATTATCCGAAGGTTACATTATTCTTAAAATAAATAATACCGTCGTTTATGATGAAGAGGACTTGGAAAGAGCGTTGAAAGCAGCTGGTAATGAGGGAGTTTTTGTTACCGCAGTGAGTCCGAGGGGAAGGGTTGAATATTTCGCTTTCTCACTTCAAAATTAAAAAATGTTAATAAATTTAGATTGGCCTAATTTACAAATTGCTTAATGGATTAAAAACACTACCTTTGCAAAACGTTTGCAGTGGTATAAAAAGATAGTATGAGACAACTAAAAATCACAAAATCAATTACAAATAGGGAAAGCGCATCCCTGGACAAATACTTGCAGGAAATTGGAAAAGAAGATTTGATTACTGTGGAGGAGGAAGTGGAACTGGCTCAGCGTATTAGGAAGGGTGATCAGAGGGCGTTGGAAAAGTTGACAAGGGCAAATTTACGTTTCGTGGTTTCCGTTGCAAAACAGTATCAAAATCAGGGCTTGAGTCTTCCCGACCTTATTAACGAAGGTAATTTGGGATTGATTAAAGCTGCCGAGAAATTCGACGAAACAAGAGGTTTCAAATTCATTTCTTATGCAGTATGGTGGATTCGTCAGTCTATCCTTCAGGCTTTGGCAGAACAGTCGCGTATTGTGCGGCTGCCCCTGAATCAGGTAGGCTCTCTGAACAAAATCAACAAGGCATTTTCTCGTTTTGAGCAAGAAAACGAACGCCGTCCTTCTCCGGAAGAATTGGCCGACAGTCTTGATCTCCCGGCAGAGAAAGTGGCCGACACTTTGAGAGTTTCAGGACGTCATATTTCTGTTGACGCTCCGTTTGTTGAAGGAGAGGACAACAGTTTGCTGGATGTGTTGGTAAACGATGATTCTCCTATTGCCGACCGTACTTTGATCAACGAGTCATTGTCCACTGAAGTGGAAAGGGCATTGTCTACATTGACCGAGCGGGAGCGCGATATTATTAAATTGTTTTTCGGTATCAACACTCAGGAAATGACATTGGAAGAAATCGGCGAAAAATTCGGTCTGACACGGGAACGTGTACGCCAGATCAAAGAAAAAGCAATCCGTAGATTGCGCCATTCTTCAAGAAGTAAATTATTGAAAACATATTTGGGATAAAAATCCACTTAATTGAAAAAAGCGTCCGTGAAAACGGACGCTTTCTTTTTGTGTTTCGGGCAATACATATTATGGAATAGGAAGAATATGAAACGCAAGGCGATTCGTGATCTCTTTGAGAAAATTATTGTTTTTCGGTTAGATATTTCCAAAACCTGACAGGTAAATGCTGACGATGCAATTTGGGATTGAGACGCTCTTTGATCGTAATGGATTTAAAATATTCTTTCCAGAGCTTTTGAAATATTTTTTCGTCTTCAGCGAGCAGTTCTTCGTCGAGTTTACCGGAAGAGGAGGAGGTTGGTTTATTTTCAAAATGTATTTCCGTTACCGTAGAAAGGTCGTAAAAATAACCATAGTCCCGTTTCATATCGTAGATGATCCATTTTTGGCTGGCGAAGCGGTCTTGAAAGTGTCTGGTGACCAGAGATAACACATTGTGGACAGGCTCTATCGGAGCAAAAAAAATATTGTCGGCGGTTTTCTGAAAACGGGTGAATTGGATGATCCTTTCTTTTTCATTGCTTACTTTTTTCCATATTTTCGAAACTTCGAGTATATCGGGATCGCCGAAATTCAATTCGATAGATTGCGGGGAATCGAGGGCTTTACGGATATACCGGAAGAGTAGCATGTCGATTTCGGGAAGTTCCGACAACCAGGTCATGGTGAGAAAAGAGAGTCCTCCTGGAGTTAATTTCTTTTCCAGACCTTTCCATACCCGGTTTGCTTTGGCTTTATCGGTTGCAATGTTGATGATATGGTCCACAAATAGAGGAGGAGGTTCATTTTCCGCTATTAATTTTTCCGGAAAAAGTTTTCCGGTATAGGCTTCGAATATCGCACATAACAGCCCTTCAAAACTTTTATCATACCTGAATATTGTCATGATTGAAATTCTTCAAATGGAATGATCAATTGCTTGTCGTCTATTTTTTTCCGGCTGTTTTGGGTGAGCAGGCGGCGCACGTTTTCCGGTTTCGCTTCATGAACTGTGAAATGAGGTAATTCATGGCAGGTGATAAAATATTGGGCTTTTTTCATAACTATCCCCATACGCTTTAACTGGGTTACTCCCAGGCGGGCATATCTGCGTGACACCACAATTAATTTTGCCGATTTCACCCCGATTCCCGGAACACGGAGAATCATTTCATAATCGTCCTTATTGATGTCTACGGGGAATTTTTCAGGATTCCGCAGTGCCCAGGCGAGTTTGGGATCGATTTCCAGATCCAGATCGGGATACGAGTCGTCTGCAATCTCGTTGGCCTGAAAATGGTAAAACCGCATCAGCCAATCGGCCTGATACAGTCGGTTTTCCCTGACTAACGGCGGTTGCTTTAAGGCCGGAAGCCGATGGTCGTAAGCATTTACCGGAACGAATCCCGAGTAATACACTCTTTTTAAGGTAGGCCGTTTATAGAGGTTTGAAGATAGCTTCAGTATATCTTTATCCTGATCCGGACTGGCTCCGATGATCATTTGCGTGCTTTGTCCGGCAGGAGCAAAACGGGGGGTATGCCGGAATTTTCTCCGGTCTTCCTGATTTTCCAGCACTCCTTGTTGAATGTAGCGCATGGGAGTAAACACACTTTGAAAATCTTTTTCCGGAGCCAGAAGCTGAAGGCTTTGCTCGTTCGGTATTTCTACATTGACACTTAAACGGTCGGCATATAATCCGGCTTCCTGAATTAATTCACGGCTGGCTCCGGGAATACTTTTCAGGTGTATATATCCATTGTAACGGTATTGCAGGCGTAAATCCTTTGCCACCCGCACCAGTCTTTCCATGGTGTAGTCCGGGTTACGGACAACTCCGGAGCTTAAAAACAGTCCTTCGATATAGTTGCGGCGGTAAAATTCAATGGTAAGGTTTACCAGCTCCGTTACAGAGAAGGTGGCACGCCTCAGGTCATTGCTCCGGCGATTGATGCAATAGGCACAATCGTATATGCAGTGATTCGTGAGCATGATTTTCAATAAAGATACACACCGCCCGTCTTCTGTAAAGCTATGACAAATTCCCCAACCTGCGGCACTCCCGATACCTCCGGCTTTATGTGACCGTGAAGTACCGCTGGATGCACAGGATACGTCGTATTTAGCAGATTCCGCTAATATTTTTAATTTTTCGAGAATATTGTCGTCCATAACCATTACAAAGAAAGGATATATTAGGGAATAAAAAAATGGAATCGGACGATTTAACAGTTTTAGATGATACCTATCGTAAATGGTTTATATACAAACATTTATACATTCAGTGGCGGATCTGTTGAAAGCCGCTGGCAGTGGACTGTTTCTGAGGGTTTGTTTCGGTGGTTTGAGGATGTTCCGGTAGTTTGTGTCCCAGCGTACAAAGCGGGAATCTTGGTTTTCCCGCTTAAAATTTAATAGCAATTAAGACCCTTCTTTTTTTCTGTGATAAAAGTAAGAATGTAATAATTCAAAGAGTGAGTTGTATAGGTGTATTTCCGTTTCTTCGTTTGGATAAGTTCCATGGCGCAGACCAAAAACTATAGGTATTAAGTTTTTAGAAAGCCTCATTGAGGATGAGTTCAGGGAGGAGATTTCTTTTCGGGGTGTTATTGGTGGAAATTTTTCCCTTTTATCACTTCTTTGAGCAAGGTTTGATACTCATGTATGAAATTGGGAGTAAGTTGGTTTTGAGTGATGCCTTTTTCAATCTCCCCGGCCGTCCAAAATTTTCCTTCGTCCACTTCGTCGTTATCTATTCGGATGTGGTCATAATGGGTACATAGGAATGAAAAGACCAGTTCTTTTTCCCGTGGACTTTCCCATACATAATTACCGATGAACCGGGCTTCGAAGTCGTTGATTCCCAGTTCTTCAAAACTTTCCCGCTTTAAAGCATCTTCCACTTTTTCGTTCAAACCGATGTGGCCTCCTACGGCTGTGTCCCAGAATCCAGGTAATAAATCTTTTTTCAGGCTTCTTTTCTGAAGGAAAAATTCATTTTTTTCATTTATGATGTGTAGGTGTACGACCGGGTGTAACAGTTTAGAACCGGAATGACACACGCTGCGGGGAGCTTGTCCTGTGATTTCTCCTTTTTCATTGACCAGGGGAAGCCATTCTTCTTTTTGCATTTTTTTTCTTAGAATTTGGTTGCGTATAAAAATAGTAATGAAAAATACTCCGACAATCATATACAGGAGCGGGCCTGTAATGAAAGAAGCTGTCGTTTCTGAAAAAATCAGAAGGGCTATATAGGCGAACAGGTTGTGGATACAAAAGATGAAGAATAGTATTTTGAATAGCCTCTTAATAGCTTTCTGCTGAGTTGCATCCAGTTGTATGGTTTTACGGTAATTGGCCGGAAGGGTAGAGGTAAGGTTTATGCGTGAAAAAGCGATTACCCCTAACAGGAGGCATAAAGCACTCTCAATGATGGCTGGCTGTAATTCTGCGATTTTAGAATTTGGTGCATATATGGAAAGTATTCCGGGTATACAGAAGAACAAGGTCGTCCATAAAATGATCCTGTCGTTTTCTTTTTCCCGGATTCGGGTGTAAATGAATTCAGTTACCCCCAATAGAAAGATAAAAAGTACACTATATACCGGACTGAACAGTTCATCGGCGATGAAGTATGCAGCAATCAGGATTAATGAAGGGTACAGTTGTTTGAACGATTGTGCCATATCTTTGGGTGTGTTACGATCCGGGCTATGTTGGATTTTCCAATACAAATATAATCATTAAAAAATGGATCGAAATGTTCCCATAGGCAAATAATGCGCTTAATCGGATCATGTTTTCCGATAAATATTTTCCTGTCGGGGTTATTCTTTGTCTATTTTCTTTTATAGGGCTATAACTTTGAAATATAAAGTTTTTGCGTATTTTTGTGAAAATAATGAATTTTTGAGTAGATTATGTTGATCGTTATAGGGTTGATGGTGTGCGGAATTGTGCTTGGGTTTTATTTCCGGAAACGGAATTTGAAATTTATTTCTCCCCTGATTACTGTGGCCATTTGGATTTTATTGTTCTTATTGGGGCTGAATGTGGGAGGAGATCCGAAAATTATGGATAATCTCGGAACGATAGGCGGAGAAGCTTTATGGTTGACGTTGGGAGCTGTGGGAGGAAGCGTGTTGTGTGCATGGGGGGTATATCATTTCTTTTTTTCTCCTGATAAAAAATAAGCAATGAAATTTATATTTACCATTATTTTTAGTTTTTGTTTGGTAGGTGCTTGTAAAAGTCCGGATAAATATTTAACGGTGACGAATGACCGGGGAATTGAAACCACGGTTATTGATTTTACAAAGGTACAGGCTGGGAATGATTCGCTTGTCCATTATAATCTCCTGGCTCTTTCAAAATTGGCTGATGATATTCAGATGATCAGGCTTGAAACTGAGAATAATTGCCTGGTGGATGGAAAAGCGAGTTATTGGCTGGAAGATTCCTGTATTATTGTGATGCAACGTGATCAGATTATGAGGTTTGACCGCGAAGGGCATTTCTTGCGTACCATAGCCACTCAAGGGCGTGCTCCGGGTGAATTTGAGGGATTTCAGGATGCACGGGTGAAAAATGGAAAGATTTATTTACTGGATGATTTCGGGAGAGGAAAAATCTTCGGCATAGGGGAAAACGAAGGGTTTTCGGATTTTCAGGGAAGTACAAAGGATCGTTTTTACAATAGTTTTTTGCCTTTGGATAGCGGGCGTATTTTAATGGCTCCCTTTAAATGTGAAAGCACGAAAAATTTAATTTACATTCAGGATGCTGACGGGAAGTATTTGCAGGGAATACCCTGTCCACCTAATCAGGATGTTCTTTCCTATAATGGACGTAAATTGGTGTCACAGGTAGGACAAGACTATTATTATACTCCCTTTTTGTGTGACACGGTTTTTCAATTCATCGGTGGGAATTTATTACCTAAGTGGATTTTTAAAGTAGGGGCGCGGCAGGAAGTGGAAGTGAATGGAGAATCGCCCCGTTTTTTATTTCTGACAGTTAGAACTATTATTGAACAAAATACCGTTAATTCGGTGACTAACATCACGTATTCCAATGTTTTTTATTGTTATGATAAAGCAGATAAGAAATTAGCTTCTTTTGAAAAAGTGTGGGACGACCGTTTTACTTTAGTTTATAGGAATATACAGGATTTGAAAATTCAGAACGGAGAGTTGTTTTATTGGGTATATCCGGCTTCTATGCTGGTGGAAGCAATTCCCCAGGTGCTCAAGCTGGAAGATGTGGATAAGAAGATCAAGGAAAATTTGAAAAAATGGCAGGAAAAAATATCTTTAGATGATAATCCTGTTTTATTGGTAGGGAGATTGAAATGAAAGGGAGTTTAATTATTGTCGCTTTTTTTGTTGTTGGGATTTGTCTTGGACGTTTCGGAGAAGTTCCCGAATGGTTGAAGGGAGAACAAGTGGCATTGTATGCGCTGTATGTCCTGATGTTTCTGGTAGGAATCAGTGTAGGAAGCGATCGGAAAGCCCTGCAAGCTTTGAAACAACAACAGTGGAAGATTGTGTTTGTTCCTTTGGGGACTATTGTCGGCACTTTGGCGGGTGTGGCGTTGGTGAGTATGGCACTGCCCGGACGTAGCCTTTCCGATTGTTTGGCCGTTGGTTCCGGATTCGGATATTATTCACTTTCAAGTATTTTTATCACCCAATACAAAGGGGCTGAATTGGGGACAATAGCCCTGACTTCAAATATCATGCGGGAAATTATCACTTTATTATGCGCTCCTTTGATGGTGAGGTATTTCGGAAAGCTCGCCCCCATATCCAGTGGAGGAGCAACGAGTATGGATACTACTTTGCCCGTTATCACCCGTTTTTCTGGAAAAGAGTTTGTGATTATATCTATTTTTCATGGGATGACGGTGGATTTTTGTGTTCCTTTTCTGGTGACATTCTTTTGCCTGTGGTGAAAAGCTTTTTAAGCCGCGCGAATCGGGGGGGGGACATTTCGTTGATCTCTTTAAAAGGTTAGCACGATCAGAGGACGGATGCGCGCCAATAGGAGGGAAATGATTTTATATTCCTGTATTCCTGAATTTCCCGGTTTATGATAGCTTGACTTCATCGATTCCTGATTTCGAAAAATTGATAAGAGGGAATCAATAAAAAAGGATATAAAATAAAAATGCCGCCCCGAAGGACGGCATTTAAAATCTATGTTTACTGATTATTTTACAGTATTCATGTGAACGATCAATTCAAGAACTTTGTTTGAATATCCCCATTCGTTGTCATACCAAGATACCAATTTAACGAAGCTTTTATTTAAAGCGATACCAGCTTTTGCATCGAAAATTGAAGTACGGGCATCACCTAAGAAGTCAGAAGAAACAACTTCGTCTTCGGTATATCCGAGGATACCTTTCATTTCGCCTTCAGAAGCAGCTTTGATGGCAGCTTTGATTTCGTCATAAGAAGCCTCTTTAGCCAAACGGAAAGTAACGTCAACTACAGAAACATCCAATGTCGGAACGCGGAATGACATACCGGTCAGTTTTCCGTTCAGTTCAGGAATAACTTTACCTACAGCTTTAGCTGCACCGGTAGAGGACGGGATGATGTTGCCAGCAGCAGCACGTCCACCTCTCCAGTCTTTCATAGAAGGACCGTCAACGGTTTTCTGTGTAGCGGTGGTAGAGTGTACCGTAGTCATCAAACCTTCGATGATACCGAATTTATCGTTGATAACTTTGGTCAGGGGAGCCAAACAGTTGGTTGTACAAGAAGCGTTAGAAACGATAGTTTCTCCGGCATATTTCTTGTTATTTACACCCATTACGAACATAGGGGTGTCGTCTTTAGAAGGAGCTGACATCACAACACGTTTTGCACCTGCTTTGATATGAGCTTCAGCTTTTTCTTTGGTCAGGAAAAGACCTGTTGATTCAACAACATATTCAGCACCAACTTCATTCCATTTCAGGTTTGCAGGATCTTTTTCTGCAGTTACGCGGATAGCCTGACCGTTTACGACCAATTTTCCGTCTTTAGCTTCTGCAGTTCCGTTGAAACGACCGTGTACGGTGTCGTATTTCAGCATATATACCATGTAATCCACATCGATAAGGTCGTTAATCCCTACGATTTCAATATCGTTTCTGGTCATTGCTGCGCGGAAAACCAAACGACCGATACGGCCGAATCCGTTGATACCAACTTTAATCTTTGACATTTTCGTTATTTTTTAAGGTTATTAATGATTCAAATTTCACTTCAAAGTTATAATAAAGCTGCTTATTTGTTGCATCTGAAATTTAAAACTGCGCAAAAAAAGCACACAAACGATTTCACTTAAGCCGGAATATCCGTTGATGCCGAAGTGACGTGTGAATAAGCAGGACATTTTTTATCGATAGCGCAGGAAGAAAGTAAACCTGCAATGAAAGTACAAACCAAAATGTAGATAAGTAATTTTTTTGTTTTCATGGTAGACTATGGGTTGAATAATTTAAGTCTTTTCCTTTATAATTCTACAAATGTAAATATAAAAATTGACAAATCAGAGGGTGGTATGGAAAAATTATTGAAAAGGCTGCTTTTGAGGTGATTATTACTTATTGCTTCCCATTTTGTAAAAAATGTAAGCAGATAAAGAATTTTTCTTTCAAAAAAGTTTGTGCAAACGTTTTAGTTGTATATCTTTGTCGCAAGATATAGGAATTATATAGTTTTGTAAGTGTAGTAAATTTATTGTTAGTGTGTTAAAAAGAGGCCGTGAGGTCTCTTTTTATTTTATGTATCAATTCTTTACATTTCCGATTGTTCGTTTTCGATCTCTATTTGCAGGATGCGTTGGGTGAAGGAAGTGATTTTAAAACGTTCGTCTATCCGGTGTTCTATAATCCAGGCGATTTTACCTTCCGATTCCAGAAGAAGGCAGTCTTTTTTTTGTTTGGCACTGAATTTCTGATCGGTGAAAAAATCGCTCAGTTTCTTTTTGCTTTTTTTCATGCCCATGGGGCAGAAATAATCTCCTGTTTGCCAGCTACGGACGAGCAAAGGGAATTTTATTTTATCTGCATCGAAGCAAGCCACCGTCGATGTTTGAGGTATTGTGAAATCCGGGGATGCCGGGAATGAAGTGAAACGATAGATTTTGCCGTTTATACGGTGTTCTCCGGTTTGTTCCACGATAAAATGAGAAGACGGATGTTGCTCGCTGTTGAAAAGCCGCCAGTAACGGCGTCCTTTGGTCAGTATGTATTTCCCCGCCATGAATTGTTTTCCCGGATTTGCGTTTTGGGTGTTTAGGATGTCGCGGATTTGCGTTTTGTTAAAACCTAAGGGGCGTAACGTTTCATACAATAAGGTGTAGGGGGCAGGGGTGGAAAGTGTTTTCTCAATATCGATCAAAAATTCATCTGCTTCGTATTTCATCACCTGCTGTTGCAATTGCTGAATACCATAGCGGAAAATCGCTTCGGTTTCTTTCATCACCTCACAGTTCTCTTCCATCGTTTCGCGGAAACCGGGATTGATGTCTTTAAACACCGGGATAACCTGATGACGAATCCGGTTGCGGACATAATCCAGGGAATTATTTGTAGAATCGGTACGGTAGCCCAATTGATTATCTTCGATGTATTTTAAAATTTCCGTCCGGGGAAATGGTAACAGGGGACGGAGGATGTCTCCATTGATCGGTTTTATTCCGGTTAATCCTTTTATTCCCGTGCCCCGGCAAATGTTGATGAAAAAAGTTTCGGCCAGATCGTCGGCATGATGTCCCACTACAATATAATCCATTTTTTTTCTGGTTTTCATTTCTGCAAACCAATTGTAGCGTAGTTCTCTGGCAGCCATTTCTATGCTGATTCCTTTTTCTTTGGCATATAGGGTGGTGTCGAATTTTTTTACGCTGAGGGCAATGCCGTAAGTGTCACAAAACCGTTTCACGAATTGCTCGTCCATATCCGATTCTTTCCCTCTTAACCCGAAGTTGCAATGTAGCGCCAGAATTTTCAGATTCAGGTATTTGAAAGCGTGTAAAAGCGAAATCGAGTCGGCTCCTCCGCTTACTGCAATTATAAATCCGGCTTCTTTAGGAATCCGGTATTTATTCAGAAAATCGGTTATGGCTTTCTTGATCATGGCTTTCTTGCTTACTTGTGTGGATTTACGATGTTAAAAATAAAAACGTTGCCTTTACTGTTCAGTGCTTTCTTTTGCATGCCGGGAAACGTTTTTATCCGATTTCGCTTAATTCCAGCCAGCGCATCTCTTTTTCGTCGAGTGAATCGATAATGGCAGCGATACGCTGTGATTTTTCTAAAAGTTCTGCCGGGGTTAAGGAGCCGGAATTTAAAGCGTTTTCAATTTCTGCTTTTTCATTGTTCAGAGCATCCATGTCTTTTTCCAGTAGCTCCATTTCCTGACGTTCCTTAAACGTCAATTTACGTTTTTTTTCTTTAGGAACGGGAGTGTTTCTGATTTCCGTGTTCTCTTTCTTTTCCTTTTGTTCCTTGTCGGACTGTTCTTCTTTTTGGTTTTTATAGATCGTATAATTACCGGGAAAATCTTTAATGATTCCATCCCCTTCGAAGGCAAATATCCGCTCCACGACTTTGTCGGTGAAAAAACGGTCGTGTGACACGATCAGCAGGCAACCCCGGAAACTTTTCAGGTATTCTTCCAATACGTTCAGGGTGACTATATCCAGGTCGTTGGTCGGCTCGTCGAGGATCAGGAAATTCGGGTTTTTCATCAATACGGTGAGCAGGTATAATCTCCGGCGTTCCCCTCCGCTTAATTTTCCGACCAGAGAATATTGCTGCTTATCGGTAAACATGAAGTATTCCAGAAATTGTGAAGCAGACATGATCCGCCCGTTGCCGAGGTCGATCCTTTCCGCAATGTTCTTTACAATATCGATCACCCGGTCATCATCTTTGAATTGTATGCCCGATTGCTTGTAATATCCATAAACGACCGTTTCTCCGATTTCGATCGATCCGCTGTCAGGCTCGAGGTTTCGGGTGATGATGTTTAAAAAGGTGGATTTACCGACACCGTTTTTCCCGACAATACCGATTTTTTCACCCCGGACGAATTTATAAGAGAAATCCCGTAACACACAATGTCCGTCGAAACTTTTGTTCACGTGTTCCAGTTCCAGAATCTTTTTCCCCAGCCGTTGCCCTTGGATGTCCAATTCCAGCTTTTTATCTCCGGTATTTTGTGAAGCCACTTCCTGAAGTTTATAAAAATTGTCTATCCTGTATTGGGCTTTGTGGCTTCGTGCCTGAGGCATGCGGCGCATCCATTCCTGTTCGGTACGGAGCAGGTTTTTGGCTTTGTCGATCATGGCATTCCGGTTCTCGATCCGTTCCTCGCGTTTTTCCAGATAATAGGAATAATTCCCGTTGTAATTATATAAACCGAGATCATCGATTTCAATGATCTGGTTACAAACCCGGTCGAGAAAATAACGGTCGTGAGTGACCATTAATAAAGTGGCGTTCGATTTTTCCAAATATTCTTCCAGCCATTCGGTCATTTCTATGTCCAAATGGTTCGTCGGCTCATCAAGGATCAAAAAATCGGGATTGCTGATCAATACTTTTGCCAGTCCGACACGTTTTTTCTGACCTCCTGAAAGGGTGTTTATTTTTTTGTCGTAAGTGGCGATTTTTAACTCCGATAATATCTGTTTGATTGTATTCTCGTAATCCCAGGCAGCGTGAATATCCATGTCCGGAATTAATTTTTCGAGAGCGGCTGTGTCGTTAGCTGCGATGGCCGCTTCATAGTCTTTTATCAGGTTCAATACTGGAGAATCGGAGTTGAAAACTTCTTCAAAAACCGTGTTTTCAGGCTCTAACAGGGGATCCTGGTCCAGGTAGCCCACCGTAATGTCGTTCCGGAAAATAACGCTTCCGTTTTCCGGGGAGTCTTTCCCGGCAATGATACGCAATAAGGTTGATTTTCCCATTCCGTTCTTGGCGATCAGGGCTACTTTTTGTCCCTTGCCGATACCGAATGAAATTCCTTCAAATAAAATTTGCTCTCCAAAACGTTTGCTTAGATTGTCAACCTGTAAATAACTTATCATAATGTATTGATGTATCAGTTTACAAATATATTCCTGAAAGATGTTTTTCCCAACATCCGGAAGATATTATTTTAAATTTCCGCTGTCAGATAGGCTTTACGCTCTTCTTCCGGGAAACGTTCTATGGCGTAGCGCAACATCGTGCGGGGCATCGTCCGGTAGCGGGTGGAAAGAAAGGCGGTCAGAGTTTCTTTATCTTTTTTGCCGACTTCCCGGAGCAGCCAACCGATCGCTTTGTGGATCAGGTCGTGAGGGTGATGTAATAATAGATCGGCAATTGTCAGGAAATCCGAAAAATCTTTCTGATGGATGAAATGCATGCAGGTGACGATAGCAATCCGCTGTTCCCACAGATTACCGTTTACCGCCCAGTGGTGAAGTTGTGAACGGTCTTTGTCCTCCAGCCACACCCCTAACAATTTGTAGCAGGTGAGGTCTACCAAATCCCAGTTATTGATATAGCGGGTATGGCGGAGATAAAAATCCACGCACTGTGACCGCAGGTCGGGGGATTTGGTCTTTTCAAATTTATACACCACAATCAGTAATGCGGTCAGCCTCACTTCATGATAGGGGGAATCGATCAGGCTTGCCAGGTCTTCGAAATCCGTATGCAGGTATTTTTTGGCAATGTTCCTTTGTTCGGGAACGGTGATCCCCATGAAGAGGTCGCCTTCCCCGTACTGTCCCTTTCCTGTCTTAAAAAAGCGGGAGAGGTACTTTGCTTTGTCTGGATTGCCTAAAGCTTTTAATGCTTCTGTAATTTCTTGTGCTGTTGTCACATTAATCTTTTTTTCCATACCGCCTGTTCCAATAATAGCGTTATAATCGCTAAAAGAAGGAACCAGAAAGTAAGATATTTGTTATTGTCCTCCAGGACAATTTCTTTTACGAGTTCGCTGTTTCGGTCGAGTTGTGTGCTCTTAATATTTTCGATCCGCGTTTCGGGGAATTGCTTCCGAAGGACTTCTTCCGAACAGAATTCCATTTGCGATTCATCCCGGTTGTAATTGTAGGCCAATACATCGACCAGGTTACCGTCTTGTTCCACTTCATATAATCCGGCATCGCGGATTTCTTTGGCGTTGGCCAGGATCAGGTTCCCGCTGAAATCTTTCCGTGCTTCGGGGATAAATTCAAAATTGCGTTCCGTGTTCACGATCCGGAGCCGGGAATTGTCGGGAGTGATTTTATTACTCAGGATAACAGGCTTGTCGGAATGCAGAAAATAGGACGTATTCAGGACAGAATTCATATTCGATGCCATATTCACCATAAGGGGCACGAACAGGGGATGGTAGACCATGTCGCTGTTGTCCGGCGAATAGTCGAAAGCAGAAAGGTAGAGATTCCCTTTGCCGAACGTTTGGGCTGCCAATACGGTAAAACCTTTTTGGTCGATCAGCAGTTTTTCGCTATTGCCCGGATTCGATAAATGGTAGAATTGTTTTGCCCGGGGAAGCTGCGGGTTCTTTTCTTCTTTTTCAAACACGTCCCGGAAAATAGCCGCCTGGGTTTCAATGGTGGCGATCGTACTGCTGGTGTCGGGGCTTCCTAATAGCGGGGCGTGCATCTGCTGAAACAGGCGATTTTGCGCTGCAACCGTATTCTTATCTCCCGGAATCAAAAAAAGGTTTCCACCGTTTTGCACATAATTTTCAAGGGCGCTTCCGAGCCCGGAAGAAATGTTGCTTACCCGGTCGAGAATGATCAGGTTATAGCGGCTGAAATTCATATTTACCGTTTGGTTTACATTCCGGTAAGTGCATGAAAAGGCGGTAGAATCTGAAAATAATTTCTGAAAGAAAGGATTGTGGTCGTTTTGTTCGATGCACAGGATTTCGGCATTATCGTCGATGCCGTAGCTAAAATAGAATTTATTGTCGAATATCACCGGGAAGTCGGATATTTCGACAACTCCCTTATAAAAGCCGTCTTCTGTATTTTGGTAGCTGATCTCGACCTGTTTTTCCCCGTTTGCGGGAATATTCACTTTGTTCAGGCTTTTCTTTTTATCGTTGATCGTCAGGCTGAGGGGTACGTTGTTGTATTCCTTGCCGGAAGCGTTTACCAGCGTGATTGTGATTTTATCGGCCTGGTCTTTTTTGTGGAAAGCCTGATCGAACGCAACGTCTTTAATATACAGGTTGTTCAGGTTTTCGGGACTGAGTACCAGGAATACCTTTTCTAAAATTGAATCCGGCCGGATACTTTGGAAATCACAATTTTTTTTCTGAAAATCCGAAATGACAAATAGGGTAGAGTGTTGCCCCTCGGTTATTTCACGGGCTTCTTTCAGTATTTCCGAAATCTTTTTGGCATTTGCCGTTGTCTTTATCCCAGGCAGCAAAGCAATGGCCTGGTCTTTCGTGAGCGTGCCGTTATGGGCTTCGTCATTGGTCAGTAGAACAAAACTTGTGCCTGCCGGATAAGCATTTATAATGTCGAACAAGTGCTTTTTGGCTTCTTCCAGCAAACTGCCTTTCGTTCCGGTGTTCGACATGGAAAAAGAGTTATCCGTGTAAACGATGATCTTTGAACTTTTTTCTACCGGAAGGGGATTCTTTTTGGGGGTTATATACGGTGTTGCAAAAGCAATCACGATCGATGCGATCGCCAATAACCTTAAAAACAGCAATAAAAGATTTTTTAATTTGGAACTGTTCTTTTTTTGCTGTTGTAGGGAAGCAAGAAAGTTAAAATTGCTGAAATATACTTTTTTATATTTTCTAAAACTGAATAAATGCAGGATAATAGGTATCGCGAGGGCAAAAAGCCCGTATAAAAATATTGGATGTAGGAATTGAATTGCCAATAGCATGATTGTAATTTTTACACAAACCTAACCGTAGCCCGGTTCTTTCAAGTTTAGAGCGTAAAAGTAATATAATGTGAGGGAAAAACGAAAAGAGGGGGATGAAAAATGGAAGGTTGTGAAGAGGCTTTGTATTTTGTTGATAAACAGTTGTGTATTTCAAACTGTTAGTAAAAAAGGCTGTTTTGTTATTAAAAATAAAGGCAAAATTCAGGCGGATAAACTTTTTAATTGTACTTTTACCACATAATCATAAAATGGGTATTTATGTCTAAGATTATTGCAATTGCTAATCAAAAGGGTGGTGTAGGAAAGACGACAACGTCTGTAAACTTGGCTGCCAGCCTGGCAGTATTGGAAAAAAGAATTTTATTGGTAGATGCGGATCCGCAGGGGAATGCAACATCCGGTTTGGGATATGATGTGCAAAAGTTAGGTGATTCTACTATTTATGAGTGTCTTGTGGACGGGTTGGAGGCTGAGAAAGCGGTGCTGACCACAGAAATCGACCGTTTGTTTTTATTGCCTTCGAATATAAATTTGGTGGGAGCAGAGGTTGATATGATGAATATGCCCGATCGTGAAAATATATTGAAAAAAGCAATTGCACCTCTTCAGGATAAATATGATTATATATTGATAGACTGTTCGCCTTCTTTAGGCTTGATTACGGTGAATTCCCTGACAGCGGCGGATTCTGTTATCATTCCTGTTCAATGCGAGTATTTCGCTTTGGAAGGATTGGGTAAATTGCTGAATACCGTGAAGCTGATTCAGAAACGCTTGAATACAGAATTGGAAATAGAAGGATTCTTGTTGACGATGTATGATGCCCGTTTGCGTTTATCGAATCAGGTGGTGGAGGAAGTCCGTAAGAATTTCCAGGAAATGGTATTCGAAACACTGATTAACCGGAATACAAAGCTGGCAGAAGCTCCCGGATTCGGGCAGCCGGCTATTTTGTATGATGCAATTTGTCGTGGATCAGAGGATTATATGCAGTTGGCACAGGAATTGTTGAAAAGAAATCAAGAGTAATACACTATATGGTAAAAAAGAATGTGTTAGGCCGGGGTTTGGGAGCCCTAATTGCTGACGCTGCCGAAGAACCGCAACTCAAAGAGGTGGTGGTTTCGGCTATGCAGGAATTAAACCTGGCAGATATACGTCCCAATCCTTTTCAGCCGAGAACGGAGTTTGACGAAGAAGCTTTGAACGAGCTGGCGGCTTCTATCAAATCGATAGGGATCGTACAGCCGATTACGGTGAGGATTGTTGAGGACGGGAAATATGAGATCATTGCCGGGGAGCGACGTTACCGGGCTTCTAAATTGGCAGGATTGACAACGATTCCCGCTTACATTAGAAAGACCGAAGACGATAGCCTGCTGGAGTTGGCGTTGATTGAAAATATCCAGCGTGAAGACCTGAACGCGATAGAGGTGGCCATCAGTTACCAGCGTTTGATCGATGAATGTCAACTGACCCAGGATGCCCTGAGCGAAAGGGTTGGAAAAAAGAGGGCAACGATTGCCAACTATTTGCGTTTGTTGAAATTGCCTGCCCAAATACAGTTGGCTATCCGGGATAAGAAAATCAGCATGGGGCATGCCCGTGCGATTATCAGTATCGAGGATCCGGATACCCAGTTTATGATCTTCGAGCAAATATTGAAATACGATTTTTCAGTCCGTAAAGTGGAAGAGATTGTGCGTGAACTTTCAAATCCGCAACCGGAACCGGAAGTCGTGCCGGAGCCTGTGGCTGAGAAACCGAAGAAGACGAACGAGATCGGGGATTATATCGAATTGCAGAAACATTTATCCCGCTGTTTCGATACGAAAGTCGAATTGAAGCGGAATGAAAACGGTAAGGGAAAAATCGTGATCGCTTTCCGTTCCGACGAGGAATTGGAAAAAATTATCGAATTGCTGGATAAAGTTGAATGAGAAACGAGTGGATGCGGTGAATATTTTGAAGAAGCTGATTTTGATCTTCCCTATCCTGTTATTGCTGGGACAGGTGCAGGCGGCCGACATGGAAAACCGGGACACGGTTAGCGTGGCGACTGTCGGTGATACAATCATAACGGTAGAAAAGGTCGTAAAGAAGCCTCACTCCCCTCATAAGGCCACTTTAATGGCAATGGCTCTTCCCGGTTCGGGACAGATCTATAACGGGCAATGGTGGAAAGTGCCTGTGTTGTACGGGGGAATTGCTGCCGATTTATATGGTATTATTTGGAATAACAAGCGTTTCCGGGAATATAAAGATGCTTTTGTGGAATATTCACAGTATTTGGAAGATAAGGTTAAAGATCCGAATACGCCTTATCCGGAAAATCCTGCGTGGGACAATATTCCGAAGGGATTCGATGTGGAAACCGACCCTTATCTGCAAACCAGCGCAGGTCAGCAGTGGTTTAAGAACACCCTGAGCAACCGGAAAACGTCTTTTAAGCGTAACCGGGATTTGTGTTTTATTGTGATGGCGGCTATTTATGCGATC
Source organism: uncultured Odoribacter sp. (assembly GCA_900541415.1). Lineage (GTDB taxonomy): Bacteria > Bacteroidota > Bacteroidia > Bacteroidales > Marinifilaceae > Odoribacter. Next base: position 65,224 of record UQJP01000016.1, on the reverse strand, counting down.
AATATTATCGATGCCACCGTATACGCACATTTTTATGATTTTGAAATTGACGAGGACTTGAGTTTTAATTTACGTCCTACTTCAAATTATAGCCCGCTTACCGGGGGATCTATCGGTTTATGTTTAACCATTAATTTTTAATTGTTTTAATGATGATGCGACTTTTAATCTTAGCCTTACTTGCCTTTGTGTGTAATGACATGATGGGCATGAATATTGGCAGGGACACGATAAATGACCAGGAGGTTATTCAGGAAGAGAGAGTTCTGGAAGATTCCATCCCCGAATCCTTTATGGAGAAATTGGACTATTACTATAATTCTTGGTATGCCAGCCGCCGGGATAGTGTGGAGTATGTGGATTCGGCTTTTGTACTGGCAAACCGCAATATAGCTGTTCCCTGTGATGATTCTATCTACCTGCTTCGGCTGGATTCCCTGCAATCGGCAGTTCCGTTGTCTTATAACGGGATTGTTAAGAATTACATTGAGATGTATACCGTGAAGAGGCGTTCTCAGGTGGCTGCTATGCTGGGGGCAAGTGAATATTATTTCCCTATTTTTGAGGAGGCATTGGATGCCGCTTGTTTGCCTATGGAGTTGAAATACCTGCCTATCATTGAAAGTGCATTGAATCCCAGAGCCTTGTCTAAGGCCGGAGCTTGCGGTTTGTGGCAATTTATGTATTCCACCGGAAAGATGTATAAGCTGGAAATCAATTCCTATATCGATGAACGACGCGATCCGGTGCTGGCTACCCGCGCTGCCGTACAATATTTGAGTGATCTGTATGGGATTTATGAGGATTGGATTCTGGTGATCGCAGCTTATAATTGCGGACCGGGAAATGTGAACAAAGCGATCCGCCGTTCCGGAGGTAAAAAGAATTATTGGGATATTTATTATCATTTGCCGAGTGAAACCCGCGGATATGTTCCCATTTTTATAGCGGCGGTTTATACATTCAATTATTATAAGCAGCATGGTATTTATCCTCTCGAATCCAATCTGCCGACCATGTGCGACAGTATCATGGTGAGCGAAGCCCTGCATTTCGATCAGATTGCCAAAAATTTGGATTTATCGGTGGAAGAGTTGAGGGATCTGAATCCTCAGTATCGGGCGGATATTGTTCCGGCGGGATTTGGAAAAAGTTATGCCCTGAAAATGCCTTATAATCATGTGAATGCTTTTATCGACAATCAGGACACAATTTTTGCCTGTGACCGTTCCAAATATTTTAATGATTCCGACCGTACTGCCGATCCTAATAAACGCTTTAAAGTGCATGCTAAGGCGCTGGGAACGGAAGGACGTGCCCGTATGGTGTATACGGTGAAGTCCGGTGATGTTCCGGGGGCGATTGCCAGCAGGTTTAATGTGAAAACCGCCGACCTGAAATACTGGAATAACCTGAATAAACGCATGACGATCCGTACGGGCCAGAAGCTGGTGATCTATGTGCCGGAAAAGAAAGCGGCAGAGTATAAAAACAATGCGACTTATACAGGAAAAGAATCTAATCAGGTATCGGCTCCGAAAATCGAAACCATAGACGGTGAGTTTGTTTACCACACCGTGCGTAAAGGGGAAAATCTTTGGTTGATTGCTAAAAAATATCCGGGGGTTTCCAATCAGGATATTATGAAGTGGAACGGTATCACCGAAAGGGATGTAAAAGGTATTAAACCGGGCCAGAAATTGAAAATCAAGATTTGAAAGCCGAAAGCATTCATTTGGGGATATATCTAATAAAGCCTGAATTCGTATTGAATTCAGGCTTTATTGTTTTCAGAGTCAGGCTTTATAAATTCTCCAACCATTCCGATTGCACTATTGAATAGCCGCCCAGGATTCCCAGGCCGTTTTGGATGTTCGTATAAGCGGGGCGTAAGGGGGATAGTCCGTATCTTCCCAGTTCATTGTTTTGCAAATCTATTATATTTCTGGCATATAGGTAATAGTCGGCGGAAAGTCCGAGAACAGTGACCCGATAATGAGAAGAACTCCTGTATGTTCCATCAGGAGAAACATAATTTTTTTGGTAGCTATCATTTAGATGAAGAGTGTATTCTTGGCCATTGATCTTGTCGTCCGAGAAGATACATAGCTTGCTGTGGAACAATTCATTGTTTTCCCAAAAGAGTTCGTCTAAAGCTCCTGTCTGCCGTAACAAAGGTTCTTCATCTAATTCTAATAATAAAGTTACTATATAACAATGATAAGGTTTTCCCCAAAGAGTGTCGTCATTCCAATATTCCATCATTCTTTCTATGATAATACCGTAATAATTTGTTTCGGAAGGATCGTCTTGAAGAGAAATTTGGAATTGGATTTTTTCCTTCCCGTTGTCGAGCTTTTTGACCAGTTTAATTTTCTTTAATGGAAAAAAAGCCGGTATTTCAGTCCGGGAAGATACTGCCGGTAAATTTTCGGCTTCGGCCTTTATCTCAATCCGGTTGCCGGGATAGAATTTCCCTAACACATAGTAGCAGGCTTGGGGGATAGAGGTCGAATCTTTTTCAGCATATTGAACCTCTTTTTCTTCTCCATTTACACAAAATGTGATTTTTGTATCGGATAATGCAGTTTGTTGGTCCTGTTTACTGCTCATGGGTATGCTTTTAGAAACCTGAATAAACGTAGTATCCTGATTGCCGGGAAAAGAATAGAGCACCAATTTGGGAGCTTCTGCTATTTCTTTAACATCGAAATGATAAGAACATGCGCCACAAAAAACAAGTATCGACAGATAGATAAATTTTCTCATATCTTTAAAATTTAAGGGTATAACTAAATGAGGGAATGATGGGAAAAACTCCGGTCGCTACACCGACAAACCCGTTCTTTCCATTCCGGATTACTTCGGCATAAAGAGGATTCATCCGGCAATAAGTGTTGTAAATACTAACGTTCCAGGTACGCTCGAATCCCCGTTTGGTGATTCGACGGAAATTCATACCTATATCGAGGCGGTGATAAGCCGGTAATATTAAATTATTGGGTTTTTCATACACCCATTCTAAATCCGGGTAAGTTCCTATACCGGGTACAACAACAGGGCTTTCCACCTTTTGTGTCGCTACCGTGGCGCGGTAGCCGGTGTGGAATGTCCAACCTGCATATAGTTCCATTTTGGGGGTGAATTTATGACGCATGGTGATGTTTAATTTATGGCGGCTGTCGAAATTGTCGGGATACCAATTATTCTGATTGAGATTTGGGAATTTTCTTTTGCTCCACGACAAAGTATAAGCCAGTTCCGCAGAAGTTTTCTTTTCTGCATAGGCCAAAGAGAATTCGGCTCCGTAAGCTCGGCCTTTTCCTGTTAGTACTAAATCTTCCCAGTTATCTATGGAGGGGGTTAAGGAATTCCCTCCGTTATATTCTATCAGGCGACTCATCGTTTTATAATATCCTTCTACGGAAAAGCGTAACTGACGAACAGGGTGGGCATAAAATCCTGCTGCCAATTGCCGGGAGTGCATCGGGCCTATTTTGCGGGTAGTAGGAACCCAGTAGTCAGTAGGTAGATTTAGGTAAGTATTGGAAAGCTGATGCACAAACTGGCTCATTTCTACATAAGAAAATTTTATGGACATATCCTTACTTACTCCGATTTGTACGGCAATTCGGGGTTCGATGGAATGATAATTCTTATTTTGGATATTGAAAAGCGCGTAGTGGACTCCCAGATTTACTTTCATATTCGGTAGTAGGGTGATATCGTCTTCTGCATAAACTGTAATTTCATTTCCGTTGTAGGAACGGGAAACGTGCTGGTCGAATGTGTCCAATCGGGTGTTTTTTGTTCCCGAAAAATCTTGGGAAAGATTATTTTGCGGCCGGAAAGAATGATGCAGGTAGTTCGATCCGAAACGGATTCGGTGAAGAGTGGACGGATGGTAATCGAATTCCATACGGTAACCGATATCGTTGACCGACGAATTGATACTGGCATTTGTATGATTGACTTCCTTTTCTATTCCGTTTTCCCTTTCGTCATAAAGACGATAGTCTTTGTAGTAAATGTATTTTGATTTATTTCTGGAATATACTGCGGTTAGGTTGGAAAATAATTTGGGAGAAAAAACGTAATTCCAATTTAACGATGTGGTGATATTTCCCCATTCCAATTTGAATTTTTGATCCTTTCGCTCTTTTTCGTCTCTGATTTCATCTTCTTTTGAGGATTTGGTACGGATTTTCATATAATCGTTTCCCGAATAAAAGCTTAGGTAAAGGCGGCTTTGGTTTGAAAAACGGTGAGTCACTTTAGCGTTAATATCCTGAAAAGAATAACGCCCGTTCAAATGATCGTGCTTTTTACTTAGGTTACGTATTCCGAAAGCCGTGGCTGTAAACAGATCGACCCAACTGCGGCGCATGGCAATATTAAACGAGGTTTTATTTTTTACGATAGGACCTTCCAACTGTATCCTGCCGTCCAGTAGTCCGATAGAAAAAGTACCGTGGAATGCCTGCATATCGCCGTCGTTCGTACGCACATCAACAATGGAGGATAACCGTCCTCCGTAGCGGGCGGGGAATCCGCTTTTGTAAAAATCCACCGTTTTTATAATATCGGTATTGAAAGCGGAGAATATTCCGCCCAGATGATTCACCTGATAAAGGGGATTACCGTCCAGCAAAAAGAGATTCCCATCGTTGCTTCCTCCGTGTACGTATAAGCCGGAAATCAATTCCGTTCCCGAAGTTACGCCCGGCAACATTTGTAAGGATTTTACCAGATCGGGAGAGCTCAGCACAGCAAATTCCGTATTTAGGTCTTGCTTGCTTAAGGTGGTTTTTCCGGTTTGTGTCGTATGTATAGGAGAATTCAAATCACCCTGTACAACTACTTCCTGAAGGGGAGGTAAATCCGGCAGGTAAATGTTTTGCGTGAGATTTCGATCCAGATATACAGTCAGAACTGTGTCTTTGAACCCGACATAGGAAAATTGGATCGAATGTTCCCCCTGAGGTAAGGTAAAGCTATAATAACCATACGTGTTGGTCAATGTCCCTTTACCGCTTTTGTGATCGATTAATGTGGCATTGATCAGTGATTCCCCGTTTTTTTGATAAACATAACCGTTCAGGGTGAATTGCTTTTTCGCATCGTTCAGGATAATGTAATTTCCTTTCATTTTCCACGATATGCCCGTATCTTTGAATAAATTTTCCAAAGATTTTTTTAACGGAAGCGAATCCACTACCTTGCCGTTGTGAGGCACATTCACCCGGAGGGACGATTCGTAGATAAAACTAACGCCTTTTTGGAGTTCTATCTGTTTCATGAGGCCTTTCAGTGTTGCTGTTTCCTTATCCTGTGCCTGCAAATGTTGAAAAGGACACACCACGATCAAGCCGATAAGCGTTATGCCTGCCAGCAGTCTTTTCATTTTCATTATTTTAATCAATTAGTTAACCGACTTCTCTATTTTAATCCCCAGGGTTGATTCTATAATTTCTATAATCTCCTCCAGATTGTCTGTCGGAAAGCGTCCTGTAAGAGATTTTGATTTTTCAGCCGTAGAAAGTTTAACTCCGTAATAGTGGGAGAGTTCCCGGAGCACAATCTCCAACGGCGTATTGTCATACACGAAATATCCTGATTGCCACGCTGTGATATTCGGCATTTCCTGCTCGATCCGTTTGGGTGTGAGTGTGTTGGGGGTAAGTATTGCGCCCATGCCTTGGGTAAGAACCAGGCTTTCCTGACCCTCTAAGCAAGAAAATGAGACTTTTCCAGATTGCACCCATACGCTTGTCACCGAATCGGTATGTGCCAACTGAAATTTTGTTCCGAGCACTTTGACAACGGCCCGGTCGTTCTTAACAGAAAAGGGAAATTGCGGATTTTGCTTTACCTGAAAGAAAGCCTTACCCTGCATTTCTACATCGCGTTTGCCCGGAAATGTATTTGCTTCGTAGCGGATAGACGAGGCCGGGGCTAAAGTTACGATGGTGCTGTCCGGTAGCCTGATTTCTTTTACCTGATTGCCGGATGACAAGGTCACCCAGTCAGCCGACGGCTGTACCCATTTATACAAGATTCCTGTGAAAAGTGAAATGATTAAGATAACGGCTGCTGCAATCGCATATTTGTATCTGTATGGGCGGATTGAAATGTTTGTCGCATATTTATTGCGAAATGCCCGGAAAGCTTTTTGGGTATCCAGCTTACCTTTCTGATAATGGCGGAGGACAAAATCCAAATGTTCATCTTCTTTTAGTTTCATATTTCTCTCTTGTTTGTCATGAAGACGGAAATAGAGAGAAATACCACTATCGGAAATTGAAAAAAATTATCCGAAAAAGAAATAATAAATATCCCTGGCTTTTGTTCTTAGAACTTTTAGAGCTTTATTTATGTGATTTTCAACGGTATTGACAGAAATCCCCATACGTGTGGCAATCTCCTGATACTTTAATCCGTCGCGTTTACTCAACAATAAGGCTTGGCGGCACTTTTCGGGAAGGGTGTCGATGGCTGTCCAAAGGCGTGCTTCCGTTTCAGAACGTTCCCGGTATTCTTCATCGCAGTCCGTTTCTTCTAAATCGGAGGCCTGGATGTTATTATCGCTGAAATTATCTTTTCTTAATTGATCGATACAACGGTTTTTGACCATGCGATAAAGATAAGATTTCAGGTCGGTGATAGGGATGCCGGAAGTTAGTTTCTCCCACAATGCGACAAAACATTCCTGTACGATGTCCTCCGAATAATCCACATCCTTAAGATAGTGAAGGGCATAAAGATTCAGCGGCCTGTAATAACATTTAAAAGCTTCTTCCATTTTTGAAAGCAGAGGAACTTGGTTCGGACGATCCACCATTGAAAATTCGTTTTTAGCACTTTATGGCGTAAATATATATAATAAAACCTGTTTGGTGTCCGCTTGTTATGTTTCTTTATTTTATTTTTAGAATGGGAACGGTCGGGGACGGTTCGTTTTAATGCCTTTTTCTGCAATATTTGGCTATCGGTTTATAATGTTGTAAATATCTGAATGGGAGAGGGGTACAGCTTTAGCTCTTAATTGCCCCGGTAGGTCGAATATCCGTTTGCCGACATCGTTATGGGGATGTGATAATGCCTTTTGCCTTCTATCCGGAAAACCACTTCTACGTATGGATAAATGGATTTTAGGTTTTGCGCTTTGAAATAAGGTGTTGTTTCAAATTTCAATTTGTAGATACCCGAATTGTCTTTGGGTAGAGGGAGTAGATTGGCTATCCGTCCGTTTTCGTCTGTTTTTCCGGTAGTGATTTGCTTCCAGTTGTCGGTGATGCTATCCAGTTTATATAATGTGACGGTGACATGGGGAGCCGGTTGTCCTTTGCTAATATCCAGCATGTGGGTGCTGAGTTGGTAAGTAACGGATTTTTGTGCAAAGCCATTCATTACGGAAGCACACCATAGGAAGGTAAATAATAAAATTCTTGTCAGATTCATGGTTTCGGAATTTGAGTTCCTTGTTTAGTACGTTTATCTGATTCCTTTTGTTTGCCGGAGTTTCGATCGTCGTTTTCCTGTTCTTGGAACGATTGGGATGCCTTGTGTGGATTCATTTAAAACAGAGTAGGGATTTTTACGCCCACCGTTAATCTGAACTCGTTGTTTTTTAATTTGTTTCCCACCGGGGAAGCCGTAATGCCGTTATCATTGTAAAACCACGACTGGTCTTTCATTAATCTCTGTGTAAAAGCAGCGTCACAGAAAAAAATATCGTAATTAAATCCGAAACCGCCTGAAACCGCCTGAATTTTTCCCTGTTTTCCTGCCTGTTTATACGGGCTATCCTGATAAGCATATCCGCCTCTAAGACTGAGAAAGCTGGTGAGCCTGAGTTCTGCCCCTGCCCGGAAATTATGGGCTGGACGGTAACGCTCTTTTATTTCCCGGTTTATGGGAGCGTAATCCATACTTTTCGATAAAGCTTCAACCTCTCCGGCAATCCCATCTTCTTCATATTCTTTGTAGGCATACTTCCGGGGCTTGTTATATTTCGTCGTTGTATAATTTACATATTCATAGTCTGCGCTTAGAATCAACCTTTTGGCAAGCACTGTCCCGAAACTTAATACGGCCCGCCAGGGAGTGCGCATCCTAAAACGCAGAATATCCGGATCATTGTATTCGTCATATCCCGAACTGATATATTCATAGGCCGGATACTCCCGTCCGACGGAAGCATCTGTTTCCGTTGTGAACTGGGAATAAACGGAATTTTCCAAAGTGCTTTCAACACTGAACCAGGTGGGAGTATGAAAAGCTGCTGCAAACCGGAATTCAGGAATAGGGCGGTAAATCACCCCCAGCTTTCCATTGATTCCTGCGCCTTCCAGTTTCCGGTATTCGTTGAAATCATAATAATCCAGCAGCGAAGGGGCATCGGCCTCTGCTATTTCACAATAATAGGAATTCATTTTGTAGTTTAATACTTGCACCCCGATCTGAGCCCCCAAATAAAGTTTATCCCGGTAATTTGTCCCGAAAGAAAAGGCAAGCTCTCCCAGGAAACCTTTCTCCCGGGTACTCTTGTTCTGATTTACCAGTTCTGCCGTTTCACCGTCCGTTTCCAAAATGGAATGATACAATCCGTCGTTTGTCCGATAGGTCAGGTAAGAATCGTAAAACAAGGCCGTGTTGAGCAGATTGAGATTTTCGGGCAATACTCCATTGCTTTGTGCGGCATATACATCGGTTAAAGAAGTCGGGGAATCGGTGACCTGCTGATGAATCCGTTGGTTAAAATTGGCTAATTGATTGTAAGTGACTCCGAATCCCCAGGAACGCCAGTCGTTGTTTTCGTCGTAAGTGCCGCTGGCCAATCCTGCACTGCCTATCAAATAGGCATTATTTTTTCCTTTCAGTCCTTCGGAATCGCTCCGGGAGAAATCAAGGGCTGAAGTATAGGATATTTCAGCTTTTCGATATACTCCGGTTCCTGCCGGATTTATATGTATCGAGGAGAGATCTCCGCCTAATGCACCGAATGCGCCTCCCATTGCTGCTGAACGTGCCGTGCCTGTTCCGGTTATTCTGGAAAAGCGCAGGGCATCCGTAAGGGTTTGTCCCTGCATGTCTAAAATGACAAAGATAAAAAGCAGGAGGATGAGGAAGCTTTTCATGGCTTAACAGGATTAGTGATTTATAGGACTACAATAATAAGGTCAATCACCTAACGACAGTACATTTTTTATGCCAAAAGATAATTAAAAATATGTTAATTTTAGAAAATGCGATGTTTTATTTTTTTCTGAAAATCAAGATTGTTTTTGACGAAGAAAAATGATTTATAGTGAATTTATTGAATATTATTGTTTATAAAAGAAATAACCACCTAAATATTAGATGGTTATTTTTCTTTGGTGGAGCAGCAGGGTTTCGAACCCTGGTCCAAACACGGAATCAATATGCTTTCTACATGCTTAGTCGCTTATTGATTTTCGACGATGGTCCGGAAAGTGACACCCAAGCCATCGCTTATCTCCTGAATTTTCGCCTTTCGCCCGAAGAAAGCTAAGGCTAACCCTATATTAACTGCACCCCGTATACTGGCCGGAATAAGGTGTGAACCACCAGCGGGATGTCTCGTTGCTGCTCCTTGAGCAGCAATTAAGCCAATAATCTTCTAAAGATTAGGCAGCAAGAGCGTAATTTTCTTCGCCAATTATAGTTTTGCGTCCGGGATTTACGGGCCGGCTTCACTACGCCCGACATGCTTACATACCTATTCTTCGCGCTGTCAAATCCATGTCTGCCCCTTTGGTATGTTCTGCAAAGATACGAATAAATCGGGAAATGTTTTGCACGGAGGAAGAAATTTAATGTATAGATCGGTTTTTCAGGAGGTATTCTGTGTGTCTTGGATTCGTGAAAATATGTAATTTTACTCAAAATATGCTTGGGCTTTTGGAGAATGCTGTTTACATTTGGAATGTTTTTAAGATGAATTTGGGATAAAATGGCGTTTGTATGAAAACTTTATATGGGTTTATCGGTTTGTTTTGTTTTTTCTTTGTTCAGGTGGTTTATGGTGGAGATGCTGTGACGATGAAGGGTAGGGACGTTATTATCGATGAGGAGGGTCTCCGGCTTGTTATCACTTGTCTCGATGAGCATATTGTGCATGTTCAGGCATATCCTAAGCCTGTGGCAGAGATACGGAAATCGCTTGTGGTGAACGATTCCTGTTTTCAGTTTAACGGCTTCCGGGTAAGTCGGAATAAGACGAAAGTAACCGTAAAGACTTCCCGTTTGGCGGTGGAATACGACAGGGTTTTCAGGCGGATTGTTTTTATCGACCGTAGTACGGGGGATGTGATATTGTCGGAGAACTCCCGGAATTTTGTAGCCGGGAAGTACGGGGGAGAAAAGGCTTTTCGTGTCACTCAACATTTTGTTATAAAGCCGGAGGAGGCCCTATACGGTTTGGGGCAATATCAGGACGGCGCGTTCAATTATCGCGGAAAGACGGTGAATCTTGTGCATGCTAACCGGGAAATAGCCAATCCGGTACTTTTATCTACCCGGAATTATGTGCTTTATTGGGATAATTATTCGAAAACGGTTTTTTCCGAAAAACAGGGGATTGCTTCGTTCGACTCGGAAGTGGGGGACGGGGTGAATTATTATTTCATTTACGGAAAAGATATGAACGATGCGGTTGCAGGATTCCGTTATTTGACGGGAGAAGTCCCCATGTTGCCGAAATCGGCTTTCGGTTTTTGGATGTCGAAAGAACGTTATAAGTCGTTCGACGAATTGGTCGGCGTGGTCGATGAGTATCGTAAGAGGGGGATTCCTTTGGATAATATTGTGCAGGACTGGCAATATTGGGGAGAAGATATGGGCTTGTGGAACAGTATGAATTTCGATACGGTGAGGTTTGCCCGTCCCAAAGAAATCATAGACCGTTTACATCAGGAATATCATGTGAAACTGACCGTATCCGTATGGCCCGGTGTCGGTAAAAAAACAGAGATCTATCGGGCGATGGATGCTGCCGGGGCATTGTTCGATGTTCCTACCTGGGCGGGATATAAGGTGGTTGATATTTACAATCCTGAAGCCCAAAAGATTTTCTGGCAATATTTGAAGAACGGGCTTTATTCCAAAGGGGTGGATTCCTGGTGGATGGATGCGACAGAGCCTTCGTTCAGGGACGGATTGTATCAAAGCAGGCAGGAGTATTGGGCGAAATCGGCGGGAATGACCGCTATCGGCTCTTTTAGCCGTTACCTGAACACTTATTCGCTGGTGCTGTCCGGGATGCTTTACGACAGTTTAAGGCAGCAGAGTAATAAGCGGGTGTCGATCCTGACCCGTTCGGCTTTTGCCGGGCAACAGAAGTACGGCACTTCTACCTGGTCCGGGGATATTTACGCTTCCTGGGATGTGTTCGGTAAACAGATTCCGGCAGGCTTGAATTTGTGTATGACCGGGTTTCCTTACTGGACTACCGATATAGGAGCTTTTCGCGTGACCAGCCAGGAAAAAGGAGAGAATCAGGGAAAGGGGGAGATCGGGGATTTCAAGGGTGAAACGGGAAGTTCCGACGGAGGGGGATATAAAAAGGGGTTAAGGGATTCCGCTTATTTGGAGCTGTATACGCGCTGGTTTCAGTTCGGGGCGTTTTGTCCGATGTTCCGGGCTCATGGAACGGAAGTGCCGCGTGAAATATGGCATTTCGGAGAGCCGGGAAGTTTATATTATGACGCGCAATTGCAAATGATCGACCTCAGGTATAGTTTGTTGTCGTATATTTATTCCAATGCCTGGCAGGTGACTTCTTCCGGGGGAACGATGATGCGTCCGTTAGTGATGGATTTTACAAGCGATAAGCGTATTTTGGGCGATGCCGGGAGTTATATGTTCGGGGAATCTTTGCTGGTGCATCCGGTAACCCGCCCCATGTTTTACGACCGGAAAGGAAAAATTGCCGATCCTGATGTTGCTGTCCCGGTTTATTTACCCCGGCACGAAGGAAAAGGGTGGTTTGATTTTAATTCGGATCGGTATTATCCGGCAGGGGATACGGTGCGTTACGAGGCTTTGCTGAATGTGATTCCGGTATTTGTGAAAGCGGGGGCGATTATTCCGCGTGATCGTCCTGCTCCTTATGCCAATGCAGCAGATCACCGCGAAATGGAGATTACGGTTTATGCCGGGAGCGATGCCCGTTTTACTCTTTATGAGGACGATCATGAAACTTATGATTATGAGCAGGGAATATACAGGGCTATCGATATGGAGTGGGATGAAAAGCAGAAGGCATTGACTTTTTCAGATGCCAGAGGGGTGTTTAAACCTGCTTTTCAACAGCAAGTTTTTGTAATTAAAGTGATTCTTCCGGGAAAAGACGGGAAAACGGAAGTCAAATCCGGGACAATAGGTTATTCGGGAAAGAAAGTGAAAGTTAAATTCTGAGAGGAATTTGTAAGGTATAATCGAGTGAATAAAACCGGGCTATTCTCTTTGGAATAGCCCGGTTTTATTTATGGTTTTAAAACAATGTCGAATCGGTCGTAAGAAGCCATTCTCCACGCATATTGGGAGGTTGTGGGGGAAAGGGCGAATAAGGGAGAGAATGTTTTCACTTTGATTGTTTTACCATCGGGCATAAATTCCAATATTCTCAGCCAGCCGTCACCGCCGTTGCCGAACCATTGCTTGTCTGCCGTTTGTGCGTTAAACATCATTTGGGCCACGATTTTCCCGTCGATATTTTTATCTTCACGATAGCTTACCGTGCCTTCCAGATCGGTGATTTCGCAGGCATGTCCGCAAAGTAAGAGCCGGATATTAGGAGTGGGGTAAATTAATTTTTCCCAGATTGCTTTTCCATAGTTGGCAGGAGCTATTTTATAGTTTTCTTTTTCAAAGACACTGCCGTCGATTTCCATGTATGAGTGGGTGAGGACGATGACTTTGTAGTTTTTGTATTTGGAAGATGAGGCCAGCCGTTTCGCCCAGTCCAATATTTCGTCACGCGGCGCGAATTCAAGGGAAAGGACTAAAATTTTTCCCCAGGTATCTGTTGTAAATTCATAGGCTGCGTTTTCAAGGGTGGGGAGTCCGAAAGCGTTTTTAGCTACGCTTACTAAGCTGTTTTTCCAGCATGGGTTTTTCTCAACCGGGAAATATTTAGGAAAGTTGCATAGGCGGTTTTCTGCCTTTTCATAGCCATAGTCGTGGTTTCCGGTGCAGATGATATAGGGAATCCGGTGGTCGAGGCAGTCGAAAGCACGGGCTGCCGCTTCCCATTGCTGAGTGCTGGTTTGATCGCCGTTCACCTTGTCGGGCACCGGCCATTCGTTTTGTTCCACCAGATCGCCTGTGCAAAGAACTGCTTTTACCGACAGTTTTTCCAGATTGTTGGCCGCCCAGCGTGTCATGAGGTCGAATATAGGTTGATTCGCGGCAAATTTAGTGTACGATTGGGGATCGGGCAGCAGGATCATGGAAAATGATTTTTCGTTTTCTAATGCTGCATTTACCGGATATATCTGTGCGTGGAGCATACCCGAAAGGCAAAGTAAGATAGATAAGGCAATTCCTTTCATGTGATAGTGTTTTAATGGATATGATGGTATTGGATTGTACTTTTATGTTATCAAAAGTAATATGAAATATTCTATATTACAAATTTATACCGGAATGAAGTTGTTTTGAATACTCTGTCGCTTTTAGCCCGGGGGGATTCAGGCGGCAGCCTGAACAGGTATGGAAATGAAAGGGAGGATATAGGCCGGGGAAAGCTGTGAATATGAAACCTTACAGCTGGTTTTTCCGGAGGAAAGCCGTATCTTTGTCACGGATTCCGGAATGAATTTTTCCGGAAAATAAAAGCTGAAACCATGGGAGCGGATTGGATCAATATACACACTCATCGTCCGGGGGCGGGTATCAACATTGTCGATACCTGTTTAGGGGAAGTGGCGCGGGATGCGGGTGATGTGATCTATTTTTCCGAGGGTATACATCCGATGTATATCGGAGAAGGAACGGAGCAACGGTTGGCGGAGATCGGGCAGGCTGCGGCTGCGGGAAAGATTGTCGCAGTCGGTGAAGCGGGTTTGGACAGAAATTCTCCCGCTCCGATGGAGGAACAGCTCATGTGGTTCGAACGGCAGGTTGCAATTGCCGGACAATACGATTTACCTTTGATTATTCACGGTGTGCGGACGATTCCCGAATTGATTACCGTGTATAAGAAATACCGTTCGCCCCGGAACTGGATTATGCACGGTTTTAATAATCGACGGGAAATTTTACAGGATTTGCTGCGGCATGGGTTTTATGTTTCTGCCGGACGGCATGCGATGAATGAAGAATCCCATATTTACCAGTTATTGCCTGAGATTCCGGCAGACCGTTTGTTTATTGAAACCGATAATTCGGATTATACGATAGAAGAGGTGTACCGGAAAGTAGCTGAAAGAAGAAACGTCCCTGTGGAAGAATTGCAGCGGATTGTTCGAATGAATTTTGAAGAAGTGTTTGCGTTTAGGCTTTAATATTTATTTTTGCATCCCGTTAAGCGGCGGGCTTGTGGTTCGATGATTTTCATGAGTGATGAATCGCCGGGTTATCATAGTTGTGGAAACTCTATTGGAAGATTGATACATTATTTGTAATCGTTATGAGTGAATGGTTGAGTAGAACGGAATTGCTTCTGGGACAGGAGAAATTGGACAAATTGAAACAAGCCCATGTTTTGGTGGCCGGGTTAGGGGGTGTTGGGGCGTATGCCGCAGAGCAATTGTGCCGGGCAGGGATAGGAGAGATGACTATTATCGATGGGGATGTGGTTGAGCTGACCAATAAGAACAGGCAGTTGCCGGCTTTGGATTGTAATTTGGGAAAGCCGAAGGCCGAGCTGATGGCGGAGCGTTTCAGGAATATCAATCCGGATATAAAATTGCATGTCATTAATGATTTTATCCGGGACGACCGGATGGTGGAGGTATTGAAAATGTCCCGGTACGATTATATCGTCGATGCGATCGATACGTTGGCTCCTAAAATTTTTTTGATATACCATAGCATTCAGTTTGGGCTTCCGGTGGTTAGTTCTATGGGGTCGGGCGGGAAATTAGATCCTTCTAAAATCGAGGTAGCCGATATTTCTAAGAGCTATAATTGCAATTTAGCCCGGATGTTGCGTAAGCGGCTGCATAAATTAGGGGTTTATAAGGGAGTTAAGGTGGTTTTTTCTTCGGAATTTACCGATCCCAACGCCGTGGTTTTGACTGAAAGCCAGAATAAGAAATCGAACGTAGGAACCATTTCTTATATGCCTCCCATTTTCGGGTGTTTTATTGCTTCTGTCGTTATCCGCGATATTATAAAAACAGAAGAATAAAATGCTGTCTTCACCGTTTTGCTGTCGGTGTTTGGAGGGATAAACCGGAATTGGGGAGGGGATTGCTGTTGCCGTTTAGTTTATAGACGAGAATTCGTTCTCCTGCTTATAAAAAAATAAACCCGGAAATTATTTTCCGGGTTTTATTTTTGTATCGATTTATTTAAATCTGGTCGAAGTCTACATCGAATTCACTTTTCCGGGGAGTTTCCTCTGCTGCTACAACCGGGGTTTCACCTTTCAAAAGTGCCTGAATGTAAGAAACGATTTCATCAAGTCCTTCGGAAAATTTTTCAAAATCTTCTTTGTATAAAAAGATTTTATGCTTTTCGAAGTTCTGGTTTCCGTCGTTATCGAATTTCTTTTTGCTTTCTGTAATGGTCAGGTAATAATCGTTATTACGGGTTGCCTTTACGTCGAAAAAATAGGTTCTTTTCCCTGCTCTCACTGCTTTGGAATAAATCTCCTCACGATCGTTTTCCATTCCTTCTTTTCTTTCGTATCCTTCCATGTCTTGTGTTAGGTTTTGATTATACTTTTACGTTTCAAATGTATATAAATAAAGTCAATAATTGTAATGTTTTTTAATTAATTTGAAAACAATGTGAAATTTGTTGCCGTGTTCTATTGTTTTCGGCCTTGTCCGATGATTGTGTTTATTTCTGTTTTTCAGTATTTTCCGGGTCCAGGCACGACTTTATCTTTTCTTTTAATTCCTCTCCCCGTAAATCTCTGGCGATGATTGTTCCCTGCGGGTCGAGCAACAGGATGAAAGGGATTCCGTCGAAACCGTAAAGTTTCATCGGGGTGGTTTCTGCGTTGACTATTTGCGTCCAGTTCATTTTCAGTTCTTCAATGGCCTTTTTGGAAGCTTCCGGTTTATCCCATACTGCCACGCTTATAACGTCGAGCCCTTTGCCCTTGTATTGTTCGTGAATTTTTGCGAGGTTGGGCATTTCTCCCCGGCAGGGGCCACACCAGCTTGCCCAAAAATCGATCAGGGTATATTTTCCCTTCCCTACATAGTTTGAAATCGAAACTTTTTCTTCTGTCAGGGTTTCTCCCGGAAAATCAACAAAAG
The DNA here is from genome assembly GCA_900541415.1 of uncultured Odoribacter sp. Taxonomy (GTDB): domain Bacteria; phylum Bacteroidota; class Bacteroidia; order Bacteroidales; family Marinifilaceae; genus Odoribacter. Next base: position 48,764 of record UQJP01000016.1, on the reverse strand, counting down.
GCATTCCGACAGCAGTTTTTTTCATATTTTCGAGCCGTTCTTCCATTTCGCGGAGAGTTCTCCGGTTGCGGATTTCCGGATTGGCTTTGGTCAGGGCTTCTTCGAGTTGTTCCATTGTCAGGTAGTAACTTACCTGTGAAAGAATTACAGCTGCAATGTCGTTGTCCAGATTGGCATTGTAGTGCGCCATCATAGCGGAAATCATTCCAGGCTTCCATTCATTCAGGAAATATTCTTTCTGATGTTTTAAGCGTTCCTGCTGGTCGGGATATTGGGCATTCAATTCCAGCTGGTGTTTACGGATCACGTTTTCTAAACTGTCGTATGTTATAAAGGCTTGTGTCAAAGCCCTGTTAAGAGGCGTGCCCAATGAATAGTTGTGCTTGATAATATCCACGGTTATACTCCCGTTTTCCAACATGAAATTGGCATATTCTCTTCCGGCATCGATCCGGCAAAATCGGGCGGTGTCGGCTTTCCCGGTAAATGTGAATTTATTCTCCTGTATCACTGTGCTGTCGATATTTTTCCGGCTGTCGTAATGATAAATGTAGATTGTTTTCCCGTTTAGGTTAGAATCGGGGACTATGCCCGTTACGGTATAGGTTGTGGGGGGAGCGGAGCAGGAAAAGAGACTTGCGCAAAAAAGCCAGATACAGTATAGACGAATTACTTTCATAGTTAAATAAGAGTTTGATTTTCAATTTATTTTATCATTCCACAAATATAAAACAAAAAAAATACAGTTTAAGAGAAAATTTTTGTGTTTTTTAACACATTCTGTTGGGTTAGATAATAAAAGGGGGCGGATGTTGTCGGGAATTTTGTTTTGAACGAGGGTAAAGGTTTTGGTGACTGTTAAATTCCAAATTTATTACTTTTCCTTTTCAGCGGTTTTAAATAAAAGCTTATCTTTGTGTGCAATAATTTATAAAAGTGTTAAAATGGAGATAGTTGTTAGCGGTATTAGACCTACCGGGAATTTACATTTGGGTAATTATTTTGGAGCTGTAAAAAATTTTCTGCGATTGCAGGACGAATATAAGTGTTTTTTCTTTATTGCCAACTGGCATTCTTTGACCACTCATCCGCATCCGGGAGACGTAACGAGCAATGTCCGTAAGATATTGGCCGAATATCTGGCCTGCGGTATCGATCCGGGGAAGGCTGCGATATATGTGCAGAGTGATGTGAAAGAGGTGCTTGAATTGTATCTTTACCTGAATATGAATGCTTATTTGGGTGAGTTGCAGCGCGTTACTTCGTTTAAAGAAAAAGCCAGAAAGCAACCTGAAAATGTAAATGCCGGGTTACTGACTTATCCTACGTTGATGGCTGCCGATATTTTGATTCACAAGGCACATAAAGTGCCTGTGGGAAAAGACCAGGAACAGAATATGGAAATGGCGAGAAAATTTGCCCGCCGTTTTAATACGATCTACGGGGTGGAGCTCTTTCCGGAGCCGGAGTCTTATTCTTTCGGTGGAGACGCCGTGAAAGTGCCGGGACTGGATGGGTCAGGCAAGATGGGGAAATCCGAAGGAAATGCCATTTACCTGATCGATGACGCTGCCACGATCCGTAAAAAAGTGATGAAAGCGGTTACCGATAGCGGCCCTTCTGAGCCAAACAGCGTGAAACCCGAACCGATCGAGAACCTGTTTAAGATGTTGCAGATTGTTTCTTCGCCCGACACTTATGATTATTTCAATGAGCAATACAATTCCTGCCAGGTGCGCTATGGGGATTTGAAAAAACAGTTGGCTGAAGATATTATTAATTTCACTCATCCCATCCGGGAACGGATTTTGGATTTCGCAGCTAATACCGAGTATATGGATAAAGTGGCGAAAGAAGGGGCGGACAAGGCCCGGGAGAGTGCGGTGCGTACGATCCGGGAAGTGAGGGAAGTGATTGGTTTTAAATAAATCGGGGCGGAAAGGCCGGGACGATCGGAAAAGATCGTTCCGGCTTTTCACCTGTAAATAAATATTTTATGTACGAATATATCAAGGGAATATTGGTTGAGGCCACTCCGACTTACGCTGTGGTCGATTGTGGAGGTGTGGGATATTATATCCATATTTCGGTTAACACCTATTCCAATATTTCGGCTGAAAAGAATGTAGTTCTTTATATTCATCAGATTGTCAGGGAAGATGCCCATTTATTGTATGGTTTTTTTTCCAAAGAGGAGAGGACGGTTTTTCGCCAGTTGATTTCGGTTTCGGGAGTCGGGGCGAATACGGCCAGCGTGATGCTGAGTTCCATGACGGTGAACGAGATTGTGGGGGCGATACAGACAGATAATGTCAATGCAATTAAAAGTGTGAAGGGAATCGGGTTGAAAACAGCCCAGCGTGTGATTATTGAATTGAAAGATAAGATAGGAACTACCGGGATTACCGGGGGTGACAGTGTTTTTACCGGCAATACGATCAAGGAGGAAGCTTTATCGGCTTTGGTCATGCTGGGCTTTGTGAAAGCCCAGGCTTCGAAAGTGCTGGATAAAATTGTGGCAGGCGGTGGAATTACCAGTGTGGAAGAATTAATTAAACAGGCTTTAAAACAATTGTAACAGAGCCTTGAATTTTGTAGTGTAGACTGTATGTGGTTTACAGCTGTTTTTCCGGAAACGAATCTCCCGGAGTATCTTTGTGAATAGAGAGTATGTGCCGGCATCCGGTGTGAGATGCTTTGTTTAGATCGGCAAAAGATTGCTAAATGAGTGGTGTATGTTAAAAATCCTGTTATTATATTTTATAATAACTTCTGCTTTATGTGCTTTCGGGCGGCCTTCGGCTAACCCGGGCATGTCGGCGTTGCCTTTGCGGGGCCATGCAGCAGCAGACACCCTTTTATTGCCAATCCGTGAAAATCAGGACAATGCTATCCGGGAGGATTTGCCTCCTTCGGCTCTTTTTCTGAAAAAGCCTGCCAATGTGAAAGATACGGTGGTGTATGATCCGATCTCCCGGCGTTATGTGGTGATGAGTTTGGTGGGGGATAAATATTATTATTCACGCCCTTATTCCGTGACTTTGGAGGAATATCTCCAGTCGCGCTCGAAACTGACGATGTATGATTATAATCGCCGTCAGACAAAGGATGGAAATAAATACGATTTTAAAAATCTCATTTCCGAAATACAGTTTCTCGATAAGATATTAAGTCCTATTTTCGGAAAAGACCGGGTGAAGTTGAGCGTACAGGGGTCGGTGGAACTGACGTTGGGCGTGAAAACGAATAAGATCGATAATCCGACTCTCCCTGTTGATTTGCGAAAGACGACAACACTCGATTTCGATGAAAAGATTCAATTCGGGATCAACGGGAATATCGGTGATTTGATTAACCTGGACTGGACTTATAACACGGATGCCCGTTTCGATTTCGAGAATATGTTGAAATTGAATTATGAGGGGAAAGAGGACGATATTGTCAAGAAAGTGGAAGCGGGAAATGTGTCGTTGCCTTTGCCGGGGACATTGATTACCGGAGGTCAGAATTTGTGGGGATTTCGTACAGACCTCCAGTTCGGTAAGCTGTCCGTTGCCGGAATCTTTTCCCAGCAAAAGGGGGAGTCGAGGGTGGTGAAGCTGGAAAAAGGTGCACAAAAGCAAGAGTTTGAAATTTCAGCTTTGGATTATGAGGTAAATAAGCATTTTTTCCTTTCCAAATTTTTCCGCGATCAATACGATGCCGCTTTGCGCAATCTTCCTGTGGTGAATAGCGGGGTGACCATTACCAAAATTGAAGTCTGGGTGACCAATAAGAGTTCCCGTTTTGATAAGGCCCGGAATATTGTGGCCTTTGTCGATTTGGGGGAGAACCGGAATCATATTTCCAATCCTCTTTTCACTTCTAATTCGGGGAACTATCCCAATAATAACGCAAATACGCTTTATGGCTATATTCAGAACGGTAAATATCAGGGAATCCGTGATATAAATAAGGTGTCTTCCACTTTGACCGAGCTGACTTCCGGGAGAGATTATGAAAAATTAGAGAATGCCCGTTTGCTTGATCCTTCGGAATATGTGTTGAATGAAAAGTTAGGGTACATTTCTTTAAATTCGGCATTGAATGCTGCCGAGGTGCTGGCGGTGTCATACGAATACACCGTGAGGGGGGAAGTGTTTACGGTGGGGGAATTGACTTCGAACGCTTTGGCCGCTCCCTCCACGCTTGCCGTCAAGATGTTGAAAAGCACCACTCAAAGCCCTGCTTTGCCTACCTGGGATTTGATGATGAAGAATGTTTATAATATCGGGGCTTATAATCTGAGCAGCGAGGATTTTGTTTTGGATATTCTTTATCAGAACGATAAGGCCGGAACGAAGGTGAATTATTTGCCTGCCGGAGATATTAATAATAAAATCCTGCTTTCGGTGCTGAATCTCGATCGGCTGAATTCGCAGCTGGACGCGAAGCCTGACGGTAAATTCGATTATATCGAGGGGATAACGGTTTATGCCGCCAAGGGACGTATCGTGTTTCCGGTGCTGGAACCTTTTGGCTCTTATCTGGGGGAAAAGATCAATAATTCGGGTATAGCCCAGCAATATGTGTATGAAGACCTGTATACAAAGACGCAGAGTGAAGCGGAACAAAATTCGGAGAAAAATAAATTTTTCCTGAAAGGTAGTTATAAATCGTCTGCTTCGTCCGAGATTTCTTTAGGCGGCGGCGATATATCGCAGGGGTCGGTGAAAGTGCTTGCGGGAGGCGTGGAATTAACCGAGAATATCGATTATATCGTGGATTATACGATGGGAACGGTGCAGGTTCTCAATCAGGCTTTGCTGGAGGCCGGAACTCCGATTACGATTAAAAGTGAAGACCGTTCTTCTTTCGGGATGCAGACCAAGACGTTGGTTGGTACGCACCTTGATTATAAGTTCAACGATAAGCTGAATATCGGAGCTACGATCATGCACATGAATGAAAAGCCGCTTACCCATAAGGTGAATATCGGTGAAGAACCGCTTTCGAATACGATTTGGGGATTTAATGCGACTTATAATACGGAATCCGGTTTTTTGACGACATTGGTGGATAAGCTGCCTTTTATCAATACCAAAGTGAAATCGAGGCTGACGATCGATACCGAGTTTGCAAAGTTCCAGCCGGGAACGGCGAAAGGGGTCGGTGGGAATGCGTATATCGACGATTTCGAGGGCAGCAAAACTTCTATCGACATGAAAGCGGTGACCCAATGGAAACTGGCTTCTACGCCCCAGGACAATACTTTCCCGGAAGGCAGCCTCTCGAACGACTTGGCTTATGGTTATAACCGGGGAAAACTGGCGTGGTATGTGGTGGACCCGCTTTTTTACAGAATGTCTACCGCAACGCCTTCCCATATCCGTGACGATAAAGACCAGCGTTCCAACCATTTTGTGAGGGAAATCCGGCAGACGGAGATTTTCCCGAACAAAGACTTGGCGTTGGGGGATGTGAATATCGTTCCGGCCTTGACGGTGGCTTTCTATCCGGAGGAAAAAGGTCCTTATAATTTCCGTACGGAAGGTTTGGACAAGAGCGGCAAGGTGCGGAATCCCGAACAAATGTGGGGGGGAATGATGCGGAGCATCCAGACGAACGATTTTGAAGCGGCCAATGTGCAGTATATCGAAATGTGGCTGATGGATCCCTTTGTGTATGACTCTCAACACAAGGGAGGGGATGTATATTTCGACCTGGGAGATGTGTCGGAAGATATTTTGAAGGATGGGCGTAAGTCGTTCGAGAACGGTTTGCCTGTGGGAACGGATACTTCGAAGATCGAATCCACTATTTGGGGACGCATCCCGCTGGTGCAGTCGATCGTGAACGGCTTTGACAATAACAGCCAGGCCAGGCGTTTTCAGGACGTGGGGCTCGATGGAATGAACAATGAAGAGGAACGGGTGCATTATGCTACCTATCTGGCAAATCTGCGGTCAATCTATGGTGAGGATTCAAAGATTTATCAGGATGCTTATAACGATCCGGCAGGCGATGATTACCATTTTTTCCGGGGATCGGATTTCGATGCTTTGCAAACTCCTATTTTGGAACGGTATAAACGCTATAACGGCACGGAAGGCAATTCGCCTACGGCGGAAATGTCGCCGGAATCCTATTCCACGGCTGCAACCACATTGCCCGATGTGGAGGATATTAACGGCGATAATACGCTGAATGAAACGGAAGCTTTTTTCCGTTATCACCTTCATTTGGCTCCGAATGAAATGCAGGTGGGAAAGAATTTCATCAGCAGTATAACCACGGCTACGGTTGAATTGCCGAACGGAACCACGGAGGAAATTAAATGGTATCAGATCAGGATTCCGCTGAATAGCACCCAGCGCACGCAATGGGGGCAGCCGGATTTGAAGTCTGTTCGTTTTATGCGTATGTTCCTGAAAGGATTTCAGGACAGTGTCGTGCTGCGTATGGCGAGCCTCGATCTGGTGAGGGATAATTGGAGGAAATATGAAGGGGCGCTGGACGACCGTTTGCCGGATAATGACCAGAATACGACTTTCGATGTGTCGGTGGTGAATTTGGAAGAGAATGCCTCGAAAACTCCGGTCAATTATGTTATGCCTCCGGGTATCGACCGGGTTGTGGATGCTACCAATCCCCAGATGAGGGAGTTGAATGAGCAGGCTATGGCTTTGAAGGTGGTGAATTTGCGGGAAGGGTATGGACGTGCCGTTTATAAGAATATGAATTTGGATGTGTTGCGTTATAAAACCCTCCGGATGGATGTGCATGCAGAGGCTTTGACGGACAGCCCTTTGGAAGACGGGGAATTGACCTTGTTTTTGCGTTTCGGTAGCGATAACACCAATAATTATTATGAATATGAAATGCCTTTGGTGCTGACTCTTCCCGGCTTTTATGCCTCGGATGAGATCGGGCGTGAAGGGGTGTGGCCTACGGCGAACCGTATCGAGTTACCTTTGCGGTTGTTGCAGTTGTTGAAGCAGAAACGGAATACCGGGAACGGCGAACTGTCGGATGTGTATGAATTGACCTTGAAGGATTTGGACGAAACGGTTGATGCCGCTGTGATGGATCATATTATCCGGGTGAAAGGGAAGCCTTCGCTGGGGGCTATCCGTAATGTCATGATCGGGATTCGTAATCCGGAAGGAGGGGGAAAAGGTTACCGTTCAGCAGAGGTGTGGGTGAACGAGTTGAGGTTGTCGGATTTCGACAATAAGGGCGGTTGGGCGGCTAATGCAAGAATGACGATGAAACTGGCGGATGTGGCGACGATTAGTTTTGCAGGTTCCCGTCAGACGCAGGGATTTGGAAGCCTGGAACAGCATGCCAGCGAGATTTCCAGGGAGGATTTGCGTTCTATTGACTTTTCGACCAATGTTGAATTTGGAAAGTTTTTCCCGGAAAAATGGCGGCTCAGGTTGCCGATGTATTATGCCTATTCCCGCCAGTCTATTTTGCCGGAATACGATCCGCTGGATACCGATATTCCTTTGGAGGTGGCTCTGGATAATGCTAAAGATAAGCGGTTGAGGGATTCTATCCGTCACAATGCAGAAGATTACACCATGCGTAAGAGTTTGAATTTCACCAATATCGGTGTTGAGAGCAAAACGGGGGAATCGCACTTTTTCGATCTTTCCAATCTTTCGCTGACTTTTTCATATAATAAGGCTTATGGCAGGAATGTGAATACGGAACGCGACTTGGATAAGGATTACCGGGGTTTGCTCAGTTATATTTATACCGGGGCACCGCCTATCGTGCAGCCGTTTAAAAATTCGAAGTCATTGGATTCCAAATACCTGCGTATCCTGAAGGATTTTAATTTTTATTATATGCCTTCCATGCTGTCGATCACTTCGGATATTACGCGGAATTACCGGGAAATTAAGCTGAAAAATCTGGATAACCCGAATTTATTGATCGAGCCGACGGTGGATAAGGATTTTACCTGGAGACGGGAATATGCTTTCCGGTTTAACCTGACGGAGAACTTGCTGGTGAATTTCAGGGCAGAGGCAAAGGCACGGATCGACGAGCCGGAAGGTATTGTGGATAAGCAGAGGGATCCTGAACGTTATCAACAATGGAAGGATACTGTGTGGCATAATATTTTGGACGGGGGACGTCCGGTGAATTATAACCATAATTTCTCTGTGGAATATAAGTTACCGATCGATAAGCTGCCGTTCCTGGACTGGACTTCTACCCGCGCGAGTTACGGGGCGGTTTATGATTGGCAGGCCGGAGCCATTACAGACGATTCGGTGAATTTGGGAAATGTGATTCGGAATTCGAATGCTTTGCAAGTGAATACAGACCTGATGTTGTCGGGGTTGTATAATAAATCGAAGTTTTTACGGGATATGACCCGCCCTTTCCGTCCGAGAAAAGGAAAGACCGTGAAGTTTGAAACCGGACTTGAAGAGGTGAAGCGTGGGCGTTCCGTGGTGGTGAAGCATAAGCTGAAAACCGGGGATATACAGGCGAAATTGATAGCGCCGGACGGGAAACAGGTGAAAATGGGATATAAATCGGTGGGACGTAATAAGATACGCCTCACTCCCTCGCAAAGCCTTGAAGGGGCTCAATTGGTGGTGACGGGAAGGGAAACCACAAGGCTTAGCCCGGCCATGCGTGCGGGACGTTTCCTGACCGGGTTGATTACCGGAATTAAAAGTATTTCCGTGGGGTATTCCGAAGATAAGGGAACTACTTTGCCCGGATTTTTGCCTGAAGCCCGTTGGCTGGGACAGCAGGGATATAACGGTACTTCTGCTCCCGGTTTTAAATTCCTGTTCGGTGGGCAGAAGGATGATTTTGGTATAGAGGCTGCCCGGAAAGGCTGGATTACTACCGATTCCGCCCTGAATAGTCCCTATCTGATGAATGCCAGCCGGAGCGTATATGTACGTTTGATTTACGAACCGATCAAGAAGTTCCGGGTGGAATTGACTTCCAACTGGATCCGGTCGCGCAATAGCAATGAGTATCTGTTATATGACGGGGGGAATTTTAATTCTATGAACAAGACTATATCGGGTAACTTCAGTATGACGACCGTGGGGGTGAAATCGGCGTTTTATAATGTGGGAAATAATACAGAGGCTTCGCTGGCAACTTACCAGAAGTTTTTGGATAACCGGAAGATCGTTTCTTTGGAAATGGCTAAGAAACGTTACGGGGAGAGTTATAAAGATTTTGCTATTCTCGACGAGGAAAAGCCTACGGGATTTTATGAAGGGTATGGAGCTACTTCGCAGGAGGTGCTGATTTCTGCTTTCAACCGGGCATACGGGGCGGGGGATTATGAAGGGCTGATCCCGAAGTTGTGGGCGATGCGTCCGAACTGGAAAGTCACCTACAATGGGTTGTCGGATTTCGATGTGGTGAAGAAGTTGTTTAAGACCATAGCCTTTACACATACCTATAATTGTAAATATAATGTCGGCTCGTATGCTTCTAATTTGCAGTATCGGATGGATGAGGATGGTTTTTCCAATATTTTGGATGCCCAGAACAATTGGATGTCTATGTATGATGTGAGTACGGTGTCGATTAACGAACAATTCAACCCTCTGATCGGGGTTAACCTGATCTGGCAGAATAACCTGACCACGAATTTCAGTATGAATCGCCGCCGGGATGTCAGCTTGAGCCTGGTGAATGCGCAATTGTCAGAAACGTCTGGTAATGAAATTGTGGTGGGAGCGGGTTATCGATTCGGAAATTTACCTATATTTACCAAGAATAAGAAATTGGATAATGATATAAATTTGCAGTGTGATTTTTCGATCCGCCGGAATAATACGGTGATCCGCCGGATTTCGGAAAGCGTCGATCAATTGACTGCGGGACAGGAAGTGATGAGTGTGAAAGTTTCGGCGGATTATACGTTTAATAACCGCCTGAATTTACGTTTGTTTTATGACCGGGTGGTGAATACGCCTTATGTGTCGCTTTCTTTTCCGACAACGAATACCAATTTCGGAGTGTCGGTGCGTTATACTTTAACTCAATAAAGAGGAAGAATCGAGAATGAATAGATTGTTTTGGTGTGTGTGGTTTTTGTTGCTGTCGGGCGGGGTTGCCGGGCAGATGCAGCAAAAGTGGTTTATTTCCGATCCGAAGATAGATCCGGAACGGAGCCGGGATTTACTCTTGGAGATCGATAATGCTGATTTTTTTAAGAATAATGAATATGTCAGCGAAATATCCAAAGGGTATACTTTAGGTGGGTTTTGGATTATTCCGAAGCTGGTTTATTTCCCTTCTAAAAATACAAAATTGGAATTTGGCTGGTATCTGTTACAATATTTGGGAGCGAATCATTATCCGGCTCCTTCTCCTGCCATTGTGCCCGATTCTCTGAATGCGTCCCATCCGGGGAAATTCAGGAATAAAGCCTTCCTAAGAATACAGTGGTCTCCCTTACCCGATTTTCATGTGGTGCTGGGGTCTCTATACGGAGGGGCTAACCATGGGCTGATAGAGCCTTTGTATCAATGGGAACGTTATTTTTCTGCCAATCCGGAGGATGGCGTGCAGTTGCTTTATAAACGTCCTTCCCTGAAAGCGGATTTATGGATTAACTGGCAAAGTTTTATTTTTAAAAACGATCCTTACCTGGAACAGTTTGTGATAGGGTTGTCTTCCGAGTTTATCTTTACCCGGCCTGAAAAGAACTGGCAATTATCTATGCCGATTCAATTTTTAGGAAAGCATTTCGGAGGCCAGATCGATAAGACGGATTTCGGGACGGTATCGGTGGGAAACGGAGCCGTGGGGTTTAAAGCGGAGAGAAATTTCGGGCGAAAGTTTCTGAATAGTTTTTCGGCTTCTGCATACGGTTTGTTTTATTCAGAATTGGGAAGCAGGAAATTGCCGTATAGCACCGGAAACGGTATGTTCGGATTACTGGAGCTGGATGCTAATCCCTTTTTTGTGCATTTAGGCTATTGGTCGTCCTGCCAGTTTATTTCTATTGAGGGGGAGCCTTTATTACAGTCGTTGTCTTATATGGATAATCACACTTTGTTCCGAAACCGGGAAGTGGCGCTGGTAAAAGCCGGATTCAATAAGGAAATTTGTAAAGGGCTTTCTATCGGTGCCTATTTTGAGGGGTATTACGTGAGAAATCAATCGGAATTTAATTACACATACGGCGTGCATATGCGCTTTAACCAGCAATTTTTCTTAAAGAAATTAAAGATTGTTGATTAATCTTTAAAGTTGTCTGCAAACGTTGCGGCAGAATGCGCAATTTATAACTTTGCTTCTTGAAAATTAGTAATTCATGACATGTATGGAGATTGAAATATTTGTAAATAATCCTTGGCAGCAAAATACGGTGGTGTTGTATGATCGTACGGGGGAAGCCGTGATCGTAGATTGTGGTTGCCTGGGCGATGAGGAGGAAAGCCAGATTAAAAGTTTTATGTCGGAAAAGCAACTGAAACCGGTGGCTTTGCTGGACACTCATTTGCATATCGATCATATTTTCGGGAATAATTTTGTAAAGAAGGTTTTCGGACTGGAAGCCCAGGCCAGTGCTGCCGATAATTATCTGATCGAGCATGCGGTGGAGTATGCTGCCATGCTGGGAATTACAGGTATCACTCCTCCTCCTGCCGTGGGTAAGTACCTGAACGACGGGGATGTGGTGAAGTTCGGTGATTCCGAATTGAAGGTGATTGCTGTGCCGGGACATTCGCCGGGAAGCCTTTGTTTTTACAGTGAGGCAGACCGTTTACTGGTCGCAGGCGATGTTTTATTTGCCGGTAGCGTAGGGCGTTCCGATTTACCCGGAGGTAACGGCAGGCAGCTGATTGAAGGGATTAAGAATAAATTGTTGTGCCTGCCCGACGACGTGAGAGTGATTCCGGGACATGGGCCTGAAACGACGATAGGGGAAGAGAGAAAGCATAATCCTTTTTTAAGGTAAGGATTATGGGGAAGATCGGGATAATTGTGGCAATGACCAGCGAATTTAACCTGGTGAACGCCCTGCTCGAAGAAAGGCTGGAACGGAATGTGAACGGTTTTTCTTTTGTGGAGGGAAAACTCGACGGAAAAGAAGTGGTATTGGCTAAAAGCGGTATCGGCAAAGTTTGCGCTGCCGTGGGTATATCGGAAATGATCCGGGCGTATAATCCCGTTTGTATCGTTAATACCGGGGTCGCCGGAGGAATCGATAGGTCGTTGCAGGTGATGGATATTGTTGTGGGAAACCGGACGGTTTATCATGATGTGTGGTGCGGAGAAGGGAATGCCTATGGACAGGTGCAGGGACTGCCGGCTTTTTTTGAAGCCGACGGCCGTATGTTGCAGGCGGCAAGGTCTGTCCGAAGCGATGTGAGGTTGCTGGAAGGTTTGATCTGTACCGGAGATCGGTTTATTACCGATCGTGAGGCTTTAGATAAGATAAAAGCTGACTTTCCCGAAGGTTTTGCCGTGGATATGGAATCGTGTGCCATGGCACAGGTTTGTTATTTGTATCAGGTGCCTTTTTTAAGTTTCCGGATTATTAGCGACACTCCGGGACGTACGGACGATCATTCGTTACAATACCGGGAATTTTGGACCATGGCTCCGGAAAAGTCGTTTGAAGTGTTGCGACAACTGATTGCCGGGATTTAAGTGGCGGCAATTGTCGGAAACACGAGAGCATGTTTGGAAAGAGGGGAAGATAACGGTGTGGCCGATTATGAAATATAAATTACAGGAATGAAGAAGATACCGAGTTTTTCGATCAATCACCTCGCTTTGTTGCGGGGTATATACGTGTCGCGTAAAGATTATCTGGGCGACCAGGTGGTGACAACTTTCGATATACGGATGAAAGAGCCTAACCGCGAGCCGGCGTTGGGGTATGGTGCTTTACATACCATAGAGCATTTAGCCGCTACTTATTTGCGGAATCATCAGGAGTGGGGCGACCGGATTGTTTTCTGGGGACCGATGGGATGTTGTACGGGAAATTATTTTTTGATGAAAGGCGACCTGAAAGCGGAAGATATTGTGGAACTGATGCGTGAGACATTCCGTTTTATCCGTGATTTCGAAGGAGAAGTTCCCGGAGTTGCCGCGCGGGATTGCGGTAATTATCTTTTACATGATTTACCTATGGCAAAATATGAAGCAGATAAGTATTTACGGGAAGTGCTCGATGTGATTGAGGAGAAAAATATGGTATATCCTGCATAAAATAATGTTCTCAAAATGGATAATTCGGAGAATTACCTATTTTTGTTGAAAGAAATGCCGAATGCAGAGAGCTGCATTTTAAAATATTGAGATACTTTTGGTTTTACAGCTAATGAAATCCGCCAAATTTTCTTTGTTTGAACGTAAAACCGAATGTGCTCCCGCTTATAGCGTGGAGTGGTTCGGTGATTGTTCAAAGGGTGCTTGGCGGTGCCTATTAGCTGATGACCGTGCCCTCCGCGCTATTTTTATCGTATGATTTTTATTTTTCCTTTTTATTTATCTTTCTGATAGCTCTCTGTTCAGAAAGAATATATCACTGTAAATTAAAATTTAATTCTGTGGTTTCCTGTATTAAGATTGAAAGATAAGACATTGTCTGATAAGTTTTGGAAGCCCGGATGGAGAAATCTATTTATTTTTTAGACAATTCAGCAGGATAATCATGTAAAGAATATAGACAACGTCTTCTCTAAAGGAAAAAACAATATACGAAGACAAAAAATCATACATGATTGTATGTTTTTTAGACACTCAGTCGATCTGTTTTTTCTTTGTATATCGTTGTTATCTACTGATTTATGCTATTTGGCACGCCTCTTGATTAATGGTATAGCATTAATTCATATTAAAAAAATATTATGTCTGATTTGAAACTTTTTATACGAAACCTTTGGAGAAATAAGCTTTATTCCGTCGTAACCGTTTTGGGCTTTGGGATGGCTCTGATGTTTGTTATTTTGCTGTCGGCCTATATAAGGCAGGAATTTTCGGTAGATGAATTTCATGTAAATAAAAACCGGATTTACCGGGCTGTGAGTGGACAGGGAAGTCATTTCGGTCCGCTGATCGGCGAACAGTTGAAGAATAAATATCCGGAGATCGAATGCTATACACGGGTGTATGAAAATGCAATCCTGATCGATAATGACAAACAGGAAAAAATTATTGGTCAGGTCATGCTGGTGGATTCCACTTTTTTTAAAATGTTTTCTTTTTCTTTATTAGACGGGAATGCTGCTGAGCTTCTGACAACCCGCAACAGGGTGGTATTGACACGGGCGTATGCCTTAAAAATTTTTGGGAAAGAAGATGTTGTCGGTGAGACATTGATAAATGAGGGGCGGTCGCTCATTGTGTCGGGAGTTGTAGAGGATATTCCGGATAATACCCATTTTAACCGGGCAGATATGTTTCTGCGTTTCGATTATCTTGGAATTTTGTGGGGAAGCAAAGAAGTGTTGCAGTCGAACGGTAACAGTTCTTTTGCCCTTTATGTTATGGCACGTCCTGGAACAGACCTGAAGCCTAAAGAAGAATTGATTCTGGAGGATTTTAAGAAAGATTATTGGATGTATGTGGGAGGGTTTCAGAAAGAATTTAGTTTTGAACCTTTGACGACTGTTTATTGGGGAGGAAAAAGCGGCTCGGGAGCACATGGAAATAATAAGACTTTTGTGTTTATCCTAACGGCTATTGTGTTATCAATTTTGTTTTTGGCTTTGATTAATTATAATAACTTATCGATGGCGCGTGTGGGTTTCCGGGCAAAAGAAGCAGCGGTTAAAAAACTGGTGGGTATCACGAACGGAGCTTTGTTCAGGCAATTTGTAACAGAGTCGATCGCTCTTTGTTTTCTGGCTTTTTTCATTGCGGTTGGATTTGCTTATCTGGCGAGACCCTTGTTTAACGAAGTCTTAGGGGCAAATATCGATTTATCCCGCCAGCTTACCTGGGAAGTTGTGATTACCGTGTTGTTTGCCATAGGAGGGTTGGGATTTATTTCGGGAGCTGTTCCGGCTATGGCGATCATACGTTTTAATCCGATAGATGTGGTGAAAGGTGTTTTCAGGAGAGAAGTCAGAGGTACGTATGGAAAAATATTGATCTGTTTTCAGTATACTGTGAGTATTGTTTTGATTATTTGTACTTTGGTTATTATCAGGCAAACCGATTATTTGAAGAATTACAACTTGGGATTTGACAAAGAAAATGTGATTTGGTTGCAGAGCAATATTTCTTTTTCCCAAAAGGAGGCATTACGGAATGAATTTATGAGTTTGCCCGGAGTGAGATACGTTTCTTTCGTACAGGGTTCTCCGATGGACGGAGGAAATAACAGTTCATTTGAAAATAATGGCCGTCCGGTAAGTTTTCAGGTGTTTAAGGTGGATTCCTTCTTCTTTAAAATAATGGATATTCCGGTTCGCAGCACTTCTGTGGCGATGTCGCCCGAAGGAGTATATTTGAATGAAACAGGAGTGAAGGAACTGGGACTTGAAGATACACCCACAAAATTTAATATGTATGATAGTGATGTTCCTGTGCTGGGAATTGTAAAAGATTTTCATTTCCGGCACTTGACGGAAAAAGTCGGTCCGGCGATGATTATGCCTTTGACGGATGACTCGCCGTGGAAAATACTGGTGAAGATAGACGGATATAATGCTGCGGAAACCTACCGTAATGTGACTAAAACTTACAGCCAGTTTATCGGTGGAATTCCTGTTGAGGGTGGATTTATGGATGATACGATCAATCAATGGTATGCACCTAATGAACGACAGGCCCGGTTGATCGGTTATTTTGCGGTTGTAGCCGTGATTTTGGCCATGATGGGTATTTTGGCTATGGCTACTTATTATATCAGCCAGCGGATGAAGGAGATCGGGATTCGCCGGGTGAACGGTGCTACGGTATATGAAGTGTTGAGTATTTTGATTCGGAGTTTTATGAAATGGGTGGGAGTGGCTTTTGTTTTGGCTTGTCCTTTGGCCTGGTATGTTATGAACAGCTGGTTGGAAGCCTATCCATACCGGGTAAGCATGGGATGGTGGCTGTTTCTTCTGGTGGGAATAGGAATTTCGATTGTTGCACTGGTAATGATCAGTTGGCAAAGTATTAAAGCGGCGATCGCTAATCCGGTCAAATCCCTGAAAAACGAGTGATGTTCCTGGGGGTTACTGTTCTAAGAATTGAGTGAAAAAAATTCCTGCCGAACGGGAAAGATTCCCCGGATAGAAGGTTGCTTGCCCTGTGATTGAAAAAGTTTTTGGTGTGGGTCAGTCTTCATCGATATGGGTTGGACGATAATTTTCCCGTTCTTTACGGTCGGTGGTGTTGGCACAATCGATACCCCGTTCACGCATGGCCTTATTGCGCCCGATGTGGGTGTCAGGAAATTTTCCATTCTTTTTTAACAGTATACCTATTCCTAAGCCTATCAAGGCCAGGCCTATAAGAATGAGAACGATAATGAACAGAGTGATAAACATACGTTGTAATTTGATTTAACACAAAGATAGGGTATAAAAATAGCGGTGTTACAGATTTCTGTGAAAAAAATCCTTAAAATATGGTTTTGTTTCTTAGGATTTTTCTACATTTGGCACAGAAAGTTGAATATAATTTGAAAGACATGGAAGGATACGAAAAAAATGAGGATTTTGGAATGAATGAAGATAGAGAGGAGATTTATTCCAAAGCTGTAAAGGCTGGTAAGAGAACCTATTTCTTTGATGTGAAAGCTACCCGTAATAATGATTATTATCTGACCGTTACCGAAAGCAAAAAGAAGTTCGACAAAGACGGTAATTCAAGTTACGAAAAGCATAAAATATTCTTATATAAGGAAGATTTTGAAAAATTCGCGGAAGGGCTTGAAGAGGCTGTTGCTGTTGTAAAGGCTGCTTTGGAAGGAAAGTTCCCCAACGAATAAGGAAGAAAAAATTGAACGTTCAGGGCAATAAGCATTTCAGGCTTGTTGCCCTGAATGTTTTATATATTCATCTGTTCCGGCAGAAGTATTTACGAAGAAATAGATTGGAAGGAAGCTAAGAAGGGGCGGGACAGGAAAATACGGCAGAAAAGTTTTCCGGAATATGAATTGTTGTTTAGTTTTGTGATGCCCGATTCCGGGTGAGGAATTTATAAGGATAAAGATGGCAAAGAAAGAAGCTGTAAAGGAAATTTTTAATGACATTGCGCCGAAATACGATCTGTTGAATCATTTTTTGTCGCTGAACATCGATAAAAGATGGAGGCGCAAAGCCATCGGATATATCCGGCCGGAAGAAAAAGGGGAGTTGCTGGACGTTGCCTGTGGGACTGGAGATTTTTCGATTGCAGCCTACCGGGCAGGGGTACAAAAGGTGACCGGGATCGATATTTCAGCGAACATGGTGGCTATCGGACAAAAGAAAGTGGATAACCTGGGACTTACTCCTCATATCACTTTGCAGGCGGGAGACAGCGAACAAATTGAGTTTGAGGATGAGCATTTTGATGTGGTGACGGTGGCGTTCGGTGTCCGGAACTTCGAGCATCTGGAAGCCGGGCTGAGGGAAATGCAACGAGTGCTAAAAAAGGGAGGAAAGGTCGTTATCTTAGAATTTTCCATGCCTGAACATTTTCCGATGAAACAGCTTTATAAATTTTATTTCAGGCATATTCTGCCTGTGTTGGGAGGCTGGATTTCCGGCAACAAGGGGGCTTACACTTATTTACCTGAATCGGTGATGAAGTTTCCGCAAGGGCAAGCGTTTCTGGATATATTGAAGGGGTGCGGTTTTGAACAGGCCACACAACGGAAGTTGACTTTCGGTATTGCCAGTATTTATATCGGGGTGAAGTGAGGCGTGTTATGGGAATGATGTTTATCGATTAACGTGTTTTATCATGAAATTGCAGAAGTTACAAGGAATATTTCCGATTTTACTGTGTGTGCTTTTCGGTGCCTGTACCAATGATGAGATTCCCCGGATTTATACCCTTACCTTTGAAAAGGATGCGTATGAAGTCCGGGAGGGAATGACTTCGAGTGTTCCTTTCCGTTCGGGTAATAAGGATTATGTTGTTCATTCCAGCGATACGACGGTGGTGAAGGCATCTGCCAATATTACCGATAGTTCGGTCGGTTTTGGAAACTTATATCTTTTCGGAAACGGAATGGGGGAGGCGGTTGTGTCGGTGAAAGATAATGTTTCCGGAGAAAAGGTGGATTTACAGATTACGGTGACCGAGTTTAGCCTCGGATTCGAGGTGGTAAAGACGGATAGTGTGATTTTTCAAAGAAACGATTATTTGTTTTTTGTGAAAAATGAATCGAAAGATTTTCTGGCGTTCGGAAGAACAGGAGTAGCCGACGAGCCTGTGTTGCGTTTTAAAGGAACTTACAAATTTGCCGTTGTGGAAGGTAAGCCGTTTGTAAATATCGTATATAAAAAAGAAGGCGCTCCGGTGGAATATGCTTTCGATATGAGCGGGAGCAGTGGGGAGCTTTTGTCTATGTTCGGCCATTTTTTCCAATTGGGCACTATGGCTAAGATGAGAGATATTGGGATTCGTTATTATTATATGAATCTGGAAGAAAAGGCGACGGGCAGCAAGCTGATTTGCCTGCTTCGCGATTTATATCCCCTGCCGAAAGAATAAAAGTGAAAATGATGGGGAGTAAACTTATCATAAGGATGAATTCCCTTTATAAATTGATATTAAAATCCCCGGAAATTTTTCCGGGGATTTTATTTGAACAAACCAATTATTTTAATGTTTTCAGGCAAGCTGTTACATTGTCTTCAATACGTTTCAGTACGTTTGTTCCTTCACCTTTCACAAATTTGTGTCCGGTGATTTTTTCATACAGTTCGATATAGCGTTCGGTGATGCCTTCCACTACGGCGGGAGTCATTTCGGGCACTTTCTGTCCTGTTTGTCCCTGGAAACCGTTTTCCATCAGCCATTCCCGAACAAATTCTTTGGAAAGCTGTTTTTGTTTTTCACCTTTCCGGAAACGTTCTTCATAGCCTTCGGCATAGAAATAACGGGATGAATCGGGGGTGTGGATTTCGTCGATCAGATAGATCTTTCCGTCTTTTTTCCCAAATTCATATTTGGTGTCCACCAGAATCAGTCCCTTTTCGGCAGCCATTTCCGTTCCGCGCCGGAACAATGCCATTGTATATTTTTCAAGGAGCTCGTAATCCTCGCGGCTTACCAATCCCTGTGCGATGATTTCTTCTTTAGAGATGTTTTCATCGTGTCCCTCGTCGGCTTTTGTTGTCGGAGTGATGAGCGGGGTCGGGAACTTTTGGTTTTCCTTCATTCCGTCGGGTAATGGAATGCCGCACAGGGTACGTTCGCCTGCTTTGTAAGAACGCCAGGAACTTCCGGTGAGATAACCCCGGATCACCATTTCCACTTTAAAAGGTTCGCACATGTGACCTACGGTTACCATAGGGTCGGGAGAAGCAATTTTCCAATTGGGAACGATGTCGGATGTTGCGTCCAAAAATTTTTCGGCGATTTGGTTCAGTACCTGGCCTTTATAGGGTACACCTTTAGGTAGTACGACATCGAAAGCGGAGATACGGTCGGACACAACCATCACAAGGTATTTGTCGTCAATATTATACACATCGCGAACTTTCCCTATGTAGAGGCTTTTTTGTCCCGGAAACTGGAAATCTGTTTTTACGATAGCTTCCATACTTGTTTTTGTTAAATGTTTTACGTTTCAGGCAACGCACTTGCCTTGTTTTGATTATTTAGTGATATTCTGATATTTTTATTTTCTTGTTGGGTATCCTGTTCCGCTTCCTTGTCATAGGCTTTTACGATGTCTTTCACCAGGCGGTGGCGGACAATGTCGCTGGAATTAAATTCAACGAATGCTATTCCTTTGATCTTTTGCAATAGTTTGAAAGCATGCGTCAATCCGGAATCGCTGCGGCGGGGCAGGTCGATCTGGCTCATATCGCCCGTTACCACGAATTTTGCACTCACCCCCATACGGGTCAGGAACATTTTCAACTGGTTGCGGGTGGTGTTTTGGGCTTCGTCCAATATCACGAATGAGTCATTCAGGGTACGTCCGCGCATATAGGCAAGCGGGGCGATTTGTATCACTTCGCTTTCCAGATATTCTTCCAGCTTTTTCGCAGGGATCATATCCAGCAGGGCATCATAGAGCGGTTGCAGGTAAGGATCTACTTTTTCTTTCATGTCGCCCGGCAGGAATCCGAGGCTTTCGCCTGCTTCCACGGCGGGTCGGCTTAGGACAATACGTTTCACTTCGCGGTTGCGCAAAGCGCGCACAGCGAGGGCTATTGCCGTGTAGGTCTTGCCCGATCCGGCAGGCCCGGTTGCAAATAAAAGATCGTTGTTTTTGGAAAGATCGACCAGTTTACGCTGGTTGGCCGTGCGCGCCCGGATAATTTTCCCGGCATTGCCGAAAAGAATGATCGAATCGGCATCTTCCGGATCGGCAACAATGTTATCTTCCAGAATGATCCGTTTCAGGTTTGCCACGGTCAGCATATTGTAGCGGTGGTAATGTTCCAGAAGGGCGGCAATTTTGCCGCTGAGTAATTCGATGTCGCCGATCTCGCCCTGAATAATGATTTCATCGCCGCGGGCAGTGATCTTCAGTTTGGGAAAATAATCTTTTAAGAGGTTAAATTTTGAGTTGTTAACTCCATAAAAATCAATGGGATCTATATTTCCTATACTTATTCTTTTCTCGATCATGAATCTTCAAATAAATACCTTATTTTTGCATGTGCAAATTACGAAAAAAACGGGACTTTAAAATCCAAGTTATGAAAAATCTGGAAAAGAAGAAAGAGGCATTCGGGGAACTGCTCTGTGTGATCGAGGAATTGCGTAAAGGATGCCCCTGGGACAAGAAACAGACCATGGAGTCGTTGCGCCCGCTTTCCATTGAGGAAATTTATGAATTGGGGGATGCTGTGCTGGAACAGGACATGGCGGAAGTGAAGAAAGAATTGGGCGATTTGCTGATGCACATGGTGTTTTATGCGCAGATTGGGGAGGAAAAAGGGGAATTCGATATTGCAGATGTGCTGGAAGCTATTTGTGAGAAATTGAAATACCGCCACCCGCATATTTATGGCGAGGTGAAAGTGAAAGACGCTCAGGAAGTTTTGCAGAACTGGGAACAGTTGAAACTGAAAGAGAAGGGAAGAAAACATCAGGTGTTGGAGGGAGTGCCCGTGTCTTTACCTGCCCTGGTGAAGGCATATCGTATTCAGGATAAGGTGAGGGGTGTAGGATTCGACTGGAAGCATAAAGCGGACGTGTGGGAAAAGGTGAAAGAAGAATTGGGTGAGTTTGAACAGGAAGTGGAGCGGGGCGATCAGCCGAATATGGAACAGGAATTCGGGGATTTTCTTTTTTCGGTGGTTAATGCCGCCCGTTTATATGGGATAAATCCCGAGAATGCTTTGGAGAGAACGAACCAAAAATTTATCCGGCGTTTTTCTTATGTGGAAGAACAGGCTAAACAGCAAGGACGTAAATTGCAGGAAATGACCTTGGAGGAAATGGACGGGTTGTGGAATGAGGCGAAGGCGTTGGAAACCGGGGGAAAGAAATGATACATCTGTATTGTATTTGGAAATTTAAAATCTGCAATAGGAAAGAATGGATTTGACGGGTAAGTGGAAATATTCGGAACACTATGGTTACGGAGTGGCTGAAGGGGAGTTGTATTTGAAACAAGAAGGAAGAAAATTGTCGGGTAGGATTGTATTTTCCGATAGATTGGAAGGGGAGGAACCCTATATGATTCAGGAATTTTTGGCGGGAGAGATCCATGAGCGTAAAGTGAGATTGGAAGCTACGGAATACGATATTATCCATTCGGAATATAAGATCAGCTATGAATTGGATAGCTGGTTCGGTTTGTTGGTGGAGGAAGGGGTGATTAAAGGCGTGAGTTCGGACGATCAGGGGGTGGAAGGATATTTTGTCTTTGAAAAGGTGAATACACCGGGAATGGTGAAAACGATATAATGTTGTAAAACATGATCTGTTGTTAAAAAAGCTGACATTTGTCAGCTTTTTTTTTATCTTTTTTATCTAATTTGCTAACCTAACAACCTAATTCATTGAACTTATGTCTAAAATTGTAAACCATCCGGTGCTGGAAGTACCCGTTCGGGAAAAAGTGACCTTCCGGTATAATGGAAAAGAAATACAAGCAGAGAGTGGATATACCATTGCCGCCGCTTTGCATCAGGCTGGTTTCCCCGTGCATAGCCATAGCCTGGAAGGGCGGAAGCGCTCGCTTGCCTGTGGCATTGGGAAATGTGGCGCCTGTGAGATGCTGGTGGACGGGAAGATCCGGCGTATTTGTATCACGAAAGTTGACGGTGTGAAAGAAGTGAAGGAAGTGGAGGAAGAATTTGGGACTTCCGGCCGTCCGGCCGCTTTGCCCGTTGCAAAGAAAATATTGCGGACTTCGGTGGTCATTGTGGGGGCGGGACCTGCGGGGCTGGCCGTGAGGGAGGAATTTTCCAAATATGGGGTGGACAACATCCTGATCGATAACAATGATAAAGTAGGGGGGCAGTTTACCATGCAGACGCACCAGTTTTTCTTTTTCGAGAAAGAAAAACGTTTCGGTGGAATGAGGGGATTTGATATTGCCCACCACCTTGCCGGAGAAAATACGGACGGAATTTATTTAAATTCGACGGTGTGGGATGTGTTGGAAGGTAAACGTGTGGCGGTTAAAAATATACTGACGGACGAACTGTTTTTTGTAGATGCCGATTATTTGGTGGTGGCTACCGGTGCCGTTCCTTTTATGCCTGCCTTTGAAAACGATGACCTGCCGGGAGTGTATACAGCGGCTGTTGTGCAGAAGATGATGAATAATGAAATGACCTTGCTGGGAAAGAATGTGCTGACGGTGGGGGCTGGAAATATCGGTTACCTGACCTCGTATCAATTGATGCAGGCGGGAGCGAATGTGAAAGCGATTATCGAGGCGATGCCGAAGGAGGGCGGATTTCCGGTGCAGGCCAACCGGGTGAGGCGTCTTGCTATTCCGATCCTGACCTCTTACACGCTGATCAGGGCTATCCCGAACAAGGATGGAAACGGAATATGCGGGGCTGTGATTGCCCAATGCGAAAATTTCCGCCCGATACGGGGAACGGAGAAATTTATCAAAGGGATAGATGTTATCAATATATGTACGGGCCTGATTCCCGATAACCAGCTATGGCTGAAGGGAAAAGAAGTATTTGGCGCACAATGTTACGCTGCCGGGGACGCTATCCGTATCGGCGAGGGAACGAGTGCCGTGCTGAAAGGCAGGCACACGGCCATGCAAATTATGAGGGAACTGGGGATAAAGATCAATCATGACGATTATCTGTTGTTATCGAAAGAATATATCGATTCCCAGCAACATCCCGAGAAGGTTCTGGGAGAACCCCGCTTGCCCGATGCAGAACGTGCGATAGCCCGTGGTTTTGTGGTGGCCGATTGTTTGTACGGGTTTGCCTGTAATCCCTGTTCTTTTGCCTGTCCGCACGGGGCAATTACCAAATCGTCCACCTCTACCGTTCCGGTTATCGATTACGGACGGTGTATCGGCTGCATGGAGTGTGTGTACCAGTGTCCGGGATTGGCGATTTTCGGGTATGACCTGAAAAAGGAAAAATTATTCCTGCCTGTGGAGTATGAAGTGAAAGAAGGGGAAGTGGTGTGGCTGGTGAATAATAACGGGGAGCGGCTGGGAGAAGGCGTTGTGGAAAAGATATTGCATAAGCCTAATAAAACCCATGTGGCAAGGGTAAAATCCCAGACAATACAGGCAGGGGAATTGACGAAAGTACGGGGTTTTATTGTGAAGGATAAGTATCCCGAACCCTTGGAATTCAAGCCTTTGTTAAAAGAAGATCCGGGAGCTACCTATATTTGCCATTGTGATGATGTGAAGCTGGAAGAAGTCCTGAAGGTTGTGGGCGACCGCACTTTTATTTCCATAGATGAAATTAAGCATACGACGCATTTGGGAATGGGCCCCTGCCGGGGTAAACGTTGTATCCCCCGTTTGAAAACGGCCTTACGGAGCCGGGGAATAGAAGTGACCGGAGATGCCACCCCGCGTGCGCCTTTGTCGAATCAGCTGACGTTGGGCGAATTGCACCCGGCACAAAAAGGTAATGTTTATTTGGTGGCGAACCGGGAAAACATTACGAAGATCGAAGTTGCTGCGCTGATTGCCGGAGGCGGTATTGCCGGAAGTTCTCTTTTCCGCTATATGGCGGAAGCGGGGCTGAATCCCATTTTGGTAAATGCCGACCGGGGCTCGTCGTGGCGGAACATCGGTGGAGGACGGACAGCGTTTTCTATTCCTGAATTGGCTGAAATTGCCGGGCAGAATCACGCCATTTTCCGGGAATTGCAAAGCTTGTCGAATATCGATTATAAGCCGATCAGGTACATCAGCTTTGCACATGACGAAGAAACTTATAAGGCCCTGGAAGCCAGCAAAGCCTGGTCGAAAGCGGAGATGATCGCCCCGAAGCAGTTCCGGGAAGAAATTTCACCCTATTTTAACCCCAAACCCCGGAAATATCTTTCGGCTTTGGCTACGGAAGATTGCTGGCAGGCTACGCCGGGGAAGGTGGTAGACTTGCTACGGAATATCGGGGTGTCGGCAGGTGGAACTGTATTGGAAGATTGCCGGGTGATCGAGGCGGTGAAAGAGGGAAAATACGTGAATGTTTTGGTGCAGACGCACGATCAAAAATATATAGAGTACCAAACGGAGCATTTTGTGAACGCTTTGGGCAGCGGGGCTGGAAAGCTGTGTGAGAGTATGGGGATCGATGCCGGACTGTATCCTGTGCGCCATCAGGCATTTATTACCCGCCGCCTGCCTATGTTGGGTAAGAACGGCAGTAATTTGGATATGTTGATCGATCGGCAAAATTATAAAGGTTTTTCTGCCGTATACGGTCAGCAAATTGCTTATACAGGACAAATCATCGGGTGTGCTTCACCTAAGCTGGACGCTATGCGTATCGATAAAAACCTGAAAATAAATACAAAGGCTTTTCTGGAAATCGTCAGCGAAATGTTTGTGGAATGGCTTCCCCAATTGGCTGGCGTGGGTGTGCAGGCGGTATGGGCGGGTTATTATACGGAGCCCCGCTATATCGTAGATCCGGAGTTAGGATTATTCGTCGGAATGAGGGGACACGGTTTTATGTTGGCACAATACATTGCCCGCATGTATGTGGATAAATTATTGGGACGGCCTGTTCCCGAATATTTCGACAAATTGAAATTGCATGCACCGGGATTGTCGGAAAGTGCTTTTAAATAAATGAGATATTGTGGTTGAAGCGGCTGAACGGTATCTGTTCAGCCGCTTTTCTTTTTATTCGGGGAAGTTCTTTGTGATGAGGATATGTCTTATTTTAAATGAAATCGGGAACAAAAAACTTATAAATTAGCTTTTCGTACATAGTTTGTTTATTTTTGCATCAAATACGGAAAATTATGGTAGAAATAGGTAAATTTAATACGCTGACAGTAGTTAAGTTAGTGGATTTTGGGGTATATCTCGACGGAGAAGAGAGAGGTGAGATTTTGATGCCCAAAGAGTATGTCCCCGATAATTGTTCCCCGGACGATGAGGTGAAAGCTTTTATCTATTTCGATTCCGAGGATCGTATTGTGGCAACTACGGAAAAGCCTTATGTGAAGGTGGGGGAGTTTGCCTTTTTGAAAGTGGTGGCGGTAAGCGGTATCGGGGCCTTTTTGGATTGGGGGTTAAGAAAGGATTTGTTAGTGCCGTTCCGTGAACAGCGCGAACCCATGCAGGAAGGGCGTTCCTATCTGGTGTATGCATACGTGGATAAGGCATCCGACCGTATTGTGGCATCGACGAAAATCGATAAGTATTTGGATCAGGTGTTTCCTGAATACGAGCCGGGGCAGGAAGTGGATGTGCTGATTGCCCGCAAATCGGATTTGGGATATAGTGTCATTATAAATAATAGCCATTGGGGACTGATCTACCAGAACGAGATTTTCCAGCCTGTAAAGATCGGGCAGAAGCTGAAAGGATATATAAAAGAAGTGCGGGAAGATGAGAAGATCGACGTTTCATTGCAGCCTGCCGGATATGAAAAGATCGATGGATTGTCAAAAATGATATTGGATAAGATCAGGGATAACGGGGGAGTGCTGGATATTTCAGATAAGAGCGCTCCGGAAGAAATATACAACTTGTTTGGTTGCAGTAAGAAAAATTATAAAAAAGCGATCGGGGCTTTGCTCAAGAAAGGAATCATCGACATTGACGTTGCTGAAATCCGGCTGAAAGAGGAAGAATAGCGGAGATCGGCGTTGCTTACGGCATAAGTTCCCGGTAGTCAGTGATTTGAAGAAAAATAAAAAATCGTGTAAACCATTTTGGTTACACGATTTTTTTATGGAAATCCTGTTTCAGATCGTTCCGATTAAAAAGGAAGATCGTCGGCTTCCGGCATAGGGGGAATATCTTCTACGTGATATTCCGGTACCGGGATGTTTTCCGGATTTTGCGGAGCCATTTTTTCAATCCGCCAGCCTTCAAGGTTCGTAAAATAGGAAACCTGTCCTTTGTTTTCCCATTTCCGTCCCCTGATGTTGAAATACACCTTAATGCTTTCGTTTAAGGAAATATTTTCAAGAAGGTCACATCTGTCTTGTATCAACTGCACTTTTACGAAATCATTCCATTGTGAATTTTTTTCGTTTTCTACTTCAATCACAAATTCCCTTTTCTGGAATTTTTCACTGATGTGTTGTGTATCCTCTTTAAATATCAGCTTTCCGACAATTTCGTAGTTCATGTAAATGAGATTGAGATTATTTTACAAAACAAAGCCTGGGGATGTCCCCAGGCTATGCTATTAGCCTTTTTCAGGATAATTAATTTTCAGCTGCAGTTGAATCGGCTTTAACGATGTTAAGCAATTCAATTTCGAAGATCAAAGTAGAGTTAGGCATGATTGATCCGTAAGGACGTGGGCCATAACCCATTTCAGAAGGAATATAAATTTCCCATTTTGATCCGACAGGCATTTGCTGTAAAGCTGCTGTCCATCCCGGGATTACCTGATTTACCTGGAATTTTGCCGGTTCTGCATTTTCTACGTTGCTTTCGAATACTTTTCCGTCGATATGTTTTCCGGTGTATTTAACTTCTACCATATCGGTTGCAGTCGGTTTTTCTCCGGTTCCGGCTTTGATTACTTTATATTGTACGCCATTTCCACCTGCGAGAGTATCAACTCCTGATTTTTTAGCGTTCTTTTCCATGAATTCTTTACCTTTAGTCAGGTTTTCTTCCACTTTCTTCATGTATGCCTGTTGCATGAAGTTGTTGATGAACATATCCATTTCCCGGGGATCAACATCCACTTTTTTGTCTTGAAGGGCGGAGTTCATACCGGCTACTAATGCAGTTACGTTTACATCGAATATGTCCTGCATTTGAGAACCCATCAAATAACCGTAATAGAAAGAAACGGTATCAGCAGCAGTTTTTAAAGGTGCTGAAGTCTGAGTGGTAGAACCACTGTTACAACCCATTGCCATGATAGCTACGGCGAAAGAGAGCAGTAAATTTTTTGTCTTCATTGTTAAAGTTTTATAGAATAATTAATTATACAATTGCCAATAATTCGACATCAAAAATCAGGGTTTCGTCCGGCCCGATAGCTTGTCCGGCTCCGTGTGTGCCATAAGCCAATTCAGAAGGAATATAAAGCTGCCATTTTGAACCAACGGGCATCAACTGCAATGCTTCCACCCAACCCTGAATCACTCCGCCTACCGGAAATTCTGCCGGCTCGCCTCTGCGAATGGAGGAATCGAACACAGTTCCGTCGGTCAGACGTCCTTCATAGTGGCATTTTACGGTGTCGCTGGCTTTAGGTTTAGGACCGTTGCCTTCTTTTAATATTTTATATTGCAAACCGCTGGGTAGCGCAACCACTCCTTCTTTAGCCTTGTTCTCTGCCAGGAATTTTCCTCCGGCGGCTTTTGCTTTGCTGCCTCTTTCTTTCTGTAATTTTTCGAAATAATCCTGGAGGATGTTGTTGGCTTCGTCAGGCATGATTTCAGGCATATTTCCTGCAAAAACGGTGGTCATGGCATCGTTGAATGCTTCTGCATTGATAGTGGTTACTCCTGATGAGATCAGATTACTGGCAATGCTAAGCCCGAAACAATAGCTAACCCGGTCAAGTTCTTCTGAATATTTCATATTTAAGATTTAATTTTATTATAAAATTCGTGCAAAGATAAATTAAAAACGCTAAGATAAAAACTATAATGTTGAAAGTTTACCGCGAGTGCAGGCAATAAGTTTCACGAATTATATTTTTTCATTTTTCGTTTTTCATTTTTAACCTTCTACGATCCGTCCGTCCTGTAAAAGTATTTTTTGGTCGGATAGTTCTGCCAGGGAATTATCGTGCGTCACGATGACGAATGTTTGCCCCAGTTCGTCCCGGAGCGAGAAGAAAAGCTGGTGCAATTCATTTTTGGTGTGTGTGTCGAGATTCCCCGAAGGCTCGTCCGCTAATACGATCTGGGGATTGTTGACCAGTGCCCTGGCAACCGAAACCCTTTGCTGTTCTCCTCCCGACAGTTCGTTCGGTTTGTGGGATATACGGTCTTTCAATCCCATAAGGCCAAGTAGTTCCAGGGCTCTTTTTTCGGCTTCTTTTTTTCCTGCGCCTTTTATCCAGGCTGGAATGCATACATTTTCCAAAGCTGTAAATTCCGGTAGCAGGTGATGGAATTGAAAAACAAAACCGATGTTATTATTCCGGAATGCGGCTAATTTATCGGAAGAATA
Source organism: uncultured Odoribacter sp. (assembly GCA_900541415.1). Classification (GTDB taxonomy): domain Bacteria; phylum Bacteroidota; class Bacteroidia; order Bacteroidales; family Marinifilaceae; genus Odoribacter. The sequence continues at coordinate 19,879 of UQJP01000016.1, read as the reverse complement.
GGTTGCGACATTTATATTATCGTATAACACCTCTCCGCTATCGGGATAGTCGAGTGTGCCGAGAATATGGAGCAGGGTACTTTTTCCGGTTCCACTCGCCCCAATGATGCTGATTACTTTTTTTTCCGGGATTTTCAGGCTGATGCCCTTCAATACATTTAGTTTTCCGTAGCTTTTGTGTATATCTTTTACTTCGATCATAAATAAATACTGCTTCAAGAGAGGATTACCCTCTGCCGTTGGTATTTCATGGGGGTTAAAGGTAGGAATAAAATTTTATGCGGAATGGGTTTGTCGGGAATAAAAATTTCAAGAAATCGTTGTCACATTAAAATATGTTTTTTATCTTTGCACCGTTCGAAAATGAAGGAACAATGCTTTGAAATAATGCGAAAGTAGCTCAGTTGGTAGAGCACGACCTTCCCAAGGTCGGGGTCGCGGGTTCGAGCCCCGTTTTTCGCTCATCGAAACGAGATCAGAGGAATTTGATCTCGTTTTTTATTATTCGTTAAGTTTGTCTTCGTCCAAATTTTCCTGTTGAGTTAAAATATGGGCCCATGGTATCAAAAATAAAATGATGGTATTTTTAAAGTGGGTATTTTTCTCTTTTTTATCAGTGCATTTGTTTTTATTAAAATCTATTTATGACCGAATCAAAGAAACCGTTACAGGTGATCTATAATTTATGCCTGTTTTATTGGGGGAATCTCCTGACTTCTCTCTTTTTGCGAAATTTTATCGGAGAATTGGCATTTATTGTTGGAGTTGTAATTATTATGGTGGCATTGTTCCGTTTAAGCCGCATTCAGGGATACGGTTTGGTGGGAGGGAGTATTTGTTTGGCTATTGCATTTTTATTGAGTTTATGGAAAGTGCCGGAGAACATGGCTTTGTATTCGATGATGGAGTGTTCTGATAAAGAGTATGTCCGTCGGGCTTCTGAATTTTTAATAAGGATGCAGAAATGGCAAATGGCAGAGCAGATTATTGTGGCGAGTAGCCTTGTTTTGAAGTTGACAGGCTGTATTTTGTGGATGCGTAATAAGGTATTTGCAGAGGTAAAAAAGATGTTTTATTTTTTATTTGCCGACCTATTGATAGGAATGCTTGCGCTAAGTATAAGGAGTTTTGAATGTGGGAGTAATGCTGTTATTTATTTATCTTTTTTATATTATATCGCTCATGCTTTGGCAATGATGGCATTGGGGGTTATGGTTTATCGTTTAGGTAAAGGTGTGGGAGTTTTATGGAAAGATCGGAAATATTATGCTTTTGTTCTGTGTTTTTCGATAGGATGTTGTTATTTGCCTTTTTTATTTGTCGGCTATATGACTTATCAAATTTTTCTTTTAGCCGTGTGTATTGTTTTTCTTTATGGGATAAAGATATGGAGTTCGATAAATAAGCAACGAAATGTATTTTATTGGTGGCTATGTGTGGGTGGATTGATGGTTGGTATAATCGGTTTCCGGATATACGGTGCTTTTGTGGTTGTTCCTCCCCAGTTGTTTTATTGTGTTTTTGTGATATGCGGAATGCTTGCCGCCGGATATGGGATGATGGCAAGAGGTGAAAGGGACAGGCGGGTGTTTTGGGGATTGGGTGCCTTGTCTGTTTTACTGATTCCCCTGACTTTTTTTTATTCCGGGCAAATGACTTTTTTTACGATAGCGTGGATATGGGCGTGGGTATGGTTACCCTTGTGGATGTGGTGCCTGAATGTTTGGGTTAAGAAATATTTTCATTTTGTGGAAGAGAAAAGCGAGGAGGTGGCCGGAAATATTAGCAACCGAAAGTAGAGGAAGAACCTATTCTGGCTTAGTCTAACCTCCCCAGATGGGAGACATAACGGATGGTTTCGATAGAATTGTCTACATTCAGTTTTTCAAGGATTCTTTGACGGTGTGCATTTACTGTGTGGACACTGCTTGCCAGTTGATTGGGAATTTCTTTGCTCGGCAGGCCGTTGCGTACTAATTCTAATATTTTCTTTTCCCGTGGTGAAAGCTGGAAGCATCAGGCAGGATTTTTTAAATTTTCCCGATCATGCTCTGGAGGATCGGGGGAGGTATAACAGCCTATATTTGCTTATCCTGCCATTTTCCTTTCCACATATATAATACGGAACCTGTAAACAAGAAGATGCCGTAAATATATTCCGCTGTCCAGCTGATTGTGATGTTTTGTTTCAGGTAGCCTGTTACAAACGATATATAAATCATGTAAATGACTAAAGTTGCCAATTCGAGCAATGAGGCGGCTTTGGAATTTCCTGTCCCCGAAACGGCAAAGTTCATAATAAATGCCGGGCCTGTTATTAAATGTGCGAACAGCATGACGTAGAGGGTTGGGATAGCTGTGTCGATCAATGCCTGATTATCGGTATAGATCGATAAAAAGGAACGGGGAAACACACAGGCCAGCAGGATGATCGGCACAATGAACAGGAAACACATGATGGTGACTTTTTTGCACAAATCGGAAATCTGTTTCTGGTAGCCTGCACCAATCAGGTTGCTGGTCAGTGAATTTACCGTAGTGGCAAATGCCATCGTGAAAATGAACGGGATAGAGGAAATGTTACGGATAATGTTGCCGATGGCCAGGGACGTTTTTCCCAGGTGTTCAATCATGATGAAGAATACAAACCAGGTCGAGAGAGCTAAAAGAGCCTGAATCATGGTCCATACGGACATGTTCAGGATACGTTTCAACAGTCCCCATTGGAAATGTATGGAGGTGAACAGGCGGTATTTTTTATAGCTTGCCTTGCGGCGTATGTAAATGTAAAGGAAAAGGGTGGCGACTAATTCGGCAAATGTGGAGCCAATGGCAGCTCCGGCAATTCCCAGTTGTGGAAATCCGAACTTTCCGAAGATCAGGGAGTAATTACATATTATGTTTACGAGTACCATAATAATGGAACTCACCGTTAATATCCGGGTTTTGGTGACCGCTACAAAAAACGACCTGAATATAACCAGAATAAATGAAAAGAACAGTCCGTATATCCGCCAATCCAGATAGCTGATCGTGGCGGCGTATATGTCGTCGGCACTGATGAACCATTTTAAAATGACAGGAGATATGATTTTTGATATAAGGATGATGAAAGCGGCTAAGCCAACGAGGAATATCCCGCTGTTTAGAAATACGGAGTTGATTTGGTGATAGTTTTTTTCCCCGTTCATCCTTGCCAGCAGGATTTGCGCCCCCACACCGAATCCGGAACCAATCACGTAGAATATAAAATAGTAAGTAGATGCCAGGGCAGAGGCTCCCAATTCAACTTCACCTAAACGTCCTAAAAATGCAGTATCGGTCATGCTGATCAGTTGCTCGACCATGATGCTGAGAAGGACAGGGAATGTGATATTCCAGATATTTTTATAAGAAGCCTGCATAGGTATAAACCGGATTTTATATTAAGGGGTGGCAAAGATATAATTATTCTTTATACCGGATAGCCGGAGTATAAAGTTTTTCTGAATATAATTTTAACGGGATAACCGGATTATCCGGCTTTTGATGAAAAACTGGTAAATCAGGCGATCTGTCCTATTGTTTGAAAGTCTGGGATTTCCGTGTCTTATGCTATCCCATGAATTGCCCGAATCCGGCTAAAAGAGCGAAGAGCGAAGTAGAAAGTGAAAGGACTTTTAACTGAGAGTCGAGCGCCTTACCGGAGTGCTGGTACACGTAACGCAGATGATAGGCAAACGGGAGAATGGTAAGCAGGTAGAGTAATCCGCCTAATCCGTGAGGATGCAGTCCCGCATAGATGGTCATACAGACCAGCGCGGCAAGAATCAGGAAATAGTGATAGGTTTTTGCTTGTCTTTCACCGATTATGACCGGAATCGTACGTTTCCCGCATTGTTTATCGTTAGCAATGTCGCGGATATTGTTCATATTGAGGACTCCTGCCGACAGAAAACCGATGGCTGAAGCGGGAAGGAAAATGGAGGGGGTGAGTGTGTGTGCCATCAGGAAATATGCTCCTGCCGTACTTAATAAGCCGAAGAACAGAAAAACGAACAAATCCCCCAGGCCGCGATAACCGTAAGCATTTTTTCCAACCGTATATTTGATGGCGGCAATGACGGCGGCAGCTCCCAAAAGCAGCATCACGATTCCGGAGGTAGAAAAAAGGCTGTCGAAAGCCGTATAGACGAGAGCCGTTCCGAAACCTATAGACAGCAAAACGAATAACAGGATGATCCTTTGAAATTCTTTTATGCTTAAGGCTCCTGATTGTATGCTGCGGATGGGCCCCAGGCGTTGCTCGTTATCGGTGCCTTTTTTCAGGTCGCCCAATTCATTGGCCAAATTCGAAAGTATTTGTAAGGATAGGGTGGTGGCTATTGCCAGGCAGAAGGGGAGGATGTGGAATGCCCCGTCAGCGGCGGCTAATAAAGTTCCTAAAAGAATGCCAGACAGAGAAAGCGGTAGTGTGCGGAGGCGAAAACTGGCGATGTAATATTTTAGTTTGTTCATTAGAGGTGAAAGTATGATTTTATATCCTTGAAATGCGGAGGACGATCGCTCTTTCCTGCGGCCATCCTCCGGTTGTGTTTTGAATAAAGCATGAGAACTGTCGCAAAAATCACTTTGCCGGAACTCTGATGCTATGTTATAGGCTTTAATCTAAATTTGTCCGGTTTACCGGCATGGTCATACACCTTGCGCCTCCTCCTCCCCGGGGAAGTTCGGAGCCGTCGATCGTTATGACATATTTTTCATAGTCGTCGAGTACAATGCCGCCATTTAATATGTCGTTGGCTTTGATGATTTCGAATCCGGCGTTATTCATGGCCTCCATGGTGTAGTTATTCCGGGCGTAACCGAGCACTTTGCCGGGGCCGACGGCAAAGAAGTTAGCCCCGCTATGCCATTGTTCCCTTTCCTGATTCCAGTCGTCCGATCCGCCGCAGCATACGGGCTCTAATTCCATGCCTAATTTTTTCAGGGCGGTGAGCAGGTTTTTCTCGTTGCGGATGCTTTGCAATTTCCCGTTCTGTATTTTAATATGTACCGTTTGGTAACTGCCCGGATTCATAATGAGCGGTGCAAATACCATACACTTATTCCGGTCGAGCAGGGTAAATACCATGTCGAGGTGAATGAACGATTCCGGAGTATGGGGTAATTGTTGCACGATGATGTGCTGCGCTTTTTCACTTTTCCGGTTTATATATTCATAGATCAGCATGTCGATTGCCTGCGTGCTGGTGCGCGCGCCGTTCCCGATCAATAAAATATCGTCGCGTGCAATCAGTACGTCGCCGCCTTCAATGGTACGGACACGCTTGCTGGCTCCCGGCATAGGCGGGATGGTCAATGTTTTGGTTTTAAATTCCGGGGTGAACTCAAAGATCGATTGCATGATGACCGATTCCCGGTCACGGATGGAATTTGCCATTCTTCCGATGAGTACATCGTTGTTGATACTCATGGAGGCGTCGCGGGTGAACAGGAAATTGTGCATGGGGCGCAAAGCAAACCAATCTTTGCTGAGGTATTTAGTCAGGTTGTCTTTCACCATTTCCACCCCTTCGATGAGCAGGCGGGAAAGCACTTCCGGCTTCTCCTGCATCAATTGTTCCTTTAGGCTGCCTTTCGGCGCTTGCTCCCCGATAAAAGGCTCGATGGCTTCGATCCGGTTCAGGACTTTAAGTTTTACCTTTTCATCTTTCAGGATATTGCATAACAGATCCTTCACTTCGTAAGTGCGGGTCAGTTTCGACAATATACCGTATATTTGCTTGTATTCGTCGCGGGCGATCGATAAGTTGATAATATCGCTATATAATGCCCTTTCGGCATTTTCCGGAGTCATATTTTCCACTTCTTCTCCCGGAGTGTGTATAATCACTCCGTTCAACTCTCCTATTTCTGATCTTACGTTTACTTCGATTATTGAATTCATATAATTTCCGGGTTATTGTTTGAGACTGCAAAATTAAGGTATAATAGGCTAATAACCTTATAATTAGCATCTATAATTATGCAAAAAGCAGAAATAATTATGCAAAAAAACGGGTTTTATATGTTGCTGAGAATGAATCTTCCCATAAACAGGTAGATATTCAACCCGATAATATCGTTTGTCAAAGTGATAAAAGGCCCGGTAGCCAGGGCGGGGTCTATTTTCATCCGGTAGAGCAGCAAAGGAAAGGCCGTCCCGAAAATAGAAGCGAACAAGATCACGACGAACAGGGAAATTGTTACGGTGATGGGCATGGCAAGCGATTCCATGTTGAAAAACTGGGTGAGTATAAATATAATCGAGGAACAGATCGTCGCATTGATAAGCGCGCCGCCGACGTCTTTCATGATATTTTTGAATCCGTGTTTTAATCCCAGGGAATTGGAGGCGATACCTTTGACCACAATGGCGGAAGATTGTATGCCCACGTTACCGCCCATAGCCGTAATGACAGGGATAAACATGGCTGTTACCGGGAAAAGGGCGATTTCCGCTTCGTACTGGGAGATCATCCAGGCGGAAACCATTCCTCCGAACAGTGCGATAATTAGCCACGGAAGGCGGGCTTTGGTCTGCGCCCAGACACTATCCGAGGATTCTACATCCTGAGCAATACCGGACATCATCTGATAGTCTTTGTCGGCTTCTTCCCGAATAATATCTACAACGTCGTCGATGGTGATTCTACCCACCAGACGTCCTACCTGATCCACAACCGGAACTGCCACGAGATCGTATTTCTGCATAATCAATGCTACGGATTCTGCCGGCTCGTCGGTTTTCACCGAAACAATGTCCGGATGATACAGATTACATATTTTGGCTGAGGTGGGGGCTGTAATGATCTTTTTCAGGGAAAGCCTGCCTTTCAGTATTTCGTCGTCATCGACAACATATATATTGTAGATTTCATCCAGGTTTTCCGCTTGTCGGCTGACTTCCCGGAGGCAGGTCAGCACCGTCCAGTTTTCGTTGACTTTGACTAATTCTTTCGCCATCAAACCTCCGGCGGTGTCCTCGTCATAGTGTAGCAGGTCGACGATGTCGCCTGCTTGTTCGAGGTCCTCCATGTGGGAAAGCACCTCGTGCTGCTGCTCATTGGACATACTTCCCACCAGGTCGGCGGCATCGTCCGAGTCCATATTGTCGATAAAGCGGCGGGCAATGGTTTCGGCAGGGAACGATTCAATGAAACGCACCCGTTCTTCTTCATCGATCTCTGCTAAAACGTCGCTGGCTTTTTCGTTGTCGAGAAGAAGAAAAACGAATTGTGCCCTTTCACTGTTCAGCTCTTCCAGAATTTCGGCAATATCTGCCGGATGCAACTCTTCTATCAGGCGTTTTACTCCTGCTTCATTGCCTGCATCGATCAACTCTTCGAGTTGGCTAAGATATTCGTGTGTCAGTTCAAACTGTTGCATATCTTTGAAGTGTCTTTAATTTCGGGGCATATCCCGTTTATCGGTAATTGTTCACGTTTCTTGTCAGGCAGGGCGTATTTCATTACACAGGGCAATGAAATCCTCTACACTGAGTTGCTCCGGGCGAAGGTTCAGGTAATCGGAATTAAATTCCGGGGGTAATAATCCGCGGATTGAATTCCGCAGGGTTTTACGGCGTTGGTTGAAACCTGTTTTTACGACGTTGAAAAATAATTTTTCATCACATCCGAGTGTTTCCCGGTCGTTTCGCAACAAACGGATGACTGCCGATTTCACTTTGGGAGGAGGATCGAACACTTTTTCACTGACCGTGAACAGATATTCGATATTGTAGAAAGCTTGCAGAAAAACGCTCAATATTCCGTAGGTCTTATTACCGTGGGGGGCAGTGATCCGGTCGGCCACTTCTTTTTGTATCATACACACCACCTGGGTGACCAAATTACGGTTTTCAATGACCTTGAAAAAAATTTGGGACGAAATATTGTAAGGCAAATTTCCAATGATGGAGAATGGTGTGGTGTAGTATTGTCCGGTATCCGTTCTCAAAAAATCACCGTAAATGACCTGTTCTTTATGTTCCGGCAGTTCCTGATGCAGATATTCGATAGATTCGCGGTCGATGTCGATGGCGCGTACCGAAAATGCCGGATTATTGAACAGATGCCGGGTTAAAACTCCCATTCCCGGACCAATCTCGAGTACGTCACGGTTGAGGGGAAGAAGGCTGTCGGTTATTTTACGGGCAATATTTTGGTCTTTTAAGAAATGCTGCCCTAAACTTTTTTTAGCTTTTACAATACTCATGTTACAAAAGTACACAAATTAGGCTGAAATCAATAGGGTGGTGTTCATTATTTTGTACATTTGCGTGAGAAAATATATTTGTGAATTGTATGTTTCAAATCACAGTCAGAGTGAGCCTGAGGGGGATATGGCTGGGATGGTGGAATGTCGAGTTGAAAAAGTTTGCTCATGCGTCCTTTTTATAAACAAGCCGTAAAATTTTTGTTGTTTTTAGGGGTTTCCGTGTTTTTATTCTGGTTGGTTTACCGGGATCAGAATTGGGAAGATTTATTGGTCGTGCTTCGGGAAGATGTCAACTACACCTGGGTGTGGGTGGCAATCGTTATGGGAATCGTCAGCCATATCAGCCGGGCGTTACGGTGGCAATTGCTGACGGAATCGATGGGGTATAAGATCACCTTTTGGAATAGTTTCTTAGGGGTGTTGATCGGTTATTTCGCCAATCTGGCCATTCCGCGAATGGGGGAATTCACCCGTTGCGGAGTGGTGAATAAATATGAGAATGTACCTTTTTCGAAATTGTTGGGTACGGTGGTGACCGAGCGCGTGATCGATATGATTATTCTGCTCTCCCTGACTTTGGTGGTCGTGGTCACTCAGTTTAAACAGGTGGGAGTCTTTTTGGAAGAAAATAAGGAGATCGGGGAAAAGATTTCGGGAATGATGCATTCCCAATGGGTATGGCTTTTTGGGATGGGTTTGTTGGTGTTTGTGTTTTTGGGGTGGATGGTTTTGAAAAAGACAAAGTTATTCGAGCGGATCCGTTCGTTCCTGACCGGGATGAAAGAGGGGTTATTGACCGTGAAAAATGTGCGTAGAATGTGGTTGTTCGTGTTTTACTCCCTGTTTATCTGGTTGATGTATTTCCTTATGTTTTATGTGTGTTTTTTCTGCTTTGAATTCACCTCTCATTTGGATATGCTGGTTGGACTGACTATTTTTGTGTTGAGCAGTTATGGAATGGTGGCTCCCGTACAGGGAGGAATCGGAGCCTGGCATTTTATGGTGATTGCCGCTTTGATGATCTATCTGCCTCATGTGCCTCATATCGAGAGTATGGCGAAGACTTTTGCATTGCTTACGCATGGAACGATGACTCTCTTGTATATTATTCTGGGAGTGCTGAGTGTGATTTTTTTACCGATATATAATGATACGCTGAGAAAAAAGAGATAAGATGAATGTAGAGGAACTGGTGTTGTCGTATTTTCCGGAATTGACCGGGATTCAGAGAGAGAGATTTGCTTTGCTGGAAGGTTTATACCGGGAATGGAATGAGAAAATCAATGTTATTTCCCGAAAGGATATGGATTCCTTCGGGATTCATCATGTGCTTCATTCACTTGCCATTGCCAAAGTGATCCGGTTTAAAGCGGGAACCCGGGTGATGGATGTGGGGACAGGGGGAGGTTTTCCGGGCATACCGCTGGCAATCCTGTTTCCGGAGGTGGAGTTTTATTTGGTGGATTCGATCGGTAAAAAAATCAAAGTGGTGCAAGGTGTGGCGGAAGCATTGGAATTGACGAATGTGAAGGCGGAACAGACCCGGGTGGAACAAACTGCCGGAGGACAGGATTTTATCATTAGCCGTGCCGTGACGGCTTTTCCCGCTTTTGTCGGGTTTACCCAAAATAAAATAAAGAAAGAGGGAATGAATGATTTGCCTAATGGAATATTATATTTGAAAGGGGGAGATTTTGAAGAGGAAATTCAAGCTTATGCTGACCGGATTAAAATATTTCCAATTTCTACATTCTTTAAAGAAGATTTCTTTGAAACGAAGAAAGTGATCTACCTGAAAAAATAAGGCGAAGTTTTTAGTGGGGGAAGCGAGGTAGGGTGAGGCATGTAATTACTGACACTAAATATTTTGATTATGAAAATTTTATGGGTGCTAATCTTACTATTGGGAACAATCGTTTGCATGGCGGGGGAAAAAGGGGGACGTAACCGATCGTTTAAGCCGGGAGAACTTTGGCCGGATAAGCAGGGCATACATATCAATGCTCATGGCGGCGGAATGTTGAAAGTGGGAAAAATATGGTATTGGTTCGGGGAACATAAAGTGGAGGGGCGTAACGGAAATTCTGCTCAGGTGGGGGTGCATTGCTATTCTTCGCGTGATCTGTATAATTGGAAAGATGAAGGTATTGCTTTAAAAGTGGTGACCGACAATCCGGAACACGATATAACCCGGGGATGTATCCTGGAGCGCCCCAAGGTGATTTATAACCGGAAAACCGATAAGTATGTGATGTGGTTTCATTTAGAACCCAAAGGTAAGGGATATTCGGGAGCGTTAAGCGGGATTGCTGTCAGCGACCGTGTGGCCGGGCCTTACACTTATCTTAAAGCCGTGCGTCCCAATGCCGGTTTTTGGCCGATCAATGTGCCGGAACAACGGCAGGACAAAAATGCGAATTCCGGAGAACAGGTTTTCAACGGGGGAAATTTGCCGGAAAATATCGGGGATTTGAGTTTGTTGAAGCGGGATTTTACCGGAGGCCAGATGGCACGGGATATGACGCTTTTTGTTGACGATGATGGTAAAGCTTATCATATTTATGCTTCAGAAGAAAACAGTACGTTGCAAATCTCCGGGCTAACGGAGGATTACCTGGATTATTCCGGGAAGTATGCCCGTTTTTTTGCGGGGAGATTTATGGAAGCTCCGGCAATGTTTAAAAAGGACGGTAAATACTATTTGATTATGTCCGGTTGTACAGGTTGGGCTCCCAATGCGGCCCGTTCGGCTGTGGCAGATTCGATCTGGGGACCCTGGAAAGAGTTAGGAAATCCCTGTCGTGGGAAAGATGCCGAAAAAACATTTTATTCCCAAAGTACCTATGTTTTACAGGTGGGAAAAGACCGTTTTATTTATATGGGTGACCGCTGGACTCCAGAGAATGCCATCGACGGCAGGTATATTTGGTTGCCTTTGGAATTTGAAGACGGGAAACCAGTGCTGAAGTGGGTGGATGAGTGGGATTTATCGTGGTTTAATCATCGTAAATAAAAATATATGGTAACCAGAAGAGAATTTTTAAAAAAAGGCGGATTGGCACTTGTGGCTGCTGCTGTGAGTGGAACGCCTCTCCGGGCTGCCGTGGATAAAGCCCGTGGAGCCGCTTCGGCTTCAGATTATGTGAGTAACCGTCCGGCTCCCGGAGAACGCCATTTTAGTTCGCGGGCTGTGGAAAAGGTCATCAGCCGCGTGAAAAGCCAGCTGAAGGATCCGAAACTTGCCTGGATGTTCGAGAATTGTTTTCCCAATACATTGGATACGACCGTTAATTTTCAAATGCAGGGCGGGCGTCCCGATACCTTTGTGATAACAGGGGATATTGATGCGATGTGGCTGCGTGATTCCGGTGCTCAGGTGTGGCCTTATGTGCCGCTTTGCAAGGAAGACGAGCAACTGCGTTTGTTGGTTGCCGGGGTGATTAACCGACAGGTGAAATGTATTCAGATAGATCCTTATGCCAATGCGTTTACGCATGGGGCGGAAGATAGCGAATGGAAAAAGGATTACACTGTGATGAAACCTTATGTTCATGAACGTAAATGGGAAATAGATTCTTTGTGTTATCCGGTGCGGCTGGCGTACCATTATTGGAAAACCACCGGGGATACGAGTGTGTTTGATGCGGAATGGCAGAAAGCAATGGCACTGGTGTTGCAGACCTTTAAAGAACAGCAGCGGAAGGAAGGCAAAGGGCCTTATCGTTTTCAGCGGATGACACCCCGGCAGTCTGACACGATGAATGTGGACGGTTGGGGACATCCGGTGTGTCCGGTGGGGATGATCGTTTCCTGTTTCCGTCCTTCGGACGATGCTACGGTATTCGGTTTTCTGATTCCCTCTAATTTGTTTGCCGTGACTTCTTTGCGGCAGTTGGCCGAGATTTCGAGAAAAGTGACCGGGGATACCGGATTTGCGCGCCAGTGTGAGGAACTGGCCGACGAGGTGGAAGATGCTGTGAAGAAATATGCAATCAAGGAGCATCCGGATTACGGGCGTATTTACGCTTTTGAGGCGGATGGTTTCGGTAGTTGTTATTTAATGGACGATGCCAATATTCCCAGTTTGCTGGCTTTGCCTTATTTGGAAAGTGTTGCTGCCCATGATCCCGTGTACCGGAATACCCGGAATTTCGTGTGGAGTGAAGCCAATCCCTATTTTTTTAAAGGGAAAGCCGGGGAGGGAATCGGAGGCCCGCATATCGGATATGATATGGTGTGGCCGATGAGTTTGATTATGAAAGCAATGACGAGTATGGACGACGAAGAAATCCGGAAATGTGTGAAGATGCTGAGGGATACTGACGGAGGTACCGGATTTATGCACGAGTCTTTTCACAAAGATAATGCTGCGAAATTTACCCGGAAATGGTTTGCCTGGGCAAATACTTTATTCGGCGAGTTGATCGTGAAATTGGTGAATGAGGGGAAAGTAGGGCTATTGAATAGTTTGTAAATTCCAAAGATAAATCGCCCGAAGGGTAATTAAATTGAAAATGCTGTTCCATTACAACGGAACAGCATTTTTATATATAAAGTATTTAGGGTTTTATATGATGTTACGTTCGCCGTTTTTTCCGGGGAGATTTCTTGCGGTGTGTCTGCTATTGCCGGAAATGTCTGGCGGGTAACCGGATGAGATCAATAATGAACCGTCCGGTTACGGATAAAAGGATAGATCAAATCTTTAGGATAGTGCCCGTAGTCTTTGTCGGTAGGTGTCTTTTTAAATTCGCTTTGTACTCCTTTTATCGAAATAGAGTGTTTCTTTTCATTTAAAGTGACGAATCCGAATAGGGCATCTTTGATTTCAAGCCCGGATTTAAATCCCAGGGCACTGTTTACAGCAAAATAGTGTACATCGTTGATCTGGTTGTAATGGTCTAAATGATCGTGTCCGGCAAAACAGGCAATCACTTTGCGTTTTGCCGAAGGTATGGAATTTATTTCATCGATAAGCTTACGGACTTCTGAGCGGTTGGGTACGGGATTCGAGCCCCGGATTTCAATGTCGTCGAAGGTTTGATGCGAAAAAATGATAACAGGTTTGTCTGTTTTTTGAATGTCTTTTTTCAACCAGCTTACCTGTTCCGGACTAATCAGGTCGCGTGATTCTTTAGCGATATAATAATTGGCTTTTCCAAAATCGATGAATTTTCCTTCTTTTCGGATAAAATTACAATCCAGCACAATGAAATGATAAGCACCGCAGTCGAATGAATAATAAGCTCCGGGCATTTCTTGCCTTTGAATGATTTCGTCTTTTGTGGCGTAGTCGAGTTCATGATTGCCCAGAACATGGTATTTTGTTCCCGGATAGCTGTTCCAAATCTTTAGCATATTTTGATTACTCACCATTTTCCCGTTTGACAGGTCGCCCAATTGAATAATAAAATCCGGTTTTTCAGCTTTTGCCTGATCGATAAATGCCCGGATGCGTGTAGTGTCGTCGTGTACATCGGTGATAATACCGAATTTAACCACTTTTTTACTTTTGATTTTATGGCTTCCCTGAATGGGCTGAATGCAGTAGAATAATGTACAGATAAATATGAGTCCCGTTCTGGCGAACCAGGAAATTACTGTTTTGTGTTTCATGTCAGATAGATTTACAACAAGACAAGTTTAGGGAAATATTTTTGATTTAGAAACAAAACGAATGGGTTTTTAAGAGGAAAATAAAGCCGGAATATTCGATTTTATGCATAAAGTTTCTAAAAAATTAAATTAACAATTTTGCTATAAACATATTTTTTTTTATTTTTGTGGCGTATCACTATTCCGTCCGGTTCTTTACCGGATGATTTTCTACAAAATAAAAAAATCCATACCTTTATTCTATGTATGACATTCTGGAATTAAATGATAAATTGCTGGCAGATTTGCGGCAAATAGCTAAAGATTTGAATATTAAACGCGTGGAGTCTTATAAAAAACAAGAATTAATTTATAAGATTTTAGATGAGCAAGCCTTAACTGCAGTTGCTGCTCCGCAGGCTCCGGCAGAAAATGCCGAAAGTTCTTCTGACAATCAGAGCGTTATGGAAAAGAGAGAGAAAAAGCCAAGAGTAAGAGTGGTGAGGACTGGTGTTGAAAAAGTGGGGGATTCCAGAGGCGGAGTACAGAAGTTTGCCCGTAAAGAAGAAAACAAGTTTGATGCTTCTAAACGGGACGAAACAAGACGTGAGGAAGGAAACCGCGAGGAATCTGTCAAACACGATGATCATCCCCATCAGGCTACCCGGGAAGAAAAAATGGGGAATAAATCTTTTATACGTAAGGATTTCGACCGGAACAGGCAACAACAGCCCCGGACGGTGAAAGAGAAGCCTGCCCGTTACGTACATGATGATATTATTGAAAAGGATCTGGATTTCAGTGATTCGTCTGATGATGATTTCGTGAAGGAGCGTTATGATTATCAGCAGGATGGAAATGTAAGTCAGCCTGAACATCTGGAAAATATCGAAACCCGTTATAACGAGAATCGTTATGAAGACAACCGTTATGACGAAAATCGTTACGAAGATAATCGCCGGGATAACGGCAATATGAATGGAAATGTAAGCGGGGAAAAAATGCGTTTTGACAAACGCGATAAATATTATGAGTTTGAAGGCATTATTTTAAATTCGGGTGTTTTGGAAATTATGCCCGACGGGTATGGTTTTCTGCGTTCGTCCGATTATAATTACCTGAACTCGCCCGATGATATTTACGTGTCGCAGAGCCAGATCAAGTTATTTGGCCTGCAAACGGGAGATACTGTGGAAGGCACGGTACGTCCGCCGAAAGAAGGAGAAAAATATTTCCCTCTGATTAAGGTTGAAAAAATCAACGGAAAATCTCCGGATGCTGTTCGTGACCGGATACCTTTCGATCATTTGACTCCGCTTTTCCCGAATGAGAAATTTAATATCACCGGGAATGGCAAGGCGACCATTTCAACCCGTGTTGTCGATATGTTTGCCCCCATAGGAAAAGGCCAGCGTGGTTTGATCGTGGCACAGCCGAAAACAGGTAAGACGGTGTTGTTGAAAGAAATTGCCAATGCAATAGCTGCCAATCATCCGGAAGTGTATTTAATTATTTTGCTGATCGATGAACGTCCTGAGGAAGTGACCGATATGGCGCGCAGCGTAAATGCAGAAGTTATTTCTTCTACTTTCGACGAACCGGCAGAACGGCATGTGAAGGTGGCCAATATTGTATTGGAAAAGGCAAAGAGAATGGTGGAATGCGGGCATGATGTGGTGATCCTGTTGGATTCCATTACTCGTTTGGCCCGTGCGTATAACACCGTTTCTCCGGCTTCCGGAAAAGTGCTTTCGGGAGGTGTGGATGCGAATGCGCTTCATAAACCGAAACGTTTCTTTGGTGCGGCACGAAACATTGAGGACGGAGGTTCTTTGACCATTTTGGCAACAGCCCTGACAGAAACCGGGTCGAAAATGGACGATGTGATCTTTGAAGAGTTCAAAGGAACAGGTAATATGGAATTGCAGCTCGACCGTAAATTGGCGAATAAACGGATTTATCCGGCTGTGGATATTACTGCTTCAAGCACGCGTAGAGAAGATTTGTTGCTTGAGGATTATATATTGAATCGCATTTGGATTTTGAGGAATTATCTCACCGATATGAATTCGGTAGAGGCGATGCAGTTTGTGAAAGACAGGCTGGAAAAAACAAAATCGAATGAAGAGTTTTTGATTTCAATGAATGACAAATAAGTTTTTGACAATTCATATAAAAAGGGTGGACGTTTAGCGGTGTCCACCCTTTTTTCGTATTGTATCAGCAGGACTTGGCGAAAATTTTTATCGATAGTCCGTTTATTGCCATTTACCGGGTTGCTTTTAAACTTTCTTCAAGTGATATTCCTAAAGCCCTGGCTACGCCTTCCCCGTATTTCGGATCGGCTTTATAGCAGTTACGCACGTGACGTTGTTTGATGAAAAGCTGTGCATTTCCCATTGCTCTGGCTGTATTTTCAAACAAAACCTGTTGTTCTTCGGGTGGCATCAGTCTGAACAGATTGCCCGGCTGTGTGTAGTAATCATCGTCGTATTCCCGTTCATTATAATTATATATGTCACCATTGGCGGGATAAGGCGGTTCTTTCTTTTCAGGCTGGTCTTGCCATTCTCCGAAACTGTTGGGCTCGTATCCTTTGGTGGCTCCATAGTTGCCGTCCACACGCATTGCTCCGTCGCGGTGATAAGCATGGAAAGGGCATCTGGGTTTATTTACGGGGATTTGTTCGAGATTAACTCCTAAACGGTAGCGTTGTGCATCTCCGTATGAAAACAATCGTCCCTGCAACATTTTGTCCGGAGAAAAACCGATTCCTTCGACGATGTTCATAGGATTGAAAGCGGCTTGTTCCACTTCTGCAAAATAATTTTCCGGATTACGGTTTAGTTCCAGAATTCCTACATCTTGTAACGGATAATCTGCATGCGGCCATACTTTTGTCAGGTCGAAAGGATTGAAACGGTAAGTAGCGGCATCTTTTTCCGGCATAATCTGGATTTGCATTTTCCAGCGTGGAAAATCTCCTTTTTCGATACTTTCAAACAGATCACGCTGGTGGGCTTCCCGGTCTTTTCCGATGATTGCCTCGGCTTCCTGATCGGTTAGATTTTTGATCCCCTGTAAAGTTTTAAAATGGAATTTCACCCAGCAACGTTCGTTTTGTTCATTGATGAAACTATAAGTGTGGCTTCCGAAACCATGCATGTGACGATAGGAATAGGGGATTCCTCTGGGGCTCATGGTAATAGTCACCTGGTGCAGAGCTTCAGGCAATAGAGTCCAGAAATCCCAGTTATTATCGACACTTCTCATATTGGTTTTAGGATCTCGTTTGATCGCATGATTTAAGTCGGGAAATTTTAACGGGTCCCGCAGAAAGAAGACCGGAGTGTTATTACCTACTAAATCCCAATTTCCGGCTTCCGTATAGAATTTAATGGCAAAGCCCCGAATATCTCTTTCCGTATCTGCGGCACCACGCTCTCCGGCAACCGTACTGAAACGTACAAAGAGGTCGGTTTTCTTGCCAACTTCACTAAAAATCGCAGCTTTCGTATACCGGGTAATATCATTGGTGACGGTGAAAGTTCCGTAAGCTCCCGATCCTTTGGCATGCATTCGGCGTTCCGGAATGACTTCTCTGTCGAAATGGGCTAATTTTTCAATTAACCAGGGATCTTGTAATAATACCTGACCGCGTGGTCCTACTGTTTGGGTGTTTTGATTGTCGGCAACCGGACGGCCACCAGCTGTTGTTAGTTTTTTATTTTCCATATACCTGTCGTTTAGAGTTAAACTATACGATTTTTTATAGCTTTTAGTTGTTATAAAGCTAATCGAAAATAATTAGAGTTAACGATGATAGCCATAAAAATGTTATGGATAGTTTTTATCTGTATATAGATTTAATTTATGTTCAATGAAATAAAAATTATTTTACTGAAAGGAGTGGTGGTAAATCGTGTTGTTTTAGGAAAAATTCCAATAAATATGTTCATTTTTTTTAGCTAAAAATCAAGATAAAACAAAGGGCAATAAATATACTTTTAATACGGATGTGTGCTTAAAAATAAATTGAAGAAATCGGTTCTGATACCTTAAGATGGTGAACGGAAATAGAAACAAATTGCATAATCAGTATACTAATAATTCACTAATTATTAAGGTGTTATAGATATGTGCTCTGAAAATTTGTTTGTTTGTTGGGCATATTTTTCCGGATGAAATATTGTGATACAGTAGGGGATAGGCTGTCAGCGATGTTGTTGCGAAAAGAAAGTATATAGATATTTGCCCTTTGTTTGTTTTAACAAAAAAAAATGAACGTATATTTCAGTTAATTTCGATGCAAATATAAATAAAATAACGATAATCAAATGAAATATTTTGCTCTTTTACATAGCAGATAATTAATTACTGTTAAACATATAGTTTACTTTACATAGTTATTCCTTGATGTGACAGTAAAGTTGTTGATTATTTGTTAGTTAAAAAAACAGGAATATAAGCTATTGCAGATAATTCGTTATATTCCTGTTTTATGATTTATTCGACTTTTGCCTGATAAATGTGGGGTTCTCTGGTTACGGGATCAGCACTGATTGCATATAGGATACCTGTATCGTTATCGATAAAAAAACGTGAAATCCGGTTGGATAAATTGTAACACACCGCAGGGGTTCCGTCTAAATTGAATTGATAGAGAACATCATAAGCCATGTGGGTGTGAGGGGCGGGTTGTTCTTCATAGCCTGCGTATATATATTTGTTTGTTACTTCCGGATTGAATAAGCCCGGGGTGTTATCCTGTGAAAATAAAACGCCGAAATTATCTCCGGAACAAGTATTTTCGTATTTAGGTAAATAGTAAATGTTATTTACAATTCTTTCCAGAGAATCTTTGTGGATATTGAATATTTCAAAATGTCCGGTTGTCGTCGAGATATTATATAGTTTTTCATTTTTAGGATCGATACGGCAATTATACTGAAAAGCATAGCTTTTAGGGATATAATTCTCTTCTTTGTGTAGAGGATCATACGGATAGTCCGGGAAAAATGCTTTTTTCTCCATTCCCGTCGTATCGAAAAGCACCAAATGGCCTTCGGGATGGCAGCAATTGGCGATAATTTCTCCCGATTCTAAGAGGACGAGGTTTCTGCATTGTGCGTTTTTCTTGTCTTTAAAGCGTATTCTGATACTTTTAGTGATGCAGTTGTCTTTGTGTGCCAATAAACTGTCGAGGGAATATATATGGATAATTTCCAGGGAACTGTCATAAACATAGAAGTCGTCTCCATAAACGCCCTGATCCATCGGATAAAGAATTTCTTGCGGTCCTCTTCCTTTTAGAGCAAAATAGCGAATTAATTCACCTGTTTTCTTATTAAAAAGAGAATACCAATAGTTATCGATTTCGTCCTGAATGATGAAGTAATCCCTGATACAAAATATGTCTCCCGGCATTCCCAACTGATCGCTCGGTATTTCTTTGACTTTGGTTAGTTGCAGTTCTTTTCTCACCGGAAAAAGTTTTGTATAATTTGTTTCTTGCCGTGCACATGAGGAAAATAGAAAGAATAGCAACAATATTTTCAGAACATGTTTCATAAGGTTGGTTTTTGGCGTTAGTAATGGGCAGTATCACGATTGTGGTCGTGATACTGCCTTAGAATAAGGTTAATTTCGGGTTTCTTTTTCTCCGTAGATTGTCATATATCTTTTGGTTCCGCAAACTTTAGTTTTATCCTTACAGTTACACCAAATTTGTTTTCCGTTTGCGTCGGTTTCAAGAAGGGAACAAGCTGCGGCTTCAACATTCTCCAACATCAGGTCGAGCCTTGAATTTTGAGTATGGGTGTTTAAATTTATTCCGATAGTTGCGATAATAGCTAAAGCACATAATACAATTGCTCCGATAATCTTTTTTTTCATGATGGTTTGTTTTTGATTGTTTTTAAGCTGTTGTTTCGTATTTATCATTTCAACGAACGGCCATTCTATGGCTTAAATTATTAGAATGTTAGAATGATGAATATATACCTCCTTTCTTGATTTTTGGTTTAATAATATGCCTATTTAT
>UQJP01000015.1 GCA_900541415.1 uncultured Odoribacter sp. | reverse complement strand
AAAATTCTTCGGCAGCCAGTCCGGTGGCGTAATGCTGGCTTCTCACTTCCTGAATCCAGCGTTTCAATACCTCTTTTTCGCGGCTATTGAACGAATTTCCCCAATGTATCATCGTATATTTGACAACAGGCATGGATTCGTTGAGCATGCTTTGTTCGATTTTAGCCAGGTCGACTTCTGAAATCCGAGTTCCCTTTTCCAGAGCCTCACACACTTGTTCAAGGTTAATATAACGGTTGCCTTTATACATATCCTCTTTTACCAATCCTTGGGCAATCGGAAAATTGCCGTAGAAAGGCATAGGGGCATTAGGCGAATGGCAATCCAGGCAGCCGTTGTTGATTAAGATGGCTTTTACCTGCACATTCAGTTCTCCTTCCGGAATTGTCTTCCGAAAATTAAATCGGTAGATAGCATAAGCTGAAGCCCCGATGATAAGGAGCAACAACACGGCTAACATTTTTCTTTTTTTCATTGGCTTTTATTTTAAACTTGATTCGATTTTTAATCTTCCTGCCGGGAAAAGGTATTTTATGGCCCGGTTTGTGAATTTTGTGCAAAATAAAGTAAAAATATGTGTATGAGGAATAGCCTTTAAGGGCTTTCTGATATATTATTTTTTTATTAAGCAATAAATAATATCGATATGTTAAAGAATGACCTTAGGAATTTCAATGAATATGCCGTCTTCCAGGCCGATCATTGCATTGATGATATGGAGTGACCGGAATCGGGGAAGATCGTTTACCGAAAGGTCTTCCACTTTTAAAACTCTTTGTGATATAAGGAATTGCCGTTGGGTACCGTTGAGCAGGAAAGTCGAGGGGGTCACATAACCGGAACCGTCGAAGAAAGCGACGTTACTGTAACTGGTATCTGTAATGCTTCCGGAACGGGTAATCAGGATGTCGTCACAGTTGTCTTTTAAAGCAAGCAGGCGGTTAAGAGCCTGACGGTCTGCATATTTTAAATGGTAATCGATTTGATTCTCTTCGACTATTTTTAGAGAATGGATAGAACGCGGAACATAGGGGATAAATTCGATCTTTTGTATTTGTGTGCCGTATTCGATCCGGCATTTCACAACACCTTGCCTGTATTCGGAGGGGATCAGATCGTCCGGCAGGTTAAAGGTGTTATAAAGCCCGAAGACTTCCCGGATGGTTTGTTCCATACGCCGGAAATGC
Source organism: uncultured Odoribacter sp. (assembly GCA_900541415.1). Taxonomy (GTDB): domain Bacteria; phylum Bacteroidota; class Bacteroidia; order Bacteroidales; family Marinifilaceae; genus Odoribacter. The sequence goes on along the minus strand of UQJP01000015.1, from coordinate 103,257 downwards.
AGCGGGGCGTGGATAAATTTACCTTCGTACACTTTTATGGTTTCTATGAAAAGGGGATCGTTCATATTCATTGAGATATGGGCAGATAGATTTTTTGCAGGATTTCGTGGTATTCTTCTTCCGGATTGCTTTGGGCGGTGATTCCGCCTCCGCTTCTGAAATAGTAATTCTCACCTTCTTTTTCAATGTAACGGATCATGACCGCACTGTCCAGATTTATTCCGTCGAAATAACCGAAAACCCCGGTATAAAATCCCCGGGGATGTTTTTCTGCTTTCCGGATCAGGCCGATCGTTGCGGGTTTGGGGGCTCCGGAAATGGACCCTGCCGGGAGAAGTTCGAACAAGATGTCTCCTAACCGGGCGGAATAATCGCCGGACAATTGTCCTGTGATCTCTGAACTGGTTTGTAAGATTTCTCCCCGGAAGGTTTTAATTTTTTCAATATACCGGAACCGCTCCACCCTTACCTGTGAGGCAACGGTGCTGATGTCGTTACGGATTAAATCCACAATCGTGTTATGCTCACACAGTTCTTTGCGGTTCGACAATAATAGTTGTTCTGCTCCGGGAATTGTGGCGTCGATCGTGCCTTTCATCGGATAGGAACATATTTTACCGTTGGCGATACGGACAAAACATTCCGGGGAGAAGCAGACCAATTTACCGGGGATCAGCAGCTTATAGCGGGCCTGGCTTTGAATGAAAATCTGTTCTAAAGTGAGTGCAGGACGGATAGGAGTCTTTTCTGTCAGGTTGACCAGGAAACTGTTCCCGCGCATCAATCCTTCGTGTATAATCCGGAACTTTTTTTGATAGCCCGGATAATCGGAATGAAGAATCTCCAGTCCGGGCCTGCCAGCGGGTTTAGGAATCTGCCCTTCTTTCAGGTTGGTGATGTCACCGATAGCAAAAGGGATTTCAGTTTGTTCCAAAGGATTCTCTATCAGAAAACCTTCGGACATTTCAAAGTCGGTACCGAAGAGGAAAGGAATCCTCTTGCCACCACATTGGTTCATGCGTTTCCGGATAATCTCTGCTTGCTCTATCATGTGGGCAAAGGTATAAAAGTAGTTATAGATAACCTTCGAAGGAGTTCACAAATTGAACATTTTTAGAAAACGTGCGTTTGAGGGAAAGGAGTGGAGGTGAAAAAAGAATTTTACAAAATAAGGAATTAATTAAAAATTAATACTTTTGCATCTCAAAATTTTAAAGGATATGGATTTCTTAACGATTATAGATTATATCGGTACTTTTGCTTTTGCCATTAGTGGTATCCGTCTGGCTTCCGCCAAGCGTTTTGATTGGTTTGGGGCTTATGTTGTGGGGTTTGTCACAGCTGTCGGTGGCGGGACGATCAGGGATTTGCTTTTAGGGCTGTCTCCGTTTTGGATGCAGCAGTCTTCCTATCTGATTGTGACTGCTGCGGCATTGGGATTTGTGATTTTGTTCGGAAAATATGTTATCCGGCTGAATAATACGATTTTTATTTTCGATGCTATCGGTCTGGGGCTTTTTGCCGTTGTGGGAGTCGGGAAAAGCATCGATTGCGGTTATCCGATGTGGGTGGGGATTATTATGGGCACCCTGACCGGAGCTGCAGGAGGGGTGTTGAGGGATACGTTAATCAACGAAGTGCCTTTGATTTTCAGAAAGGAGATATATGCTTTAGCCTGTGTGTTAGGCGGTTTTGTGTATTACCTTTGCTTGTATCTGGGTGTTACCCCTACTTTAACCCAAATTCTTGCAGCGGTGTCAGTGATTGTGGCCCGCGTGTTAGCCGTGAAATACCACATCAGCCTGCCTATTCTGAAGGGTGAATGAGCGATGAGGGCGGTCAATAATCGATGGGAGTGTAAGGTAGGGTAAACCAAAAAGTTGATCCTTTTCCGGGAGTAGACTCGACACCTATTTCCCCGTTGAGTTTTTCAATAATGGTTAAACAGATGGAAAGTCCTAAACCGTTTCCCTGTTTAAAAGTATTGAGCTTGATAAAACGCTGAAATATCATAGACTGTTTATCGGCCGGAATTCCAATACCGGTGTCTTCCACATAAAAATAAATATCATGGGGTCTCACTTCGTAGCCGAAGTGGATATATCCTGATGAGGTAAATTTCAGAGCATTATTTAAAAGGTTCGACATCACTTGTTGCAGGCGGTTTCGGTCTATGTGCAGGGTGACATCGTTTTCCGGGTTAGACATGAATTTTAATTCGATTTCTTTTGAATTGTGCAGGGAGTAAGCTGCTTCGATTTCTTCCAGGAAATGATTTAATTCTACACTTTCGTGATTAAATTCAAACACTCCGGCTTCGATTTTAGACATATCGAGAATGTCGTTGATCAGTTGAAGCAAAACTTCTGTGTTGTTCATGATAATATCGGTGTATTCTTCCCGGTCTTCCTCCGGCAGATCGTCGTCTGTGGCAAGAAGATTCGAAAAACCGACAATGGCATTTAAAGGTGTTCTGATCTCATGCGACATATTGGCTATAAAAGCCGATTTCAATTTGTCGGATTCTTCCGCTTTTGCTTTGGCCACGATCAGGCTGGCCTCTACTTTTTTCAAGGCATCGATGTCAACGCTAAGGAATACTACTTCCACATTATTGGTTGCCGGGGAGTAGTTTTTTAATTTGACATGATATTTATACCAATGCCATTCAGAGTCTTGAAAAACACGGATAGGTTTGCTGAATGTGTCTGTTTTGCCTTCGTAGGCGAGTTCCTGAAAATGTATTAATTCCGAACGGTCGTCGGGGTGCACGAATTGATAGGTGTCGATCACCTGGCAAATGTCCTGAGTAGTTTCTCCTAAATTTGTAAACCACTGATCGGTGGCAAATCCTTTATGAAGAAGCGGATTCCATTGAGCCACCCCTATACCTGCCTGTCCGGAAGCATAACTGAATAAGGATTCCAGTTCCGCTATTCGATGCAGGGAAAGGTGGTTCCGGTTTTCACTGCGAAAATGTTCAATCCCGATACAGAGCACCTGTGCCAGGGTTTTCAGGAACAATCTGTCCTGTTTGCTGCATTTTCTTTTTTCTTTTATATAGTCCACTCCGATGAATCCCCACAATTGATTGCTTACATGCAACGGGGCGACGGATATGGAACGGATGCCTTGTCCCATTAATAAGTTGTATTCTGTTTCCGAAATGGAAGTCCGCATAGAGGGAAGGTCTTCGATAATCAGAAGCCGGTCTTCCTGCATTTTGGAATACAGGTAAGGAATATGCTTGTTGGGAAGATTTTGCAGGGTATCGATTACAGGAGGCGTATTGGGAGATAATACTTCATAAGTATTACTGCTGCTTTGCTTATCCGGATTGAATTCAAAAATATAGGCCCGGTCGGCTTTAAGCTCATTCAATAATTTGAGTAAAATTTTGTTTACCGAATTTTTTTCGGTTTTTTCTTGCAGGAAAATTCGCAGGGCATCCGACAGGTCCTGCTGGTTGCTGAATGAAGTATCGATTTGGTATTTGGAACGGTTTAATTCTTTACGATAGGTGGTGAAGCGTGAGGTGGTGTATAGAACTAACCATAAAATGCAGCTTCCCAGTAAAATAATTCCGGCAATGAAAATTAGTGTTCTATGATTTTCAAAAAAACTCGGTAACAGGTTATAGTAATAAATGTTCTTATAGGATAAGGCATCCGGAGAGATGTTCTCCTGTTCCAGCAAGGATTGATTCAAATGTATTCCGACATCTTTTCCGTTGGTTTGCAGGGGTATCGTGTCGGGATTGGCTCCGTTCAATAACTGTTGGGCCATATCGGCCAGTTGTTCTCCGAAATTTTGTGTGATGGAATAGTAACCTCCTATAAAATAATTATTGCTTTCTCCCCAATTGCTCATAACGAATGTCGGCCTGTCGGTTAAGGAATGTATTTTTTCATACACAGACTGGTAGGGATATAAGTTTTCATCGGCATCCTGTATCCAACTTGTGAGCAGAACGGCACTCGAAGGAGAGAGGTGTTTCAATTTTTGATAAAGGGAATCGGTGGTCAGGAAACGACCGTCGAAAGGTGTGTATTTCAGGTTTGGATATTTTTCACGGAGATGTTTTTGAGCAAGGATGTGGATGTATATTCCATAAAATCGGTTGTCACTGATGACGACAACTTCTTTTGTTTCAGGATACAGTTGCATCATCAGGTCGATGGTTTTGTCTGCATACAAAGATTCTGTTACTCCTGTTGCATGGTATGCTTTACACAGGATTTCTGTGGGATACAGGTTTTCGGGAGACAGTTCTGTTTTATTTTTATAGTCATCGAATTTGAATCCGAATTTCTTCACTCCGGCCAGCAACACTTTCACATTTCCCAATTGTCCGTTGTAAGCCCGGCGGTAAGCTATCCAGGCTTCGTCTCCTTGCAACACGATCAGGCGGGGAGGATGGGATGAATAGTTTTTCAGCATAAGCTGCATAGATTCATTCCAGCTTTCGGGATTGCCAATGCGGTGTGTGTTTAGATACTCACTGCATATTTCCATGTTGATGTCGTGCTCTTTCAAGGCTGTGCGAAAAGATTCTTCTAATGTATTTGCCCAAAAGAAATGACTGTTATATGAGCTGATCAGTAATATATAATCGTCTTGGAGGTTGGCAAAACTCTTGGGGAGTGTCAGCCCTAAAATAATAATAATGATACTGATGATTTTCATGTCGATGTGCCTTTATAGTATACAAATATAATTTATTTGTGCCACCGCCTGAAATAATTTAAGTGTGGTTTTTATTTATTGGAGAAAAAACAGGCCACTGTTTTTATAAAATATTCAAAAAAATGAATTTGTATATGTTTGATAATTAATGTGTTGTATGTTTGTTGAATTTTTTTTCAAAAAAAAATCAGAAATCTGTAACCTTGGTTTCGAATGGGGCGTATAATCCGGTGTAAATGATGATTGAAATTTATGATTTTATTTTAGCTGTTATTTAGATTAAGATTATTTAGCACACACCACGGGGAGAGGAAGCTTATAAACAAGCTGATTTTCGGTTAAGTTCTTTAAAATGTTGAAACATCGCTCTACGGGATATAATACACCACGCACATACACACCACACAGACGCACGCACATATAATAACATCTTTTCATTAAATCCCACGAAGTTTTAGCTTAAAGAACGACGAAAATGTCTCCCTTCTTTTCTTTTTATTATCTTTTCATTTTATAACATTTTTAATATTGTTTTACATATATTTGCTGATAAGATGATCATTAATCGGTAAAAGTAAATGTTATGAAAACGGTATGCTTGTTTTGGCTATGCCTGATTATAGGGGTATGCTCTCCTTGTCGGGCCATTGAGTATGCAGAAACGGAGGATGAAAACATGACGGTTCTGCTGAATGTGGATAGTGTTATGAACGCTTATATCACAGCAATCGGTGGCTGGGAGAAGGTTAAGGCAATAAAGGATATGACGATCATACATCGGATGCAGGTGAACGGCAAGGAGGTCATTCGCAAGACAAGCCAGATCAATGCGCCGGAAGGGACATTTTTCGTTTTGTCTGCTTCGGAGGATGGGGAAGAAAAATATAAATCGGTTATAGAAAAAAATAAGGTTTCCATAACCACCGGAAGCAGCCGGAATATAATAGAGGGGGAACGGGCGACTCAGATTTATAACCAGACTTTTTTGATGATCGAGCCGGCTTATGAGCAGATCGGGGTAAAACCGGAATTAGAAGGAGTGCAAAAAATAGACGGGAGGTATGCGTTCAAGGTAAAAGCGATGTTTGGCAATCAACCTATTTATTCTTTTTATGACTGTGAAACCGGACTAAAAGTCGAAGTGCTGATTCCTACTCCTAAAGGAATATCGGTTTCATATATCGAAGATTACCGTGAAATCGGACCGGGTGTTTTGTATTCGTTTAGTATGCGCAATAAAGACCAGGTGAATACGATTCATAAAATCGAGGTGAACCAAGGATTAAAAATGGAAGATTTTCAATAAAAAATCAAATGTTTTTTTCTCTCTGATTTATTTCATGTAAATTTGCAGGTTATTTATAATGGAGTAAAAAGAACATGAAGGGTATTCAGGAAGAAGAAGGTAATATCGCGATTTACGGTGCCCGGGAGCACAATTTAAAAAATATCGATTTAGTTATTCCCCGTGACAGTCTGACTGTAATCACCGGACTGAGCGGTAGCGGGAAATCCTCTTTGGCTTTCGACACAATTTATGCGGAAGGGCAACGCAGGTATATGGAGACGTTCTCCGCTTATGCCCGTCAGTTTCTCGGAGGAATGGAACGCCCGGATATAGATAAAATCACGGGGTTGAGTCCTGTTATTTCTATCGAACAGAAAACCACCAATAAAAATCCCCGTTCTACTGTGGGAACTACGACGGAAGTATACGACTTTTTGCGTTTACTTTTTGCCCGTGCCGGTGAAGCCTATTCATACGTGACAGGCAGCAAAATGGTGAAATACACCGATGAGAAAATTATCGAACTGATACAAAGCGATTTTGCAGGGAAGAAGATTTTGATATTGGCTCCGGTTGTGAAGGGACGTAAGGGGCATTATAAAGACCTTTTCGAAAATTTACGGAAAAAGGGATTCCTGGCAGCCCGGATCGACGGGGAGTTGCGGGAAATCGGACCGGGAATGAGTGTAGACCGTTATAAAATTCACGATATAGAGATTGTTGTAGACAAATTGGTTGTCGATCATGTGGACGTTAAACGGCTGAAAAATTCGGTGGCTACGGCAATCAAGCACGGGAAGGGGGTCATGACGATTAAAGATTTCGATAGTGACGAACTGAAATATTACAGCCGTAACCTGATGTGTCCGGATACGGGGATTTCTTACCGGGATCCGGCTCCCCATTCTTTTTCGTTTAACTCGCCTCACGGAGCTTGTCCCAAATGTAAGGGATTGGGCTATGTGAGTGCTGTGGACATAGATAAAATCATTCCCAATAACAAGCTGTCGATTTACGAAGGAGGAATAGAGCCTTTAGGGAAATATAAAAACAGTATCCTATTTTGGCAGATCGAAACCGTATTGAAAAAGCATGGCTTTGAATTGCATACGCCGATTGCCGACCTGTCGGAAGAAGCGTTAACAGATATTCTATACGGTTATCCCGGACAAATACGTTTGGAAAATTCAGCCTTAGGGGTTTCTTCCAATTCTCTTTATAATTTTGAGGGGATTATCAAGTATGTCACCATGCAGGAAGAGAATGCCACATCCAAAAAAGCGAACAAATGGGCTGAGCAGTTTATTTCAGTCGTGAAATGTGACGTGTGTCATGGACAGCGCCTGAATAAAGAGTCGCTGAATTTTAAAATCGCCGGAAAAAATATCTCGGAATTGGCTGCTATGGAGCTGAGCGATCTTTATGAATGGGTATGTGAAACCGAAGATAAATTAGAGGAAAAGCAGAAACAAATTGCCGGGGAAATTTTCAAGGAAATCCGTATCCGTTTGAAATTTTTGTTGGATGTGGGATTGGAATATCTTGCCTTGAACCGTCAGTCGATGACTTTGTCGGGAGGCGAATCACAGCGGATTCGCCTGGCCACCCAGATCGGTTCGCAGTTGGTGAATGTGTTATATATTCTGGATGAACCGAGTATCGGGTTGCACCAAAAGGATAACCGCCGATTGATCCATTCTTTGCAGCAATTGCGCGATAACGGTAATTCGGTCATTGTTGTGGAGCACGACCGCGAAATGATGGAGAATGCCGATTACATTGTGGATATGGGGCCGAAGGCAGGCCGGAAGGGAGGAGAGGTTGTGGCGATCGGTACGTTTGAGGATATTAAGGAAAGCAATAGCCTCACTGCGCAATACCTGAACGGCCAGAAAGAAATCCGGATTCCGGAAAAACGGAGGGAAGGAAACGGGAAATTCCTGACTTTAAAAGGCTGTTCGGGAAATAATTTGAAAAATGTGGACGTCAGTATTCCGCTGGGGATGCTGATCTGTGTCACGGGAGTTAGCGGAAGCGGGAAATCATCCCTGATTAACGGGACATTGCATCCGATCCTGAGCGAGAAGTTTTATCATGCCGTCACTACCCCTTTGCCCTATAAGACCCTGGAAGGGATTGAGAATATCGATAAAGTGGTTGTTGTGGACCAAAGTCCGCTGGGACGCACTCCCCGGTCGAATCCCGCAACTTATACGGGGATATTCACCGATATACGGAAAATTTTTGAAAAATTGCCGGAATCCCAAATCAGGGGATATGGCGCAGGACGTTTTTCGTTCAATGTAGTGGGAGGTCGGTGTGAAGAATGTAAGGGGGCCGGAGTGAAAACCATCGAGATGAATTTTCTGCCCGATGTATACGTACATTGTGAGGCCTGTGACGGGAAGCGTTATAATAAAGAGACGCTTGAAGTGCGGTATCGGGGGAAATCGATTGGAGATGTGCTGAATATGACTATAAATCAAGCTGTTGAATTTTTTGAAAATGTATCCTTCTTACAGCAAAAATTGAAAATGTTGCAAGATGTGGGATTGGGGTATGTGAAGTTGGGACAGCAATGTACCACGCTTAGCGGGGGAGAATCTCAACGGATCAAGTTGGCTGCGGAGCTTTCCAAGAAAGATACCGGGAAGACTTTATATATTTTGGATGAGCCGACCACCGGTTTGCATTTCGAAGATGTCAATATACTGTTGGAGGTTATACAGAAACTTGTAAATAAAGGAAATTCCGTGATTGTGATCGAGCATAATCTGGATGTGATCAAGGTGGCCGACTATTTGATCGATATGGGTCCCGGCGGAGGTAAAGAGGGGGGAGAGATTGTGGCTCTCGGAACACCGGAAGAAGTGGCTAAAGTGGCAGAATCGGAAACCGGAAAATTTTTAGCCGAAGAGTTGGGAATGCGGCCTAAAAACAAATAGGCGTAATTTGAGGAAATCAGCTTTAACGGGTTTGCTTGCTTTGTAAAGCCGGATTAGAATATGTAAAAGCGAATATAGAAAAAGGGTGTCCATTTTAAAACGGACACCCTTTTCTTTGGCCAGCCTGATCAGAATACGCCTAATACATTTAATAAGATCAGGAGTATACTTGCAGGAGCGAGATATTTTAAGATAAAAATGTAAATTCGGAAAAAGCGGAGTTTGATTTTTCCTCCGTTGCTGAGTTCGGAATATAAAACCGCATGGTCGAGCCGCCAGCCTGCAAAGATACAGAGTAAGATGCCGCCAACCGGTAAAAGGATATTGGAACTCACAAAGTCGAAAGTATTAAATATCGATAGCCCGAAAATTTCAATGTCTTTCAACGGTCCGAACGATAAAGTGCTGAAAACCCCTAAAGTGGAAATTCCTAAAGTGGTGATGATCGTTGCTTTCAGGCGGCTCATTTTCTTTTCTTCCACCATATAGGCCACAACCACTTCCAGAAGAGAGATGGCAGAGGTCAGGGCGGCAAAAGTCAGCAAGATAAAAAAGAGGATAGACCACAATTGCCCTAAAGGCATACTCAGAAACACTTTGGGAAGCGTCAGGAACACCAGTCCCGGCCCTGCCTGCGGATCGATATGGAACGCAAATACGGCGGGAAGAATAGCGACACCTGCAAGCACTGCAACCAATGTGTCTGTTGTGATTACCTGTAATGAAATATGATTCAGGTTATCGTCTTTACGGATGTAGGAGGCGTAGGTTAAAAGCACTCCCATGCCGATAGACAGCGAGAAAAATGCTTGTCCTAATGCAGATAAAATACTATTGCCTGTCAGTTCCGAGAATTTGGGATAAAACAGGAACTTGAGCCCTGCTCCGGCTCCTTCCAGCGTGCAGGCGCGGATACCCAAAATGATAACGATCAGCAACAATAAAGGCATCATCATTTTGGTATATCTCTCGATACCTTTCTGTACGCCGGCAATCACGATCGCTCCCGATAAAAACATAAATCCAACCTGCCAGATCACTGCTTTATAGGGGTGGGAAATGAATTTATTGAATGTGTCTGTAATATCCCCTGCACTCATGCCGTGGAACGAATCGGAAATGGCAAGCCATACATATTCCAGCGTCCAGCCTGAAATTGTCCCGTAGAAAGACAGAATGAAAGCGGCAGCAATGATGGATAGTAAACCGAACATATACCAATTTGTGCCGGGGGCGAGCACTTTAAATGTACCGAAGGCATTTTTCTGGGATTTCCGCCCTAAGGCAAATTCCGATAACATGACCGGGAAACCGATGGCTAAGGTGAAAAATATGTATACCAATAAGAACGCACCTCCGCCGTTATTGCCTGCTTCATAAGGAAATTTCCAAATATTACCTAACCCGACGGCCGAGCCTGCCAAAGCTGCAATCGCTCCGAATTTCGATTTAAAACTGTCTCTTTTTTGATGTTGCATTTTGCTTATAATTTGGGCCCAAAGTTAATGTTTTCTCTACATTTTTGATACTGTTTTTTGTATTATCTTGCTGTTTGATAATATGTTGAGATATGGTAAAAATTAGTTTCAATTTGAAAGTAATAGTTTGTCCTATGTAACGATTTTGTAGGAAAAAAAGTTTTGTAAACATCTTGAAATTCTTTTTAATACCTTTTCTGCGAGAGAAAGATCATTCCCCGGGGGATAAAATGAGAGAAGAGATACGATGTATTTTAGTTTAAAAAATTATCTTTGTGCAAGAAATCAATACACATAAAATGCAAGAAAAAATTTTGATATTGGACTTTGGTTCGCAGTATACCCAATTGATTGCGAGGAGAGTCCGGGAATTGAATGTTTACTGTGAGATTTATCCTTATAACCATTATCCGGCATTGGATGAAACAGTTAAAGGAGTGATATTGTCCGGAAGTCCTTTTTCCGTGAGGGATGAAAAAGCCCCGAAACCCGATCTGACCGCTATAAAAGGTAAATTGCCTTTGCTGGGTGTGTGTTTCGGCGCTCAATATCTGGCGCATCATTTTGGAGGAGAGGTAAAAGCTTCCAACAAACGGGAGTACGGACGTGCCAATCTGGCTTATGTGGATCAGAAATCTGACTTGTTCCGGTATATCAGCGATAATTCCCAGGTGTGGATGTCGCATGGCGATACCATAGAAAAGTTGCCGGAAAATTATAAAATTATCGCCAGTACGAAAGACGTTACGAATGCAGCTTTCAAAGTGGAAGGTGAAATCACTTACGGCATCCAGTTCCATCCTGAAGTGTATCACAGTACGGAAGGGAAAGCGTTACTGAAGAATTTTGTTGTAGATATATGTGGTTGCCGTCAGGATTGGACACCCGATTCGTTTGTTGAAACCACTGTTGCGGAATTGAAACAAAAACTGGGATCCGACCGGGTTATTTTAGGATTGTCGGGGGGAGTGGATTCTACGGTTGCCGCCATGTTGCTGCACCGGGCTGTGGGACAGAACCTGACCTGTATTTTCGTCGACAACGGTTTATTGCGTAAAGACGAGTTCACGAATGTACTCGAAAATTATAAAGAACTGGGATTAAATGTGATCGGGGCGGAAGCGGAAGATTTATTCCTGGGACGTTTAGCCGGAGTGACAGAGCCGGAGAAGAAACGTAAGATCATCGGAGCCACTTTTATCGATGTGTTCGACAAAGAGGCCGCTAAAGTGAAAGATGCCAAATGGTTGGGACAAGGGACGATTTATCCCGATGTGATCGAATCGCTGTCGGTAAATGGTCCTTCACAGACCATTAAATCGCACCATAATGTAGGGGGACTGCCGGATTATATGAAGTTAAAATTGGTAGAGCCTTTGCGGTTGCTGTTTAAGGATGAGGTAAGACGGGTGGGTAAAAGCCTGGGACTGGCCGATAAATTCTTACAACGTCATCCTTTCCCCGGTCCCGGACTGGCTATCCGGATTTTGGGAGAGATTACGAAAGAGAAAGTCCGGCTGTTACAGGAAGCGGATCATATCTTTATATCGATGTTGCAGGAAGACGGACTTTATGATAAGGTATGGCAGGCCGGAGTGATGTTGTTACCCATACAGAGTGTGGGAGTGATGGGGGATGAACGTACGTATGAAAGTGTAGTTGCTCTGAGGGCTGTGGAATCGACAGACGGAATGACAGCAGACTGGTGCCATTTGCCCTATGAATTTCTTGCCAAAGTTTCGAACCGGATTATTAATAACGTAAGGGGAATTAACCGCGTTGTTTACGATATTAGTTCAAAGCCACCAGCCACTATCGAGTGGGAGTAAGGCGGAGTTAAGACAAATGAAAAATGATCTCTGGTAATTCAGGGATCATTTTTTAATCATTATAAAGAGAAACACAAATGAAAGAGGTGTTGGTTTTATTCAGTTTACTTGTGTTGTTTTCCGGTTGTGAACGGAAAACTCCCGGTCAGGTATTGGAACAATGGCTGAGAAAGGAACCTGCTGCCCGTCAGGAGATGACCGGACAGAAGTTTGCAACCGTTCCTTTGTCCAAAGAAGAGGCAGCGCAGGTGGAAGAACTTTTGTGGCAGGATTATCAGGGGATAGTGAAGGCGGAAAGCCAAAAGGTTTGGGAGGAGAAATGTTTGAAGCATCGTTCTTTGTCGCTTCGCTTTGATTACAAAGTGTTCGGAGAAGAGCCTGAAGACGGGCGAAGCCTTTATATTTCTATGCATGGAGGAGGAAACACAGCAACCTCCGTAAACGACCAGCAATGGAATAACCAAATTCGTTTGTATCAGCCCAGAGAAGGGGTATACATTGCTCCCCGGGCACCCTGGGACGATTGGAATATGTGGTTTAAACCCGGAATAGACAGTTTGTTCGACGAACTGATTCAGACAGCGGTAGCTGTTATGGGAGTAAACCCCGATAAGGTTTACCTGATGGGATATTCTGCCGGAGGTGACGGGGTATACCGTCTTGCTCCGCGTATGGCTGATCGATGGGCCGCCGCCGCTATGATGGCAGGACATCCGGGTGAAGTTTCGATGTTGAATTTACGGAATACTCCTTTCACCTTGTGGATGGGGGAATTGGACGCCGCCTATGACCGGAATCGTATGGCCGTAGAGCGCGGTTTGGAGTTGGATTCTTTGCACCGGGCAGATCCCGGAGGCTATATTCACGAAACCCATATTGTGCGGGGGAAAGGGCATTGGATGGAACGTCAGGATTCTGTTGCCGTGGAATGGATGGCTCAGTATCGCCGTAATCCGCTACCCGATAGAATTGTGTGGAGGCAGGAAAATGTTGTTCATCCTTCTTTTTACTGGCTGGCGGTTCCCGAAGACGAATGTGTGCCCGGAGCGATGGTTGTGGTGGAGCGGCAGGGCAATCAGTTTGATATTAAAACCTGTGATTATAAAAAACTGACTATTCGTTTGAATGATAAACTGGCTGATTTGGACCAGCCTGTATCGGTGACGTATCAGGGAAAGGTTTTGTATCAGGAAAAACCGGAGAGAACTATCCGTACGCTTTATCGTACTTTAGGGGAAAGAGGAGATAAAGGATTGTTTTTTTGCTCTGAAATTACAGTAAATCTGTAAGGGGATGATAAAATGAATTGTAAAATGGAAAAGTGCATGTTGACCCATCAAAATAAGGAACAGGTAGATAAGTTAATGCTGCAATTGGCGGCAAAAAATCCAAAGGTTGTTATTATCCCGCATATATCACCGGACGGGGATGCTGCCGGCTCGTGTTCTGCTTTATCCGAGGTTTGCCGGAAAGCAGGAATAGATTACCACATTTTGACCTGTGATTATATTCCTGAATATTTAAGGTTTTTGAAAAATATACCCACAGCTATTTCCTATCAGGACAGGGCTGTGGAATGCCAGAAATTGATTAACGGGGCGGATGTGATTTTCATGCTCGATCATAATACGGTGAAACGGGAGGGGGATCTTGAGCCCTGGGTGACGGCTGCCACCGCCGTAAGAGTGATTATAGACCATCATCCGGGACCTGATGCGCAGGATATTGTTATTTCGGACACACAGGTGTCTTCTACCTGTGAGTTGTTGTATTCGGTGATCTTACAGGTGTGGGGAAAAGAGATTATCGACCAGAATATTGCCAATTCTTTATATACGGGCATTAACACGGATACCGGGGGATTGAGTCATAATTCATCCCGTCCCGATACTTACCGTATTATTGCCGATTTATTGGAATTGGGGCTGGATAAGGCATATATCCACGAGCGTATATATCAGATGAACAATCTTTCCCGCTTACGCCTAATCGGGAATGTGCTGCTTAACAAGTTGCAGGTTAATTCGAAATATCCGGTGGCTATTATGCCGATCACCCGGGAAGAGCTGGAAAAATACGATTATAAGGACGGCGATCTGGAAGGATTGGTCAATATTCCGCTTTCGGTGCATAATATAGCCGTTTCCATACAAATTACGGAACGGAAAGAAAGAGTGAAACTGTCGTTCCGTTCTAAAGGAAATATTCCTGTCAATGAGTGGTCGAAAGAATTTTTTAACGGAGGCGGTCATTTGAACGCTGCCGGAGGACAGATGGACCTTCCTTTGGAAGAGGTGGTTAAAAAAGTGAATGAAACTACCCCCTGGTTTTTTGAAAAGATAAAAGATTTGATATAATTGTAACAGATATGCCTTTTTTCAGATTTCATTTCGTGGAAGAATCCCGGCTGGCGGTGGTGAGCCGGCAAATGATTGACCGGATTCAAAATGTGGTGGGATGTCCCCGTGAGCATATCGTTTTGGAAGTGATCCATTCTGTGATTGTGGGAGATGAAGGGATTATGGGCGGGGTGTGGCCTTTGGTGGAAGTGGACTATTTTGAACGCCCCAAAGAAGTGCAGGAAGTTGTGGCGGGGATTGTTTCCGGTTGCCTGCGGGAAATCGGATATGCCAATTCGGATGTTTATTTCCGGTATTTATGTGCGGAAAATTATTATGAGAACGGTGTGGCTTATCAAAAATAATGAACCTAACTTAATCTAAATATACTGCTTATGAAAAGAAAATTTTACATGGGAGGTTTAGGTATGTTGTGCCTGTTGGCTTTAGCTGCCTGTAAAACCACCACAGTAGGAAGTTACGAAGTGATTCCTTTACCACAGGAAATTTCCGTGACAAAGGGGGAGAAACCATTTGTTTTGAATGGGCCTGTTCAGGTTATTTATCCGGAAGGTAACCAGAAAATGAAAGAAAATGCCGGTTTTCTGGCGAATTTTATTCAGGAAATAACAGGACAGAAGGCGGAAATTTCTTCAAAACAGAATGCGAAACAAGGTATTTTTTTAGAGATCGATCCTTCGATTCCTCAGCCTGAAGGTTATCAACTGATTGTGAACGACAAATCCGTAAGGGTGAAAGGGGCTACGGAAGCCGGGGTCTTTTATGGCATACAGACTTTACGGAAAGCCCTGCCTGAAACAGGACAAGGGGAAGTGGCTGCGTGGGCTGCCGGAACTGTGACCGATTATCCCCGTTTTAAATACCGGGGCTCACTGTTGGACGTTGGCCGCCATTATTTTCCGGTGGAATATGTGAAGCAATATATCGATTTGCTGGCTTTACACAATATCAATAATTTTCATTGGCATCTCACCGAAGATCAGGGATGGAGAATAGAGATTAAAAAATATCCCAAACTCACGGAGGTCGGGTCGAAGCGTAAAGAAACGATCATCAACTGGGAGACCAGAGAGTTCGACGGAAAACCTTATGGCGGATTTTATACACAGGATGAGATCCGGGAAATTGTTGCTTATGCTACGGATAGGTATATAACGGTTATTCCTGAGATCGACCTGCCGGGACATACGCTGGCTGTCCTGGCTTCGTATCCGGAGTTGGGGTGTACGGGCGGACCGTATGAAGTGCCCACAAGCTGGGGGGTGTTTCAGGATGTATTGTGTGCAGGCAATGAAAAATCACTGGAATTGGTGAAAGATGTTTTGACGGAAGTAATGGAACTTTTCCCTTCTACCTATATTCATATCGGAGGGGATGAGTGTCCGAAAGCCCGGTGGAAAAATTGTCCCAAATGCCAGGCGATGATCCGTAAAGCGGGTATAAAGGCCGATCCTAACCATACAGCTGAAAATAAGCTGCAAACTTATTTTATGACACAGGTGGAAGAGTTTATCAACAGCAAGGGACGCCGAATGATTGGTTGGGATGAAGTGCTGGAGGGAGGATTGACACCGGATGCAACAATTATGGCATGGAGAGGCATGGGGGGAGCGATAAAGGCTGCCCGGCAACAGCACGAAGTGATTATCACGCCGATCAGCAACCTGTATTTAAGTAATCCCGGTATCCTGAAAATGAAGGGATTGCAAACCGTGAAACGGGTATATGAGTTTGAGCCTGTTCCCAGGGAATTGAATGCCAGCGAACGGGCCTATGTGATAGGGGCTCAGGTAAGTACCTGGACGGAATGGATTCGTGACAGCTCCCGTTTGGAATATGTTATATTACCCCGTATGGCTGCGGCTTCGGAAGTATTTTGGAGTAATCCTGCCCGGAAAGGCTATGATGATTTTCTGTCGCGTTTGCCTCACATGCTGAACTTGTATACCGATAAGGGATTTGAATTCCGTCAGGATGTATTCAATCCGGATTTACAAATCAGAAGGTGTATCAACCCGGACAGTGTGGAAATTAACTGTGAAGTTATGGGCGATGCGCCTGTCTTTTACACGACGGACGGAAGTGAGCCCGGAAAACAATCCGAGCGTTATGTTTTTCCTTTTAAAGTTGGTAAAAACACGGTGGTAAAAGCGGTTGCCGTCCGGGGTGAGCAAATCAGCGGGATCGATTCAGTGGCATTCCGCTGATCATTCCTGCGATATTCGGATATTGTCCGGCGAATGTTCCTGAAACGAGGAAGGTTCGCCGGATTTTTTGTTGGAAAAATTGGATGCTTTATAACCGATTGCATTAAAAAAATACTTATGTTTGCGTATAGTATAAAATGCAACATAAGTTATGGATGATGTCAGAGAATTAGTGGCTTATCTCAGTAAAGCCGAGAGAGGCTATACAAAGATTTTGAATCGCGCCTTTTTAAAGGCTGGTTATGATTTGAGCCGGGAGCAATACGAGTTATTGCAGGTATTATGGACAGAGGATCATGTGAACCAGCAAACCATTTCAAAAAGGTTGCAGAAGGATAAGTATAATGTTACCAAATTGTTGAATACATTGACCAAACGTGGTTTTGTCCAGCGCAAAATGTGCCAGGAGGATAAACGGA
This sequence comes from uncultured Odoribacter sp., assembly GCA_900541415.1. Classification (GTDB taxonomy): domain Bacteria; phylum Bacteroidota; class Bacteroidia; order Bacteroidales; family Marinifilaceae; genus Odoribacter. The sequence continues at coordinate 86,045 of UQJP01000015.1, read as the reverse complement.
ATAATTTTGTCGTGCTGACAGAAAAAGGGATGGAGGCTCAGAAAGCTTTGACGCGGATTGAAGAACAGGTTCATGGTGACCTTACTTTTACGATCGCTCCGCAGGAGATAAAATCCTGTGAGTGGGTGTTGAAGAAATTGACGGATATGATGAATTCATAATCTGTTTTTTGATGTGAACAGAACGAAAATTGGCAGACAACGTTTAAGATAGAATGAAAATGGAGATATTTAAAGGTTTAAAACCGGAAGCCGTGTGGGCGTATTTTGAAGAAATATGCCGGATTCCGCGCCCTTCCCGGAAAGAGGGGCGTATGGCGGCCTGGTTAATGGATTTTGCCCGTCAGCATGATTTGGAAGCCCGTCAGGATGAAGCGGGGAATGTGGTGATTAGGAAACCTGCCGTGAAAGGTCGGGAACAGGCTCCCGGAGTAGTGTTGCAATCACACATGGACATGGTGTGTGAGAAAAATTCGGATGTAAGGCATAACTTTGATACCGATCCGATCGTGCCTTATGTAGACGGTGAATGGGTAAAAGCCAAGGGAACAACCCTAGGGGCTGACGATGGAATCGGAATGGCGGCAGCCCTGGCGGTATTGGCTTCTAAGGATATTCAGCACGGTGTTATAGAATGTCTTTTCACCGTGGATGAAGAAACGGGATTTACAGGGGCATTTGCCTTGCAACCCGGTTTCTTTGAAGGGAAAACTTTATTGAATTTGGATTCGGAAGATGAAGGGGAACTGTTTATCGGATGTGCTGGAGGAATAGATACCGTTGCCAGGATGCCTTATGAGAAGACTGTTACCCCTGCCCATAAGTTTGCTGTAAAAATAAACGTGAAAGGGCTTCTGGGAGGGCATTCGGGTGATGATATTAATAAGGGTAGAGCCAACGCCATAAAGATTTTGAATCGTTTGTTATGGGATTTAAATGAGAAATACGGAATTTTAGTGGCTCGCCTGGAAGGAGGAAATCTACGGAATGCCATAGCCAGGGAAGCAGAAGCGGTTATTGTCTTCGACGATATATTAAAGGAAAATATCCGGGTAGAATTTAATGTGTATGCGGCCGAAATGGAGGATGTGTGGAAGATCACCGAGCCGGGCTTGCGTATGGATTTGGAATCGACGGAACTTCCTGAAGAAGTATTGACGGGCATATCTACCGCCCGGCTGCTGAATGCCTTGTATGCTTGTCCGCACGGGGTGTTTGCCATGAGCTACCGGATGCCGGGATTAGTGGAGACTTCCACGAATTTGGCATCCGTGAGATTTACAGAAGGGGATAAAATTGTTATCACCACTTCCCAGCGCAGTGATATTAATTCTGAAAAATTGAATATCGCCCACATGGTCGCTTCCGTATTCCGGCTTGCCGGAGCTGAAACAAAACATGGGGAAGGGTATCCGGGGTGGGTTCCTAATCCGGATTCTGCTATCCTGAAAATTGCCGTAGACTCTTACAAACGCCTGTTCGGAAAAGAACCTGTTGTCCGTTCCATCCATGCCGGGCTGGAATGCGGCTTATTTTTAGAAAAGTATCCTTATATGGATATGGTGTCGTTCGGGCCTACATTGCGGGGAGTGCATTCTCCGGATGAAAAAGTGGAGATTGCCACAGTTGAAAAATGGTGGAGGCATTTGGTTGATATATTGGAAAAAGTATAAATAAGAAAAAGGTAAAAACAATAAAATGAGTTCTTCAAAATTAGCAAAATACGATCGGCTTTACGAGCAGATCAGCCAGTATGTGCAGACTACCGATGATGTTTGGGCGCGGCTGGCTACGATGGAAGCCGTTCTTCACCATAAAATGCAGGCATTTTTCTGGACAGGCGTGTATGCTTTGATCGACGACGAACTGATCGTGCGTTCTTATCAGGGGCCTGTGGCTTGTCAGAAATTGAGACATCATACCGGAGTTTGCTGGGCTGCCGTCAGTTCGGGAGAGACGGTGATTGTTGGAAATGTGGAGGAGTTTCCGGGGCATATCGCCTGTAATGCCATGTCGAAAAGTGAAATCGTTATTCCCATCCGCGACCGGGAAGGGAATATATTTGCTTGTCTGGATGTGGATAGCGATCGGCTGAATGCTTTTGACAAAGAGGACGAACAAGGATTGAAAAAAATCCTTACGTTACTTTTCGACTAAAAAAAATAAAAATGCCTTTGAAATTCTAAGATACATCGTTATCTTAGTGGCTCAATGAAATAAATATTTTAGTTAAATATAAAACCATCAGATCATGAAAAGAATCGCATTATTAATTTTAAGCGTAGTATTGACGATAACTGTTTTTGCGCAGACCACTCCGGGAGCAAAAGAAAAAAACGCCGGAAACGATGCCTGGAAAGCAAAAAATTATGCAGAGGCTTTTAAAAATTTCGAGGCTTACCTGAAAGCAGTTGACTATAAGGACAATGCTTATATTTATAATACGGCAACGGCTGCTGCTAAAGCTAAGAAGTATGCAGAGGCTGAGAAATATTACGATATGGCGATCAAGAACAAGTATAAAGCAGCCAGTGCTTATCATGGAAAAGCGATCGCTTTAAAAGAGCAGAAGAAAACAGCCGATATGCTGACAACTTTGGAAGAAGGCATGAAAGCATTTCCGGGAAATGTGAAATTGGAGCAAACCTATGCCACCTATTACCTGAAAGAAGGACAAAATTTCCAGAAAGCAGGAAACGATACTAAAGCTGCTGAAAACTACCTGAAAATCACTTCTTTGAAAACTAAAAGTTATAAAACACAGGGATTTTTGAGTTTAGCGACTTTGTATTTTAATAGCGGAGCAAAGACAATTGCAGCAGCTAACCCTATTGCCAATTCGGATAAAGCTAAATTTGAATCGGAAAAAGCGAAAGCTGTGGCCGACTTCAACAAAGCTAAAGATTATTTAGTGCAGGCTCAGTCGGTAGAACCTGCTAATCAGGATGTGAAAGACTTGATGAAACAGGTGAACGATGCTCTTGCCACCAACGCTAAATAAAAAGTTGTTTATAGAGAATAATAAAGCGGTTCCGAATCCCGGAGCCGCTTTTTTGTTTCCGATCGAAAATGGGAGTGTGCCTTAGGGATCGTTTTTGTTTTGTAGAGAAAAATAATTAGAAGGAGTAAAGGTGGGTTAAGCGGAAATTCCGGCTTTTATGGAGGGTAACCGGATCGCTGCCCGGCTTTTCCCATATCTCTTCGTTGGACTCCCTGAATACCCAAAATGAATTATCGAAGCATGAAATAATTTGTCGGATAGGGTTGCCGTTTGTAATAAAATGGAGATACGTCTATTTCGATACTATTCCGGACGAGGCTTTAGAGCGTGTTGCTGGGATATAATCAATCCTTATAGGGTATATAATATCCATTCGCTTTTTCTCTACGGGAAAGAAAAATAAAGGGGAAAGGAAAGTCTTTCGAAAGCTGGGAAACAAATAAAAAAATCGTGTAAGGCAGATAGCCTGCTTTTACACGATTTTTATTTGGGCTTACTCTGAAAGAGAACTTTGAGCTTATTTTACATCGATACCCATTTTCTTATACTCCCGGGTCAGCATATCGGTGAGTTGTTCAACATCCAGCTTTTTGGCAATGATCTTTTTATTTTTATCCAAAAGATACAGCACGGGAGTGGAATCCACGTGATAGTATGCCCGGAAATTACTTTGATTATGCGGGTCCCAGCAGTTAATGAAATCGAATAATTCATGTTCTGTGACGAATTTTTCCCATTTCTCTTTTTCCGGTTGGGTGTGTACGGCAAATACTTTGAAGCCGTGAGATTTGAATTTATCCAAAAGTTTTGTTTTTATTTCAGGAACTTGTTTTTTGCAATGTCCGCAATTTTCTTCCCAAAATAGCAGTAAGGTAAATGGGGCTTTCGTTTCATGCAGGCTTACCCAATTGCCTTCCAGCGTTTGAAGCTTCAATTCCGGGGCTGTTTCTCCGATCAGGTTATACTGGGTCAGCAGCACCTCCCGTTCTATTTTTTCCAGATTTTCTTTATCAACCCAGTCGGCCTGTCCGGTCAGATAATAGCGTTTGGCAATTTTCACAAAAGCGGCATCCATCCCCATCACTTTGCTTTCGAGGGCAAAATTGAAACAGTAGCTGACCAAATAACGGAACATGGCTTTACTGCTTCTCGATTTCTCGATGATGTTCACCGATTCTTTGTAAACGGAGTCGGGATGCATCAGGATCATATTGTTGAAGTAATTATCGATTTTATTTTTAAAAATCGGGGTACGGATGAGCGTGCTGTCTTTAAAATTGGTGTAGTCCCAATAGTGCGATTTATTGAAAAAATAGGCCCTTCTTTGTATTTCCACATCCCGGTCTTTTGTTCCTGCCGGAACTGATTTTGAAAAATCGGGGATGGGGGTAGACAGGGTAAAATTGGCAAAGGTGGCTAATGCCGATCCCGGAAATTGCTTGTTCAGGTTGGCGATGTAGGCGCGTACTTCCCGGTCGGCTTCATCGAACTGTGCCGAATATTTTTGCTTATTCGCTTCTTTGTTCGGGTCTTTTTCATAGTCCTGGCTGATCTTCCGTGTTTTTTGGTTTTGTGCCATCATAAATTTTTGAAAATCCAAAAAAGCCTGATTTTCGGGAGAACCTTCAATCTGAATCCGGTTGATTACATCCACCGTATCGGTTTTTATGGAAAAATTTTGATTATTACCGATGATAACATCAAAATAATTACTGGGTGAAAACAACAGCAGGTACATCCCTTTTCCTAATTTGGTTTTGCCTGTGAAAACCCCTGCTCCCGAAGCGTCTAAACGAGCCGTATCGGATGCATATACCTTACCTTCAAAATAATGGGCTAATATGATTTGCTTATTAGCCATTTTCGGAACTGTGATCTTAATATGGTGTCCCTGTGCCAGAGCAACTCCCATAGGCAAAAGAAACCCGATACAACTTAAAAGAAATAGTCTTTTCATCATTACACTCACAATTTATATTCTTGACAATTGATTACTTATTTGATCTCTATGCCCGTTTTCTTATATTCTGCTTTTAATATCTCGGCCATCTGGTCGATGGAAATGCTTTTTGCTATGATCTTTTTGTCTTTATCCAAAAGATACAGGGCAGGGGTTGAGACGACATTATAATATTTGCGGATATTAGCCTGTCCGTACGGATCCCAGCAGTTGATAAAGTCGAACAATTCATGTTCCGTAACAAATTGTTCCCATTTCTCTTTGTGGGGCTGGGTGTGTACGGCAAAGACCTTTAATCCGTAGGGTTTAAATTTATCCAGGAGTTTTGTTTTTATTTCAGGAACCTGTTTTTTACAATGTCCGCAATTTTCTTCCCAGAAAACGAGGAATGTAAATGGGGCTTTGGTTTCGTGCAGGCTGACCCAGGTACCTTCCAGTGTAGGCAATTTCATTTCATGGGCTGTTTCTCCGAGCAGGTTGTTTTCCAGGCGTGCCACGTTTTCGCGCACTTTTTCCAGGCTTTTTTGATCGAGCCAATCGATGTCTCCGGAGAGAACATAGCGTTTTGAGAATTTAACGTATGCCGCATCCATTCCCATGATGCTATCGGCTTTTCCGGCGATCGATTGGAAGCAATAACCGGTCACATAATTGAACATGGGTTTGCAACCTCTCGATTTTTCAATGATATTCACCGATTCCTGTAAAATAGAATCCGGGTGGGGCAGCACCATATCGGTGAAAAATTCGTCCAGCTTGCCTTTAAATACCTGTGTCGGGGTACGGATCAGGGTGCTGTCCTGAAAGTTGATGTAGTCCCAATAATGTGCTTTACGATAAAAATAGCCTTTCCTTCTGATTTCCAGTTCCCGGTCTTTTGTATTTTCCGGAACTTCTTTGGAAAAATCAGGAATTTCCGGTGTTTTCATGGCACTCAGGAAAGTGGATAAGGCTGTGCCCTGAAATTTTGAAATCATTTCCATGACATAGCTTTCTGCTTCTTGTCCGGTTTTCCGGATCAGTTCACTGTGTTTTTGCCTGTTTTTATCCTTATCCGGGTCTTGTTCTATTTCCTGATAGATTTTTCGCATTTTCTGATTATGGGAAATCATGAATTTTTGAAAATCCAAAAAAGCTGTGTTTTCAGGAGAGCCTTCGAACCGGATATGATTGATAATGTCGGCAGTATCGGTTTTTATGGAAAAATTCTGATTGTTTCCGATAATGAGATCGAAGATATTACTGGGCGAAAAATAAAGAATATATAATCCGTGTGCCAGTTTTTGGGGATTTTGGAAAGCTCCGTTTCCGTTTGCATCGAGGCGGGCTGTGTCTGCGGCAAGAACTTGTTTGTCCCTGTAAAAAGCCAGAATCACTTGTTTGTTGGCCATTTTCGGGACATTTATTTTAATGTTATGGCCTTCTGCAAAAAGCCAACCAGCTTGCCAAAAGCAAGCAAGACACAATAATAATAAAAGTTTTTTCATTACACATACACATTAACCTTATTTCTGGCGGTTGCACATTTTACCGAAGTCGTGAAATAAGGAAATTCTTTTTATTTCGTGGGAGATCAGTTGTCGAAATATGTTTTCTTTACTTGATCAGCCTTCACATAACCCAGTTTCGAAGCGATTTCCAAATCTTTTAAGGCCTCTCCGTTCCGATTAAGTGCCATTTGGGCAATTGCCCGGTTGTAATATGATTTTGCGCTTGAGGGATCGATCTTAATGGCGGCGGAATAGTCTTTTATGGCAGCTTCAACATTACCTTTCTTTTGCATGACAACTCCCCGGTTAAAGTAGAGGGCACTTGAATTCAAACCAAATTCTTTGGCTGTGGCAACGTCCATCGAAATACCGTTCCCCAATTCCAGGGCTTGATTATAATCCGCCAGAGCTCCGTCGAAATCGTTCATCCTGAATCGTGCGATTCCCCGGTAATGATAGGCCATAATGAAATCCGGTCTTAATTTGATCGTTTCCGTATAGTCCTGAATGGCTTGCGGGTAAACACCCAGATTTTCATAGACGATAGCCCGGTTAAAGTAGGATTCTGCATGTCCGGGAAAATTGGCAATCAAATAATTGAAATCGTTTAGGGCTTCTTTATAACGGCGGGTGTTGGCATAGGCGATAGCCCGGTTATAGTAAGCCGGAAACCATTCGCTATTCACAGATAGCGCATTATTAAATTCTGCAATGGCCTGGTCATACATTTCCTGCTTGATGTATTCCAATCCTCGTTTATTAACCTGTTTTACTTTACTATTACAGGCTGAGAATAAAACCAATATAAGACCTAACCATAAATATTTCATCTTCACTTGCAATTTTATCGCCAAAGTTAATGATTCAGAGTGAGAAATTAAAGTTTTTAAAATAGTTTTTTATGAGTTGTACAACCTTTTTATCAAGTCGGGACGTTTCATTTTCCGGAGTGTCGAAACTATTTTTTCTTTAAATTCTTTTTTGTACCAGAAGAAAAACATGTTTTGGCTTTTCTTTTCGTTTTCTGTTTTGGCGGTCTTGATCTCCTTTAGCGAATATGGGTGGCATCCACTATAATACATAGTCGTCGCAAGCGTCATCGGCGTGGGAGTGAAATCCTGCACTTGTTCCAGCTTGAAATCTAATTGTTTGGTGGCAACCGCCAGTTCTGCCATATCTTCCAGGCTGCAACCGGGATGTGAAGATATGAAATAGGGGATAATCTGCTGGTGCAGATTGTTTTTCCGGTTTATATGATCGAATTTTTGTTTCAATTCATAAAACAGGCTGAAAGAAGGTTTTCGCATAAGGTGTAAAACCTGGTCGGCTGCATGTTCCGGGGCAACCTTAAAACGTCCTGATACGTGATGCCGGACCACGGTTTCGAGATACTCCGCATTGGCCTGATTCACCGCTTTGTTTCCTGTGTCGTGCAAACAAAGATCATACCGGATACCTGACCCGATAAAGCAATGTTTTATATCGCTATGTTTTCGTGCGGCGTTGTATAATTTTAAAAGCGGGGTGTGGTCGGTATTCAGGTTTTTACAGATGGTCGGGTAGGCACACGAGGCACGTTTACATTGGTTGCATATATCCTGATTTTTGCCTTTCATGGCATACATATTGGCGGAAGGCCCTCCCAAATCGGAAATTGTTCCTTTGAAATCCGGCATTTTTGTAACCTGGTCGAGTTCCTTCAGGATGGAATCGTGAGACCGGGATATGATGAATTTTCCCTGATGGGCGGAAATCGTGCAAAAGGCACATCCTCCGAAGCATCCCCTGTGCATGGTAACGGAATGGCGGATCATCGTATAGGCCGGAATCTCTTTACCTTTATAGCGGGGGTGAGGCAAACGGGTGAAGGGCAGATCGTAGACGGCATCCAATTCTTTAGTTGTCAAAGGCGGATAAGGCGGATTGACGATCAGGCGTTGGTTACCAATCTGTTGGGTTAGTTTGGCCGCTTCGATGCTGTTGGATTCTTCTTCTATGTAACGAAAATTTTCTGCGTGTTTTTTCCGGTCTTTCAGGCATTCTTCATGGGAATGCAGGACGATTTCCTTCCATTTGGAATTGGTGGCGTATGTTTCGTCTTGCGCCCGGAGAATGGCTGTCTGGGGGATATTGGTGAGGCTATTGAAAGGAACTCCTTTTTTCAATAAGCGGCAAATATCCGTTAAGGGCTTTTCCCCCATGCCGTATATAAGCATGTCTGCACCGCTCGTGGCCAATATCGACGGCTGTAAGGCATCTTTCCAATAGTCATAATGGGTGAATCGCCTTAATGAGGCTTCGATGCTTCCGATAACGACCGGAGTGTCGGGATAAAGTTGCTTTAGTATTTGTGAATACACCACTGTGGGCATGTCAGGGCGTGCTCCGGCTTTTCCTGCCGGGGTATAAGCATCTTCCGACCTTAATCTTTTTGAAGCGGTATAATGGTTTACCATAGAGTCCATAGACCCTGCGCTGATGCCGAAGAATAGGTTCGGACGTCCTAATTTGCGGAAATCCCGCAAATCGTCCCGCCAGTTGGGCTGCGGAACGATGGCAACCTTTAGCCCCAGTGATTCCAGTAATCTGCCGATAACGGCAGCACCGAAAGAGGGATGGTCTACATAGGCATCTCCGCTAAACAGGATCACATCCGCACTTTCCCAGCCCCGTTCCTTCATTTCTTTGACAGAGGTGGGAAGCCATTGTAATTTTTGTTCCGTATTCATTCTTGATTTATAAACAAACAAAGATAATGTTTTTTTATACCTTTGCCGCCTGAATACAGTTGAAAACAACCGGGAGGATATGAAAAAGGTAAATGTGATTAGTTTGGGATGTTCCAAAAATCTGGTGGATACGGAGTTGTTACTGAAACAACTGGGTAAGGCCGGTTATCGTACGGAAACGGATGTGGAGAATTCCGATGCGGAAATCGTTGTGGTGAACACCTGCGGTTTTATCGGCGATGCTAAAGAAGAGTCGGTGAATACGATTTTGGAACAGGTGGAGCTGAAAGAGGAAGGTGTTGTAAAACAAATATATGTAATGGGATGCCTTTCACAGCGTTATGGGGATGAACTTAAAGCGGAGATTCCGGAAGTAGATGCTTTTTTCGGAAAATTCGATTGGAAGGGGATTCTTGAAAAGTTGGGCAAGCATTATAACGAAAGCGTACGGAATCAGAGAGTGTTGACAACACCCTCGCATTATGCCTATGTTAAGATTTCGGAAGGGTGTAACCGGACTTGTTCTTATTGCGCGATTCCGATCATGACCGGAAAACACCAATCCCGCGAATTTGACGAGATTTTGGAGGAATGTCGTGAGCTGGTGAAAAGAGGAGTGAAGGAACTTTTGGTTGTGGCGCAGGACTTGACGTATTACGGTATTGATTTGTATGGAAAAAACAGGCTGGCGGAGCTGGTCGATGCCCTGGCAGATATACCGGGAGTGGAATGGATTAAATTGCATTATGCTTATCCTGCGGGTTTTCCCGAAGAACTGTTGCCGGTTATGCGGGAACGGAAAAATATATGTAAATACCTCGATATTGCTTTGCAGCATTGTAGCGATCACATGCTAAATGTTATGCGAAGAGGGGTGACAAAGAAACAAATCACGGAGCTGATCCGTAAAATCCGCAAAGAAGTGCCGGGAATTTTCATCCGGACTACTTTAATGACGGGACATCCGGGAGAAACGGAGGAGGATTTCGGGGAGTTGTGTGAGTTTGTCAGGGAAATGAAATTCGAACGTTTGGGTGTATTCCCATATTCTCACGAAGAAGATACTTATTGTGATAAGCATTATTCGGACGATGTACCTGAAGATGTGAAAAAACAGCGGGCTGAAATGATTATGGAATTGCAGTCGGCTATTTCTGAAGAAGTAAATAATAAACTGATCGGGAAAATCCTGAAAGTATTGATTGACAGAAAAGAAGAGGGGTTTTATATCGGACGCACAGAGCATGATTCTCCGGAAGTGGATACTGAAGTTTTGATAGAGGATAAAGGGGATAAAGTGTTGAATGTCGGTGAATTTTACGATGTTGAAATTACAGGGGTCAATGAGTATGACCTCTATGGAAAAATAAAATAAAAACCTTAAGACAATTTTCAAATGGGAAACATGAAATTTATGATTTTGGCTGTTGTATTGGCAGCTTTCGGCTGTAAAAGCGGAGAAAAAGCGGAAACTACCCTTACTGCGCAGGAATGGGAATTGAAGTCTATGACAAAAAACGATACGGTTGTTGTCAACCCTCAGGAACTGCCGACTTTGGTGTTTAAAGACAGTACCGTGTATGGCTCTGCCGGGTGTAACCGTTTCTTCGGAACCTATAAAGCCGATGCCAAAGGCTCGCTGACCATAAAAACAGGCGGAGTGACAATGATGTATTGTCCCGATATGAGCTTTGAAGACCGTTATCTGAAGGCTTTGAACGAAGTTTCGAATTATTCGATCAAGGCGAAGGAACTTACTTTGGCCGATACAAAGAAAAAATTGGTCTTGGTTTATCAGCCGGTGGACACAACGAAAAAGATGATCGGGGTGGCTAACGACGATCACGGATGTAATGCGGCTGCCGGATATACCTGGTCGGAAGTGCGGCAGAATTGTGTCCGTCTTTTCGAGGATGGTATCCGCCTGAATTCTGTTACCGATACGGCTTCTACTTCTTCTGCCTTTGTGGTTTTTTCAGCCGATTCAACCAAAGCCGAAGTGTTTTTGCCGGAAAATCCGTCTCATCCGGTGCTCGATCGCCGGGAATTACCGAATAAGGGAGGATATGCCTGGAATCAGGAGGACGACGACACGCTGAATGTGCGCGAACTCGACGGAAGCTGGGTAATAGAACAGCGTGGAAATTTACTTTATAAGCAGGCTAAAAAATAATCTTCGGGATTGCCTTTCCGGGCAATTCGTTTTATCATGATATTCCCGCAAAAATGGAATTACTTTTATGGAGAAGTTATCGATTTTTGCGGGATTTTTTTTGCCTGAAATAATCCTGCGTTTTCTTTGTCAATTTAAGGATTGTGTTAATTTTGTAACGATCATTTTGAAATTTTGATATATGCTAATTTAAAAGAATAAAATCATGAGTAAAAGAGAAAAAAGTATCGAGTTATTGAACAAGGCTGTTGCCGATGAATTACTGGCTGTTCATCAGTATATGTATTTTCATTTTCGTTGTGACGATATGGGGTTCGACCTCGTGTCTAATTTGTTCAAAAGAATTGCCATTCAGGAAATGATGCACGTGGAGCAGCTGGCTGAACGGATTTTATTCCTGAAAGGGGAAGTCGAAATGAAAGTTTCGGGAGAAGTGCTGAAAATCCATGAGGTGAAAGGTATGCTGGAACAGGCTGTTAAAATGGAAACCGGAAGCGTGGACGATTACAACAAATGGGCCAATGAATGTGCTGCCAATGCGGATTCCGTGTCTAAGAAATTGTTCGAGGCTTTAACGGCTGAAGAAGAAGTGCATCAGGACCAGTTTGAAACCGAATTGGACAATCTGGAAAAATTCGGCGATCATTATCTGGCTTTACAATCCATTGAACGTAGTAAGAGCGTGGCAACGGGAATGCCTGCGGAATAAACCGATTATCGGATAAACACCTTGGCTTATGTTGAATAACTTATTTTGGATTGTTCCGGTGTGTTCCATCATTGCACTGGTTTTTGCCCGAATCTTTTTTCAGGGAATGATGAAAGAGTCGGAGGGAACCGATACCATGAAGCGGATTGCCGGACACGTAAGAAGAGGGGCTATGGCTTATCTGAAACAGCAGTATAAGATTGTTGGGTTGGTGTTTCTGGTGCTTTGTCTCTTTTTTGCCTGGATGGCTTATGGGCCTGAATTGCAAAACGGATGGGTTTGGTTTGCTTTCCTGACCGGAGGATTTTTTTCCGGGCTTGCCGGATTCATCGGCATGAAAACGGCGACTTATGCTTCGGCACGTACGGCCAATGCTGCCAGCCGTAGTATGAACGACGGTTTGAAAGTTGCTTTCCGTTCCGGGGCTGTCATGGGATTAGTGGTCGTTGGGCTTGCTTTGCTCGATATTTCTTTGTGGTGGCTGGTGCTGGACTATTTTGTCGAGGATGCCGATTCCACTCATAAAGCGATGATGATTACGACGACCATGCTTACTTTTGGAATGGGTGCTTCTACGCAGGCTTTGTTTGCCAGAGTCGGTGGAGGTATCTTTACCAAAGCGGCCGACGTAGGTGCTGATTTGGTGGGAAAAGTGGAAGCGGGCATTCCCGAAGACGATCCGCGTAACCCGGCGACTATTGCCGATAATGTGGGAGATAACGTGGGGGATGTTGCCGGAATGGGTGCCGACCTCTATGAATCGTATTGCGGCTCTATTTTGGCTACGGCTGCTTTGGGTGCTGCTGCCTATACCGTGACACCGGATTTGCAATTTAACGCAATTCTGGCTCCGATGCTGATTGCTGCATTCGGGGTAATTCTTTCTTTGATCGGGATTTTCCTGGTAAGAACCAAAGAGGGGGCTTCGCAATTGCAGTTACTCCGGGCTTTAGACCGGGGAATCAATGTGAGTTCCATTTTGATTGTGGTGGCAAGTTTTGTAGTGATCTACCTGTTAGGATTGAGCTATTGGATTTGCGGGTCTGTGATCGTGGGATTATTGACCGGGATTGTGATCGGAAAAGCAACGGAACACTACACTTCGCATGCTTATAAACCTACCCAGGACATTGCCAGGAGTTCGGAAACAGGTGCCGCTACCGTGATAATCAAGGGAATCGGTACGGGTATGATCTCTACGGCGATCCCGGTGCTTACCATTGTGGTGGGAATTATTCTGGCTTACCTGTTCGCTGCGGAATTTGATATGGCTAATATGTCTATGGGCTTATATGGAGTGGGTATTGCTGCTGTGGGAATGCTTTCCACGCTGGGAATCACCCTTGCTACGGATGCTTACGGGCCGATTGCAGACAATGCCGGAGGAAATGCCGAAATGAGCGAATTGGGCGAAGAAGTGCGTAAACGTACCGATGCCCTGGATGCTTTGGGAAATACAACCGCCGCAACCGGAAAAGGTTTTGCTATCGGTTCTGCTGCTTTAACCGGGTTGGCTTTGCTGGCTTCTTATATCGAAGAAATCAAAATCGGACTGGTACGTTTAGGGGAAACCACCCTTGAAGTCGGTAACACCACCGTTCAAACGGTTTCGGCCACCCTGAAAGATATGATGACATATTACGATGTGAATCTGATGAATCCCAAAGTTTTGGCAGGGGTATTTATCGGTTCGATGATGGCCTTCCTGTTTTGTGGATTGACGATGAATGCGGTGGGACGTGCCGCCCAGAAAATGGTGAATGAAGTACGCCGCCAGTTCCGGGAAATCAAAGGAATCATGGAGGGAAAGGCCGAGCCGGATTATGCCCGTTGTGTGGAGATTTCCACGAAGGGGGCACAGCATGAAATGATTTTCCCTTCCCTGCTAGCTATTATCATTCCTATTCTTGTGGGCTTGCTTTTCGGAGTGGCCGGAGTGATGGGATTATTAGTGGGAGGTTTAGGCTCTGGATTTGTGCTGGCGGTATTTATGGCTAATTCCGGCGGAGCCTGGGACAATGCCAAAAAATATGTGGAAGAAGGACATTTGGGAGGTAAAGGCTCTGAATGTCATAAAGCAACGGTAATTGGCGATACGGTTGGAGACCCGTTTAAGGACACTTCCGGACCGAGCCTTAATATTTTGATTAAACTGATGAGTATGGTGGCGATCGTTATGGCGGGAGTTACCTGTACGTTTAGTTTGATGTAACCGTAAAATCGGGTTAAGAGATGAAAGAGGCTGCCGTTGGCAGCCTCTTTTTTTATCGTCCGGCGTTCTTTTTTACTATAAAAGCCCGGAAAAATAACCTGTTTCCGGATAGGAAATCCGGATTTTTGAAAGAACGGTTTTCGATACCGGAAATCCGCGAAAATAAAAGGTGAAAACGTCAAAAGATCGGAGACTGAAAGTTGGATTTCGTTGGAATTTGAGGAAGACGCAGAAGAAAGGGGCAGATCAGGTGATTTAGGTGTCCCGACCGGGGAAACGGGGGTGTCGGAAAGCAATTTAAAATTGTTATTTTTTAGGGAAATAAAAAGGGTTTTTCTCATTAAAAATGCTTATATTTGCATGTTTTGTTGGAAAATAGGATATTTATTTGATATTTATTTTCCACATCTGAAATCGAAATAATTCAACAAAAATATGAGCGAAGAGACAGAGAAAACGAACAAAGAGTATTCCGCCGATAGTATTCAGGTACTGGAAGGATTGGAAGCAGTGAGAATGCGTCCCTCTATGTATATTGGAGATGTGAACTCCAGAGGATTGCATCATCTGGTATATGAAGTGGTGGACAACTCCATTGACGAGGCTTTGGCAGGATATTGCAGCCATATCCAGGTGTTTATAAACGAGGATAACTCTATCACCGTCAGGGATAACGGACGTGGTATTCCGACGGCACGCCATAGCAAAGAAAACAGGTCGGCCCTGGAAGTGGTGCTTACCGTATTGCATGCGGGAGGTAAATTCGACAAAGATTCCTATAAGGTGTCCGGAGGTTTGCATGGAGTGGGCGTTTCCTGTGTGAATGCTTTGTCTGTTAAATTGATTGCCGAGATTCATCGGGAAGGAAAAATCTGGAAACAGGAATTTTGTAAAGGTGTTCCGACAGAAGATGTAAAGATTGTTGGTGAAACGGATCGTACGGGAACGACAATCACCTTTAAGCCGGATGATTCTATTTTCTATGTAACGGAATACAAATACGATATTCTTTCTGCGCGTCTGCGTGAGCTGGCTTATTTGAATAAGGGAATCCGTTTGTCGATCACCGACCGAAGGGATATCGATCCCGATACAGACGAGCCTCGCCACGAAGTGTTTTATTCAGAGAAAGGGTTGAGCGAATTTGTAGAGTATATCGACAACAACCGCGAAAAGCTGATCGATGAAACTATTGCAATATCTACTGAAAAGAATGGTGTTCCGATGGAAGTGGCCCTGCACTATAATACCGGGTTTACCGAAAACGTATTTTCGTATGTCAATAATATCAATACCATAGAGGGAGGAACGCACCTGGCCGGTTTTAAACGGGCTTTGACTTCTACCTTAAAAAGCTATGCGGAAAGTCACAATATGCTTTCTAAGCTGAAATTCGATATTAACAGCGACGACTTCCGGGAAGGTTTAACGGCTGTAGTGTCGGTGAAAGTGGCAGAGCCTCAGTTTGAGGGACAGACGAAGACCAAATTAGGAAATACGGAAGTGGGATCGGCAGTTTCTCAGGCGGTTTCAAGCGTGCTGACCAATTATCTGGAAGAACATCCGAAGGATGCGAAAGCGATTGTGGATAAAGTGATTTTAGCGGCAACCGCCCGGCATGCTGCCCGGAAAGCGAGAGAAATGGTACAGCGGAAAACCGTTTTATCGGGATCGGGCTTGCCTGGAAAACTGGCAGACTGTTCGGATAATAACCCGGAAAATTGCGAGATCTTTTTGGTCGAGGGAGATTCGGCAGGGGGTACGGCAAAACAAGGCCGTGATCGTAAATTCCAGGCGATATTGCCTTTGCGGGGTAAAATCCTGAACGTTGAAAAAGCCATGCAACACCGGGTGTTCGAAAGTGAGGAAATCAAGATTATTTTCCAGGCTTTAGGAATCACCATCGGTACATTGGAAGATAGCAAGGAAGTAAACCTGGAAAGAATCCGTTACCATAAAATCATTATTATGGCCGATGCCGATGTCGACGGTGCGCATATCGCCACTTTGATCATGACGTTATTCTTCCGTTATATGAAGACGGTGATCGAGCACGGATATTTGTATATCGCCACTCCTCCGCTTTATTCTGTGAAGAAAGGGAAAGACCAGCGGTATTGCTGGACCGAGGAGCAACGTTTACAGTTGATTCAGGAAATGGGCAACGGAAAAGAAAGCAGTTTGCACATCCAGCGTTATAAAGGTTTGGGTGAAATGACGGCACAACAGTTATGGGATACTACGATGTCGCCTGAAGTGCGTACTTTACGTCAGGTTTCCATTGAGAATGCAGCGGAAGCCGACCGTATTTTCTCGATGCTTATGGGTGACGATGTTCCGCCACGGCGTCAGTTTATCGAACAGAACGCAACCTATGCGACGATCGATGCTTAATCTATAAAAGAGTGCAATAGCACTCTTTTTTCTTATATAAACGGATATGTATATTGGAATATTTTGTGCTTCAGCCGATCAGATTCATGAAGCCTATTTTAAAGATGCGACAGAATTAGGAAAAGGAATCGCTGCACGTGGCTGGGGGATTGTGTACGGAGGGACGAATTGTGGTTTAATGCGTGGAATTGCGGAAGCTGTTCTTGCCGATGGCGGGAAGGTGGTAGGAGTGATTCCGGAATGTATCCGGGAGAGAGGAGTGGCTGCCGAGGGGATTACAGAATTGGTTATGGCTCCCGATATGAAGGAACGTAAGCAGCTCATGAGGGAACGCGCCGATGCTTTTATTGCCTTACCGGGAGGTTGGGGAACTTTGGAGGAGATCACCGAAGTGGTTACTTTAAAACAATTGGGAAATCATCATAAACCCATTCTCTTTCTAAATACGAACGGATTCTACGATCGTTTTTTTGAATTTATCCGGGATAGCGGGGAAAAGGGATTTATTTCTAAGGCTTACGATGAACTCTACACGGTGGTGGATCGGATAGAAGATGTGTTTTCGTATATTGAAAACTACTGTGAAAAATGTATTGCTGATAAATATGCCTGAATTTAATCTATATTAACTTGACAGAATCAGATATTTACATATATTTGCATAAAAGTTCGTGTATAAAGACAAGTCGTGTGGTGTTTTTCTAAACATCAATCCTAAAATACCCCTTGTAGTGATTACATTGGAATTTTTAAAATTAGTTTTAGTTTAGTTTAGTTTGTAAAAAAGGAGGTGATAACACCTCCTTTTTTTATTTGATAACGATCAGTTCTTTTCGTGCGGCTCTTTGTCGTCGATCAGTCCCCGTCCTGTTTTTACAATTTGGTTGGAATCTTTGAGCAGGGAAATCGCTTTGTCCAATACTCCGTTGATAAATGCCCCGCTTTTGGGTGAACTATAAGTTTTGGAAATTTCGATATATTCATCGAGGGTCACTTTTACCGGAATCGACGGGAAATTCCTCAATTCGGAAATGGCACACGACATAATCAGTTTATCCATATCGGAAATACGCTCGATTTCCCAGTTATAAGTGAATTTATCGATCAGTTTGATATTTTCTTCGTTTTCGAGTAACGATTTACGCATCAGCGTACGGGCATACTCGGCATCTTCTTCCGGCTTGAATACGGGATACAGGGTAATGTCCTCCTCTGTTTGGTTGTCCTGAATGTTTTTCAGGGTTTTATGGACTAAGCTGAGAACGAGTTCAAAGTCGTCGTTCCAATACAGGCTTTTCTCTTCCAAAGTCTGGTAGAACATGTCATCGGAAATGATGATTTCGGCAAACAGGTTGATAACCATTTGTTTGTGTTCGTCGAAGCTGACTTCTTTTTGATGCATGTATTTTTGATAAGCCTTAGATTCGATCAACTTGTTGTAGAAATATAATACTGTTTCCTGTGAGTCGTTCCAGGTGACCATATTGTTATTGATATAACTCTGGAATTTCTTGTTGTTCCAAATTGTTTTGAGAACCGGATTGTCAATGAACCTTGTATTGGGATTTAGGTCGATATTAGAAGCAAGGCGTTTATTGCGTGCTGCGTCGATTTTTAGATAGGCCCGGCGTTGAATTTCGGTTAGAAGGAGTAGGGTTTCATAGTATAAGTCTGTACTTTTTGAAATGCTTTTCATGAGTTCGCGTTCAACTTCCGCGATCGTCATGCCTTCTTTTTTCCCGTATGCATATAAAAGCTGTAATACTTTAATACGGATTAATCTTCTGCTTGTCATTTTTGTGAAGAACTAAATATAATGGTTCATTTATGAGGTGGCAAAGATAGGGAAATAGTATGAATAATGAAACGGAAGGATTATTTTTCTGACAGATAGTTTTGGCGGTTTGATGAAGATTGGGAATAAGGCAGAAAGTTGTTTGTTATACTTGCTATGTGTTATATCTGCTTTACTGCTATCGGAGGAAAATTGGGAAAAACAGGGACAGGGTGTTGAATCTGTTACGTTTCTTTTAAAACGAAAGGAATAATTTTGTTTTATAATTCCCGATTAATTTAGTAGTCAATTAAAATTGTATATTTGTGATTCCATTCCTGTGAATTACACGTTATAGGTAATGGGTTGAATATGAAAATATTACTTACGTTGTATATAATCATTGGGATGACTGTTTGCTCCTGGGGACAGGAGTTGAGGTGTAATGTTTCGATCTCTTCTCAAAAAATCCAGGGAACAAATCGTGATCTTTTTACAAATATGCAGCGGGATATTAGCGAATTTATGAATAATACCCGTTGGTCGGGCAATGTGTTTACGTATGACGAGCGGATCGAATGTAATTTGCAGATTGTGCTGGACGAGCAGACGGGCGGGGACGTTTTTAAAGGTTCCATGCAGGTGAGGGTGAGCCGTCCGGTTTACAACTCTTCTTATAGCACCGCATTACTGAATTTGAAAGACGATGATATTGAATTTTCTTACCGGGAATACGAGCCTCTGACTTATAATGAAGCGGGACAAAACAGTAATCTGGTGAATTTGCTTGTTTTTTATGCCAATGTAATATTGGGGATTGATTATGATAGTTTTTCCCTGATGGGAGGAAGTGATTTTTATAACCGGGCTGAAAATGTAGTGGCCCAATGCCAAAATACAAGGGAAGCGGGCTGGAAGTCGTTTGAAAGCCGCCGGAACCGTTATTGGCTGATTAATAATTTGCA
Organism: uncultured Odoribacter sp.; assembly: GCA_900541415.1. Classification (GTDB taxonomy): domain Bacteria; phylum Bacteroidota; class Bacteroidia; order Bacteroidales; family Marinifilaceae; genus Odoribacter. Next base: position 66,639 of record UQJP01000015.1, on the reverse strand, counting down.
GGATAGAAGTTATTCGCCTGTGAGGGAGTGTCTATATCGCTATCACCGTCTGGGGCTGGACGCGATGAGCGACAATGTGAACGATGGCAGGCTGGAAGTGATGTCGGCTTTGGAATTATTGCAGCGGGCACACCGCACGAAGCCTAATTCTTATATATTGCAGGCGTTTTTTGATGCGAAATCGGACGAGATTGTCAATATTTTCAAGCCTGCTTTTACCGATGAACGGAAACGGGTGTATAATATTGTGACGGAGGCGAATCCGGCGAATAATTCGAAATATTCGGCTTTGATACAGGAGAAAACGAATTGATAGTATGATTGAAAGTATTGCCATAAATAATTACGCACTGATCGATAAAACCGAAATCGAACTTGAAAAAGGTTTATCGATTATCACGGGGGAAACCGGTGCCGGGAAATCCATTTTGTTGGGAGCGATCGGGCTGACATTGGGACAGCGGGCAGAGTCGGCGGCGATTATGGATAAGGAGAAAAAGTGTGTAGTTGAAATTGTTTACCGGATTGCAGATTATCGGCTGAACAAATGGTTTGCAGAAAATGAACTCGATTATTCGGATAGCACGGTGGTGCGCCGGGAGGTTTCTGCCGATGGGAAGTCCCGTTGCTTTATCAACGATACTCCGGTAAATAATAAACTTCTGAAAGAATTTGGCAGTTTTTTGATCGATATACATTCCCAGCACCAATCTTTGTTGTTGGGGCAGCCGGAATACCAAACCGATATACTGGATGCTTTTTGCGGGAATGCGGGACTGGTGAATGAATATAAAAAGCAGTATCACGCTTACCGTAGCATGACCAGTGAGCTGAAAGCGCTGAAAAGCCGGGCGGCGGATGCCGAGAAGGAGAGCGATTACCTGAATTTCCAGTTTAACCAACTGGATAACGCCCGTTTGCAGGAAGGCGAAAAAGAGGAACTGGAAGAGGAATTGGCTTTATTGTCGAATGCCGAATCGGTTAAGTCGGCGTTTGCAGGGCTGTCTTTTCAGTTGCAGGACGCAGACAATGCCGTGATTCAGGTGCTGAAATCTTCAAAGAATACGATAGCCGGACTGGGGGAAGTGGTAAAGGAGGCCGGAGAGTTTTGTGAACGTTTGAATTCCGTGATCATTGAGTTGAACGATCTGGCCGACGAAGCCGGGCGGAAAGCTGAAACCCTGGAATATGATCCTGCCCGGATCGAGCGGATCAATGCCCGCCTGAATGTGATCTACGATTTGATGTATAAATATAAGGTGGAATCGGTGGCAGAGCTGATTGCCGCCCGGGAGGAAATCGGTGGAAAGTTGAAGGGTATACAGCATGGCTCGGAAGAAATTGAAGAATTGGAAAAACGCTTGCTGGAAACAGAACGGCAATTGAAAACATTGGCGGAGCAGATACATCAGGTAAGGGTAGGGGCAGAAGGAAAGCTGTGTGAAGAAATGAAATCCCTGCTCACCGGATTAGGTATCAAACACGCCGAATTTGTGGTGAAGGTCACCCCGCTGGCTGAATACACTCCGACGGGAACCGATGAAGTGAAATTCTTATTTTCCGCCAATAAAAATCAGCAGCCTGGCGAGATTGCCAAAGTGGCTTCGGGGGGAGAGATTTCCAGAGTGATGCTTTCTTTAAAGTATGTACTGTCTAAAACCCGCTTGCTGCCCGTGATCGTGTTCGACGAAATCGATACGGGATTATCCGGAGAGGTTGCTCACAAAATGGCACAGATGATGAAAGAAATGGCTTCCCGGATGCAGGTTATCAGCATTTCGCATTTGCCTCAGATCGCTGCTGCGGGAAATTGTCATTTTAAAGTGTATAAGGAAGATAACCCGGATATGACGATTTCTCGTATTAAGAAATTACTTCCGGAGGAACGGGTGCGGGAGATAGCCGGGATGATCAGTGGCAGCGAGATTACTCCTGCTGCGCTGGAAGCGGCGAAAAACCTATTGAAAATTTAAATCACATAACAATAAATTCTATTTATCATTAAAAAAAGAAGTATGGCTTATAATTTGTTGAAAGGAAAAAGAGGGATTATTTTCGGAGCGTTGAACGAAATGTCGATTGCGTGGAAGGTGGCAGAACATTGCCTGGAAGAAGGTGCTGAAATCGTATTGACCAATACTCCTTTATCTATCCGTATGGGAGGGATTCAGGAATTTGCCGATAAAAATAATGTGCCTTTGATTCCGGCCGATGCTACTAACTTAGATGATCTTGAAAATCTGTTTAAGGAGTCGATGAATCACTTCGGTGGAAAAGTGGATTTTATTTTACATTCAATCGGTATGTCGTTGAATGTGAGAAAGAAACGTTCTTATGACGATCTGGATTACGACTTTTTACAGAAAACATTGGATATTTCGGCAATTTCTTTCCACAAGGTGTTGCAGACCGCTAAAAAATTGGATGCGATCAATGAATGGGGATCGGTAGTGGCACTATCGTATGTTGCAGCGCAGCGTACGATGTTCGAGTATAACGATATGGCCGATGCAAAGGCAATGCTGGAATCTATCGCCCGCAGTTTCGGATATATTTACGGTAGGGAAAAAAGAATCCGTGTGAATACGATTTCCCAATCCCCCACTTTGACCACAGCGGGAAGCGGTATCAAAGGATTCGATTCTTTGGTGGATTTTGCCGACCGTATGTCGCCGCTCGGAAACGCAACGGCTGATGAATGCGCCAATTACTGTGTTTGTTTATTTTCAGACCTTACGAAAAAAATCACCATGCAGAATCTTTACCACGATGGAGGATTTTCGAGCATGGGTATGAGCTACCGGGCAATGCACCAGTATAATAAGAGTTTCGATAACGACGATAAAAAATAAATTCCGATATGTATCTATTTTTCGATACGGAAACAACAGGGCTGCCGGCGCGCTGGAACGCACCGGTGACCGATGTTGAGAATTGGCCCCGGCTGGTTCAGCTGGCCTGGATTATGTGTGATGCCCAGGGAAATACATTGGAAAGCCGGAATGCGATTGTGAAGCCGGAGGGTTTTGCAATACCTGCCGAGGCGGCCAGGGTGCATGGGATAACCACACAGATTGCTTTGGAAAAGGGAGAACCTATTCGTGACGTATTGGAACAATTTTCTGAAAAGATAGACGAGGCTTATGCTTTGGTGGGGCACAATATCAGTTTTGACGAATGTATCGTCGGAGCAGAGTTTGAACGGTTGCGGATGATGACGACATTGTTTTTGAAGCCGAAAATCTGTACGATGAAATGTTCTACTGACTTTTGTAAATTGCCCGGTAAGAAAGGCTTTAAATCGCCCCGTTTGTCGGAACTGCACCAGGTGTTGTTCGGAACGGGTTTTGACAATGCCCATAATGCAATGGCCGATGTGGAAGCCACAGCCCGGTGTTTTTGGAAGTTGAAAGAAAAAAAATTGATAGGTTAGGGAAATATTATAATGTTGCTGTATGGCTAAAAAACCGGAATATAATAACAAAAATAATCTAAAGGATTTGCAGGCGGAGTATGGAAAGATGCCGCCGCAGGCCGTAGACCTGGAAGAGGCTTTGCTGGGAGCTTTGATGCTTGAGCGGGATGCTTTTTCCGCTGTCGGCGATTTGTTGGAGCCGGATGCATTTTATAAAGATGCGCACCAGCGGATTTTCCGGGCGATCCATAAATTGTTCCTGAACGATGATCCGGTGGACTTATTGACGGTGAGCGAGGCTTTGAAACAAAGCGGGGAATTGGAACAGGTGGGAGGATATTATTACCTGTCTCAATTGACTTCGCGGGTGGCTTCTGCCGCTCATATCGAGTTTCATGCCAAAATCATTGTACAGAAATATTTACAGCGCAAATTAATCGGGATTTGCACGGAATTGCAAGCGCTGGCTTACGATGAAAGTACTGATGTGTCCGATTTGATGGACAAGGCTCAAAAATCGGTTTTCGACCTTGCCGACGGCAATATAAAGAAAGATACAGCGGAGATCGCTCCGATTATCGAGGCGGCTATTAAAGGTATTCAGGATGCCGCCAAAAAACCGGACGGTATCAGTGGCGTACCCTCCGGATTTAATGCTTTGGATGCCGTTACTGCCGGTTGGCAGCCTTCCGACCTGGTGATTGTGGCTGCCCGTCCGGCTATGGGAAAAACGGCCTTCGTGCTTTCCATGGCGCGTAATATGGCGGTGACGCATCATCAGCCTGTTGCCATATTTTCGTTGGAGATGTCGGGGGTGCAATTGGTGAATCGTTTGATTGCCAGTGAAACGGAACTCAGTTCCGAAAAACTGAAAACTGGACGGCTGACCGATGATGAATGGCAGCAGCTACACAGTCGTATCAAGGCTCTGGTAGAAGCTCCTATTTTGGTGGACGATACTCCGGCGCTTTCGATCTTTGAATTACGCGCCAAATGCCGTCGTTTAAAGCAGAAATACGACATAAAAGTGTTGATTATCGACTATTTGCAATTGATGACAGCCGGGGCGGATATGAGGGGGAATCGTGAGCAGGAAGTCAGTATGATTTCCCGCCAGTTGAAGATCATCGCCAAAGAGCTGAGCATTCCTGTGCTGGCATTGTCGCAGTTGAACCGTGGGGTGGAATCGCGTCCGGACAAAAAACCGATGTTATCGGATTTACGTGAGTCCGGGTCAATCGAGCAGGATGCCGATATGGTGTTGTTTATCCACCGTCCTGAAAAATACGGTATCACGACCGATAACGAAGGAAATTCCCTGCTGGGGATCGCTAATATCATTATAGCGAAACATCGTAATGGTGCCGTGGGAGAGGTGAGCCTGCGTTTCCGTTCGGAACTGACGCAGTTCTGCGATTTGGATACGACTTCTCCGTTTGCTTCCAATGCTTCGACAGGCGAAGTGGTGACACAGATTTTCGGTTCGAAGATGAACGATGATGTGCCTCCTTTGCAGCAACAGGATTTTGAGACGGTGCGTGACAGTTTCGAATCCGGCGGCGCACCTTTTTAAGATATAAGGTAATTTGTTTTACGGATAAATAGAATGCTATGAGAAAGTTTGCGGTATTGCTTGTTTTGTTGTTTGTTGGGATGACGCTGAAAGCAAACCACATTCTGATCCCTATGGATAACACTCAGACGAATCATCTCAAGGCTTATGGCGTGGCTTACCATGCTCTGAAAAAAGGATATGAGGTGCAGTGGTTGCTGAATTACAGGGGAGGGAGTTTTGTTGTGCCCTTCGACACGGAGGGGCGTACGGAATGTTTATTGAAAGGGGTTAGCTTCGAAGTGATTCCGCCCGCCCGCCTGAATAATATATTGGCCGAAGTGGCACAGCCGGAAGTGAATGCGGATGCTATGAAACTGGAAAAAGCTCCCCGGATAGCCGTTTATTCACCCAAAGAAAAAAAGCCCTGGGACGATGCCGTTACCTTGGCTTTAACCTATGCCGAAATTCCTTATGATGTGGTGTACGACTCTGAAATTTTGGACGGTAAATTAAAGGATTATGACTGGTTGCACCTGCACCATGAAGATTTTACCGGGCAGATGGGAAAATTTTACCGGAGCTACCGCCATATGCCCTGGTATCAGGCGGAAGAAGCTGCGAATTTGCAGACAGCGAAAAAATACGGTTATACTAAAATTTCCGAACTGAAAAAAGCGGTTGTCCGTACGATTCGTGATTATGTGGCTGCGGGAGGGTTTATGTTTGCCATGTGTTCGGCCACCGATACGTATGATATAGCTTTATCAGCAATGGAGGTGGATATTTGCGCGTCTGTATTCGACGGTGACCCCATAGATCCGCAGGCACAGGAAAAACTCGATTTCTCAAAGACTTTTGCTTTCCGGGATTTTAAGTTGGAATTGAATCCGAATATATACGAGTATTCCGATATAGATGTGACCGATACCCGTAAAGTCAGCGAGAAAGACGACTATTTCCTTTTGTTTGAATTTTCGGCCAAATGGGATCCTGTGCCTACGATGTTGTGCCAGAATCATGAAAATATGATAAAAGGGTTTATGGGGCAAACCACGGCTTTCCGGAAAAACCTGATTAAATCGGACGTATTGATTATGGGGGAAAATAAGGTGGCGAACGAAGCCCGGTATATACACGGGGAATATGGAAAAGGGACATGGACGTTCTATGGCGGGCACGATCCGGAAGATTATCAGCATCTGGTGGGCGATCCGGTTACAGAACTCGACCTGCATAAACAATCTCCCGGATACAGGCTGATTTTGAATAATGTGCTTTTCCCGGCTGCAAAGAAAAAACAACATAAGACCTGATAACCGTAATGAAAAATAAGTTATTATTCCTGCTGAAATATTATCTTTTTTGGATATTCCTTTCTCTTGTGGCTAAAGCGCTTTTCCTGTTTTATCAGGGGAATGAAGCGAGTACCCTCACAGGAGGAGATTATGTCCGGATATTTTTCCGGGGATTGAGGCTCGACCTGTCTTTGGGAGGATACATCATGATGTTGTCGTGTTTGATTATGGCCGTTACGCCTTTTGTGCGCGAACAGGTGGTCCGTAAATTATTTTCTGGGATTACGATCGTGCTGTTGATTGTGTTTTCCGGTATCATGACCGTCGATTTGGAATTGTTTAAAAGCTGGGGGTATCATTTGGATGTTACCCCTTTGGTATACCTGAAAGATCCTAAACAGGCCGTGGCTTCCACTCCTGTTGGCTTAATGATCGGGTTGATCCTGATCCTGATTGCTTTTGTGGTGGCCGGCTGGTTCCTATATCGCCGTTTTGTGCTTCGTTCCCTGCATTACACGAGGGGGGCATGGTGGCAGATTCCTGTGTTTCTGGTAATCGGAGGGGGAATGCTTATTCCGGTAAGAGGCGGTTTTAACGTAGCCCCGATGAATAGCAGTTTTGTGTATTTTCACCCCAAAAGTATGTTTGCAAACCAGGCGGCGGTGAATCCGGTGTGGAATTTTATTTATGAATTGCTGCATATTCATAAATTTGAAGGGAACTATAATTTTATGGAGGCCGATAAAGCGGAAGCGATCGTAGCCGATTTGGTGAAAACCGATACCTTGTATCCCCGTTTGCTGAAAACTTCCCGTCCCAATATCGTTTTTCTTTTATTGGAAAGTTTTACCGCTAATGCCGTGGGAGCTTTGGGAGGAGTGCCGGGAGTGACTCCCCATTTGGATGCGTTGGCAAAAGAAGGAGTGTTGTTTTCCAATATTTATGCTACTGCCGGACGTTCTGACCGGGGGATGCTGGCTGCTATCAGCGCTTTCCCCGCTCATCCGGATATTGCCATGATCCGTTACCCGAATAAAACGGTGGCTCATCCGCGTTTTCCGAAAGATTTGGAAAAAGAAGGATATTCTACCCGTTATTATTATGCCGGGGATATTAATTTCGGAGGTTTCCGTTCTTATGTCACGATGAGTTTTCAAAGCATGGTGACCGAGGATGATTTTTCGGGAGAAGCTATAAAAACCCGTTTCAAATGGGGTGTACACGATCAGTATATGTACGCCCGTTTGGCAGAAGACCTGAAAAAGGCTCCACAGCCTTTTATGTATATGGCTTTTAACCTGGATAGCCATGAGCCTTTTGAAGTGCCTATTCCCACTCACATTCAAGGTGACGACACGGAGAATAAATTCCTGAATGCCGTTTGGTATACGGATAGCTGCATCGGGAAGCTGGTGGAGGAATGTAAATCGTCCGGGCTTTGGGAAAACACCCTGTTTATCCTGATGGCGGATCATGGAACCCGTTATGTGGGGAATTTAAGTCCTACCGATCCGGCTATGTACCGGATTCCTCTGATTTTTTCAGGAGGAGCTTTGCAGGTGAGGGATACGGTTATCCCTGTGATTGGCTCGCAAACCGACATGGTTGCGACTTTACTGGCGCAGATGGATTTGGATTATTCCCCATATAAGTATAGTAAGAATTTACTGGCAAAAGACGTAAAACCTTTCGCTTTTTACTCTTATTCCGGGGCTGCGGGAGTGGTGTCGGAGTATGGAACTTCTATTTATAATTTACAAAGCCGCCAATACATTCAAACCGATTCGTTGAATCGGAACGATGAGCTTTTGAAAGCCTGGCTACAATCCATTCATACCGATGTTATTGGGCAGCCGTGAGCAGCCGTTCCGGTGTCCCTTTGTATAGAATCGACAGAACGGTGAGATCGTCCGATTGCCGGCAACCTGCCGTGTGGCGTTGTATGTCTGCAAGAATGGCTTTGATCAGGTTTTCCGGCCTTTTCTCCGGTACGGATTTCAGGCAATTCATCAGATTTTCTTTTCCGTAAAATTCCGAATTTTTATTTTCCGAATCCGTAATCCCGTCTGTATAAAGCAGGATAGAAGTGTTCCGGTGTAAAGTGAAAATATGTTCCGAGTATTCGTGATCGTCCAATACTCCAATGGGAACATCCGGGTATTTATCCAGCACAGAAACATCTCCGCTTTCATGTACAATCAGGGGATAGGGGTGTCCGGCATTGGTGAAGGTTAATATTCCGGTATTCATATCCAGAATCCCGACGAACATGGTAATATAAATATCGTCTTCACCGTCGTCACAGCTATGGCGATTGATTATATCGCAGATTGCCGCTGTGGAATGTTTGTCGTTCGCAACATAGCGGAAAAGTTTCGTGATCGACGACATATAAAGGGCTGCGGGTATTCCTTTCCCCGAAACATCGCCGATGGCAAAATAGAGGCGGTGATCCTTCACAAAATAATCGAATAGGTCACCTCCCACTTTTCTGGATTGGCGGAGCTCTCCCGAAAGTTCGATGTTGGATGGTAACTGAATGCGTTTGGGCAGAAAACTGTGCTGGATTCTTTGAGCGAGCCGCATCTCTGAATTCATTTGTTCTTTTTCGGCTGTGGTGATGGTGAGCCGTTCGATATAATCGATGATGCTCTTTTGCATATACCGGAAAGACGTGTATAACTCCTGTATTTCACGGCTGGAGTGCGTGCTTGCGAGCTTTATGTCGAAACGTCCTTTTGCCATTTGGCGCGCTGTATAAGCTAACTGTTTTAAAGGATCGGATAAACGGTGTACGATATTGACCGTGCAGATGAACAGGAACAGGGAACCGATGCCGAGGCTGACCGCTAAAAGGGCAAACAATCGGTTGGATGAAGTCATGATTTCATCATAAGGGCAGACTATTCCGAGCCGCCATTGAGTTTGAGGGATAGGGGTGAAATACAGGTAATTGCTTTTACCGTTGTTTTCGATGCTTGTATAGCCTGTTTCGCCTTCTATCAGTTTATGTATCTTTTTCTCGTTCTCTTTGTTGATCGCAGGTGTGGAAAAAATATTATCGTATTGGCTCATGATACTGTCCGATGAGTGAGCAATGTATTGCCCGCGTTTGTCTACAATAAACAGGTGTCCCGAACGGAAAAGCTTGTAATCGCAAAGCAGGTCGGTAATTGTTTTTAAAGGAAAATCGATTTTAATGATACCGACCAACATTCCGGAAGGGTCGCGGAAAGGGGTGCATAGTGAAAGCACCGGCTGTTCCTCGATCTTCGAATTTGCCCAAAAAGCGTCGTCGTGGCATTGCCGCACAATGCTGGCAGTGTCGGGATGGTAGGGATCGAATAAGGGTTCCTTTGCATTTACGACGATTTGGCCGTTGGGTTTCCGGATGGCGTGTATATGTCCGAACTGTCCCAGCTTCGGGTGGTCGGGGTTATAGTGCACCGAACATCCGGAAAGAAGCGGGTAGCTTTTCAGGATTCTGCCGGGAATGATTTTGGCGTTATCCGGGCAAACTTCTTCGGATAGCCCGGCTATACTGTTAGGTATATTTTCAAAGTTAACAATCTGCTTATCAAAAATAAGCAGAACGTTCGTTGCTAAAACACGCGCCTGTGTGTAGGCGTTATTTTGAATGAATTGGTTTAGCGTGTTTGTAAGCGCAACAGCTATTAATATAAATGTAATAATAAGCGCACTTAACAGATAATACGTCAGTTGCTTAGCAAAACTTATATTATGAAATTTCTTCATAAATGTCTGTTCCTTCAGTTTACTTGGCGGTACTCTGACTGGTTTTTAGGGTTTGACGGATTTGGTTAAAATTATTTCCGTAATAACGGGGCGGAGCCCGATACGGCCTGGAAAGCCTAAATAACCCTGCCCCCGGCTTACATATAAATACTGATGGTCCTGGCGGTATAAGCCGTCGTATTCTGGATATATGTACTGGGCGGGGCTCCATTCGTAGTTACCTATTTTAATTCCCATTTGCATCGCATGTGTATGTCCGGATAATGTGAGGGGAACCTGATGTTGTAAAACCTCCGCCCTCCAATGGGAGGGATCGTGGGTAAGCAATAAAACAAAATGTCCTTCCGTTCCTTTCAAAGCCTTATCCAATTTTCCGTAACGGGGAAAGGGCGGTTTGCCCCAGTTCTCCACTCCGGCCAGATAAAGAGTATCTCCTTGTGACACTAAAGGTATATTATCGTTGTTTAACATGTGAAATCCCATGGCTTTCATATTTTCGAAAAACTGGTTTAGATTCGCCTGTTTTTCTTCAGGGTGTTTCCATACTGTATAATCCCCGTAATCATGGTTTCCTGTTACTGCATATTTCCCATCTTTCGCTTTCAGTTGGCTGAGCTGGTCTATCCAGGGAGTCATTTCGGCGGAAAAATTATTGACCATATCCCCCGTGAAAACAATCAAGTCCGGGTGAAGGGCATTTACTTCTTTCACCAGGTGCGGAATGCCTTTATAACTTTTCCCGTAGCTTCCCAAATGCAGATCGGCGAGTTGCACAATCCTATAACCGTCGAATGCAGGCGGTAACTGGTCAAAAGATACGGGTACGGTTTCTATTTTATAATAGTAGCGTCCCCAGGTGATACTGAATAATAAAATCAGAAATGATAACAGTGCGCTGTACCAAGCGATTACCCGTAATATTTTACATGCCAGTCTGCTGAACAGGCATGCCACCCAGCTAAGGGCTTTAAAAATGATATACAGTAATTTGGGTGTGTAGAACAGGAATATGATTCCAATCACTTTTTCAATCCAAAAATAAGCCTCCGGACCTTTCAGGCGGGAGATAATAATATGATACGTGATTAGGATTATAACAAAAAGCAGGGAGTGAAGCCAATAGAGTATTATTTTCCACTTACTGCGTAATTTTTGTTTTAATTGAACAAATAATGCCGAATCGATCAGGAGGATTAGAATCAAGCCGGCAATAAATATAAAACTCCCGCTTCTCATATCAATAGGATTGATTTTGTTTATGTTATTGGTATTCGGTGAAAAATCACCGGGGATAACGGCAGTCGGTATCCCCGGATAATATCAGACAAGGTTAGAATAAACCGCGGATCTGTCCGTTTTCATCAATATCAATATGTTCCGCTGCCGGGACATCCGGCAGACCCGGCATTCGCATGATTTCGCCTGTGATCGGGATGATGAATCCGGCTCCTGCGGCGATTTCCAATTGGCGAACCGTGACGATAAAATCTTTCGGGCGTCCGAGCAATTTAGGATTGTCGGAAAGTGATTTTTGGGTTTTGGCAATACAAACCGGGAGTTTATCCAGACCTAACGCCATGATCTTTTTCAGATCACTTTTAGCCTGTGCGGTATAATCGATAGCCATTGCTCCGTATATTTCTTTGGCAATGGTTTCGATTTTCTTTTCAATACTCCAGTTCCAGTCGTATAGCGGTTGAAATTTGCTGGTGCACTGCTCTGCCACTTTTGCTGTCAGGATAGCTAATTTTTCAGCCCCTTCACCGCCTTTAGCCCATACTTCCGCCACTTCCATCGGTACCTCCAATTCTTTGCATTTATCGGCTATGATTTGGATTTCCGCATCCGTGTCCGTGATGAATTTATTCAGGGCGACTACCGGGCAGATATTGAATTTCTTCATGTTCTCGACATGCTTTTCCAAATTCTCGATTCCTTTGCGCAGAGCTTCCGTATTTTCTTCTTTCAGGGAATCGAGTTTTGCTCCTCCGTGATATTTCAAAGCGCGAACTGTAGCAACCAAGACCACTGCGCTGGGATTTAAACCCGCTTTCACGCATTTGATGTCCATGAACTTTTCAGCTCCCAGGTCGAAACCGAAGCCTGCTTCCGTTACAACATAATCAGAGAGGGAAAGCCCCATTTTAGTTGCTAACACAGAGTTCGTTCCCTGAGCTATATTGGCGAACGGGCCTCCGTGTATAATGGCCGGATTCCCTTCGATAGTCTGTACCAAATTGGGCTTGATCGCTTCTTTTAAAAGGGCAGCCATTGCTCCGTGCGCATTCAGGTCACGGGCATATACGGGTTTCTTATCGTAGGTATATCCCACGAATATGTTACCCAACCGTTCTTTCAGGTCGGCAAAATTTTCCGCCAGGCAAAGAATCGCCATGACTTCGGAAGCCGCCGTAATATCGAAGCCTGTTTCCCGGGGAATGCCGGAAGTAGTTCCGCCCAATCCCACAATAATATGGCGTAGAGAACGGTCGTTCATATCCATGACCCGTTTCCAGGTTACCGTGCGGGGATCGAGTCCTAAGGTTGATGTTTTACTCTGAATATTATTGTCGATCAAAGCGGCAAGCAGATTGTGAGCTTTTTCTATGGCATTGAAATCGCCTGTAAAATGGAGGTTAATATCTTCCATCGGCAAAACCTGTGAGTAGCCTCCTCCGGTTGCACCTCCCTTTATTCCGAATACCGGTCCTAAAGAAGGTTCACGGAGCACGACCGTGGTTTTTTTGCCAATGCGGTTCAGGCCTTCCGTAAGGCCGATCGACACCGTTGTTTTGCCTTCTCCGGCAGGGGTGGGAGATATGGCCGATACCAGAATCAGGTGTTTCCCTTGCATTTTTGCCGGATCGATCAGGCTTAGCGGTAATTTTGCCTTGTATTTACCGTATTGTTCAATCGTATCTGGATCGATACCGAGCTTTGAAGCAATTTCAATTATCGGTTTTAATTTGACTGTGTTTGCAATCTCAATATCCGTCATAATGTTTGTTTTAAGAGTAGTTTAGTTATTTTAGTAAGAATTCTGTTGTGCCCATCAGCTCGTTGTTACTGAAAAGTTCGGCTGTGTATTTTCCTTTGATCAGGCTACCGTCGTTAGGCCAATAAATTGACATTTCAAGACGTTCGCCTTCATAAGAAATTTCACGTTTGGCTGAATAGGTGAGCGAAGCTCCTTCATATTTGAAGAACGATTTGTCGCTGAAAGCAATTACTTTGTCATCGGGTCGTTTCAGGCGAAGATAAACAACTCTTTCTCCGCGTTTCGCGGTGATGTTCTTCGTGATGATAAATTCCGCTTTCAGGTTAAAACATTTTTTCCAGTTTACCTCTTTGTCTTTTTTATTAACAGGGTATACAACAAAGTTTTCAACCCGCAAGGCACTTGCCCGGTCGATCACTTCTTTCATGTCTTTTTGCTGGGTTTCCAATCTTTGGTTACGTTCGCGTACGTATCCTATTTGTTTTTTCACTTCCGAGTTTTCAGCTACTAATTTCTGATTCAGCTGGTTTAAAGAGTCGATCTGTACCACATAACTACGTAACACGCTCTTCAGTGTTCCGATTTCTTTTTTATAACGGTTGATCTCAGCGTAGGAATTATCCCGGAATTTCTGCATTTTTTCCAGCAAAAGGGCAATTTTCTCTTGTTCCTGGCTTAATTTATTATTTAAGGTGTCGTTAGAAGTTTTTAATTGATCGTAGTTGTGGCTGAGGTCTGTCAATTCCTGTTCCAATAATTCTTTTTCTTCATGGATTGCTTCAATGTGACGTTTGTTTTCAGAACGTTCCACCATAAAAAAGATAAATAGCAGAATGAGAACCACTGAAAGGCATCCAATAATAATGAACATGGTTTTGTCTTTTTTGTCGCGAATCAATTTGTTTTCTTCCATAATATTTTATTAAAATTACATGTGTACTACCTACCTTTACTTCAATCCATTGCAAAGGTAGGAAAAATAAAAGAAAAAGGGAATGACAGGAATGGCAAATAAAAGGAGTTATCGATTAAAATTATAGAATGTTATATAATATTAAAAATTGCTTGCTTTTTATAAAAAATTAATGTATCATTGTAATAACATAATACATAGGAGATATGAAGGAAGAATTTCTGCAATATGTCTGGGCTAACGCTTTATTCCGTAATTCCGAGTTCACGGCACTGTCCGGTAAAGAGGTGAATATCTTGAGTGTAGGCTTACAGAATAAAGATGCAGGAGCGGACTTTTTCAATGCGCGGATACGGATCGGTAAGGTTGTTTTTGCAGGCAATGTGGAAATACATTTGCGGAATAGCGACTGGTTTCGTCATGGGCATCATTTGAATCCCGCTTATGATAATGTGATCTTGTCTGTGGTGGGGGAAGCCGACACTCCGATTTATAACAGCCGGGGAAAAGAAGTGGAAACAGTTATTTTGGATTATGCCGGAGGGTTGTATGATGAATATATGTTTATGCAGAAATCCGAACGGCAGCCGGGATGCCGCCGGAATTTAGGGAAAATAGACCGGGAACGTTTTTTTCTGAATTTACAGGCTTTGGCGGTCGAGCGGCTGGAAAGGAAATGTGGAGATATTCGTTGTATTTTGGAACAGACCTGCAACGACTGGCAAGAGTGTTTTTATCGTTTGCTCTGTAAATATTGGGCGGGAAATGTGAATGCCGAGCCTTTTTATCAATTGGCTTTGGGGTTACCTTATAAAATTTTACTGAAACATGCCGACCGGACGGAGATTCTGGAAGCCTTGCTGCTGGGAAGTGCCGGATTACTGGACGCCGGGCAGGAAGATGAATATATGGCCGGGCTGAAACAGGAGTATCGTTTCTGGCAGGCGAAATACAGCTTGCAGGGGTTAGCTCCTGAAATATGGAAATTTATGCGTACCCGTCCGGATGCTTTCCCAACTGTGCGGTTGGCTTTATTGGCTGCGTTTTTTTATCGTTTTACCGATTGGGTGGGAGAGGTCACTCAGGCACAGACGTTGAAAGAGGTGTTGACCTTGCTGGATGTGCAGGCTTCTTCTTATTGGGATAATCACTATCGCCTGGGCGTGGTTTCCTCTTGCCGTCCCAAAAGGTTGGGGGATAGCCTGAAACGGACAATCATTATCAATGCTGTGATTCCCTTTTTATTTTCGTATGGTAAAGAGCAGGGAAATGAAGACTATTGCGAGAAGGCTTTGGCCTGGCTGGAAGAATTGCGGCCGGAACAAAATTATATTATAACGGATTGGGAAGCCTGCGGATTTCAATTTCAGACGGCTCTGCAAACACAGGCTTTGATACAGTTACGAAAAGAGTATTGTGACAAGCACCGTTGCCTGAAATGCAGGATCGGCAGAGATGTTTTGAAAAAGATAAGCTGTTGATTCGCCGGATTTATAACATTTCCAGTGCTTCCGGACGGAGAATTTCAGGCAGGTTGATTTCTCTCTTTTCCAAACTGATGAGCCAATCTTCTATTTCTTCTTTTCGTAAAGTGTAAAGAACATCCCGAAAAGCATCTATTTGAGCGTCGTTATAGCCGTCTGCCGGGATATTCCGGAAAGCATCCAATTCTTCATCGTCGAAATAGTCGATGTGTGTGTCGGCTTTTTTCAATCCTTTTTCACATACGGCATGCGCTCCGCAACATTCAGTGGGGGGTGCGACGATTTCTTCCGGCTGGTTATCCTTACGTTTATTAAAAAAAGTAAACAGGGCAACTATAATTAGCAGCCCTGTTAGTCCTAAAAGTAGGTATATCATTTTAATTGCTTCTTCAACAAATCCACCTGATTGGTCAGCTTTTTAATTTCAGCGTCGGCATCCGTTTTGGTTTTCCGGATCCATGTTAATTTTTTATTCAGCTCCTCGTTCTCTGTTTTCAGCTTAGCCAATTCGCTGTCCCTTTCCTGAGATCCGGAAGTGGCCGTTTCCAGTTCACTTTTTAATTTCCGGTTTTCCCATTCCAATTTGGTCTGGATGTCCGAAAAGTCTTTCCGCAGCTTGTCCCGTTCTGCCGTTATTTTATTCAGGCTGCTTTCGAGCGAGGCAATCTGTTCTTCCGAAGTCATGTTCGTGGCTTTGATCTGATCGTTCACATTTTCCAAATCTGATTTCAGTTTGGTTTGCTTGCTTTGGAGATTACCCATTTGCGCATGCAGCTGGTCGATCATCTTATCTTTGGCAGCGTTATTTTCTGTCAGTTTATAGCGGATGGTATTAAAATCGTCTTTTGCTTGTTTTAATTCTTTTTCAAGATTTTTCTTATCCTTTTTCAAGTCAATGACTTCCCGGTCTACTTCCCGTTTAGCCCGTGCCAGGTCTTCAAACTTCTTTTTCGATACGCATGAAGTTGCCAACGTGGAAATGACAATAAAACCTGTGATGTATAAAGCTGTCCTTCTCATGTTTTTATCTTTATCGTTTTTTGGTTTTAAGCATTATAATTGTTTACTTTGGGGCAAATATATAAAATAAAACAATAAGATACTATGAATAAAAAAGTTCTGTCACTATTAATACTGTTTTTTAGCGGGATCATGCTGGGGAACGCACAGAATGACGGTAAGATAACCATAAAAGGTACTGTGATCGATCAGATGACGAACCAGCCTTTGGCTTTTGTGAATATGGGTTTGTTGGGGACAATGGCAGGAGTGGCTTCGGATATTGACGGTAACTTTGAGTTGGTAGTGCCCGACCGTTATGCTACGCACGTCATTAAATTTTCTGCGGTAGGCTATGCTCCCTATGAAATGAAGGTGTATGAGGCAAAAGATAAGGTGTTGAAAGTGGCGCTGAAACCCGTGAGCTACGGATTGAGGGAAGCGGAGGTATATGCAGAAGGATTGATGTATAAAAAGTTACTGCGGGATGTTGTGGCCAATATCAGTAAGGTTTATATTGCAAAACCTTATAATTATACCGGTTATTTTAAATATGGGATAACGGTGAATAACGAGGCGGAAAAAGTGAAGGAATCGATTGTGAATATTTACGATTCGAAAGGATATAACCGGAACGATGTTGCCACCACCTTTAAAGAAATAAACTACAATTTTAATCAGGTGCGCCGTAGCGAGCCCGCAAAATCGGTGTTCGACGGGATGACTTATTTCGACGACATTCTGACTGCCGATATTGTAAGAAATACCCGGAATGTTCTCGATGTTGCGAATATCGATGAATTTAAGTTGAAAAATAAAGGAATATTGATGTATGAAGGGGATTCAATACAGGTTATCTCGTATGAGTTAAGCAAGCCTACACTTTCTACGACCGGGGACGTTGCCGTGTCGCAGTGTAAAGGAGAGATTTTTATAAATAAGAAAGACAAGGCTGTGCTTAAAAATGTAATCCAGATCAAAGCAAAGGATTTCAATATACTGGGGAGGAATCTGGTGGCGATTAACGAAGCTCCGAAGAGCGATGTGGAAATGGTGATTTCTACCAATTATAAGAAATTGAAATCTGTTTATTTTTTAAGCGGTATCACCATTGCATATAAATATAAGCAGGAAGGCAACGACGTGAAAGGGGAGATGCAATACATCACTACCCGTGTCAATATGGATGCCCCGACACCGATCGCCGGACGCCTGTATTACGAAGACCTGAAAACCGACGCAGCTTTCTGGAATGGTTATACAGCTTATTTCGAAGAATAAAATTCACCCGAAAATATAGGAAAAAATGAGGATATAAATTATATCCTCATTTTTTTATTGAGCTGGCCGAAACTGTTAAGTTAACTGTATATTTTTCAGATTTTCGCGGCAAATAAGCCTGTTGGTGGTTTCTTACGCCACGAATATTTTCCTGTATCCATTATAAATATAAACAGAGATCCCTTGTTATCTCTCTTTGTGGTGCAGGTTCGTTTGGACAGAAGAAAATTTCGGATAAGAGGATGTTATTGGGAACAAATCCGGAGAGTGCCATTTTAAAAAAGTATTTGGCACGATTCCCGGCTTTCTTCTGAAAGCGGCAACCATCTCTCAATCTGTTTGCTTTTATTTGAAAAGCGAAGTAGGGGGGACTGCTTAATCAAAATTCCTGATCTGGAAATGATTTTTCCCAACGTTTTAAAAATGCATAAAGATATCTTCTTTAGTCCGGGGACGTAAATAGATTCGCCAGTTGAAATCTTTTAGCCTTCTGTCTTCCGGTTTCAGCATAAAAAGCGGGGTGACGTTTCCTTCCGGTTTATTCAGGAATATAATATCATTGACTTTTCTTTCTTTCAGGAATATTTTTATGTTGGAACAGATGGTCTTGTTCAATCCGATGATTTCACCCTGATCGTCTGTATAATAAAGAACTTCTCCGTTACCTTCAACATCTACCTTATAAAGTTCGTTATCCCGCATATAGCCGGTCATATTCCTTCCTTTGATCTGATTGAACATAACCGTATCGATCTGGTTGATAATCATAGCTTTGTTGTTCAGGTGGAAACGGTCTACCTGATTGTTTTTTAATAGCATATCGATCGTCGTTCCGGTCATTTGATTGCCCGTAGCCCAGACAATGGGATCGATGTAGAGATAGACGGTTGAATCGGCAACCGGGAATACCATCGAATCGCAACGCCCCTGCATATCAACGCTGTAAAATTTTGTATAATAGTAGGCTTTCATGACGTTATTCCCCAAAGTGTCCTTACTCACCGAAAGCGTATCCCCATGGATAAAAAGGGAATCGGCTCCCACCAGAATCATGAGGGCACGTTCGGTTACAAAAGCGTAATCGTTGTTTTTCCATACTTCTCCGTATTCTCCCTCGACAATGATATTGTTGGCCGTGTCCACCAGGTGCAGGTTTTCTTTTAAAATAGCATTCTGGCTGATGCTGTCGATTACAATCGTATCGGCTTGTCCCTGATATTCGTTGTAAGTGATATGATTGTTTTTATATAACTCTGCGTGCGAAGTCAGGGAATTATACCAACCGTCTTCGGAATATAAGGTACGGTTATCCCCTATGATGGTGGTAGGACCTAAAATGGTAATTACCTTTGTTTCGGTTTGGTATTTCATGGTGTCGGAATACATGGTGTAGTCCGGAGTGTATACCTTTACACTATCTTTGAAAAACATTTCGTTGATCGGCACATAGTAGATACCCACGTCACTGACCAGGGTGTTGATGCTGTCCTTGATTGTACCCCCGTTAAAGTAATTTCCAACCCGTGTTCCGGCATTATAGTCCAGAAAATTAGTCGTCAGGGTGATCTGGGGGTCTTTCATCGTAACGTTCTCGCGTACCTTTGCTTTTTCGGTATTGGCATTGTAGGTCATGAAATCGCCCCACAGGTTCACGGTGTCGTTTTCTACGCTTTTAGGATCGTGCTGAATGGCGTGTACGTTGCCGAAAGCCTCGATGTAATTGCTATCGGCGTATTGGTAGAGGCTATCGCAGAACAATTGCATATTGGCATGTTGCAAATGTACATTACCAATCAGCCTGTATACGTTGGTTTTGAGATTAGGCATGGTGCTATCCGAATGGATGATCTTAATGATCGCTTTGTTCTGGGCGGTTGCTGAAAAAGAGAGTGCCGCCAGGCAAAGTAGGAGAAATATCATTGATTTACGCATAGCAATATCCTGTTCTCGTGTTCGGTGTGATTATTTCAAAAATTCCTGAATAAGGTTTTCAACCTGTATGTGTTCGGCTTCTGCCTTATAATTCTTGAAGATTCTGTGCCGCAGGATCGATTCCGCTACATATTTCACATCTTCAATGTCGGGAGCGTATTTTCCCTGTAAAGCCGCATAAGTTTTGGCTCCTGTGATCAAGAATTGTGAAGCTCGCGGGCCGGCTCCCCAGTTCAGGTATTTTTCGGCCATCGGATGCGCTCCGGGACGTCCGGGGCGGGTTTTGGCTACTAATTTTACGGCATATTCGGTGATATGTTTCGCTACCGGCATCAACTGTACAACAGATTGATATTTTAAAATATCTGCTCCGCTAATGATCTTATTCAATTTTGGAGGAACAGCTCCCGTTGTGGTTTCTACAATGGCTATTTCTTCTTCCAGCGTAGGATAGTCGAGTATCACGCTGAACATAAAACGGTCTAACTGAGCTTCAGGCAGGGGATAAGTCCCTTCCTGTTCGATCGGGTTCTGCGTAGCCAGTACGAAGAAAGGTTCTTCCAGCTTGCGGGTAGTGCCTGCGGCGGTGATTTCACGCTCTTGCATGGCTTCCAGCAGGGCACTTTGAGTTTTAGGCGGGGTACGGTTGATCTCGTCCGCTAAAATGATATTAGCGAATAATGGCCCCTTTATAAAACGAAATTCCTTGTTGTTGTCAAGGATTTCCGTTCCGATAATATCCGAAGGCATTAAATCGGGGGTGAACTGAATACGGCTGTATTTCAAATCGAGTGTTTCTGAAATAGCTGTCACCATTAAGGTTTTGGCCAATCCCGGCACTCCGATCAACAAGCAATGTCCGTTACTGAAAATGGAGATCAGAATTTTATTGATGATTTCCTCTTGTCCCACGATTTTGCGGGAAATTTCCTGCTTTAATTCTCCGTATTTTTCCTTTAGTTCGTCAATCAGCTTTACATGTTCTTCCATGATCATTTGTTTGTCGTTACACACACCCGCTTACCGGAGGCTTTATTTGATCCAACCGTCATACCGGAATTTAGAGTTTTTATAACTGTCGTCGATATGAATGTAGGTGTTGGCCTGTTTTTCTTTTACCCATTTTTCCAGTCTCTCGTATTGCTTATCTTTTTTCAGCATGTTTTCAAAGCTGATCCAATCGTTTTCGAGGTCTGCTTTGTGTTTCGGATAAAAGGCTTTTAATTTGACGATCTTAAATTCTTCCTGTTCTGCGATGTTACGATCTATAAATGGGGCGGAAATTTCACCAACCTTCATCCGGTTGATAACCCGTCCCATTTCACCCGGGAGTTCTGCTCTCGAAATTTTGGAATCGGCAGTTTGAGGATTGGCATAAAGACCACCGTTAAATTTAGTTTGTTTATCGGTAGAGAAATAGAATGCTGCTTCTTCAAAGGTCATTTTACCTTCTGTAATATACTGGCGGATGGTGTCCAGCCGATTAATCGCTTCCTGTTTTTCTGCATCGGAAATTTTGGGTTTCAGCAGGATTTGGCGTACTTTGATTTTTTCACCTTGTCTGTCGATCAATTGGATGATGTGGAAACCGTATTCTGTTTCTACAATCTTTGATATTTTACCCGGTTTCAGGTTAAAGGCAGCATCTGCATACTCCGGAATTAAGTCGATTCGTGACTGATAGGGCAATTCGCCTCCCCGTGGAGCGGATAAAAGGTCTTCAGAATAAAGTACGGCAAGAGTGTTGAAAGTTTTTTCTCCTTTCAGGATCATGTCCCTGAACTCCCGTAATCTTGCTCTCAAACGTTCCTTTTCAGCTTCACTGACATTCGGTTTTAAGATAATTTGCTGAATTTCATATTTATCCGGCATTTCGGGAAGACTGTCTTTCGGGAGTTTTTTAAAATAGGCTTTCACTTCCGAAGGGGTAATCCGTATTTTTTCGACGATGTGTTGCTGCATCCGGTTGGCGATCAACTGTTCACGCATGGGTGTACGCATGTCGTTTTTGATTTCTTCCACCGGTTTTCCGAAAAAGCCTTCCAGCCGTTCCTGTGAGCCGATGTCTGCTATCATGTATTCGATGCGGGAAGATATTTCCGATTCAACCTCGCTTTCGGTAACAGAAATACTGTCTACTTTTGCCTGTGCTAAAAGAAGCTTTTGCATCAGCCGTTGCTCCAATATTTCAGTTTTATAATCGCTGGAAGAGGAGATCAGTCCCCGGCTCTGTTCCTGCAAATATTCATTCTCTATATCCGATTTCAGGATAATTTCTTCTCCCACTACTGCGATAATTTTATCCACTGCATTTTTTTGTGCAGACAGATAACCGATCTGTAACAGTAAAGTAAATAATAGTAGGTATCTTCTCATATTGTTTATTTTATAAATTTTCAAATTTGTGTCTTTCAGCCGCCTAAACTACCACCTTTTTGTCTAAAAACGAAAAATGCCGTCAGGTTTAGTAAAATTTCACATAGTTTTTCCGTACGCCTTCCTGATTAATTTGTTTGTCAAGCTCATTTTCAAAGTCGAGTTTCTTTTTGTTTTTCAGGATCAACGTGATTTCTTCCCGCACATAATCGAGGGGAGCAATGGTTTGTTCCTTACGCATTTCTTTGATTTTTAGAAAATAGAAATTTTCATCATCCTCTTTTTCGATGGTCTTCGAATGCAGGATTTCACTTTCCAAAGTATTGAAATCTCCCGGAATCAGGTTTAAAAGATATTTAACCTCAATCCACTTGTCATTAAATTTATCGTATTTTTTGGCATTGGTGATACAATATTCTTCTAAATTTTCCAGGTCGGTGGCTTTGTCTGATTTATACCATTTTCTGACCTCATTTAAATTTGAAGCCGATTTGGGAATAATGAAAAAGATAGCTTTCACGATAGGAGTAGTCAAAACGAAATTGTTTTCATGTTCCGAATAATATTTTTCAATATCTTCTTCGACAATTTCTTCCATTAAACGCTGGGCGATCAATTTTTGTTTATAACGGTGAATCAACAAAGAAGTGCGGTAGTCTTCCACTTGACGCTGAATATCTTTTTCTTCTCCGGAAAGGTTCTCTATCGCTTTATGAAGTAATAATTTTTGAGTGACCCAATTCCGGATGTAATTTTGGGACATAAGCACACTGTCTTCCCGGGGAGTTCCTTTGGGAATGAAGTCTACGATCTCTTTTTCGTAAAGATAACTTTCAAATACCTGGGCAACAGGCGTTTCTTCGATCGTTTTTTTATTGCAGGAGTATATGAATGATAAGATTAAAAATGCGATTAAAAACTTCATTTTCCGTACTCTTTTTAATATTTGGCGAAAATACTAAAAAAGCGGATTATATTTTACATTTCCCCGTGTTTTTTGATTTTGCCGAATTATTTTCAATTTTTTTACGGATCGGATTTTACTTCTTTCTATATTTGTGATATTAACCGGGAAAAATGAAGCAGGAAATCAGGGAAATATTAAAACAATACTGGGGATATGACGAATTCCGCAGTTTGCAGGAAGATATTATTTGTTCGGTAATTTCCGGTAAGGATACGCTGGCTTTAATGCCGACGGGAGGAGGCAAATCGATCACTTATCAGGTGGCCGGCTTAAAGCTGGGAGGGGTATGTGTGGTAATTACACCCCTGATCGCTTTGATGAAAGATCAGGTGGAAGGTTTGAGGAAGTTAGGAATCCCGGCAGAAACGGTATATACGGGTATGATGCCCGATCAGGTGGAATCGGCTATTAATAAATCGATAGCCGGAAAAGTGAAGTTTTTATATATATCCCCCGAACGCTTGGCTTCGGAATATTTTCGTTTGAAATTGAAGCAAATGCGGGTGTCCATGTTTACGGTGGACGAAGCCCATTGCATTTCCCAGTGGGGGTATGATTTCCGTCCTTCTTACCTGCGTATAGCGGAGGTAAGGAATTTTTTCCCGCAGGCTCCGGTATTGGCCTTGACGGCTACCGCTACGCAGGAAGTTATCGAGGATATTCAGCGGTTATTGAAATTTCCTCAACCCCATGTGCTTTCTAAAAGTTTCCGGCGTGAAAACATTTCGTATGTTGTGCGTAAGGTGAATGATAAAATGAGCGAATTGCTGCATATTTTATCCAAACTATCGGCCTGTGCTATCATTTATGTCCGAAAAAGGGCGACAACCGAGGAATTGGCGAAATTTTTGACGGCTCATGGCGTAAAAGCCGATTTTTATCATGCCGGGTTACCGGCCTGGCAACGGGAGAAGAAGCAGGAGGATTGGAAAAACGATATTACTCCGGTTATTGTGGCGACGAATGCTTTTGGGATGGGGATAGATAAACCGGATGTGAGGCTGGTGGTGCATTTTGATATTCCCGACAGTCCTGAGGCTTATTTCCAGGAGGCCGGACGTGCCGGGCGGGATGAGAAAAAAGCCTATGCTGTGTTGCTCTGTAACGATGCAACTTTGACAGCCATGAAAATGCGTGTGGCCAAAGGATTTCCCGAAAAGGCTTATATCCGGGAGGTTTATCAGGCTTTGGGGAATTTTTTTCAATTAGAGGAGGGAGAAGGAGGTGGCCGGGCTTTTGAATTCGATTGTGATGTGTTCGTGAAAAACTTTAAGCTGGATTACGTAAAAGCATTAGCAGCAATAAATATTTTACAAGTTTCCGGATACTTGGAGTGTACAACCGACGTTCATTCACGCTCCAGAGTGTGTTTTTTAGTAATGCGTGACCAATTATATCATATCGATTTACACAATGCTTTAGCGGAACGCTTATTGGAGCTGGTGATGCGGACTTATTCCGGCGTATTCGTGCAATATGCTTTTATCAGTGAAGATTTTCTGGCCGATAAGCTGGGAGTGGAAAGGCAGGAGGTATACCATATTTTTATCGACCTGGCTAAGCGTAAGATCGTTAGTTATGTGCCCGGTAACGACCGTCCTTATATTGTTTATCATCAGCCTCGTTTACCGGCTTCTTATCTTTTAATCAGTCGTGAGGCTTATGAAGACAGAAAAATGTCGTACGAGCGGAAGATTAATTATATGCTGGCCTATGCGGAAAAGGAAGAAGGATGCCGACAGCTTTTTTTGATGCAATATTTCGGACAAAAGGAAAAACAACCCTGCGGTGTGTGTGATCTTTGCCTGGGACAAAAAAAGCGAGGGGGAATACAGATTCATCGGAAAGACATCGATAAAGGAATACTTGAAAAACTATCCGAAAAAGATATGAGTGTCAGAGAATTGGTGCGTAGTTTTCCTGATTGCCGGGAGTTGGTGGTAGAACGGCTCAGGCTATTGCTTGACGATAAAGTGGTGTATTATAAAACCCCGACCCTGTTAAGCAGGTCGGAAAAGGAATGATTTTCCGGAATCCACAATCGGATAGAAAGATTAAGGGTATACGGTTACTTGTGAATGTGGATGTGAAATAAATAATTTGTATTGTCTGTATTTAGTTAAAATATAATGAAGGTAATTTCAGTAAACAGTTTTGTAGCGGGATGTTGTTCCCTGGCTATCGGAGGAGGGTGTTTATCCTGTTCTACGGCTAAAAAGGCAGAGAAGCCGAATATCTTGTTTATTTTATCCGACGATCATACTTCCCAGGCCTGGGGAATATATGGAGGGATATTGGCTCCTTATGTGCAAAATTCCAATATAGCCCGCTTAGCACGGGAAGGGTGTGTGCTGGATAATTGTTTTTGCAGTAATTCTATTTCGGTGCCCAGCCGGGCTACTATCCTGACCGGGCAATATAGCCATCGGAACGGGGTGTATACGCTGGACGATGGGCTGGAGCCCGATAGTGCGAATATTGCAAAAGTTTTGGGGGCTAATGGGTATCAAACTGCGCTCATCGGGAAATGGCATTTACGGAAACGCCCTGCGGGTTTCGACCACTTTGATGTTTTCTACGATCAGGGCGTTTACTGGAATCCGGACTTCTTTTCTGAGAAAAACTGGGATGAAAAGGGGAGCGGCGGAGAGAAGACAGAAGGCTTTTCCACGGATATTGTGACCGACCGTACTATTTCCTGGCTGGAGGGACGCGACCAAACCAAGCCTTTCTTTATGTGTTGCCATTTTAAAGCAACTCATGAGCCGTTCGATTTCCCGGAGCGTTTCAGGCATTTATACGATAGTGTGCAGTTTCCGGAGCCGGAAACATTATTGGAGTTCGGGACGACGGCAAGCGGACGCACCTTTCCCGGAAGGCAACTGGAAAATATGGGATGGAGATGGGAGTATGCCACTCGTGACCCTGAAGGTTGGTGGTGTAAATATCCTGAATTGCCTTTTTCTACTCAGGGATTGGATTCTGTTGCCACCCGTAAAAAAATATATCAGAAAATGGTGCGGGATTATTTACGTTGCGGAGCCGCTATCGATGACAATATCGGAAAATTACTGAAATATCTCGATGAGTCGGGATTGAGCGAAAATACAGTTGTGGTATATGTTTCAGATCAGGGGTATTTTTTGGGAGAACATGGTTTTTTCGATAAGCGCCTGATTTATGAGGAATCTATGCGCATGCCTTTTGTTATCCGTTACCCGAAGGAAATTCCTTCGGGCACCCGTAACGGGGATTTGATCGGGAATATTGATTTTGCTGCCTTGTTTGCCGATTATGCCGGGATTGATTGTCCCGATTTTGTACAGGGCAGAAGTTTCCGGGCAAACCTGAAAGGAGAAACACCGCAAGATTGGCGGGAAAGTGTGTATTATCGTTACTGGCTGCACGATCCTATCCGTCCTGCTCATTTCGGAATCAGGAACAAACGCTATAAACTGGCGTTTTTCTATGGGCAACCTTTAGGTAAAACCGGAACAAGCAAACAGACCACCGGGCCTGCCTGGGAGTTTTACGATCTGCAAAAAGATCCCGCAGAAAATAAAAATTTATATGGGAATGCCGAATATGCAGAGATTATCCGGCAGATGAAAGAAGATTTGTTGAAAATAAAGGCTGAAGCCGGGGATGATGACGGGATTTATCCGGAAATGAAAGAGGTTTTTGAAGAATATTATTGGTAATGAGTTTATTATACCCCCTGTTTGGAGCCAAACAGGGAAATATGAAGGCGATCACAGTAGCGCCAGCCGTTGCGAATGCAATGGGTTAGTGTTTTATGTATATTTAGTCGCAACTCATCGGCATTGCCTCCTAAAGGCATCAACAATATATCTTCATTTTTCCAGCCCTGCAATTGTGAAAGGAGGGCATGAATTTCTTCTATGTCCTTTTCGGCAGCATATACGAATTTCAGTTGAAAGTCTTTACCGGACCGACGGGCAAAACTAATGAAATGTTGAATAACTTCCGGATTGACTCTGATCCGGTTATGTTTTTCCTGAAAAGGAGGAGGAGGAACGGAACTTTGCAGTTTGGGCGATAGGCTGAATAAGTCCGTGTGGGAAGCTAAAGCGGCATCGAAAAGAGTGGCATTGGTTTCTATGGTGAGATGGTAATCGTCTTTTTTTAGCTGTTCGCACAGCTTTTGCAGTGCTTCGGCCTGTAAAAAAGGCTCTCCACCTGTGATAACAATATGCCGGATATTTTCCGTGTTTTCCTTTATTATTTTATATATATCTTCCACGGAAAGGGTGTAGCTGTTTTTGACGGCATAAGCGGCATAGGCCGTGTCGCAGGCCGACACATTTCCCCGATCGGTTTGCCAGGAACAGTGCAGGTTACAACCTGCCAGGCGTACAAACAAGGAAGGTACACCGTTAAGTTTTCCTTCTCCCTGTATCGTTCCCGGAAAGTTTAATCCCGATGCGGGAGTATACGGAAGTGGTTTCCCGTCTTTATCTTTGGTGATGGGAAAAATTCCGTCCTGAGCCAGAGTGATCGTTACTTTCACAGCATCAGTTGATTCCACCATTCCTGATTTTTCCATTCTCCGGTAATTCCTTTTGAAAAATGAATATCCCTGGATTTAAAATGTGCTAAAGGCAGATCTTCCCGGAAAGCCTCGGCGTAGCCTGTTGCTGTTTCATGCACTCTTACCGACGATACTCTGACATTTCCCTCACCGTTTACCGGAGAGATATTTTGCAGGATTTGATCGATCACGTATAGAAACATCAGGGCATAGCCTTCGGCAGAAGGAGATACCGGAATTTCAGCCACGCGCTTGTTGTAACGGTATATAAAATCTTTGAATTCCTGCGGCTCCTGATTCCATAGCGAATAACTGTGGTCGAAACTTTCAATGAATTGTTTCACCCGGTCGAGCCGACAAAAGTCCATGACCATATACCCGTTGTCCAATTTGTCGGAAGTCAGAAATACTTCTACGATATAAGAATGGCCGTGTATGTTTTCCCGGCAATGCTCAGACGAACAATTCCGTACGATATGAGCTCCTTCAAATTTGAAAAGCTTGCGAATAATCATTGTTTAATTAAGGTTGATTCGTTGCTACAAAGGTAAAATAAAAAAGCGAGATCAGGAAAAACGGAAATCATGCCGGATTTCTCGAACATTGAAATCCGGCATGAAATAACGTATCACTTCGATACGGAATAGTAAAAATAAAATTCAAAGCATAATTATAAGGTTTTGGGCTTAATTAACTCACGAATTTCATCGGTAGAGTAGGAATATTTTTTACCATCCGGATCCAAAACAATCATCTTATTTTCATTTTTGAAAAACAGTTCATCCAATTCATTTTGCAGAATAGCTCTGGAAGAATAGCAGTAAGAATCTTCATCTTCCGGTCGGCGTTTTGTGTATTTCTGCCAAAAGAGGACGTGAAAAAATAGCGCTTGCTGTATTCTTTTTTCAGACACGTTCTTACGTTCACCTTCTTTAGTCCATAAATCGTAATGCAAATTCAACAGGCTATAAATAATATTTTTGCTTTTAGGATTCAGGAGATAGGCTTTCCAATAATTCTGAACGGCTTGCCTACGGTCATTTACCTGTAACCAGGCAGTCCCGCTCAAATAAGCCAATTGATAAAGAGTTTGTGTATCGGGCATTATCTGTTGTTCGATTTCGCGGAACACAGTCAATGCCTTTTGTGTTTCTTTACAGTATCCGAGATCTTCTCCATATCGCATAGAAAGATCGAAATCTGTCCGGTCTCCGGCACTATTCCGGAATAGGGAGTCGGCATTTGTCAATGGTGTCATCGCTTCTTTATAACGCTTCATGTGGAAGAGAGATAGCCCTAGGTATCTCAAATTAACTCTTGCCGAATCTCCTTGAGCAAGCAGGTTGCTAAAAACGGTTTCACATTCCGGGTAACGCTTTTGTAGATATAAGAACATTCCCCGAAGCTGTTGCAATGAATTTAACTGGGGCGAATAAACCAGTGCAGAGTCGACTAACGCCATCCCCTCGTGAATATAGTCAAGGAATAGAGCAGGGTAAGTCAGCATAATATTGGCGGCTTTCACAACCACTTTTCCATCTTCGGGATCTAAATGGAAAGCCTCTTCGTAATAACTGGCAGCATTCGCATTCCATCCCATTTGGTTATAGCAATCGCCTATTCGTTTCAGCAAAGCGGGATTAACGGTGTCGGCCCGGTGTAAACGTTGGTATATCTGAAGGGCCGAAATCAATTTACCGTTCTGTTGGTATAAGCGTGCCAACTGATAATTGACAAAGAAATCCAAGGTATCTTCCCGGGAAAATTTTTCATAAATACCGATAGCCTTCAGGATACGACCTGATAATGCGGATACTCTCGCCAGGGCAAGGCAGGCATCCCGGTTTGTGGAATCTTTTGCCACCCAATCGGAATAACAACGATAGGCTTCTTTATACCGTAATACTCCTTCATTGGCTTTTCCTTCATATAGCAATATATCCGAAAACTTTTCTCCTGCCCGATACAATGAATCGATGTATTTTAAAACTTCATAATATCGGTTTCTGGTCATCAGCCAGTCCAAAGTTTCCTGGTTTGTTTTTTGAGCACATAATCCCGTGTTCCAAAACAATAGTCCGATAATCAAATATTTTTGCATATCGAATGATTTTTTAAACATTATTTCACAAATGAAGATATATTTAATGTGAAAAACAAGAAGTATCAACTAAATTTTTAGTTAAATATAGGTTGGGGGTTATACTACATTTTATAAATTAAAGGAAAGGAAAAATGGATAGAGTGCAGAAAAAAAAATTACATTTCAGGGAGCAGGGATAAGGAATATAAGGAGGCCTGCAGGGTGGAAAGGAATACAGGTTTGGATTGAAAATAGGGGATTGTTCTGTTTTGCCACAGAATATTAATTTGACTGAAAATCCGGCGGTGAATTAAGGTATTTGAATAAAAAATCCCCGGTTTCTCTATAAATAGGGACCGGGGATATGGAGAATAACTATTCTTATTTACATACGGTAGGATCTTCCACTCCTGCCTCTGTGAAGGCTTTTGCCCGTAGCAGGCAACTGTCGCAAGTTCCGCAGGGATGTGCGTCCCCCCGGTAACAGGTCCAGGTCAGGCCGAAATCTACCCCTAATTCAACGCCTAACCGGACTTCTTCGGCTTTGGTCATGTGCATAAAAGGGGCATGAAGGGTTATCTTTTGGTTTTTTTCCGCTCCAAGCACTGTACCCAGATTGATTGCATTTTCCATGGCCTTGATGAACTCTTCCCGGCAATCGACATAACCGGAATAATCCACTTCGCTCACTCCGATGAAAATATCTGTAATCCCCAAAGCGTCGGCATAAGAAGCCGCCACAGAAAGGAATACCATATTCCGGGCAGGAACGTATGTGGAGGGAATATCGGAACGGTTCACGTTTCCATCGCTGATTTCCATGTCCTGATCGGTCAGGGAACAACCTTTCCATTGATTGAGCATCAGGTTTACGATCTTATGTTCCTTTACCCCGGTAGCTTTGGCTACTGCCATAGCGCTTTTCAATTCTTTATCATGTTTTTGCCCGTATTCGAAAGTAAGGGCATATATCTCGTCGAATCCCTGGCTTTTCGCCAGATAGAGGGCTGTGGTCGAATCGAGCCCTCCTGACAACAGTACAATCGCTTTTTTCATTTGATCTGTATAACTGATTTCGAATGATTGGTTTCCAGCCGAATATCCCGTTGGCTATCCAAAGGAATATCAAAATCATTGAATAAAATAGAAACATTGGTAGACTGCTCGAAAAAGAAAGGATGTTTATTCCAATGGAAAGCAGGGTAGGCCTGATTGTGAACAACCTTATTATTCTTGAAAGTCAGATTATTGACTGATTTAGCGTAAAGTATAGGAGCGTCGAAAGTTTCAAAGCGGTTATTTTCAATCACGATACCGGGCACATCCGTTCCCCCGTGGAAATATTTCACCTGTTCTTTCAGGTTGGGTATTTCAGGGTAAATGGAGATGATCGCATTGGTAAATTGGAATAAACTGGTGAGAGAATTAATAAAAGTATTGTTTTTGATTAATACGTCGCGGCAAGCTCCGGTTTCGTACCAACCGTTACAATCCCCGCATAAAAGAATGGCCGTGCCGGAAGTATGGTCGAACAGGTTATTTTCTATGACCGTTTTTTTAGGCGTGCTGAAAAGAGCGCCCCGGGCACGGTTGTTCCGGATTGTATTGTGGGCAAAAAGCACTTCCGGAGTCCATTCCAGATTTTCGATCCCGTAACCTTCCTGGGTGGAAACCGCTTTCTCAATCGGCTGTGTGAATTTTATACGGAACGAACGGGCTCCGTGTACATCGGATTGCCCCACAGGTTCTATGGCGGCAATCTCATTTCCGGTTTCTGTCAGTTCCATGGTCGAGGATTTGATAAATTGCACCTTGTCGCCGGGACGTCCCCATTCGAATCCCCAGCTCTGCGAATGCATATAAGTACCGATAAGGGTATAGTCGTCGATGCGTTCTGTGACTTTCAGGTAAGTACCGTGAATATTAATGGCATCGTCCATCATGCCTTCATAAAGGCCATTGATAGAGGTGATCTTACCTTTGCAGCCGGAAAAATGGGTAGCGTCCGCCTGTGTGGTAAAGCAACGCGGATCGGCTTTCCCTTTCAGGCACACACTGAATCCGTCGAGGGTAATATTTTGGCAAAGCTGTGCCAGCAACCCCATACCTTCTGCGTAATGTACCTTGACATTTTCCAGACGGGTATCGTCGGAACGATACATAAAGATACCCGGTGTCGGACGATGCCAGGTACGGGCAGCGATTAAAGTACCCGGCTTTAATTTCGGTTGTTGCCAGTTTTCTGCAACAATCGTACGTGGTGCAGTTTCTTTTACCTGTCTGATATTTATGCCTAAGTCGCTGGTGTTATACACCACATGCTTTGTATCTCCTTCAAAAGCGATGCAGGCTTGTGGGGTGTGTTGCCAGCCTTCTCCATAAGCAATGAATACGCCGTTTTCTATTTTATAGTTTACCCAGGGAGCTACTTCAAGAGTGATTTTTTTAGCTTCCGGATCGTTGGCCACGATCTTGAATTGGGTGATATGGGGATTGGCAAAATCGATGGAAAAATTTTTAAAGGTACAGTTCTTACTGTCGATAATGCTTAAAGGAAGCATTCTGCCGTGGAAAATAAATTCCGAGCCCTGCCCGTCGAATACGATATTTTTCATGCCTTCTATGGCAATTCCCACATTTTTAGGATTATCCTGATCGTGATTGGAGATATAATACACTTTCTCCATCTCCTTTATAGGAAAAAAATTGTATTTTCCTTTAGGGAATTTGATAACATACCGACTGTCTTTCGGATTTTCTGTAACGATCTTTTGTAAAGCCGCCGCGAGGAGGGGGACTGTGTTTTGATCGCTTCCAGGCTGAAGCCCGTATTTACGCAGGTCGTAAGTTTTACCTTCTACCGCCGACGAGGCGAATAAGATAAAAGCAAGCAGGAGAAAAGAAATGTATTTCATAGTAATAAAAAATGTTTGAATAGCAAAAGTCGTGAAAAATAACAGATTGTGCAACATTTATAAAACATTCATAATAATATTCTTCTAAATATAAGAGAAAAAAAAGTTTTTTCGTAATTTGGCACGTTCAAAAACAGGACGATGCGTCGGATAACATTACAACGGTGTTACCTTTATTTTTCTGGCTGGAGCAAAAAAGGATATTCTATTTTTTGCAGCATAGGGCGTGAAGTACGTATTTCACGGCTGGCTCTTTCCATGTATGAAAATATACTTTTGAAATCTTCCCGGAACGGCGTGATTGTGAACACAGCACATACGGTTGAATTGTGTCCTGTGTTATTGGAACTTTGGGGAATGGAAAAAACTTCCGGAGAAACCGGGGGAGAAGTATGTCCGGTCGTTGCAGTCAGAATGAAAAATATAAAGATAGGGATGTATAGCTGAAAGCTGTATATCCCTTTTTAATTTTAGAATATGGAGATAGAAATTTTAAAGGAAAAAGTATTGGACGGTGGATGTATTTCCCGCGAAGAGGCCGCATTCCTTGCCCGGCAGGTATCTAAGCAGGAATTATACGAGGCTGCCGGAGAAATTCGCGATCGTAGAATGGGGAAGCGATTCGATACTTGTTCTATAATCAATGCGCGTTCGGGAAGGTGTTCCGAGGATTGTAAATGGTGTGCGCAATCGGCATGGTTTAAAACTAAGATCGAGGAATATGAACTGGTGGACGAGAAAACCTGTTTGGAATTGGCTCATCTGAATGCTGAATATAAAGTGGATAAATTTTCGTTCGTTACCAGCGGCAGGTCTTTGTCCGACAGGAATATTGACATATTATGCAGTTACGCCCGGAAAATCAAACAGGAAACGGGGATAAAGTTATGTGCTTCCATGGGATTACTGAATAAGGCACAACTCCGTAAATTAATGGACGCAGGTATAACCCGCTACCATTGTAATTTGGAAGCGTCGGCAGATTTTTTCCCATCGCTTTGTTCCACCCATACGACAGAGGATAAACTCGGCACAATCCGGGCTGCCCGGGAAGTGGGAATGGAAGTTTGTTCGGGAGGTATCATAGGCATGGGTGAAAGTATGGAAGATCGTATTTCACTGGCTTTTATGTTACGTGACTTAAAGGTGAAATCTATACCTATCAATGTTTTGAATCCCATTCCCGGAACACCTTTGGAAGGGACGGCTTCTTTATCGGATGACGAGATTTTAACGACAATTGCCCTGTTCCGTTTCATAAATCCGGATGCCTGGCTGCGCTTTGCAGGGGGACGTTTACTCATTGCCCATATTGAAACGGCAGCGATTAAGGCCGGGATAAATGCCGCTATCGTAGGTGATTTACTGACAACCATAGGCTCTAAAGTGAAAGAAGATATGCAGAAAGTGCAGGAGCTCGGATTTACCATCGAATAAAATGTAAAAGCTATGAATACAGAAGAATTGTTAAGCTATGACCGGGAACATATTTGGCATCCGTATACATCTACGATCGATCCGTTGCCCGTTTATCCCGTGAAAGGAGCTGAAGGGGTTTATATCGAGCTGGAAGACGGGCGGAAATTAATCGATGGAATGTCATCGTGGTGGTGTCAGATTCACGGATATAATCACCCGGTATTAAATTCGGCTATTGAAAGGCAATTGAAATCTATGTCGCATGTGATGTTCGGTGGCTTTACCCACCGTCCTGCCGTGGAGCTGGCACACAGGATATTGTCGATTGCTCCTGCGGGATTGGATAAGATATTTTTTTGTGACTCCGGTTCGGTGGCGGTGGAAGTAGCCATGAAAATGGCTCTGCAATACTGGCATGCCAAAGGCAGGAACGGGAAAAAGAATTTCCTGACAATCGCCAAAGGCTATCACGGAGATACCTGGAATGCCATGTCGGTTTGCGATCCGGTGACGGGAATGCATAGTATTTTTCAGGGAAGCCTCCCCGTGCAGTATTTTATTTCCCGCCCGGAATGCCGTTTCGGGCAACCTTGCCGGGAACAGGATATTCGGGAAATGCGGGAATGCCTGGAAAAACATCAGGCCGACATTGCGGCGGTGATTCTTGAACCTATTGTTCAGGGAGCTGGCGGAATGTGGTTCTATTCAGCAGATTACCTGAAACAGGTACGCGAACTTTGTTATCAGTATGGCATACTGTTGATTTGTGATGAAATTGCAACGGGATTTGGGCGTACCGGAAAATTGTGGGGAGTGGAGCATGCCGGGATCAGTCCCGATATTATGTGTATCGGGAAAGCGATCACCGGAGGATATATGAGTTTTGCCGCCACTATGGCGACAGCAGATGTGGCAACGACAATTTGTTCGGAGGAGCCTTATGTGTTTATGCACGGTCCCACTTTTATGGGAAATCCTCTGGCTTGCTCGGTGGCGAATGCCTCCGTCGATTTATTGCTGAGCCAGGATTGGCAGGCGAAGATAGAGGCTATCGAACGGCAATTAACGGAAGAGCTTGCCCCTGCTGCGGCGTATGAATCTGTGGAAGAGGTCAGGGTTTTGGGGGCGATCGGAGTGATCGAAATGAAAAAATCGGTAAATATGGCTGTGTTACAGGAACAATTTGTGAAAGAAGGAATTTGGGTACGTCCTTTCGGTAAATTGGTTTACATTATGCCACCTTATATTATTCAGCCGGACGAACTGCATAAGCTGACCTCGTCTCTCTTGAAAATTACCCGGAGCAATTGATGAAATAATATTGTTTAACTCACGGATTGTAATACTTTTGTGTATAGAAATACAAATTGAAAAGCAATGAACAAAGAGAGATATAGCAGCAAGCTGGATAAAATAAAGGAAGCCGGGAATTATCGTTGGTTGCGTGATATACAGCACAATGGTTTTCTGATTCATGATGAAGGCAGGGAAATGTTGAACCTGTCATCCAACGACTATTTGGGTTTGTCCTCCAATCCCCGTTTATTACAGGAATTCAGGGCGGAAACCGATGTTATGGCATTGCCTTACAGTGCCGTTTCGTCCCGTTTGCTTTCCGGGAATCACGAATACTATAAAATGCTGGAAAATGATCTGGCGGACATTTATGATAAGGAAGCGGCTTTGGTGTTTAATTCCGGCTACCATGCCAATATCGGAATACTTCCGGCTTTGGCGGGGAAAAAGGACCTGATTGTGGCCGATAAGCTGGTGCATGCCAGCACGATCGATGGCATCATGCTGAGCGAAGCGGAAATGTTGCGTTTTCGCCATTCGGATTACGAGCATTTACGGAATTTGCTGGTGCAACACCGGGAGAAATACGAAAATGTATTTATTGTGACCGAATCGGTTTTTAGTATGGACGGCGATATTGCCGATTTACAGCAATTGTGTGAAATCAAAAAGGAATTCGACGCTTTCCTGTATGTGGACGAAGCTCATGCTGTGGGAGTGAGAGGAACGAACGGTTTAGGCTGTTGTGAAGAACAGGCCTGTATGGAAGATATTGATTTTATTGTAGGAACTTTCGGTAAGGCATTCGCTTCTGTGGGAGCTTTTGTGGTTTGCGAGGAGCTCTTCCGGGAGTTTTTAATCAACACCCAGCGCAGCCTGATCTTTACCACCGCTTTACCTCCGGTGAATGTGGCCTGGACGCGCTTTGTACTGAACCGGATGCCGGATTTTTACGATCTCAGAATGAAATTGGCGGAAGTTTCGGCAAAGTTACGCAATGTCCTTCAGGAACGGGGATTTGAAACCAGGGGAGAGTCGCATATCGTTCCCATGATTTGCGGATCGAATGAAAATAGTGTGGAGATGTCCGAATTGCTCCGGGATAACGGTTTCTTCGTATTGCCTGTGAGGTATCCTACCGTTCCTAAAAACGAGGCACGTATCCGGTTTTCGCTCAATGCTTCTATTCCTATCGAAGATTATGATTGTTTGTTTGAATTTTTGGAATGTCTGGAATAAGTTTCCGGTCTGTGATTAATCGGTGAAAAGTATGCGAATAGAGTGGTTGATTAAAAAAGGTGCCGGACGGGTGATTGTTTTCTTCAATGGCTGGGGGATGGATGCTGCGGCCGTTTCCCATTTGGAAACGAATGCCGATGTGGTTATGTTTTACGATTACCGCAGCCTGTCTTACGATAACTTACCGGACTTGGAAGACTACCGGGAAATATATGTCGTAGCATGGTCTATGGGAGTGTGGGCGGCTTCGTGCCTTGTGCCGCACCTGAAAATGCAACCTCGTTTGGTTGTTGCTTTGAACGGAACAGAGAGGCCTGTGGACGACCAGTATGGAATCCCGGTTAAAATATACCGATTGACCGAAAAAGGAATGGACGCCAGAGGGAGGGAGAAATTCTTTTCCCGGATGGTGGTGACGGACGAAGACAGGCAGTTTTTAAAAGGGCATTTACCGTCCCGGGAACTCCGGGAACAGTGCGAAGAGCTTGTGTTGATTGAAAAACAAAGCCAGGGGTGTGAAAAACGCTGTCATTGGGATAAGGTTTATGTATCGGAAAAAGATGTGATTTTTCCCCCCGGAAACCAATTGAATTGGTGGAAAGAAAAAGCACCTGTCGTTCTTTTGGCAGGAGGGCACTATCCGTTTACCTCTTTTAAGAGTTGGGAAGATATTCTCGGAATTGAGGTGTTGTCCGGAAACATTTAAGAAATAATATTTATTCGAATGATCGAGAAGGCAGATATAACATGCCGGTTTAGACGGAGTGTAGAAAGTTATGACGAAAATGCAATCGTGCAAAAAAGTATAGTCGGAAAACTTTCCGGCTTATTGCAGGAATATGTGCGACCTTATCCCGTAAAGATTTTAGAGATCGGATGTGGTACGGGATTACTGACTTCGGCTCTTTTGAAAAATTTCCCGGTCAATGAATTATTTATTAACGACTTAGTGCCGGAAATGTGCCGAAAAACGGCAGGCCGTTGTGCGATTCCCGACAACCGTTGTATTATAGGGGATATAGAATCCGTGCCTTTATCCGGACAATATGAAATGCTCGTTTCGAGTTCTACTTTTCAGTGGTTTTCCCGGCCAGCCGATACTTTAAAAAAATTGGCAGGACATTTGGCTGCCGATGGTTTTTTGGTTTTCAGCACTTTTGGACAGGATAACCTGAAGGAATTGCGACAGGTGAGCGGACAGGGGCTGGATTATCTTTCTTCTGCCGAATGGCAGGGAATTTTATCTTCACATTTTGATATACTATATATGGGAGAAGACTTCCATATCCTCTATTTTGACTCTCCGTTAGACGTGCTCCGGCATATAAAGAACACCGGGGTAAATGCAACGGCCGTACGGCAAATATGGACTAAAGGGCAAATCGATCAATTTAGCCGGAAATATGCTTCCTGCCGGGAAACAGCTAACGAAGGCTATCCTTTAACCTATCATCCGGTTTATTGGGTATGCCGGAAACGGAAATCATAATTTACCCAAATGATTGAAAGTATTGGTTTTCATCAATTGTTCCAACTCGGCGATAATCATGGCAGTAGCACCCCAAATGAAATTTTCTCCGATCTTATAGCCGGGGGCTTCGATTTCATATCCGTTGCGTAAAAAAGTAGTGGTGGCTTTGTTTGCGTCGTCGAAAAGATCGCAAAGCTTAACGACGATCACTTTTTCCACTTCGTTTTCTGAAAGTTTAAAATCCGGCAATTTCAGGGTTGTACCCACAATTGGGGTGATATTGTAATTACTCAGCGGAATATAAATATCGCTCAATACGCCTAAGATAGAAACTTTTTCTTCCGGCACACCGATTTCTTCATGACATTCGCGTAAAGCGGTCTGTAAGGCATCGGCATCGCTCATTTCCATTTTCCCTCCCGGAAGCGCAATCTGTCCCCGGTGGTATTTTCCGAAATTAGAACGTTTGATAAAAGGAATAGCCAGATCGTTTTCGAAGGGGACGATCAGGGCAAGCACGGCACTATTGACCGGAGGCGTGGGATGAATGCCTTCCACTCCTTCAATGATCTTGGGACGGGGAGCCATCTTATTGTGGGCCTTTTCCCCCGGTAACACATTATATAATGCAGTCCTGATTCTTTTCGATCTCATTTTACAGCTCTTAAATATACCGATTTAGCAATAGTATGCTTTACCAACAAAGATAACAATATTCTTAAAATCCAAATATCGGGAAGCTAAAAATCGGGGGGGAGACAGGTATAAAAAAAGTGTGCCGTAAAGCACACTTTCAAGTTATTTTTTCAATAGTCTCATGAGTTCCCCGATCCATAATACCAGAGAAGTCGCCCCGACGATAATCCCCCAATCCCGAAGTGTGAGGGGTACTGTCCGGAATACGTCGCCTCCGAATTCAACGATCAGGAATTGACCGATCGGAATAATCAGCATAACGATCAGGAATCCGGCACTTTCTTTGAGGTTTTTAAAGGCGGAGCCGCCGGACATGAAGGCTTTGGCATTAAACATATTCCAAAATTGCAACATGACAAAGGTAGTAAAGAATATGGACAGGTCATACCGGGAGATGTCCCCCTGTTCATTGGTGAAGTAGTACATCATCCCCAGGAGTAAGACCGTGAAGGTTATTCCGATACCTAATATATGATGTTGCATTTTGCGTGTAATGATAAAATCCGACGGTTTACGCGGTTTTTCATTCATGACGTTGGGATTTGGCGGAAGCGATGCGAGAGCTCCTGCGGCAAAGGTATCGATAATCATATTTACCCATAGCATCTGTGTTACGGTGAGGGGGAGCTGATGCCCCAGCAAAGAGCCTAACAGCACGATCAAAAGGGCCGATAGATTGATCGTCAATTGAAAAAGGATAAAACGCTGTATGTTATGGTAAAGCGACCGTCCCCACATGACAGCAGTGGCAATGCTGTTGAAAGAATCATCGAGCAGGGTGATGTCGCTTGCTTCTTTGGCCACGGAAGTCCCTGTCCCCATAGACAGCCCCACATCGGCATGATTCAGGGCCGGAGCATCGTTCGTGCCGTCTCCGGTCACAGCAACGACAGCCCCCGAATGTTTCAGCAATTCAACCAAACGCTGTTTGTCGGTGGGACGGGCACGGCACATGATCTTTAACTTTAAAACCCGTTTGGCGGCTTCTTCATCGGTCAGTTTTTCAAAATCCGTTCCGGTGATGATCTGCTCTTCTGTGTCGCCAGATTCCCATATCCCGATTTGCCGCCCGATTTCCCTTGCTGTGGCGGGAGTGTCCCCGGTAACAATCTTAACATTGATCCCTGCATTCAGGCATTTGGCAACAGCTGCCGGAACATCGGGACGTACGGGATCGGCTATGGCTGCAATACCCAGGAAAGTCAGGCCGGAGGATGCCTCTGTTTCAAGGTCGCTGTGTTCCGGAGAGAGTTCTTTGTAGGCAAAACCTAACGTACGCATTGCCTTGTTTTGATAGGCGAACAATTGTTCTTCAATGGTTGCCTGGTATTCCGGAATAGGTTTATGGCCTTCCGGCAAACGAATATCTTTACATTTCGACAAGAGAATTTCAGGAGCACCTTTCACATATAAGATCAACTTTCCCCCTAAAGAAGATTTAACGAGCGTCGCCATATACTTCCGCTCCGTTGAAAAAGTCAATTGCTCTGCAATTTCCGTATGCTCCCGGTAGTCCATATAGTTCACCTGTTGCCCGTGAAGCCAGAGGAGCAAAGCTGCTTCGGTGGGATTGCCTAAAGTTTTTATCTTTTCGGGAAGGGTATAGTCCAGGAAAGCCGTAGAATTCATGGAAATGCCTTCTTTCACTAAAACGCTCATTTCATCCTGACCTAACTTTTGTTCGGCAAGGGCATAAAAATTAGTCTGGTACACCTGCATTTGATTTTGGGTCAGGGTTCCGGTCTTGTCGGTACAAATCACGGTGGTTGCGCCCATTGTTTCGCAAGCATGCATTTTTCGTACGAGATTGTTGGTTTTCAGCATCTTTCTCATACTTAATGCAAGGCTTAATGTAACGCTCATCGGCAATCCTTCCGGCACAGACACGACGATCAATGTCACAGCAACCATAAAATATTGTAATATCCGCCCGGCACTTTCCAGCGTGAAAATGTTTTCTGAGGTGAAAGCTCCTGCTAAAATATCTTTTACAAGTAATCCGGCAAATGTCAGCCCTGCAACAATAAATCCGATGATACTTATAAAGCGGGCAAGCCTTTCCAATTGCTTGCTTAGCGGAGTTTTATCCTTGTTGATTTCCGTGGCTTTTTCTGCTACTTTTCCAAATTCCGTAGCATCGCCTACTTTTTTTACCTCATATATACACCGCCCATTGACAATCGTGGTACCTCTCAGGATATGATTGGAAGGGTAGGTCGCTTCCTGGTCAAAATGTTCCGGATTGGTGGTTTTGCTGATGACAGGCTCTCCGGTCAGGGTGGATTCGTTAACTTGCAGGGAGATAGCCTCTATAAGTTCTCCGTCCGCCGGAATTTCTTCTCCGGTTTCGAGAACCACAATATCCCCGACGACAATGTCCTGCTTTGCAACTTCATGAATATTTCCATCCCTCACTACTTTAAATAATATATCGTCGTTAACCTGATTTAGCAATTCGAATTTCCGGTTGGCATCCATTTCAAACCAGAAAGCAACCCCGGTTGCCAAAAAGATCGCAGCAAAAATCCCGATCGTTTCAGCGTATTCGTTGTGAATGATCGAGATAACCAGAGAGAGCAAAGCTGCCGCCAACAGGATTTTAATAATCGGATCTTTGAATTTTTCAAGGAAAAGTTTCCAAAGGGGAGTTCGGGCCGGAGGAGTTAGAATATTTTTACCGTATTTCTGCCTGCTTATTTCTGCCTGCTCGTTTGTCAGCCCGGAATAATGTTTAGATTCCATAGGATATGTACATTGTTTTAATTCTTTTCAAAAATAACAAATTCTATATATTTAAAAGCTTTCCGGGTGGTCTTTTCAAGAGGGGATTTGATTTATTTAGAAATTTTCACATAGTGGTCTGAAAACCTCCTGTAAAAGAAATTATGATTTGGAAAACCATGCGAAGATGGTAGGTTTATAAATATATGGAGGGGATGATGATCCGATCCGGACATCGCGTTCGGAAAGCACCCGTATATTTATTCTTAATAAAAAAAGCTTTATAAGTCCATCGAACTTATAAAGCTTTACCATATAGGAATTAGTTGCTTTAACTGAAAACCTGCAGCCGATTGGCATCCAAACGTAAAAATATAAATATCAATATCGTGAACGCCCATAAAGAAGAACCTCCGTAACTAAAGAAAGGAAGCGGTATTCCGATCACCGGGGCAACGCCTATTGTCATCCCTATGTTGATGGCCATGTGGAAAAAGAGGATAGAAGCAACGCCATACCCGTATATCCGGGAAAAATCGGAACGCTGTCGCTCTGCTAAATATATAATTCGCAGGATAAACGCCATAAGTAAGCCGATGACAACGGTACTCCCTAAAAATCCCCATTCTTCGCCTACCGTACAAAAAATGAAGTCGGTACTTTGTTCCGGAACAAAATTAAATTTTGTTTGAGTTCCCTG
Source organism: uncultured Odoribacter sp. (assembly GCA_900541415.1). Classification (GTDB taxonomy): domain Bacteria; phylum Bacteroidota; class Bacteroidia; order Bacteroidales; family Marinifilaceae; genus Odoribacter. Next base: position 24,576 of record UQJP01000015.1, on the reverse strand, counting down.
TAAAAAGCCTTTTCCGGCAAAGCCACCCGAACCGATTGCAATCTTCGATTGATTGACATTGTAACCTGCTCCCGTGAGATCGGTTTCGATTCCCAGCAAATTATTGATACGGTCTCTTTGGTGGGACTGTAATTTGTCGAAAGCGTAATCTACTCCTACGGTTGCGCCGATACATAGCCAGGAAGCCAGTATCACCAGCATAATATGTTTCATTTTTCGTTTATAGACGAAATAGATTCCCATCAAATTGCAAAGCAGGTAGGAGATAAGTAAAAGTTTGTGATCACTGATCGGTAAATCTAATAGCCATTTTAAGAATAATAAGAACAGGAAACAGCCTACGAGAAAGATAATGATGCGGTAAAGCTCATGTTTATTCTGGCGATAGTAAAGAAAAGCGATCAGTGTGCCGCCGATAATTAGCAGGAGTACGGTCATGGGTGGATAGAGCAGGGTGAAAATGAACAGGGCCACCGTCATAAAACAGAGCAAAAGGATAGAGCCGTGCAAGCCTTCCCGGTACATCACCAATATGAAAGAGCTGTAAACCAGTGCCGATCCCGTGTCGTTTTGTTTGATAATCAGGAGGGCGGGGAGTGCCAGTAAGATTCCCACCGAGAGCAAACTACTGAGCCGCATCATTTTAAAACCATGCCTGCTCATGACATTCGCCACGGCAAGACAGGTGGCAAATTTTGCAAATTCGGCTGGTTGTAAACGGATGCTGCCAATTTCAAACCACGACCTCGCCCCATTGACTTCCTTACCGAAAACCAATACCGCCGCCAATAATCCGATAGTCAGTCCATATATGATAAAAGAAAAAGCTGTAAAAAATTTACTGTCTGTCAGCATGATGATAAAACCCAGCACAAATGAAGCACCAATCCAGATTAATTGTTTTCCGTATTTTTGGGTAATATCGAATATGCTGCTGTGGCTGTCGTTATATACGGCTGCGTAGATATTCAGCCATCCCATGAAAACCAGCAGGGTATACATGAAAATGGATACCCAATCAATATTTTTTAAAAGTTCAGACTGTCTGTTCATGGCATTGTTTTTAATCTTCGTCTTCTGTTGGTGCTGCTAATCCGTGGGCATTTCTTTCCGCCGGGGCATGGATCAGGTCGGCTTCAAGCATTCTGGTTTCGAGGGCCTTTTTCCGTTCAGGTATTTTTCCATTCAGGTATTTATCCATTAAAAGTCCGGCAATGGGAGCGGCATACGTAGCTCCCCAAATCCCGTTTTCCACATAAACCAATATGGCGATTTTCGGATTTTCTTTAGGAGCGAAAGCAAAAAATGCCGAGTGATCTTTTCCATGGGGATTCTGTATCGTGCCTGTTTTCCCGCATACACTAACGGAATCAACGGCGGCAATACGTCCTGTTCCCGATTTTACCGCTTCCTCCATCGCATCGATGATCACATTGAAATGCTTCTTTTGAATCGGTATTTCATGTTTGTTGAGTTGTATGTATTCTTCTTCGCTGCGTCTGACAATATGAGGAGTGATATAGTGTCCCCGGTTGGCTATTGAAGTCACAATATTCGCCATTTGCATGGGGGTCAGTACTAACTCTCCCTGTCCGATGGCAAGCGACCGGAAATAAGTGTAATACCAGGATTGAGTGCGGAATTGTTTATCATAGGCCTGCTGGGTGGGAATATCTCCGGTCTTTTCGTTATAGAAATCGGGGCATAGTTTTTGTCCTACTCCAAACGACATGACGTATTCCCGCCATTTCCCATAGGCTTCCCTGACATTGGCATACCGATTGCTTTCCAAGGTCCTTCGAAAAACGTTCACAAAATAAGGATTACATGAATTTTTAATGCCTCCTTTCAGATCGACAGGCGATTCATGCCCGTGGCATTTCATTAACTGGCCATTAAAATAATTTCCGTGGTGGCATTCGTAACGGGTTTCAGGAACGATGGCCCCTTCTTCCAGTCCGATCAATCCTACTACTGTTTTGAAAATAGAGCCGGGCGGGTAGGTGGCACTGATCGTACGGTCGAAAAGCGGAAGATTCGGATCTTCATACAGTTTTTTATAATTCCGTCCCCGTTCCAGTCCGATCATTAGTTGTGGGTTATACCCAGGGCTTGAAACCTTCAATAATATTTCTCCCGTTTGAGGTTCAATAGCAATAATACCTCCCTTTTTATTTCTCATAAGGTGATAAGCATATTCCTGTAAATCTATATCGAGAGTGGTGGTGATGTTTCCGCCGACGATAGCCGGTTTATCGTATTCCCCGTTTTTATAAGAACCTTTTATCCGGTTGTAATTATCGACCAGCATAATTTTCTCGCCTTTTTTTCCACGAAGGACATCTTCATAACTTTTTTCCAAACCGTTAATTCCGATATAGTCGCCGGGAGCATAAGTGCTGTCCCGGTCGATTTGTGACTGGTTCACTTCTCCGATATATCCGAAAACATCCGCCGAGTGATTGACATTGTATTTACGCAAGGTTCTGGTTTGCATGAAGAACCCCGGATATTTGTAGAGTTTTTCCTGTAAAATTGCATATTTATCTGCCGTAATCTGGGAAATCAGGATAGAAGCCTTGTAGGGAGAGTAGCGATAGCATTTTTTCAGGCTTTTATCGAGAATATCCTTATCGATATTCAATATGGTGATCAGCTCTGTGGTATCGAATTGCTTAACTTGTAAAGGAATAACCATCAGGTCGTAGGCCGGCTGATTTTCCACCAGCAATTTACCGTTCCGGTCGAAAATCAAGCCTCTGGCGGGATACTGGACGGTGATCCGCTGGGAATTACGAATGGCCTCTTCCTGAAAAGAGTCATCGATCACTTGCATATAAAATAACCGGATAATATATATACAGCAAACACAAATAATGATTGCTGAAATAACGGCTTTCCGGTGTGAATACTTGTTCATAACATGACAGTTTGAGTATCAGAAAAATTGAAAACCGCAAAATAACTTTCCGTGCGGTTAGTTCTGCTTTTTCTTCAACACGATGAAATAATAGAGCAAGATGAAAAATACCGAAGCTATGGTGCTACATACAATGCGTGCAAGCGTAATCCAGAAATTATGGAAACTGAAAGCTTCCGCCATAATCAACGCCACATTAAATACAGCGGTGGAAATGATGACATATTTAAAAAACCAGGCAAAATTGCTGATGTTCTGTTTTCCCTGTATATCGTCGATTTGTTCCCGGTTTGAAGTCAGCATCAACAGGCGGGGACGGATGTATGCAAGCAGAGTCGAGGCTGCGGCATGTATTCCCATCGTGTTATTGGCGAGGTCTACAAACAATCCCAGAAAAAAACCGAACAGCAAAATACTTGCTTTACTCAAACGGTAAGGCAAAATGTATATAGCAAGAATATAAATATTGATATATACATAGGAGTGAAGTTGTATATTATCCAATATGGCTAATTGAATAATTAACAACGCAACCAGGTTGATGAAAAATTTTATGTTAGTCATGCGTCATTTCCTCCAATTGCAATTTTTCACTCTTATTCAGGTTGGCCACCACATACACATCTGAAATCTTCTTGAAGTCAACCGCCAATTTCACTTTTATGGTAAGAAAATTAGCAGTTTCCTTGTTTACCGATTCGACAAACCCTATTAATTCACCCTCCGGGAAAATAGAAGAGAAACCTGAAGTCACAATCGAATCCCCCTGAGTGACCTCTACATGGAAAGGAATGTCGTTCAGATAGGAATAACGATAATCGTTTCCGTCCCATTGTAAAGAACCGTAATAACCGTTTTTCTTTAATTTGGCGGAAACCCGCAGGTTTGTGTTAATCAGGGGGAGCACTCTGGCATAATGCCCGCTGGTGCTTTGAATGATTCCCACAACCCCTTCTTTGGAGCATACGGCCATTTCTTTCATCACTCCGTCACTGCTACCTTTATCCAGTGTGATGTAATTCTTTGTTTTATTAAAACTCGAATTAATCATTTGCGCACTTTGATACCGATAGTCAATATCAAAAAAAGAGGAATCTGTCACAGGTATATTATTTTCCTGTCCGTCCTGCACACTTTTAAGTTTTTCTATTATATTCTTTAGATCTGTATTCTCTGCAACTAATTTTTCATTTGTTTCTTTCAAAGAAAAATAGTTATTTATATCCGAGGTCAGAGAAGAAATATAACAAAAAACAGTTGCCGCACGGCCAGAAAAAACAGTTCTCTGATAGTTGTTGTGCTGAACTATCAGAGAAAAGGATATGGCTTCCAGTAATATAAAAATTATAGTAAAATGATATTTTAATATCAGTTTTATAATTTCTTTCACAGCCTGAATTTATTGCATGGTATATTATCGAATCAGGAATGAGAATTTATCTACATTTTTCAATGCGATTCCGGTACCTCTTGCAACAGCTCTTAGCGGGTCTTCTGCAATGTGGAACGGAATATTCAGTTTATCGGTCAGACGTTTGTCGAGCCCTCTCAGCAAAGCACCACCACCTGCCAGATAAATTCCTTTGTTCACAATATCGGCATATAATTCGGGAGGTGTCTGTTCCAACGCACCCAAAATAGCAATTTCTATTTTAGAAATAGATTTTTCCAGACAGTGGGCGATTTCCTGATAAGATACAGGAACTTCCACAGGCAAAGAGGTCATTTGGTTAGGTCCCTGAACGATGAAATCGGCTGGCGGGTCATCCAGTTCGGAGAGGGCAGAGCCTACATGGATTTTTATTTCTTCTGCCGTACGTTCCCCGATTTTGATATTGTGCTGGTGGCGCATATATTCCTGAATATCGTCGGTCAGGTCGTCTCCTGCAATACGGATGGATTTGTTGCTAACTATACCACCCAACGAAATAACGGCAATTTCAGTAGTTCCACCACCTATATCCACGATCATGTTCCCTTCGGGGGCTTCCACATCCAACCCGATCCCCAAAGCGGCGGCCATCGGTTCATAAATCATATATACGTCACGTCCTCCTGCATGTTCCGACGAGTCGCGTACTGCACGTACTTCCACTTCGGTACTTCCTGACGGGATACATACCACAATACGCAGGGAAGGTGAAAAGAATTTACTATTTACGCTTGCCATTTTAATCATACCGCGCAACATCTGTTCGGCAGCGTTAAAGTCGGCAATCACACCGTCGCGCAACGGACGGATCGTTTTGATGTTATCGTGAGTTTTTCCCTGCATCTGGCGGGCTTTTTCACCGATAGCAATCACTTTCTCGGTTCTTCGGTCGATTGCAACGATAGAAGGTTCGTTTACAACCATTTTGTCGTTGCAAATTATAATTGTATTGGCTGTTCCGAGGTCTACAGCTATATCTTGCGTTAAAAAAGAAAATAATCCCATGTTTCTTTAGTGTTTGAAGTGTCTCATATCCGTAAAAATCATCGCAATGTCGTATTGATTGGCAGCATCGATCGATTCCTGATCCCTGACAGAACCTCCCGGTTGTATAATTGCCGTAATCCCTGCCTGATGAGCAGCTTCCACACAATCAGAGAAAGGGAAGAAGGCATCCGAAGCCAATACGCTGCCCGCTATGCGATCTCCGCCTTGACGGATAGCATTTTCGAGTGCCCAGATACGGCTTACCTGTCCCGGTCCGACTCCGGTGGTCGTCAGATTTTTGGCAATGGTGATTCCGTTCGATTTAGCGTGTTTCACCACTTTCCAGGCAAAAAGCAAATCTTTCATTTCTGCTTCTGTCGGCTGGCGTTTGGTGACCACTTTTAAATCCTCTTTGTTCAACAACTGGGAATCCAGATCTTGAATCAATAAACCGCCGAGTACTGTTTTGGCTTTGCTGGCAGACTTGTTCGTTTTGCCAATATTTTCCAATTGTAGTAAACGGATATTTTTCTTTTTGGTTAGTATTTCTAAAGCTTCTTTTGAAAAAGACGGAGCGACAATAACCTCCAGGAAAATTTTAGCCATTTCGCTTGCTGTTTCCGCGTCGATCTCCCGGTTGGAAGCAACGATACCGCCGTAAATAGAAACAGGGTCGGCTTCGTAAGCTTTCCGGTAAGCCTCTGCTATCGTAGCTGCGCTACCCACTCCGCAAGGATTGGCATGCTTGGAGGCCACAATAGTCGGCTCGTCGAATTCTTTTAAAGTTTCCAATGCTCCGTCGGTATCTCCGATATTATTATACGAAAGTTCTTTCCCGTGTAATTGTACTGCAGCCGTCAATGTGCCTTCCGTTCCCTGAATGGAAGCATAAAAAGCCGCTGCCTGATGCGGGTTTTCACCATATCTCAAATCCTGTTTCTTTTCATAGGTCAAAGTCAGGGTTTTGGGATATTTAATATTCAGCCGTTTAGAGAAATAATCGGCAATCAGTGCATCGTAATGGGAGGTATGGATAAATACTTTTGCTGCCAGCATTTCTTTGGTTGCGGCAGAAGTATCTCCCTGTGTTTTCAATTCATCGATCACCAGCTCATAATCTTCCGGATCGGTCAGCACGGTTACGAATCTGTAATTTTTAGCCGCTGCACGGATCATGGTGGGACCGCCTATATCGATGTTTTCGATGATCTCTTCGTGGGATACACCGGGTTTTAAAATAGTCTGTTTAAAAGGGTATAGGTTACAAACGACAATATCAATGGGTTCTATTCCCAATTCTGCCATTTGTGCTTTATGATGGTCGTTATCTCTGATAGCTAATATACCGCCTTCTACATTGGGGTGCAGGGTTTTAACTCTGCCGTCAAAACATTCGGGGAACTTGGTTAAGTCTGAAATATCTTGAACTTTAATGCCTTCTTCTTTCAGTTTCTTTGAGGTTCCTCCTGTTGAAATGATTTCCCAGCCCATAGAATCCAGTGACTTGGCGAAGTCGACAATGCCTGTCTTGTCGAAAACACTTATTAATGCTCTTTTCATCCGGATTTTTATTTTAATATTTTTCAAGTAAATCTTAATTTCGTGGCAAAGGTAAAAAAAAAGAAGATTAAATTTATATAAAATCGCAGATCGTGCAATTTTTTTATAAAAAACACTATTCGCACATTTTAATTATAGCTAACGATCAGAAGATCACCATTTCTTTGGATCGGATATTCCTTTAAAGGATAGATTTTTGAACTGTTGCCGAACGGTTGCCCGTACAGCAGGCTAAACTCCGTGCCACACTTGGGGCAGGTGGCGATATTTACCTTCAAATCCTTTTGTGTGAAATGGGAATCTAAATCCGGACAGTTGGTGCAGGTGGCATCGAAACAATGAAATTCCCTGGCATCTTCTGTAAAAATCACAATCCCATGCCCGTTATAGCCTATGGGATCGGCGTTAGGGGTCGAGATGGAAAAATATTTCGGGTTATTTTTCCACATCAATTCGTTTTCTCCTCCTAAATTCAGTTTTATCGTGGTGTTTACCGGGACAAACGGAATGATATGCTTATCCCGTAATTTTTCCTGACACCCCATTATTCCGTTCATAGATAAAAGGAATAAAGAAAAAAATATTATTTTTGACTTCATTGTTGACAATAGGTAAATGTAATTGGTATTTTGCCACAAATATAACAAATTATGGGTATTGTAAAAGCTGATTTCGATTGGATTTCATTGTTGGTCGTTGCGGTTGCAGGTATCATCGGCCTGATTAAATCGGGTACAAAGAAAACTTCCGGCAAACCTGTGCATATTCCCTCCGAATACAGGCCCGGGATGCAGGAAGAAAAAACGGTTGAATGGTTGAATGACTTCGATAGTAAAGACGAAGCAGCACAACAAGAATATATGGAAGAAATTATTCCGGGTGATTATTATAAGCAGCCGGAAGAACAACCTCAGGAGGATAGTCCAATATATACGCCCGTTTCGGAAGAAGCGGAACAGGAAAAAGAAGAGTTGAAACATTTCAATCTCCGGCAAGCCATTATTAGTAGTGAAATCTTGCGCCGTCCCGAATATTGATTAAAATTCAATGCCTATACCCGTTGATAAAGAAAATATGTAAGGCTTGAAATCTATCTGGGAGTTCCGGCTAAGAGACTGTAGGTAGTATTTGAATCCGGGTTCCAGCATAATTTTTATATTCTGTGTAAGCGGGTATTCGATACCGATACCTAAATCCGTACTTAAATTGAAACGGCGAATATCTTCGGTGCTGCCGATATATTCTTTTTCATTTCCTTTTATCACATACACTTTATTGTCGACCACGATATTTCCGCTAAACCCTCCGGCAACAGAAAGCCTTAGTTTCTGATCGAAAAAGCGGTAACGCAAAGCAAGCGGAATTTCCACGGTGTTGAAAACCTGTTCGAGATCGGTTGTCCGGCTATTGTTATTATTGCTTAACAAGACAGCCTCTTCACTCCGATAAGCAACGGCTTTAGTCCGGCTTTTCAGGTTTCCCAGCGGAGTGACAATATAGTCACTGGCTTCACGGGATGCTCCGGCCACAAAAGCCATAGATTGGGGGGATGACATTTTTTCGTCTGTGTGTTGCCCCATCCGGCTGTAAAATAAACCCGTTTGAACGGACAGCTTTTTATCGGCAGCTATGGAAAATTTTAAACCACCGCTCACATTCACCGTTCCGTTCATTTGACTGCTTGAATAGCGATAACCTCTGGCATTGTTTGCCGTTGTATGATAAGTTCCCGAAGAATATACCGGGGCAACGTGTCCGCTTAAAGCGAGTTTTAGCTGCCGTTCGTTCCTTTCTTCTTTCTCTTGCTGTTTTTGGTCTTGAATTTCTGTTTTTAGAAGAGCATAATAAGTTTCTCCGTTTTTTAGGGCCTGCCCGTTTACCAAAGGAATAATACCCTTGTGCCGGGTTTGTTCTTTCAGGGTAAGTTGTATCGGTTTTGTTTCTATCCGGGTGTCGATTCTCTCCGAAAGAATGGCTGTGGTGATAATAGGTTCCTTAAAAACCGGAGGTGTGGACGTAATCGGTTGCACAGCAGATGAAGCCTGTGTCGGCGTGCTATCTGTTGTTAGGTATACCGCTTCTTGTGGCAAAGGAATTTGTTCTACTGCCGGAGGTGATATTTTCACCCATTGCATTTCCTGCGTCTCTTGGTCGCGGAGCTGTAACAGCCATATAGCCGCAGCCACTAAAGCAACGGCTGCAACACTGCGTGTCCACCAGAGAAGGAGCTTCCGGCGGCGGGAACACAGGTTTGCCTCTATGTTTTCCCAAATATGGGGAGGAGGCTCACAATTCCTGTTTCGGAGTGCATTTTTAAAAAGGTGATCTAAATTATTGCTCATGTTTTAAATACTCCTTTACTTTTCTTTTTAATATATCCCTTGCCCTGGCCAGATTTGATTTGGAAGTTCCCTCCGTAATTCCCGCCAATGCCGCAATTTCTTTATGAGACATTTCTTCGGCTACATACAGGTTGAATACCAAACGATATTTTTCCGGCAACTGATCGACAAATCCCGTCAACACGTCTTCCGGGATGATCACATCTTCTCCAATATCTTCTGTTTCAATATCAGGAAACTCTTCAACTAATTGCAGAGGGCGGTTCTTCCGGAATTTTTCCAATGCCGTATTAATGAAAATTCTCTTCATCCAGCCTTCGAAAGAACCCTTTCCTGTGTACTGATCGAGTGAGTGGAAAATTTTAATAAATCCGTCTTGCAAATTATCTTCCGCTTCTGCCCGGTCTTTTGAAAATTGGATGCATACGGCAAACATCTTTGCTGAAAACATTTTATAAAGCTGTTCAGCAGCGCGACGGTCGCCATTTTTACATTTATCGATGATCTGATCCAATTTACACATTGACTTTCGATATAAAGATGCAAAAGAGTGTGAAAGGTTGCGTTGAAAAGAATAAAAATAGAGCGGGAGAACGAATTTCTAAAATTCCATTAAATAACTATGGCTGAATGAATAAGAATTCAGCCATAGTTAAAATATTATTGGATAGGCTTTGTTTTTTCAGCCAGCCATTGTTTTTCTTCAGGCGATAGAAAAGGGGCTGTTTTTTCATATACGTTACGATGGTAATCGTTTAGCCATTTTTTCTGTTGTTCACTTAAAAGTTCAACCAGAAGGGCAGAAGTGTCGAAATAGCAAAGTGTTAATGTTTCAAATCCCAGCCATTCTCCAAATTCATTGCTCTCGACAGGTACGGAAAGAATCATGTTTTCATGCCGGATGCCATGTGCTCCTTCCCGGTAAAGTCCCGGTTCATCCGAAGTCAACATTCCCGGAAGAATCGGTTGTTGTTTTAAATCCTGGCGGATGGCTTGCGGACCTTCGTGTACGTTTAGGAAAAAGCCGATGCCATGACCCGTTCCATGTCCGAAATTCCTTAATTTCTGCCACAAGGGTTGCCGGGCAATAATATCTATATTACAACCGCTTGTCCCTTTTGGAAAACGGCAAAGGCTTAGATCGATCATCCCTTGTAATACTAAGGTATAGTCTTCCTTTTCCTGTTCGGTTAATTCTCCCAACGGGATAGTGCGGGTGATGTCTGTCGTTCCGTGCGTATATTGGCCGCCCGAATCCACCAAGTATAGTCCATGTGGCTGTAATTCCGCATCTTTACCCCGTACGGCGGAATAATGCGGGAGAGCGGCATTTTTCCCATAAGCGGAAATATTGCCGAAACTATCCGAAACATAGCCTTCGTTTTCTGCCCGGAGAGCTGTCAGTTTATCGGAAACACTGGTTTCTGTTAAATGGTTGGCGATATTACTTTCCATCCAATAAAAGAATTTGGTCATAGCCACGCTGTCTTTGATGCAAGCCTCCCGGATTCCTGCTATTTCAGTTGCATTTTTAATGGCCTTGGCCAGAATAACAGGGGATTCTTTTTCTGTGACTGGAAATTTGGATGCAATCTTATGGTATACTGCGTAATTCAGGGTGTTTGTATCTACACAAAAACTTACTGTTTGGGGAAGTTCGTCCAAAAATAAGAACAAATGATGATAATCCCTGATTTCGATTCCTTCCTTTTCAAGAAGGGCTGTAATTTCCCGGGATACTTTTCGCTGTTTCACAAACCAATAGGAACGTTCCCGGCCGACAATGGCATAACTGATTGCTACCGGATTATAGGGAATGTCATTGCATCTTATATTATACAACCAGGCAATTTCATCCAAACTGCTGAATAAATAGTAATCAGCGTTATTTACTGCAAGATAATCCTGTATTCTTTGAAGTTTTTCTTTAATAGTTTCACCGGCTATTTCCGCTTTTACCGGAAATACCGGATTTTCAGGCAGGGCGGGACGATCCAGCCAGAGTTCTCCCAATAAATCCGTTTTCTCAACAACTTTTATATTTTGTGGATTCAGTATACCTTGCAGGTGTTTCATCGTATTGACAGAAGTACAAAAGCTATCTAAACCGACTTTGCTTCCTGAATCCAAATTTTGCCCCAGCCACTCCGGATAATCCACGGCATCCGGCACCCTTAGTTTGTGCAACTGAATGCCGCTACCTTCCAGTTGTTTTGCTGCCTGAATAAAATAACGGGTATCTGTCCACAAGCCTGCTTCCTTAGCCGTGACGACCACCGTCCCAAAAGAACCGGTAAAACCGGAAATCCATTCCCGTTGTTGCCAGGCTGCCGGAAGATATTCGCTGTTGTGAGGGTCAGTTCCCGATATAATATAGGCATCTATACATTCTCTATCCATAATCTCCCGTAAAGCCGAAAGTTTTTCATTTATCGTCATAACCGAAATTTTTAAATTTCATCAAATATAAAAAGAATTAAGTGATAATACAATAAAGAAGAAAAACGAGAATGTTCCGATGGAATCCTCAGGTTTACCCTGTCAGAAGGAAAAGGGTGGTTTTATTGGATGTTACAAATGTAATGTTACAGAAACACAACGCAAGAGTAGTTTAAATTAATTACAAGTGTAATCAAAGGAGAGGGGCAATCACATTTTTTTACAAATGTCAATTCTGAATATGCAATTTTTATGCACATAGTTGTTTTGTATATATAATACAATCAAAACCAGCTATTTATCTATGTAAATATCATGTTTTTATTTAGATTTTACAAGCGATACTGAAAGATTGAAGCCGAAAAATAAGGGTTTTAAATATATTTATTTGTTTTATGTATTGAATTATCAGTATTATACGTCATAGTTATTGATGTTTTACTTTATGATAAAATAAGGTTATTTTTCTTTGTTACCATACATTAAATACCTGAATATCAAGATATAGCATCCTCCGGTTGCTTTATTTGTTTGTGAATTAATTCGTAGACAATACTTTAGCTTTTAAGATAAGGTTTATTCATTTAAGTGTATTACACATGTAACATTATTGTGTTACATGTGTAATTTTGAGAATTCAAAAAATGTGGTTACATTTGTAACGATATTAATTACAATATGCAAGAGAGATTTAAGCTACTTTTAGAGGAGAAAGGACTGACAGCAACAAAGTTTGCCGCCCTTATTAAAGTTAACGCTTCTGCGATGTCGCATATTTTGAATGGTCGTAGTAAGCCGGGATTCGATGTGCTGGATAAAATAGCACAGGCATTCCCCGATGTGAATTTGAATTGGCTGATTTCCGGCAAAGGAGAGTTATTTAATATTTCATCGGAAAAAGAAAAGCAATCTGGAGTTTCCTTTCGGAAACCTTTAACAGAAACGATGGAAACGGAAAAACAGGAAGAAGTAACAGTTCACAATCAGCCACCAACAAAACAGGCTTTCTCGCCGGAAACAGAAGTAGCCGAAGCCATTATGCAAACTCCCGCCACTAAAAAAATAAAAAGGATTATATTGTTTTTCAGTGACGGGAGCTTTGAGGACTATTCTAAAGACCTATAATATCTTTTTTCAATATTTTTACAAGCCGATTAAAAGCAGGGTGTCCGGAAAATTATACCAACCCGATAATTTCTTTTACGGATTTGAATCCATTTTCCTCCAGGTAAGCATCAATTCCTTCAATTACCTTAATCGTAACAGCCGGATCGATAAAATTAGCTGTTCCGATCTGTATGGCCGAAGCTCCCGCTAACATAAATTCAATCGCATCCGTAGCGCTCATAATTCCGCCTAATCCGACAACAGGAATGTGAACGGCTTTTGCTACCTGCCACACCATCCGAAGAGCGATAGGTTTTACACAAGCCCCGCTGAGCCCTCCGGTTACCGTACTTAATAACGGGCGACGTTTTTTAGCATCGATTGCCATACCCAAAATCGTGTTGATCAGGGATACGGAGTCAGCTCCTTCGGCTTCTGCCGCTAAAGCTATTTCCTGAATGTTCGTAACGTTAGGAGATAGTTTCACCATTAGATGCTTTCGGTAGACTTGCCGGACTGCTTTCACAACTTCGGCTGCGGAATGACAACTGGTTCCGAAAGCCATACCACCTTCTTTCACATTGGGGCAGGATATGTTCAGTTCTATTCCCGGGATATTTTCTAATGCATTAATTTTTTCAGCAGTAGCCACATAATCGGGAATCGTAGACCCTGAAACATTTACCAATATATTCGTGGATATATCTTTGATTTCAGGATAAATATGCTTGATAAAATAATCTACTCCTTTATTTTGCAAACCTACGGCGTTTAACATGCCGGAAGGGGTTTCCGCCATACGGGGGTAAGGATTGCCTTCCCGATGTTTCAGGGTAGTGCCTTTTACGATAAATCCTCCCAATCGATCCAGTTGAATAAAATCTTGAAATTCGGTGCCGTAACCAAAAGTACCTGAAGCTGTAAGTACCGGGTTTTTTAAATCCAGTCCGTTGATATTTATACTTAAATCTGCCATTTCAAATCATTTATATTAAACACGGGTCCCTCTGTACACACACATTTATGTCCTTCTTTCGTATCGTTTACACAGCAAAGGCAAGCCCCGATACCACATGCCATCATATTTTCTAAAGACACTTCACAATCTATATTCTTAGAATAAGCATACCTTGCAACTGCTTTCATCATAGGTTCCGGCCCGCAACAAAAAATATGATCGAACCTTTCATTTAATATGGAATGTTGGGTAGGATAGCCTTTCTCTCCATAGCTTCCGTCTTCGGTTGTGTAGTATACCGTCGAATATTTTTCAAATTCTTTTTGTTGTACAATATCTTTTGAACTGCGGGTTCCGATCAATACCACAGGAGATAATCCCTTTGCCCGTAATTCTTTGGATAAATGGAGTAGTGGAGCGATCCCCACACCGCCGCCTACCAGTAAACATTTACCCTTTGGGGGTTGTGAAAACCAATTGCCCAATGGTAGTATAATGTTCAATTTTTCTCCGGGCTGTATGGTAGATAGTTTTTCTGTTCCCTTGCCTGCAATTTTTACCAATAAATAAAGCAGGCCCTGTGCTGCATCTACGTCGTGTATAGAAATGGGGCGGCGCAGGAAAGTGGAAGGAGAATCTTCAACTTTTACATTAACAAATTGCCCGGCATTGATTTCGGGTAATTCCGGAGAATGGAGAACCAATAGGAAATTATCTTCGTTTAGTTTCCGGTTTTCCTTTACGGTTAGATCAAGAATTTTCTTCATTCGTTTTATATTGCACGCAAAATTTGTAATTATTCCAGCTTTTCTTTCAAATAATGTCCCGTATAGGATTGCGGGCATTGTACCAATTCTTCCGGTGTCCCGGCAAATACGACATTGCCTCCGTCTTTTCCTCCTTCCGGCCCTAAGTCCACAACGTAATCTGCACATTTGATCACATCCATGTTGTGTTCGATGATCAGCACCGAATGTCCCCTTTGGATCAGGGCGTCGAGCGATGACATCAGCTTATGAATATCGTGAAAATGTAACCCGGTGGTTGGCTCGTCGAAAACGAACAGGGTGGGCTCGGCATTTTCTCTGCTTAGATGATAGGCTAACTTCACCCGTTGGCTTTCCCCGCCACTTAAAGTGCTGGAGGACTGACCGAGTTTTACGTATCCTAAGCCTACATCGACTAATTTTTGTAGTTTTTCGACAATACTGCGTTCACTATGGCCATTTCCGGTAGAGAAAAATTCGAGTGCCTGATTCACGGTCATTTCCAAGATGTCGTAAATGTTTTTGTCCTTATATTTAATTTCCAGCACATCCTCTTTAAAGCGTTTTCCTTTGCAGTGTTCACATTCCAGAAAAACATCCGCCATAAATTGCATCTCTACTTTAATGATACCTTCTCCCTGGCATTCTTCGCAACGTCCGCCGGGAACGTTGAATGAAAAATGAGAGGGTTTAAATCCCTGTATCTTAGAGGCTTGTGTGTCTGCAAATATTTTTCGAATATCATCCCATGCTTTTATATAGGTCACGGGATTGGAACGGGTGGACTTACCGATCGGATTCTGATCGATAAATTCAACTCCGCAGATAGCACGCAGGTCACCTGAAAGTTTGTCAAAGCTGCCGCTGCGATCCGTGTTATCTCCGAACTGCTTTTTCAGGGCAGGGACTAAAATGGTTTTGATCAGGGTACTTTTCCCGGAACCACTGACTCCTGTGATTGCCGTCATAACTCCCAGCGGGAAGTCCACCGTAATGTTTTTCAGGTTGTTCTCAGTTGCTCCGCTAATACTTATCTTTTTGTTCCATCGTCTTCTACGTTTTGGAACTTCAATCTTTCGTTTACCAAATATATAATCAGCGGTAAGTGTTCCGGCAGTCTTTAGTTGTTCCATATTGCCCTGAAAAACGACTTCACCTCCCAAACGTCCTGCCTGTGGGCCAATGTCGATCACTTCATCGGCAGCCCGGATAATATCTTCATCGTGTTCCACTACGATCACCGTATTTCCAAGATCACGTAATTTTTTCAACACACGGATCAATTGTTCGGTATCCCTGGAATGTAGGCCGATGCTCGGCTCGTCCAAAATATAAAGGGAACCCACCAGAGCAGACCCTAATGAAGTGGCCAGATTTATTCGCTGTGATTCTCCACCGGAAAGCGATGAAGAAAGACGATTCAGGGTGAGATACCCCAAACCGACTTCCATGAGAAATTCAAGTCGATTTTTAATGTCCGGTAAAATACGTTCCGCTACTTTACTTTGATAGGGAGTCAGCTCAAGGTGTTCGAAAAAATCCTGCAATTCACTGATTGGCATTTCTACCAATTCAGGAACGGATTTTCCTCCGATTTTCACATTATTGGCCTCTGGTTTTAATCGTGTACCTCCACAGGCGGGGCATCTGGTTTTACCTGTATACCGGGCAATCATCACCCGGTTTTGTATCTTGTATTTTTGCGACTCCAGATAGGCGAAAAAGTCATTGATTCCGTGGAAATGTGCGCAACCGTTCCACAAAAGCTTTTTTTCTGCATCTGAAAGTTCATAATAAGGTTTGTGCACCGGAAAGTTTACTTTGTGTGCGTTCTGCACCAAATGGTTTTTCCATTCGCTCATTTTTTCTCCCCGCCAGCACATGATTGCTTCTTCATATACACTCAACGATTTATTGGGAACGACTAAATCTTCATCGATTCCGAGGATTTTTCCATAACCTTCACATTGAGGGCAGGCGCCAATGGGGGAGTTAAAGCTGAATGTATTGACCGTAGGCACCTCGAAAGTTATACCGTCGGCTTCAAACCGATTGGAAAATGTATGCAGCTTACCGTCGAGTTCTATAAAACATTCCCCGTTTCCTTCATACAGGGCTGTTTCTACCGATTCCGAAATACGGGATACCGTATCCCGTTCCTCATTAATGGAAATACGGTCGATAACCAAATATATATCTGTTCCGTCAGCTATTTTTTGTTGCTGGCTGACAACATCGTCTATCCTTAAAAAATCATTTCCGGCTTTGATACGGGTAAATCCCTGACTTAATAGAAGTTTCAGGCTTTCCGGTTCATTCAGTTTGTCGGGACGAGCCAGGATAATCACTGTTTTTCCCGTGTTGTTTTCTAAAATAAAGCGGGAAATGTCGTCTACATTGTCCCGTTTCACCTCACGTCCGGAAATGGGAGAAATGGTTTTCCCCGCCCGGGCATATAAGAGTTTGATATAATCGTATATTTCGGTAGAAGTACCTACCGTAGAACGCGGGTTCGACGTGTTTACTTTCTGTTCGATAGCAACGGCAGGAGGGATGCCCTTGATATAATCACATTCCGGTTTATTTAACCTTCCCAAAAACTGACGGGCATACGAAGACAGGCTTTCTACATATCTGCGTTGTCCTTCTGCATAAAGTGTATCGAATGCCAGCGATGATTTTCCACTACCCGAAACTCCGGTAATAACGATCAATTTATTCAATCCGATTTTAAGGTCGATATTTTTTAGATTGTGTACCCGAATTCCTTTCAATTCTATGTTCTGTTCGCTCATATTCCTCCGTTCAAATATTCGTACAAAGATAATGAGAATTCGCTAAATTTTGGTAGAATCCAACTGAATAAAGTATGGAAACAGAATGCCCTGAATCTGAAACAATGAATATGTGAAAAGAAAAAACAGAAGGATTATACCTTTGATTTTCATCAAAATAATTTTAATTTAACGCACAGAAAGAAGATATTATTGTTCTTTAAGTAAATCCAATTCTTTACGGGACAGACTTTTTGCCACAATATCATAAGAATTTCTTACGAGTTCCCGGATTTTATCGTCGGATACGTCCTGATTAAAATAGACACTAATCCAATATTTCTTATTCATGTGCCAGCCGGGTCTTATCCCCAGATAGGCTGCCTGTAACTCTTTTGAATCATCCGGACCGCACTTGATACAGCAAAAGTCGAACACCTCGATGTTCACGAAGCAAAACCATTTATCGGCTACATAAAAGCATAGCACATCGCGACTGTACTGATCGTGTACATGAGAAAAGGGCATCTTTTCACTCACCCCTCTGAATGACAAACAATATTCTCTGAATTCTTCGATATTCATATATTTCTCTTTATTTTTCTTTGGCAATAAAATGGTATGATTTTCAGAATGTCATACACTTCCCTGCCTGCGAAATTAGCTTTTATTGGAAATACCTGCAACAAAAGTATATTCAAAAATCCAATGGTAGTTATTCAATTAGGGGAATTGGAATGAAAAAATAAAAGCACCCTTGCGAGGGGTGCTTTTAGCGTTTGGAATATGTTTGGAAATACGTTTATAGTCCGTTTATGACTTTGTTTAATTATTCGGAAACGACCTCAAATTCAACATTTACTTTCACATCTCTGTGAAGTTTGATGATTGCCGAGTAGGTTCCCACTTCTTTGATTTCTTTCAGGATGATTTTCTTTCTATCTACATCGTAACCCTGAGTCTGTAATGCTTCAGAGATCATGATGTTGTTAATAGAACCGAAGATCTTACCCGTGCTGCTGGTTTTTGCACCGATAGTTAATTTCAGTGCTTCCAGTTTAGCAGCCAGTTCCTGTGCTTCAGCTTTCAGTTTAGCTTCTTTATGAGCTCTCTGTTTGGTGTTCTCTGCTACAACTTTCTTTGCTGATTCGGTAGCAAGGATTGCGTATCCCTGAGGTATCAGGTAGTTACGACCGTAACCCGGTTTCACATTGACAACGTCGTCCTTGTGGCCTAAATTTGCTATATCTGTCAATAATATAATCTGCATTTCTTGTGTCCTCCTTCGTTTAAATTATTTCATCAAATCGGTTAAGTAGGGCAACAAAGCAAGATGTCTTGCTCTCTTCACAGCAGTTGCTACTTTTCTCTGGTATTTTACAGAGGTTCCGGTGATTCTTCTGGGAAGAATTTTACCTTGTTCGTTCAGAAATTTTTTCAGGAATTCAGGATCTTTGTAATCGATGAATTTGATTTTTGCCTTTCTAAAACGACAATACTTTTTCTTTTTAACATCTACCGTTGGGGGGGTCAGATATCTGATTTCACTTTCATTTTGTGCCATGGCTTATTTCTCCTCTTTTTTAGCTGCGTTTTTACTTCTTCTTTTTAAAGCATACTCATAAGCATACTTGTCTAATCTGAATGTTAAGAAACGAATGACTCTTTCGTCACGTCTGTAAGCGGTTTCCAGTTTATCAACCAGTGCACCTTCTGCTTCAAACTGCAACAAATGATAGAATCCTGTTGTCTTTTTCTGGATCGGATAAGCCAGCTTGCGAAGTCCCCAAGCTTCCTCATGTTCAATCGAACCACCATTCTCGGTGATGGTGCTCTTGAATTTTTCTACCGCTTCCTTTATCTGTACATCAGATAAAACGGGAGTTGTAATGAAAACGGTCTCGTAATGATTCAACATAATTAATTGATTATTAGTATAAAAATAATTTATCGGCGGCAAAGGTAGCATTTTTGTGGGAAATCACCAAAAATCACTCAATAATTTATCCGTGTCCCTTCCAGCCTTGCCGGATGAGAAGTTGAAGGATTGCTTTGCCGGAAGTATAGAGCGGGAGAGATGTTTAAAAGCTGATGGCTGATTTTATTTTATTCTCCTGAGCTTCAGTGTATTCGTTGAAAAAACGGATAATTTCCGGGTAAAAGGCTTCCAGCGAGGGATATTTGTCGCGGTTACTTTGGTATTTACGAAATAACTGTACGAGTTCCGGCATCCATCGGAAATTTCTTTGTAACTGAATGGTCAATTCCTGGCGGATGCTTTCCTCACTATATTTTTTATCCAACATATAGCAGATAACGGCAGCCCTTACCAACGATTCATTGATAACGGTCTGCCAATTGCTGTAAGCCTGTCTGCTCATCGCCCATAAGGAAGATTGCAGCAGTATATCACCCGATTTTTCAAGTTGCCGTACATGTTCCGGATAGACAGTGTCGTCCAACAAATAGTTGATGAACGAATGGTTAAATTCATGGATCAGCGTAGGCAGGTAGGCTTCACTATATTGCGGTACTTCAGCCTTGTCTACATTGTATCCGACAATGGCAAAAATTTCTTTTTTCTGTCCTTTCAAATGTCTTTCAGTTCCGTAATTACCACCGCCATTTCCAAAACCGATGATAATGGAAAAACTTTCTTCAGGAGTTTTTCCATAAAATTCCGGATACCAGTGCTGGTCGAATTTCTTCATAACCTTGTCCTTATATGACAGAAGGCCTTTTTGGTATAGCTTGTGATGTTCCGTAAAGAACCGATGGAAATCGCTGTCCTGATAGAATTGAGACAGAAAGGTCAGGAAATTTTCCTGATCCACATTCGCCCAGCGTTTTTCCAAAGTGTCTTCTTCTTCGGGCAGCAACGTGAATTTATTGTTTTCAACCTTTAAATGGACAGCCATCGACATCACGGCATCGTATGAAATACCGTGATTTTTCCTAAGTTCTTTCATTTGCAGGACGGCAGGATGCCCTGTGTGTTTCTCAAAGTGAGAATTTATATCCAGAATATATTGTCCGGCCAAATTCATGTTATACTCCGGAAAACCCGCCAAACGGGAGAGAATACTCATTAATTCGACGTTTTCATTGACCTGGGGCTCAATGGTCTGTGCTTTCGTGCAACTGCATAACAGGCACCAAATAATGATCGTAAACAGATTTCTTTTCATGTATATACGTATTATAGAGGAAGTCCCGGTATTCCGGACGATGTCTTATATATATAATTAATATATTTTCCTCTTGTTAAGTGCCTGGTGGTATTCTGCCGCATATTGATTATGCTGGCGTAGGGTACGGGAAAAATGGTGCGTACCGGAAAAATCGCTTTTAGCGCAGAAAAACATATAATCGTGATGCTGGTAGTCGAGAACGGCATCGATCACCTGTATCGAGGGCATGCGTACGGGACCCGGAGGTAAACCTGCATATTTATAGGTGTTATAGGGAGATTCGGTTTCCATATGCTTATCCAGCACCCGTTTTAAAGAAAAATCACCTAAAGCGAACTTTAAGGTAGGGCAGGCATCCAGCTTCCAGCCTTTTTTTAAACGGTTGATATACACCCCTGCAATCACCGGATATTCCTGTGTTTGATTCGTTTCCTCTTCCACAATAGAGGCAATGATCGTAACATCCATAGGAGAGAGGCCGGCTTTTTGGGCTTTTGCCATCCGGGTTTCATTCCAGAATTTTTTATATTCCCGATTCATTCGTTTCACAAAATCTTCTGCCTGGATATTCCAGAAAATCTGGTAGGTATTGGGAATGAACATCCCTATAAAATTCTGAGGTGTAAATCCGTATTGCCGGCTCAGGTCTGCATCGTTCAAAAGATTTAAAAAGTATACAGAGTCGATATTCAATTGCCGCCCGACAACCCCTGCAAATTCTTTCGGAGTACGTATGTTGTTGAACGTGAAATGTACGGGGGACTGGTTGCCGGAACGTAAAAAGTTCACCAGCTCATTGTTGTTCCAGCCATTTTTAATCTGGTATCTGCCTGGCTTTATCGCGTGCTGGTAATCTTTAAGTGTAGCAACCCGGCGAAGAGTATTCTCATTTTTAATATAGCCCTTGCTTTGCAGGGTAATCAGCACGGTTTCGAATGAATCTCCGGGACGAATGAATATGATCCCGTCATCTTTTACGGTCGTGTTGGGGGATAATACAAAATAGTATCCGACTCCTGCAATGATCAGTGCTAAAAATAACAGCACTCCGAAAATAACGGCGATGATTTTTTTCATTTTGGCTTTTGTCTGTTTTCAGGCTAAACCTATCAGTTTTCTTCCCGGAAATACAAAATATAATAATTCATATCCCGATCCGGATCATACCCTTTTTTAATGTATTTTTTCTGACCGTGAATATACACATGAAAATTCTTATCCAATTTCAAAACATGCTTAAAGTATTTCTTTTCATCTTTTACTGCAAAATCCGACACGGGAAACTGGTCGTCCAGTGACACATTATTTTCCGCTTCATACTGATTTTTAAAACTTTCAAAAGCGTTGATAACCTCCGGTTCTTGCACGACTTCCGATTTAAAGCGGTCTTCTGAAAAGACTTCGGCGTCTTTAAAGAAATTAAGCGAACGGTTCAGCATATCGATCTGGTCGGCACGGGGCACATCGTTTTCCTGATTGTAAATATCTTTTACAAAGTTTTTACACAGGTTCAAATAATTAGAAGTCTGAAAATAACTGTCTTCTCCCGGTTCCAGTCCCAAGAAATCCGTTGTCCAGTAGATTGCTTCCTTGACATTCGTTTTATCCAGAATACAGACTTTATAGCCGTTTTCACGATTGATATTGAAGATAATGCAGGCTTTATCCAGCTTCTTGATATTGATACCCGATTCACTGGACAACTGATAGGTATTTTGATTCATGACAATCTTCAAAAAGGTATCTTTGGTTTCCGATTTGAAGATACCGATCGCGTCACAGACACCTTCTTCTATATTGCAATTCCTGAAATGTACAATATACAATTCCCCGGATTTGATGTTGGGATTATTGGATTGCTCAAACAGTTGCTCGGCAATGGCCACCGATTGCGGATAAAATTCCGACTCTTCATCAAAAACGGCCGACACGGAAGCATATACCGGATTGTTCATCAGTTCTTCCTCATAAGGCATGAAATGATAATAGGCATCTTTCTTAAATGCCGAAAGGAAATAACTTTTCAACAAATTGAGCACATCCGCATCGTCGGGTAAAAAGCAACCGTCGGAAAGAGTGAGTGAACCACCTTCGAATTTGTTGCCGATATTATGAATGACAATGTTGCTGATCTCGCAATTCTCAAAATTTATCATATCAATCAGAATCTAAAGTTTACGCCTAAATTAAGATTTTCCTTAAACTGCACCTTGTCCGACGAATTTTGGTCGTAATACAACTCCGTGTAAATAGAAGTTCTCAGGAAATAATTAATTCTAAAACTTAAAGTCATTTTCCAGTTAATAGTCAAAGGTAGTATTTTTTCGTCATTCTTTTTCCTATCTTTTTCGTCATAGCTATAAAACATATTTAACTGATTGTCTATATCCATGATTTTAAGAATATTAGTAACCTTGCTTTTTACGTCCATTTTGGCACCCGCGCTTCGCGACGAGCGTTTCCCTGCTTCTATACCATACCGTTTCGCACTGATGTTTGCCGTATCCCGAACAAAATTCCATTTGCCGGAAATAGGGGAGATGAATAAAGAGAAATTATCTTTGGGTTTGTAGTCGAGACCTAAAGAAAGCGTAAAATATCCGGGACTCATGAAATTAGCAACCAGATTACGTTCTTTGTCTTTGGGATACTCATAAGAATTAAACAATTGGGTCAGCACATTGAATTGAGCTGTATAATACCAGTGCAGGAATGCTTTTTGTCCCAATTTAGAGTTTAGTTCGAAGCGGTCTTCATTTTTACGAATATCTTCATCACCGTTTTTCATAAAGCCGAACCGATAGTGCATCCAGTTTTCCCAACTGGTTTTATTTTTGTTATAATTCCAGTAATACCTGATATTGCTTAACAAAGAAAGTGAGTTTTCTCCGCCCCGGGCCCAGTTTACTAAAGCACCCTGGCTCATATTCAATTCTACTTCCGAATAATAAGTCCAATAGCGGCGGCGTAGTTTTCCTAAAGTCACATCGTTCAGGTTGAGGGTAAAAGGTTTCACTTCCAATAACCCTGCATTCTCCATTCCTTTTGATTCCACATAAGCAGCCTTGTAAACATCTTCATCAACAAAAATCCGCATCCGGTTTCCGCCCGGAAATACCTGAATCCAGGTTCCTATCGTATCTCCGCTTTTATTGGCTGCCCAAAAACGATGATAGTTCATACGCCCGTTATTGATCCAGAATTGTTTTTTATCGTCGCGCATACTGGAAATTTCAAGGAGCACCGAATCCCGGCTGGCCTTTTTTAACCAGTTATAATTGGAATCCTGCCGGATATAAGAGAGCAGCACCTGCAAATCGGTATTCTCGAATTCATCTTCCAGATCGTACGACCTGTATGCGGGTAAATATTCGCCGTTTACAAAATCGAGACTATCGGTCGTAACTTTTTCCTGCAATGTTTGAAGTGCTTTTTCCCGTTGGGGCATTCCCTGTGAGTAATCTCTCAGGTATTCGATCATCCGTTTCACCCTGGCATTTTCCGCATAACGCAGCAAAGTATTCACAGCATTATTGATTTCAGCGTCTCTAAAATCTTCTTTTTTCAAATTTTGTACGGTATACCGTACACCGGGATTGTCTATCGCAGCACTGTTCGGCAATCTCAAATTTTGAGGTATAACAATAGTCAGATAATCGAATCCTTGCGGATTCGGCACAGAAACAGCTTCAAAGCGGGCAGGGAAGGTTTGAATTGTCAGGGAATCCACCCGTTGGGCGAGAACAGATTCCGGCAAGAATCCCAGGGCAATAAAAAGCAGGAGCAAATGTTTCATAGCTTTATTTGAAAGGAGAGTTCGGCTCCTTCGCCATATGTGAATAACTCAATTTATCGATTAGTTTCGGACACCATTTGCTTAGGAATACAGCCAGTTTTCCTTCGGTAAAGGTCATGATGATCTCTCTTTTCCGTTTTCTTATTCCTTTGACAATGATTTTTGCACATTCTTCGGCTGTCATCATATTTTTTTCGTCACGCGGACTTTCTCCCTGTTGATGGCCTCCGGCATCCAGGGCGGTTTTACGGATATTGGATGCTGTAAAACCGGGAGCCGCCCCCAATAAGTTTACACCTTTTT
>UQJP01000014.1 GCA_900541415.1 uncultured Odoribacter sp. | reverse complement strand
AGACTATATCTGCCCGGGGCCACGGAAAAGCGGCGGCTAAAAATAGCCACAAGGCATAACGGCCGACACGACGGACAAATGGGGTTTCGCTCATAGTATTCATAGTATAATTATTATTTCACAGGTTACAGGCCCGAATTTTCGGGAATATCCTCCTAACTGCCTTTTACAAAGTTCGTACTATTGTAGCAACCACCATAGAGCCTAAAACGTTTTATTTTGGTTTGAATCCGATATTATATATTTTCAAAACCGTGTATTTATGTTATTTTTAGGTTTATATCAGAGGTTTCTTTCTTTTTTATCGAAAATAAAAACTACTTTTGCTTCCGGATAAAAACAAAATTTCCATGAAAGAAATTCAGGATTTAAACCTTGAGCAATACATCTCGATGACTTCCCCCGGCGATGGCTTCAAAAACGAGCTCATTATCCGGAAAATCGAATTTTCCTCTGCAAAAGAACAAATCGAACAATTCCCGGTGCGCCTGAATGCCTACTCTACGCTGGTGGTGCTGAAGGGGGAAATGGACATTGAAATGAACTGCCAGTCATACCACCTTCCGCCCGCATCGGTCATGGAAATGGGAATAGGCAACATCGTTGAGGAAATCCGCCTATCTCCCGATTTCGAAGGGTATCACATCCTGATAAACCACGACCTGCTGAAAGAGGTCATCAACCCGATTTCTTCTTTATTCCCCGGAAACACCATAAAACTGAAACATCTTTATCCCACCCGCGTTTTAGAAAGCCAGGAGTTGCAGGATTTGCTCGACATCATCCATCGGCTTGAAAAATACATTGCCGACAAAGCGCATTTCTACCACGAACAGAGGATAAAAAACGAACTGGGAATATGGATTATGGAATTGAATTACAGTTTATGGAAAAGGCATGGAGGCGAAGGGGAAAACGTCCCCGGCTACCACACCCTGAAAGAACGCTTCCGGCATTTACTCCACCAACATTGCAAAGAGCAGCACGAAGTTTCATTCTACGCAGCCCAATTGTGTGTAACTCCGGATTACCTGTCGAAAGTGATGCGGGATTTCAGCGGACGGTCGGCAGCGAAATGGATTAACCACGCTCTGGTGACAGAAGCCAAAATATTGCTCCGGAAACCGGACATGACCTTACTGAAAATCACGGAAATACTGCACTTCTCCGATCAATCGGCTTTCGGAAAATTCTTTAAGAAACACACGGGATTATCCCCCGTCAATTATAGAAAAGGAAAGAAAAAACAATATTAATTTAATACATCTATTTTATGCCACTATTCTTTATTGTCCTCATCGTTGCGTACCTCGGAGGGAACACCTACATATTTTACAGGGGTGCACAAGCCTTATCCGGTTTTCCACTGGGAATTAAAATAACGCTGACCGTCCTTTTCTGGCTCGGAGCCCTGTCCTTCTTCGGCAGCATGCTGAGCCGCAATGTAAAAATGCCGCTCTACCTTTCCCACACCATGTATCATATCGGAACAAGCTGGCTGATATTCACCCTATACATGGTATTGTTCCTGCTGTTTTTCGATATAATGAAATTGTTCCGGTTTTCATTCCACTACGGTTTTCTGCTCTCTTTGCTTTTCACCTTCGTCCTGCTGGGATACGGTTACTACAATTACCGCCATCCCAAAACCCACATCATCGACCTTGCCCTCCACAAACCGATAACCGATCTCCGGCAACCGGTTAAAATCGTTGCCGTGAGCGACATTCATCTGGGCAACGGAACCGGAAAAGCGGCCCTAAAACAATATGTGAAGATGATCAACGAACAAAAGCCCGACCTGGTGTTGATCGGGGGCGACCTGATCGACAACAGCGTTGTCCCTCTTTATGCGGAGAATATGGCAGAGGAACTTTCGGAATTAAAAGCACCGCTGGGCATCTACATGGTTCCCGGAAATCACGAATACATTAGCGGTATCGATGAAAGCATCCGGTTTATCCAAAACACCCCTATACAGCTCCTACGCGATTCGGTAATTACGCTTCCCGGCGGCATACAACTGATAGGACGGGACGACCGAAGCAACCGTTCCCGGCTTTCCTTGCAGGAATTGGCAGCGCAGGCAGATAAAGAAAAACCTGTTATCCTGCTGGATCACCAGCCTTACGGATTGGAGGAAAGTGAAAAAGCGGGGATCGACCTGCAATTCAGCGGGCACACCCACCGCGGACAGGTGTGGCCGATGAGCCTGGTTACAGACTGCCTTTTCGAGCAGAGCCACGGCTACCGCCAATGGGGCAACAGCCATGTCTATGTTTCCAGCGGCCTATCTCTTTGGGGACCTCCTTTCAGGATAGGTACGGAAAGCGAAATGATTGTATTCCGGCTGTCAGCCGCGAAGTGAAAACACCCGCTATCCCGCTCCGCCTTCTTTCGTCCTCTTATACATCGGAATATGACGGTCGCGGGGAGTAAAACGCATTCGCCCTGCCTGCATGAATCTCTCCAGGAAACAACGCAGACAGGACGAACAATATATAAAGGGGGTTATAGTCTTACTACCTCTATTTCTCTACGCAACGCACAAAACAGGCATCACTATTGTCACCACTGAAAACATTAGAGCTACTAATGTAATTAAAATCGAAAGTAAAATAGTTAATATCCCAGCCAACAGCATCTTCATCCCCATTTCTAACATTAACCTCCTTGCGCTGCAACCAGTAAATAGCTCCCGGACGCATATAAAGGTCATAAAATAAAGGCCGATAGCCGAGCCAGGGATCTTGAAACGGAGCACTTTTATCCAAGGGCCGATTTCTCCCGCCGTACCTTAATACCGCAGTTCCTTTACCACCGGCGCCATCATCATGTCTCCGGTGCCCGTACCCCGAAGCACCGATCGGAAAAAATAAATTATCACCGCTATTTTTATTATAGACAAAAATCCCCCGCATTCCATATCCCCCGCCGTTCGCCCGGTGCTTATCATAACGATGACCGTACACTTCCTCCAACGAGGAAAGTGTCTCCGTAGCGTCATTACCATACATCACACCATACCCATTCTCGACAGCCTTACTTTCCCAAAGTTCGTTATAATCTTCATAAGAAGCAACGGAAACCGTTTTTCCGGGAATGACCGGATCAATATTCGGAGCGGTAAACACTTTGGACCGATCATAAGACGTGATTTGCCCCCATAATTTTCTATCGCTGCTCCCCGCGATAAGAAACGGAGTATTGGCATGGTTCCTAAAACTCTCCGCACTCACATCGATCCACGGTATTTTATCATTTTCATTATTGGTGGCATCTATCGGCTGATCCCAATTACAAAATTTAAACAGCGAACCTTCTTCCAAAGGACATCCCGCTTCGGCATTCCGGGTACACATATTATAGGAATGCCACAAAGTGCCCT
The DNA here is from genome assembly GCA_900541415.1 of uncultured Odoribacter sp. Lineage (GTDB taxonomy): Bacteria > Bacteroidota > Bacteroidia > Bacteroidales > Marinifilaceae > Odoribacter. The sequence continues at coordinate 101,819 of UQJP01000014.1, read as the reverse complement.
TACCCACCAAATCGATGGGAGCACCTCCCTGACGGACAAATATGAGATGAAAGCAACTATAATCATGATATTCTACCCGGATAATAGCACAACGGTTTTCCTTTTCACCACATGTTCCATTAAAATGAATCGTAAAATCGACCGGAGTACCCGTACTCCCCATCACCGTATCGTTTTGTCCTTCAAGCCTGATCAGGTTTGTCTGATCCACCACCGGATATGCCCTCCATTTTCCTTCGGAAGTAAATTCTTCGAACGATTCGCTCGCTTCCCTGGGCAATCGCTTCAAAGTAACGTGAAAAGCCGCATCGTTATCATGCTTTCGCCAGATGCCTTTGGGGTTAACCACCCGCCGTACCTGCATAATCCTGGCAAATTTTATCATCGTTTTCCCGTTCGCTAATTTTCCGGTGAAACGGACAACTGCTTTGCGCTGATAAGCGACATAAGGATTATTACCCGTATAAGCCGACTTTATAAGTAACTGTTTGGCACGGGTGTACATGGGGATAGAAAAAAACAATTTGCCATCCTCGTCCTTAGAAACATAATATTTCCCGTCTCCTTCGTCGGAATCATACTCGCCGGGCTCCGTACTTACCTCGTATTCTCTTTTTCCGCGTTTCGTATTGTTCCAATACTCCATATTCAGCCTATTCAGGCTGGTAATCTCATTATCCCCCGGCATAGTTACCACCGTAGTCTGCGTTCTTCGCAAAGACAAAAAACCGTTCCAGGGATTCAAGTTCGCCGACTTCGTTACATTCGGATCCAAATTTTTAGCATAATCAAGATAAAAAGCTTCGAAAGGAGCCCATGAATTGGTATCGATTTCAGCCGTCAAACTTTCTAAAACACTTCCCCCTTCATTGATTTTCACAGGAAGCATCATCTTATGATTGTATAAATAAGAAATGTAATAAGGTTCGGGAACCTGAATACTTGGATCATCTTCTTCGTAATCGATATGCCAATCCACATCGTTGGCAAAATTTTTAAACCTTAACGTCAGCTTATAATGATGATTGCGCTCCGCATCGTAATTCGTCGTAACATTTTTTCCGAGCATAAAGCGGTATTTAATATCTCCGTTACTAACCCGGCCTTCATGGATAGAACGATAATAAGCTTCCACCTCGATATAAGTGCCATAAGGCATATCATCTTTGTCGGCATATAGCAACGAACCGCTATCTCCCTCCTTAAACATTTGCTTTTTATCTTTTCCTGTTCCCTGCATATTTTCGTAAAAGAAAAGCGCGCGTTCGGTTTCGGTATGAAATGCCTTTCCATATTCACTGTCATGCGGAAAATAAGGCCGACCTTTCGTGACACGTGCCACATAATATTCGTCGAAAGGAGCACTGACCATTTCTTTGGCATCGGCATCGTATTGCAAATCATACCTGATGGTGTCCCCCAATTCGATCAGAGAATCCCTCGATTGCCTGACCGCGTTTTTATTTCCTAAACGGCAATAACGAGGAATATCTTTAATCCGGGCGGATTTGATATAAACGAACACCCCTTCTTTCAACTGCGAACCGTCGTAAGCCAATGTCACTTTCGAGGCCACCCGCCGGATTCCCGCACGTAACTCCATGTTCTTGCGGTTAAGCGTCAATACATAGTCTTCGTCATCGTTACAATACACATTCTTCTCGGTGAAATGCCCAAGCATCTGATTGTTTTTTTTCACATCGCTCTGCCACGTAAGGAGAATGCTCTTCAATCCCGTCATTGTCCTTATCTCGTCGGTATAATCGGTCAGATCGCCCATATTGGCAACAGCGTACATACGATAACGTCCGTATGGAATCTTTAGACTAAACCGGGCATAAGGCGTTTTGGATTCTGCTATCCTGTCCTGTCCTTCTTCATCTTTCCGTTCCATTTCACCCTCCGTATAACCCGGCACCTGCTCGGTAGCACTCTTTTTGATCGGATACTTATTTATCAGTTTCCCATCCATATCGTACACCAACACGCAAAGGCTCTCGATGTTTCTAATCGCATCTCCCGCTACGGCACGGGTAGCCAGGGCCGGTGTAAGCGGATTGAATTCCACGGTGGCATTCACAATCGCTTCGCCTTCCGGCAAATCGTCAAAACGGCATATTTCGTCATTCACACAGGCTGTTACTCCCAGCAACAGCACACAAACCAAACCATATAAAAAACTGCGTTTCATTAAATACTTTTATTACAATCCGAAGTCCGGGTCAAGAGGAACACCAATATAGGGATGAACGTGTACTTCGCACCTTATTTCTAAGTTTGCCTGAATCGTAGCGTGAACTACCACATGCGTGTTGCGCCGTAAGTATTCCGGCAGATCGGGAAAATATTCAAAAGTCGTTTTCCACGAATCTGATCCGAATTCGTCGCATTTCAGTTCAAGTGCCATTTTATAATTCAACATCTCCGTATCCGGAGTTTTATCTTCATATTTCCCCTCCAGCAGATAGATCGGTTTTTCACCTGCCTGCTCCGATAAATTGATTTCTTCCGCATGCGCCGATACCTGAACAGGGGAAAGGAAAGTGTGGGAGAAAGAATAATAGTTGTCGCTGCCGTTCACAGAAGGCACAAAATATTCATTTTCAAATTCCCTCGGCAGGAAATATGCACAGCGTGCCATTTTTTCCATTTCCAGACCGACAACTTGCAAGTCCTTATCGCTTTCATTGGTCACATAGTAAGTGAACTTAACAGCACAGCGTCTGATTGTCAGAGGCTCCTGTACCGTAACTTCATGCTCTTCACCGTCTCCGGAGAAAAACGGCACGTCCACCTGGTGCATGTCACTCATTGGCAACGGTCCGGGCAACTGCTCGGTTTTACCGTTCAACTGAACGGTAATATCGGAAATGTCATTTATCGGAAACAAATCTCCCGCCCTGATTCTCGAGAAATCGTAAGGAACTACGGATTCTACTGTTCCGTTTTCTTCCGTTTTTTGGGTATGTTCGTTAGCAATCAGGAAAATTCTTTTGCTCTCTCCGCTGAGAACATCTGGAAATTCACAAACCCGTTCGGTGACAGGGGCGGTTTCCAGATCGATATATGCCGTCTTTTCGACAATACCGCTCGGACGTATAATCATGATGCGCAAATTATGCATCTTTTCGTCGTCATTTTCTGCTTCGGAATAATCCGCTCGTGTTTTCGGCCACACACCGGACACCCCCACGTTGATTTTCAAGGTCATCAACGCCGGCAATTCCTCTGTATATTCCCCCTTACTGCAACTTGTCAGCCCCAGAGATACAGCAAACAGGAGTACGATAAATACCGATCTACTCATTTTACAAAGCTGTTTCGTTAAGCCTTACAGTCCAATCGTTGATTTTAATATAAGTTTGTACCCATCTTTTCTCACTATCCAGCAAAAAAAGCATAGACCATTCGCTTTGACGATCGAGAAATTCCTGCATTTCCATCTTTGCATAAAGGTCGCTTCTATACAACATCAAATAGTTCAACAAAGGAATATCTATTACATTTTCTCCGGTTTCCTTACTCCTGATTAACAAAACAGGCGAATTTTTCGTCATCAGCCGCGATACGGACAATTCCGCATAAGCACCAACCACCTCCCTGCCGGCATTGTCCATACCGATAAACGTATTCCCCTGTGCCCACGGCACATAAGTCACCTTTCCGTTTGCTATCAAATCGTTGTTCTCGCCGAAAAGCGTATTATCGTCTGTTATCGAAAACGTGAAATCCTCCCCATAAACCGGTTGTTCGCTATTCACATCCTGCAATACGATACGGATATTGTTCGTATTCTTCATCATCTTCACCGTTCCCTCCCGGTATAGGTCGGCCGTTTCCAATTGCAAATGCCCCCAATAGAAACCATGCAAATTTCGCCTGCACGAATCTTCCGAACTCAGGCAATCCGCATCCATACCTGCCCGCAGGTCTTCGAAACGGGAAGATACCGCAGGTTCCTGCATCAGCGAAAATGAACTCTCGTCACAAGCCAAACCGCCGTATGCCACAAAATGATAACTCCCTTCGGGCAGCTCCAGTTGCATCCGCCACCCTTCATCTTTCAACAAGGAATCGGCTGTCACCACATGTGTAGCAACATAATAATCCTCACTATCATACACATAAAGCGTCAGGCAATCAACCTTTTGGGGAAACGCATTGGCATAGGCCATATTGTAATCATACACAAAACGCAGGGAAACCCCGTGCGGGCATGCCTCCAAATCATCGTAAATCTTCTCACACGAAGATAGGGAGACGAGCATCAGAAAGGCACAAACCATTCCCGACCAACGCAACATCATATCTCGTTTCATCCCTCGCATGATCGCTTAAAATACAATATTGTTCACCCGTACAGTCCAGGGTAAAACCTTCACATCTACGGTAAAATATAACTTACCCACTTCATCAGGCGTCTCCGGAGTAGGTTCGTCCGGATCGTTACCCGAAATACGCGGATGGCCTAAACTATGGATTTCCGTCACCGACAATTTATACACATTGTTACGCACCACGGCAAATTCCATCGGTCCCATCATGCCATTCCTGCCGTTATTGTTATGACGATTCCAATAATAGTAATAAAAATAATAACCGGGTCCGTAAGTTTCCTCCCTTTGTTGATCCGGGGCGTAATCCTGTGTATCGTTACTTGCCTGATACAAAGTGAACCCCATTGCCGTGGCCGCTTTACGGAAGTTACCCAACGCCACCTCTATGGCTTCGCGAGAAGAATTATCGTCGTTGGCAACCGTAACCAGTTCCTGATACAACTCATCGGCAGATTTGCCTCCGTCTACTTTATCGTATACAGCAGCATATATTGCAGAACCGGGCCTTTCGTCGGCATACGTTTTGATTTGATTGTTCCATCCGACGAACAAATTACCCATAAACTGATAAAGAATCGGGTAATCGACTCCATCGACAGAATAAACATAGACTTTCCCTTTTAAATGATCGGGCACCCGATATTTTCCATTCACAGCCGTACGAAGGGTTTCATTCACAGATTCATCGTTTTCATCGATCAGTAATTTTCCTTTAAACACCACTCCCGTGGAAACGGCATTCGATTGATATGCATCGTGTGAAACCGTATTTTCGGTGACATACCGCCAAATATGATACCCGGCTTTATCGGTTCCCGCAGCTTCTCCGCTCCAGTTGTTACCGTCCCCCAGCACATCGCCGTCATTGCCGAGCACGGCATTGATGTTCCAGTTATTCCAATAATAACGGCTTTTCTCATCTATCGTACCGTTCCCGTTAAACAATTGAAAATTAAAATATTTATCTAATTCCAAGTCGGCCGGAGTCAGGTCTTTTATATCCCCGTGTTTATGATCTTTCTCCGCATCCACGTCCACCACATGGTTATTACGTTTCTCTACACCGCAAATCACGGGATTCTGGTGACCGTCGGCATGATCGGAAACACGTCTCAAATAATAAAAATTCTTACTCATATTCACCAAAGACATCCGCACCAATTGCACCTGAAGGGCTCCGCCTTTCTGCCCGGTCACTTTATCTATAATATAAGTATTGGCAAGGGTATTGGCAGGACTGCCGTCTTTAAAGTCAAAACGCGCCACGGAACGTTCTACCGGAACCACTTTCGTAAATTCGAAAGGAGAATTTACTTCAGCGTATTTCACCAGCCAGTCGTCGAAAGTACGCGGAATTTCAACCTCGGTAAGTTCCGCATTCGACATCAGGAAACTCCCTTTCGCCCAGATAGACCGATTGCTGCCGTCCGTCGCTCCGATAACATCATCGCCCGGCTCATAATTTTTTCCTATCACCTGGCAATACGCATCCACCCATGCTTTCGGATCACTTTCATCCCGTTTGTCGAAAACATTCAACAAATCTTTCGGCGGATTACAATAAGCAAACACATAAATATTTTCAGCTCCCTGCGGAAGAGCAGCAGACCGGTTATTTCCTGTCTTTGCATCATAATAATTAGCAAGCGCCGTCTGAGTAATCGTCGCCGTGGCAGATACCAACCCGTCATTCTTCACAGACAAACTACCGGCCAGGCCATGTGCAATGTAAGTATAATCTTTCTCCGCCAGTACCAACAAAAGAGTGCTCACTTCATTTTCATAATCCTGCCCCGTTTCCGTTCCGCTTTCTGTTCCACCATTCTCTCCGGTCACACTGCGGGTTCCCGGAACTACCGGAAGCTGCAATTTAACATTCATATAAACAACATTCCCGTCGTCTATCGGTTCACGTTCCCGATCTAAACTTTCGGAATGTTTACTACATCCTGCTATCGCTGCAATAGACAACATGCTTATTAAGAAATTACTCCAAAGTTTCATCGTATTCAGTTTTTCAACTACATATTATTATTTTATTTCCTCCAATTGTTTCAATGCCGCAGCAGCCTGGGAGATTCCTCCCCGCTGTGCCTCGGTAAATAGCTTTTTAGCCATATCGTAATCGTGGTTCAATGCCGCAAAAATGGCGCGTGCATATATTACCTCCACCCTCATGCCCGATTTGGCGAGATAACGCCCGGCATTCTTTAGGTCGCCCAACTCCATCGCCGTGTTGGCAGCATTGAGGTTGGCTGTTTCATCATCGGGAAACATACGCACCGCAATGGCAAACACCTCGTTATATTCATCGCTGCCCGGCTCACAATTCAGAGCCACGAGATACAACTCCTGTAAACTCAGCTTTTGCGGTTCCGTCGTCATCAACCGCCGGATTTCGGCAACATCCGTATAAACACGTACATGATACTGTACAGCATAATCCGAATGGCGCAATCCCGGATAAACTTTCCGGTAGAGATAGGCGTAGTCTGCCGGATAGCGTTTTTTCAGCTCAAATTCCTTGGCATCCGGTTCCATTCCGCTGCCGAGCAGCTCCAGAATACCCGTTTTGTTGGGCAGATCGGACGTTTCCACATAACGCGCCAACCCTTCCCAATCCTCCGGCTCATAAGCCGTAGTTATCAGGCTATCGGGGAAGTCATACAATTTACGTACATACTCCTTCAGAGCAGCGGTACGTCCTTTTGCCAAACGCGTATTGTTGGCATACGACCCCTCAGGCGAAGCGAAGCCCTTGATAAACACCGAAGTAATCCGCGTATCGGCATCATTGCGCACCACATCGATGGTATTCCGTATTTTTTGCAACTCCACATAATTATCGCGGTAATGTTCATCGATATACGTACGATTAACCGGAAAATCGATATAAGCCGATCCTTTCACCTCGCGTACCTTTACCGTCTCTGCCTGCGGCTCCAGATAGACGAAAGCGGGTTTAAACTCCTTCGGTTTGAAATCCAGCACCGTCAGCATCTCATCGTTCGACACCAGCACCTCGCACCGGCAACCACATTCGCCTTCGTCCATGCTCAAGGCGGCGGTAGCCATCCACCCTTCGAAAGGGACAACGGCACGGTAATTCACAACAGAATCCTTCTTCGTGCGCCGCACCAACAAATCGTCCGGCAGCGAATCGTTACGCTGATGATAAAAATAACGGTTACGCCCGGCAACAACCATTGCCGGTAAGCTTAGCGAATCCGTACCGTTACGCAACACAGGCGTCAGTATTATTTCGCGATTCGTCTTCAATTCCAAACCCGACACCCCCACATCCATCGAAACGAACAAATTACCCTCCGTACGGGCAATATCCAGATTACTCACCGTCACGCGCCCTTCCAACAACGTCTGGGCCTGCAATGCCGTCGCCATCATCCACGACAACAGGCATATCATATATATTCTCCTCATCATAACCATTTGTTAAAAAATATATACTAAATTCACAGCCGCTTTCGTCGGACCCACGTAATTATGTGCCTTATTTTTAGCTAATTTTTTACCGCAATTAGCACACGGATAAGAATCGTAGCGGGTATAAATCCAACCCACACCGATTTCACCTTCCACACTCCAGTGTTTTCCCAAAATCCAGGCATAACCGTATGCCACACCGGCACCTATCATCCATCCTTGATAACGCCTATACCCCACTTGAGAAAAATCACTCCCCAAAAAATGAATATTATTCTTCACTCCGCCGATATTAAACTGTCCGCCCAGAAGATGCGCCCCTAAAAAATGCCCTGCAAAACGGTCACAAAACCAATAACGCGCCTCCGGCTGCACAAGCCAATGTTTCCAGCGACGATCGTGTGAAAGCGTCCAGCCGTTGTAATTGGCCGACACATCCAGCGTCCAGCGGGAAGCCAGACCAAACTCGGCACCCGCATTAGCAGTCAATGCGGGAAAGTCATACAGTAAATTCGTCTTGACTGCTATCTTTTGGCACTTTCCCTCCGTATTAAAAAAAAATACCAAAAACAAGACACTGAAAAATTTAAAAATCCCCTTATTCATATCTGAAATTCATTGATTATACACCGCGTGATTCCCTTATAGCTCTACTCCGCCTATATATAACACAATAAATACATTCCTCTCTCTTTATAAGAGAGGATGCCTCCATATAATCCAATGAAAATCAATTATATAAATCAAGACTAATTAAATTTCACAAAACAAATTAATCTTTTTGAAGTTTTTTTCGTTTTTTAAAAAATATATTGCGTTTAATTCCAATATTTTGTATATATTTGTAGCGCATATAATATCTCTTATAAAGAGAGAAAAATTTCACTAAACAATATCTTTCCTACTTTATAAATCTTTTAAAATAAGTGAATTGGCTTTATCGATAACGGAACCTTCCAAAGAAGCCAGATAAATTTGCGTCGTCGCTTCGGAATCGTGCCCCATTCCTTCACTGATAACCGATATAGGTATATTCTTGCTTTTAGCGATACTGGCCCAGGAATGACGCGCCACATAAGTAGTCATCGGCATTGCCAGGCCGATTCGGTGTGCTACCCGTTTCAGATAAAAATTAATCATGTATAATTTGTTTTTATATTGTCGCCGGGCTTTCTCTATATCCCTAACCGTTATAATAGGCAACAGATACGGAGTATCACGCATGACCGGGCTACTGTATCTATCGACGATCTCCTGCATACACCTTTCCCATTTGATAGAAAGTTGCTGTCCCGTTTTCCGCCTGCGATAGATCAGGACGCCATTTTTAAGATCAGACTTCTTAAGATAAGCCATATCCACGAAAGACATGCCACGAGTATAAAAACTGAACATAAACATATCCCTTGCAAAAGCCATAGCCCAATGATGCGTCAAATCCAAATCTTTCATCTTTCGAATATAGGACATCGTCACAGCCCGCTTTACGGTCTTGTCGATACCGGTATAAACATGCCTGAATGGATTACGTTGTTCGGTTATTCCCTTCTCTACGGCCCGGTTATATACGGCCCGAAGGATACGCATATAAAAGGAAACCGTGTTCATGGCAATGCCTTTGGCTTTCAGATAAGCCTCGTATTCCATGATTAAATCGGAACTTATTTCATCCATCAAAATATCCTTATACTCCCGGAAACGCAAAAAACTGTTAAGCGTAGCCGTATAGTTTTCTGCCGTTCTTTTCTTACTGAGCCGTTTCAATTGCACGATAACGTCCTCCATAAAATGGAAAAGCGATTGCTCATTAACGGAGCACTGAAAGCGCATGATAATTTCATCTGCCGAAGATTTGCCGGGCGAATGCCCCGATAAGGAAACCACGATTTTCTCAAGCCGCCGGATCTCCCTGCTTATCTGCTCCTGCACAGCAAGAAGGTAAGCATAGCGTTCCGCCTGAGGTGTACGTATAATAATCGTTTCCTTATCTTTATCCCATTCGCTGGCAAATATCCGGTAGTCCGTCTTTAACTGACGTACAACACGGTTTAATATAATTTGATAATATAAAATACCTTCTTTTCCCTCAACTGTCGAAGGCCTGAATTTCACTTTAATAGATGCCATCACCTGAATTTTAAGTTAGCATTTCTTTTATATTCGCTTGTACGATACGGTCGGGAACGTATTTCAATGAGCTATTATAAGCGTTCCCACTTTTTATCTTCTCCAATACGGTTTCATTGCTGCTATAACAGCTACGTTATTCAACCGGAGAATATTTTCTCACTATAATAAATTTTCATCGAAATATGGATTTACACTTATGGGAAGGACATACCTCGTTTAGAAGATGTCACCCCATAATATCCATATTACGATTTTTCATCAATACCGTTCAAGGAATCAGCCACTTCCGGCCATTTTCTCTGTTGCATAGAGAGGGTGGTATTTACCACCTATTCATAAGGGAATAGTATATAAAGGATGGACTTTCAATCAAAATATACCTGCAAAGATAAAGAGTTATTCCAAAACGGCAACATGCCCCCCCATTTCAGCAAAGCGGCGGGCAAATTCGGCTTTCCGTTTTCGTCCGCCACAAGCGGCAAACCGCCCTTTTGAGGAAGGGACAAAATATAAATCCTGCTATTACGAAAATGAAACCGTACTTCAGTTGCTCTGCCAATTCAACACCCGGCTCCGCAACACCTCACACCGCAACAAAAAAATAGCCGGACAACTCCGGCTAAATACAAAAAGCGAAAAGCACGCCCGATAAATATTAATAGGTAATGACCACCCTCCCGTTCTCCGGCAAAGCGCGGTAGAGCACTTTGGCATCCTCTTTGGATATACCGATCCGTAGAGCAGGCATATAGGGCGGAACACGGAAAGCCAAAAGCGAACGGAGGTTTTGCCGCACCTCTTCCCAGCGGTCGGCCCATTCGAAAGCAAGAGCCGCCCTGCTATCCGATCCGCCCCGCTCCGTCTGATAAAAATAAAGGCGAAGTCCCCGGTCGGAATCGAGAATAAAAAACACGGGCTCACGGTTTGTCGTATCGGGTTTCAACGACGGAACAACATCGCTGCTATCTTTCGGAGCCTGCACCACATTCACAGGCTCTTTGGCAATCGTAGCTTTCAGCGTCCGGGTAACCACCGGCTCGGACAGCCATTCATACAAAGCCTCCTGGGAGGTACGCCGGAACAACGAAGGCAAACCCACCTTTTGCAGCGGAATGCTCCGCACAGCCACCCCTTTAATCATCAATTGCGCCACACGGTCGGGCAAATTCAGGAACAAACCGATGGAATCCGTCCGCGCCAGCTTCACCTGACTGCTTAACAATCCCTTTTCTTTCAATAACTCGTGGTAGCCGGGCACACGATACAGATTCACATCCTGCCCTTCCGTTTCCGCTTCTTCCACCGCATAGGTAGCATTGAATTGCTCCACATAACGATTCACCGCCTTCACCGTCCCGGTGATATACCAGGCGGACAAGATCAGGACAAGGATAACCGTCGCCGTGAATATTTTATGTTGTAGTATCCATTTCATCATAACTATTCCCTCCCACCTTTAATAAATATACACATACGAGCCGACAGCCAATGTCTGATACACCGCTTTCAGGTCGTCGTCCCCGAAACGCACACAGCCGTGAGTGACGGGCATCCCCAGCAAACGCTGGTAAAGCGTGCCGTGCAACAAATAACCGTCCGCCATACGCAAAGCGTAATCACCCAGCACCCCTTTTTCGTAACGGGCGGGATCGCCGTACTTGGGCACAGGTAACCCCTCCTCGATAAAAGCCCAGTCCGGCTTTGTCCATACCGGATTTTCGGTCTTCGACAACACCGTCATCCGGCCTTTGGGCGTTTTAAATATCCAGGTACGCTTTTTACTGACCAGTTTAGTATAACTCCCCGATGAACAAAACCCCTCACGCACCGCTTCCCCGTTTTTATCATACAAATAAAAACGGTTACGGGTGGTGTTAATCACGATGTAAGGCTTATGAGGCAAAAAGCCGTCGAGCCGTTTTTCCAGCACCGCCACATCTTGTTTCAGGCGGGAGAGTTTCGTTTTCACCGTCTTTTCATTCAACAAAGCGGAATCTACTTTCAGCCTGCTGGTTTGGCTAAGGCTCATTTCCTGACAGGCAGGCGCAAGGTAAAAAGGCAATACCGTAACCAGAAACACCACCGCTATCCCCACCGTCAATATCCCCCACAACCAGCGGAAACGTCCCCGCCTTCCCTGACTTATATTTTCTTCCGTATCCATCATCATTTATTCATTAAAAGCCCCGGCCTCCGAATACAGTGCCTCTCCGGCCTGCCGCCAGGGTTTCGAAGCCCCGATAATAAAAACCGGAGTATTCTTCCCGGTATATTTATACACCTCATCCATATCCCGGTTATCCAAAGCCACACAGCCATTCGTCCAATTCACCCCACGACCGCCGCCACCGTGAATTTCGATCAGACCACCGGGACGGGCTCCGGCGACAATCCGGCCGCTTTTCTTCAACCGGTCGAAATTAGCCCGGTCCGCAGCATTGGGATAATCCAGCAAAAGAGCCTTATAATATTTAGTCTGTCCGCCCGCCAGTTTCTTCACCACCTTATACTCCCCCTCCGGTGTGGCATCATCCCCTTCCTGCCGCTTATCGCCTATCCAATTACGCCCGAACTCTGCCGGAAAAGAAAATTTCCGGACTCCCTTATAATATAGGTGACAAAATGCCGGAATCTTTTCCACCACAATCACATAACCCCGCTCCCGCCGGGACAGCTCCACCGCAGCGGCAAGCTGTTTCTGCCAATCGGGCAATTGCCGGAAATAAGTATCGAGCAACTCCCGGGCATCGCCGTAAGCGGCCCGGATAGCCTGCGCCGCATCCTGACTTTTATCCCTGCCCCGGTTATAATCCCCCTTTTCAAAAGCGATCTCCGCTTCATTCAGGGACAACTTTCCCCGGGCATGAAGGCTTTTCACCGTTTTATCCAAAGGCAGGGTAGAAAAAAGGCGTTCAAATTCGTCCATTTCCTGCCGCAACCGGGCAATCCCGCTACTCAAATCCTGTTTCAGGTTTCGCTTCGCATCCCGGGCATGCTCTATGGCCAGCCGGGCGGAATTTTCCGAACGGGCGGCCAACACAGTCACCGGGGCAAAATCCCGGAGGACGATCCACCTTTCATTTTCGCGCTTCCACACCCGCATGGCCGAATCGTAAAGCATTTCCGCCTCGCCGAACAACTTCCGGCTGTATATCTCCGCATCCGCTTCCCTCGCTTCCGCCAGCACCACCCGGGCATTCTCCAGCGGTTGAACAGGCGGCTTATCCGCCGTCAGCACAAATACCCCGCAAACAATCACTCCTCCCAACAACAGCAGCAGCCAAAGCCAACGATAGGACTTCTTTTTTCGTTTGACACTTCGTTTTATCATATTCCCAATAACTTACCGGAAAACACCGGACACCATCCGCCCTAAAAATAAAAAAAATTCTTTCCCGTCCGGTTTCACACGCTCTCCCTATACTCCCCTCCCTACTGTCTTTTCCTACCCGGTATTTTTCTTCTCTCCAATGCTATTTACCAAAAAACGGGTGTCCCGTAAGACACCCGCTTCTTTGTATCCATGCCAAAAAAACTTATTTCTTTGCTTTTTTAGCAATAGCTTCTGACAATTCTGCGTTCAGATCTGCAACTGATTTCTGAGAAGCATTCAGCTTGTCGAGCACCTGAATATAGTTTACATCACCTGTCAGGGAAGTTTCCACTTCACCAACTGTGGTAGCCACTACATTCAACTCATTGCTGATTTGTTCCAGAGCTTCTTTGCCTTCTTTTCCTTTCGGAGCTTTAGCCAACAAAGCCTGAGTCTCCTCGATAGCAGTTTTCACTGCTGCCAATGTTGTTTCTGCTTCCTGTTTCACTGCTTGTTTTTTAGCCGGAACAGCAACAGCGATAGCTTCTGCCTGAGATTTCAGCGTGTCGAGTTTCACAGTCAAAGCGTCGAAATTCTTCAAAAATTTAGAATTTTCAGCTTCGATACCCTGCATTACGACCGTCAGAGAATCCTGTAAAGCCTTGAATTCAGGAGCCATGTAAACATCGGCCTGAGCAGCTTTAGCTGTTTCTACGGCAGCTTTAGTTGCATTAATATCATCCTGCGGCATTTTTCCGCAACTTGTTGCTACGATAGCCATAGCAACTACAAAACCCAGAAAAAATCTGTTTTTCATTGTGATTAAAAAAAATTAATTTTTTATATTAGTGTTTCTCCCACTAGGGTATCCGGACCGTTTTATAAAAACCTCACATCTACCCGGGAAAAATCATGCAAATGTATACTCTTTTGTGATATGTTATTCTCGCAATGTTTCTTTTTTTTAATTTTTTTCAAAAAAAAATAAGCTCAAATTACAATCGCTTGACTTACAACACATTAATAAATCCATTTTTATTTGTAAGTCATGATTTAGCCACACGTCAAGTGTCCGATAGATCCGTTTTTACATCATTTCGAATAACGCTATGCAAAAATTAAGATTTTATCATTGCACGCAGATATTGCAAAGCCTCTTTTATTGCGGCATCTTCCTGCTTCCTGAAATAGGATTGATAAGTTTCTTTCACTTCAACATCGGGGCGAATTCCAATACCGACAAATTCCGTACCGTCCGGCATGACATCGTGTTTAGAACAAATATTAGCATAGCTATGCCCGGGAATCAACTCCACCCGGACACCGTTGCCAGTGCTGCCCCCGGTCATAGTCCCCATAAGTTTTCCACGTTTCATCCCAATGAAAACAGAGCAGAAATCCTCTGCAGCCGAGAAAGTTCCCTGATTAACCAACACGATAATAGGCTTCTCGTAAATAGCCTTTCCTTTAACCGGGGACATATATTCCGATTTCGATTCGTACCAGGGTTGCTTCATCGACCAGGAGGCATAAGCTGGAATATACATCGGACTACGCCACGAGTCTGTCTTAATAGAATCACCTGACAAATGCCTGAGCATATAATCCGCATTACCCGAATTTCCACCGGGATTGTTGCGAATATCAATAACAAGGGCTGTGGTCTTCAAAATTTGAGGATAAAGGCGGTCGAACACCTGCTTAATATCGGATGCCATAAAATCTTTAATACGTAAATATCCGATATTACCTTTTTTAAGTTCAAAACTCAAAGTGGGTTGAGAGACTTGTAAATCCCAGTCCCCCGACCCCATAACATATAAAAGCTCAAGCGGCTGGGAATTGGCAGAGGTAAAAACAAGATTCAATGTATCACCTTCTGTGGCTACACACAAAGCATGACCTTCATAGGTTTCATGCAGCGTCCACTGGGGTGTGGAAGAGGAAACGTAAGGCATAATATATTTTCGGCCATAATCGAGCGACGGTTCGCCGTTAATACTCACAAGCTCCATACCACGCCGTACGCCCCGTTTCGATAAAAATGAACTTTGCACCTCATCCACATAAACCCGGTTGTCAATCAACACCGTAGAAAAGGGAACGGCAGATTGTTGCGAATTTCCGGTATAGACATACGTATGTCCGTCACCGAGCTGGGCAGCCATACGCTGTAAAATGCGGAAACATTCGTTACGGTCTTGAGCGTCCGCCATAAGGGGTATATTGGCAACATACAGACTATCCCAATTCAGTTTCACCCGATCCATAAAAACAAAATTACGTTTTGCCTCGGCCCATAGACGGGACAGGCCCAACAAACGCAACTCCGTTTCGCTGGCCTTTGCAAGCGGATTGTGTTTTGTGGCATCCAAATAATTTATTTTTGTCCATTGGGCTGGCACACTGATTTCCCCGGTAGTGCTTGCTTTAAGGAAATAAAGAACTTTATCTTCCGGGATATAACTATATAGATAAGCCGTTTGGGTAGATTCTACAAAAGTACCCGCAGAATTAGAATCGCGCAAATTGACAAATTGCAACTCGCTTAAAGATTCAAAATGCTTACGAATCTTTTTTATTTCTTCGGGCTTCACCTCCCGGAGCGTAAGACGGCAACCTGTTGTCCATCCGCTGCCGTTCCCCCGTTGCCAGGCAAAGCCTCCTGATTTTCCAAAATCACTTCCGGTGTATTTTACAGAATCCGATAAAACGCCCGGTTGCTGCCGAAGGGTTATATATACCTGATCGAGAATGTTAGGATCAACCGCTTTCCGGGCCATTATCGCACACGGAAACAACAAAAGCGAAAAAAGACAAATTACCAAGGACTTATTCATCATATTTTTTTTTAATTTCCAGTTCAAAACACAGCCCCCCTTCAACCTTCAAAACGTCTGCAATTTCCTGCAAATTATGGCTTGCTCAAAAAATATGACCAACCTAAGATGAACAAGAGATTGTTTAACAAGAGATGCAACCATGATGGTTATCTGTGTTAAAGGTAACAAGCACTTTTAAATAATGCAACACATTTTCATATTATTTATCGTTTCAACTCCTTTCTTTTCTATGTTCTCCTTCCCAATCCGTTCGTTCCGTTTCTCTTTTTCTGTTTTGGAGGTCATTATCACCCAAAAACCAAACCAATAGCATACTTCTTTTTCTCCCCGCAAAATTCAAGCATTCGAAAACATCATCCCCCACAAAAAAGACTTTTTCCACGCTTTTCCGTTTTTCTCCCGCCATTTTTCAAAAAATTCTCCACCTTTATTCGCTTGCAGCTATTCAACCGAAATCACCGGATCGCCCTCCGGTAATAAAAACGGAAACGCTCCGGCGAATCGGCACAAAACCGTCCTATCTCCAAATTTATCAATGATATACCACCAACACCGGATTGGAATCGGTAGCTATAAATGGAAACTCTTCCTGTAACGCCTTAAAACTCAAAATAAACCCGACATTCAACACACCGACCATAACTCCATTATTACCGTATCGGGGCAACGTATAAGCATTTATATCTTCGATTAAATCTTCCTGTTTCCGGATATACCCGGTTTTTCCATTCCTTTTATTATACAATAGCAATAAACGCTTTCTCATATCGGTCACGGCCAACATCATCAGGTTATCCGTTTCCATATAATCATTTTTAGTATAACAAACTCCGGCATACTTTTCAGACCTCTCCGGCTCGTTCCTTCGCTTTAGTTCCTCGGATATTTTCCGGTCGATGTCCAGCTTATAGGGAACGGTTACAGCATCTTTTGTCAGATGATAAATACGATCATAATCTTCTCCGCCCATCAAGCAAATCGTTTCATCGTCAATCCTACGCAGATATTTGGGATAAATGCCTCCATACCGGAAGTTTTCATCGATACTCACCAATTGCTCCTTAAAATTTCCCTGTCGATCCACCCGCCAAAGTCCCCTCCTGTTTCCTTTCATATAGTCGGGCGTGTAAAAAACATATTCCTCATTGGAAAAAACAGAAAAATCACGAATAACATCCGACACCGCGACTTTCCTTAAAAAATTTCCCGAACAGTCATAAATCAAAATCTGCCGGGAACCACCGTCATAAATATGTATATCTCCGTTGGAAGGGTTTACATCGAAAGCAGTGATATTCAGATACTCACCGGGAGCCCGTCCCTGTTTGGAAAGAACCTGAACAATATTTCCCAGCCCGTCCACTTCAACAATTGACTCCGATTTCGAATCCCAGATATAAAAATGCCCTTTAAAACAACGCACATCGGCTATGTCGGCAATAAGAATATCACGGTCCGAAACAATGGGAAGAAAGGAAACAGAGTCGATAAAATCCGATAATTTAACCGGGGAAACAGTTTCCCCATCCAGATAGGCACAAAAAATCTTCGTGTTTACATCCTCATTCAATTCCGGTTTCCCCTTGCATGAAAAAAGGCAAACAACCGATACAATAAATAAAATCCGATTCATATTTTCGAATAATTATACCGGTATTAAACACATTATTATAAATGCCACAGGCATGCCCTAAACTAATCCGGCAGGTTTCTGAACAAATATATTTATTTTTTTATGAAAAAAAACAAATATAAACAAGAATCACCACGATAACTTATGTTCACTACCGATAATCAGAAAAAACAAAAAAAGATACTCCCCCTTTACTGCGGATCGACATCACAGAAAATACGCACGCTGCCGTAGGCTTTTTCCTGACGCAACAAAGCGAATCTTTCTTTCAACAGGGATTTGATCCGGGCAAAGGAAGCCCGGTGCTCGATTTTGAGGATAAATTGCAGCCGATATTGCTCGCCGATACGCGAAACATCCGGCACGGCAGGCCCAAACACCCGGTTGGCCAGCACTTCACGCAATTGCACGGCAAGTTGATTGGCGGCGTTCCGCAACACAATCTGGTCTTTGTGGCGTAGCTCGATACGGATCAAACGGCTGAACGGAGGATATGCGAAAAATTTACGCTCTTCGGACAACTGGGTAAAAAAGGATTGGTAATCACCTCCGGTAAGCATAGCATAAACCCGGTTTTTAAGGTCGCCCGCCTGAATCACCACCTTACCGCGCTCACCTTTGCGCCCGCTACGCCCGCTGACCTGCAACAGCATGCAATAGGCACGCTCTTCCGACCGGAAATCGGGGAAATTAATCATACTGTCGGCATCCATAACCCCCACCAGCTTCACGTTTTCGAAATCCAGTCCCTTCGTCACCATCTGCGTACCGATCAGCACATCTGTTTTTCCCTGCTCGAAATCGTCGATCACCGCCCGGTAACGCGCCTTACTGCTCATGACATCGATGTCCATACGGGCCACCCGCTTATCGGGGAAAAGCTGCGCCACCTCCTCTTCGATACGCTCTGTTCCCGGAGTGCGTTCCCGGTAATGCCCGGTGCCGCAATGACCGCATACTTCCCCCAACCGCGACAGGCTGCCACAATATCGGCAACTCAGCACGTTGCGTTGCTTATAATAGGTCAGGCTGACATCGCAATGCTTGCAACGGGGAATGTCGCCGCAAGTGTCGCACTGCACATAGGTGGAATATCCCCGGCGGTTTTGAAACAAGATCACCTGCTTCCCCTCATCGAGCACACGCCTCATTTCCTGCAACAGCAAAGGAGAAAAACTTCCCTTCATCTGTTTTTTACGCCGGGCTTCCGCCACATCCGCCAACAAAATTTCAGGCATCTGTATATCCCCGAAACGGCTGTTCAGGCAAGTAAAGCCATATTTACCCGTACGGGCATTATAATAAGTTTCGAAAGAAGGAGTGGCAGACCCCAGCAAGACCTTAGCCCCGCAAGTGGTGGCCAGCATAATGGCGGCATCCCGCCCGTTATAACGGGGGGCAGGCTCCTTCTGCTTATAGGAAGCATCGTGTTCCTCGTCGATAATCACCAGCCCCAGACGGCTGAACGGCAGGAAAACGGAAGAACGTACACCGAGGATCACCTGATAAGGCTGGTTGCTGCACTGCCGCCGCCAGAGTTCACCCCGCACCCGGTCGGACATACCGGAATGGTAAATGCCGATCGTATCACCGAACACCCGTTGCAATCGTCTTACGATCTGGACGGTCAGGGCAATTTCAGGCAGCATATACAGCACCTGTTTCCCCCCGGCAATAAATTTTTGGATTAAATGGATATATACTTCGGTTTTCCCGGAAGAAGTCACCCCCTGCAACAAAACACAATCTTTCGAATCGAAAGCGGCGCATATCTCCCCGAAGGCCTTTTCCTGCTTCTCCGACAAGGCGTTACCGGGCTGCACCTGCCCCCCGTCCGCCCGAAGGCGGTTCACCGTGCGTTGTTCAAGGGTCAGTATATGGCGGTCGCACAAACCTTTCAGGGCTGCTGCGGAATTACCGACTTTCCCGGTAAAAACGGATTTTTCCATTTCGCGCTCCCCGGTTTCAATCCAGCGGCACAACAACGCATGCTGTGCCGGGGCACGTTTCAGGCTGTCGAGCAACTCGCCCAACTCCGCTTCGGAAAAATCCTTCGCCCATTTCACCACCCGCTCCGTCCGGTCGCGGAACATTTCGTCTACGGACTCCTTCACCTGAATATATCCCTTTTGAAGCAGGGATTTCACCACCGCAACCCCGCTACGGATTTTCAGGCACTTCTCCGCCTCCTTTAAAGAAACATATTCGCCGATATGAAGAAAATTCAGCAACGCCATTTCAGGGGAGGAAAGCTCGTGTTCGTCCACCTCCAGCGCCGTCCGGGTCACAGCAGTGAAACTTTCCAGCCGGAACATCACAGGCAGGGCGGCCTTCAGCACCTCGCCCGGAGCAGCCATATAATACTCCCCGATCCATTGCAGGAAACGCAAATGTGCCTCCGGCAATTTCACCTGCTCTTCCGCAATCCCCTCGACAGGCCTCACCTCATAGCCTTCCGGCTTCCGGTCGTGAATCCGGCAGACCACCCCCGTATATTTTTTATTTCCGGCAAACGCCACCAGCACCAGGGTTCCCACCCCGACTCCCCCTTCCAAAGCAGAGGGCAGCGAATAGGTGTAAACCCCGTCCACCGCCAAAGGCACTATAACATCGGCAAACTTCATCATTCTTCCCTCCCGGCGGAAAAATACCGGGCAGGGATATTCCTGAAATCCCCGCCCGGCTCCTTTCCTGCTATAAAATCCTTACTTCACCGGTTCAATCCGGAATTTATATGAATAATCTTTATTGTTTTCTATCAGGTAATGAGGACGCTGGCGCGGGCCGCAACTGGCATTCCCCAAACCACGCTGGATGCAATCGAGATTCAGGATCACTTCCGCCCGGCGCACCCGGTCGAGGTCGTGCCCGTAAACCGTCATCCACAAATCG
The DNA here is from genome assembly GCA_900541415.1 of uncultured Odoribacter sp. Classification (GTDB taxonomy): domain Bacteria; phylum Bacteroidota; class Bacteroidia; order Bacteroidales; family Marinifilaceae; genus Odoribacter. Next base: position 81,227 of record UQJP01000014.1, on the reverse strand, counting down.
ACATCGGTAAAATGCAAAGCGGTGAAATTCAGGTGATCCTTAGAGGTGATCTTCAAACCGAAATTCGACTTATTCGTCAGTTTCACCCAGCGAATATCGTCGCGGTTCCCCATCGACTGGGAACGGACGTAAGATTCCTCCAAACCTGTCACCGTGTTTTTATAAATACCGAAATAAGCGGCATTTTTCCTGTCCCAATAATTTTCCTGCGGACCCCGGCCATACCATTCCACCTGTTCCAGCGCAGGGCTCAGCGAAGCCTGTAAAGCCAGACGCGGCAAATTGAAGTTTTCACCCGCTTTAAAAGTGGCATCCACATCAATCGTTCCATCGGCATAAAGGCGATAGTCCACCTCATAAGGAACGGTCACATTCCCCACTTTAGCCAAAAGCTGTGTAACGACTTTCCCCTCCTTCTTATCGGGCAAAAGAGCCGCAGTAAAGGAAACACAACTCAAATCCGGCAGCCTCACTCCCATACGGTCGTTATCGATGGAACGGTAACCGTTAAAGGTGAAACCGCTGTAACGGTAAAGCATTTCTTCGCCCATATAGCGCAGGGAAACCAGTACGCCCGAAGCCTTATTGAAAGTGGCGGAAAACCCGGTAGCCGAAAACTGCACCTGATCGTTCTGTTCCGTCATTTTCAGCTCCGGCAAGGCTTTCGTATCCACGGCGGCCACTTCGCGATGTGACTGCACGGTAAACTGCTCGTCTGCCATAACATGTCCCGCATTCGCCCAAATTTCCGGCTGTTTCAGCACGGCCGACACTGTCAGGAAATATTCGGCCCCCGGCTGCACATCCGCAGCATAAGGCAAAGTGACCTGCACTTTGGAATCGGGAGCAGCATCCGGCATATCCATTTTTCCGGAACGCACCACTTTCCCATCCTTCAGCAATTCCCAATTCAACCCGAAATGATTCAAATTCAGGAAATCGTAATGATTCTCAATCGTGATCTTTCCGGTTTTCAGGTCTTCCGGCTTAAACTTGATATATTGATACACCTTCTTCACTTCCAGCAACTTCGGAGTAACCTGACGGTCGGGAGTGACAATCCCGTTACAACAGAAATTGAAATCGTTGGGCGAATCGCCGAATCCGCCGCCAAAATAATAGCGTCCGGGCAACTCCCCGAATTTATTAATTCCCTGATCCACCCAGTCCCAGATGCAACCACCGATCATACGCTGCGATTTATTTTCGATATAATCCCAATATTCATCCAGATTACCGATAGCATTTCCCATAGCATGGGCATACTCGCACAGAAAATAAGGCTTATCCCGGTCTTGCATATCCTGATCGCGCATACTCTCGATTGCCGGATACATCCGTGAATCCATATCGGCAATATTATTATTTCCTTCATAATGGATCGGACGGCTGTCGAGTTCCCGCGCAGCTTTATAAACGGCCTTGAAATTCTGGCCACCTCCCGACTCGTTCCCCATTGACCAGAAAATCACCGAAGGATGGTTTTTATCACGTTCCACCATACGCACCATGCGATCGACAAAAGCATCTTCCCACGAAGGCATATTACTGATAGCCATATTCCCGTGGCACTCTATATCCGCCTCGTCCATCACATACAACCCGTAGTAATCGAACAGGGCATACATCTTGGCATCGTTCGGATAATGGCTGGTGCGAATGGTATTCAGGTTATTTTGTTTAAACAGGACAATATCCCGGATCATCATATCCACCGGAACGGCTTTCCCGTGACGGGGATCAATATCGTGGCGGTTTGCTCCCTTAAAGAACACCTGCTGGTTGTTGATATACACCCGGCGGTTTTTGATTTCGATCTTACGGAAACCGAACTGCGACTGCGCCACTTCGAGCGGTTTGCCATCGGCATCCGACAACTCCAAAATAGCTGTATAAAGATAAGGAATCTCTGCCGACCAAAGTTCCGGATGGCTGACCGGAGCAGACAATTTCACGGTGGTTTCCCCGTTCTTATTCAGGGCAGCCACTTCTCCCTGCATAGTCGCAACCGCTTTCCCCGCAGCATCGAGCAAGGTGACTTTCAACCGGGCTTTCCGGCTTTGTTTCGAAGAATAATTGTGAATATCCGCAGACACGTTAAAAGTAGCCTTCTGCAACTGATCTCCCTCAAAAGCAGAGGTCAGGTAAAAATCGCGCAGGCGCAACTTAGGAGTGGCCACCAGATACACATCCCGGTGAATACCGCTCAAACGGAACATATCCTGATCTTCGAGATAACTACCGTCGCTCCAGCGATACACTTCGGCGGCCACCGTATTCTTACCCGGCTTCACATAAGCGGTGATATTGAATTCGGCATCGTTATTCGCTCCCTGGCTATATCCCACTTTCTTCCCGTTCACCCACAGATACATGGCACTATACACACCATCGAAATGGATAAAAATCTCATCCCCTTTCCAATCGGCGGGAATGATGAACTCCCGGCGGTAAGACCCTACCGGATTCGGCTCGATGTCGCTCGTTTTTCCCCGGTATCCCTGTATGAACGGAGGATTATTCCGGTGAGGATAAGTGACATTCGTATAAATGGGCGTACCGTAACCGTACATTTCCCAATTGGAAGGCACGGGAATTTCAGCCCACTGGCTGACATCGTAATTCGTCTTATAGAAATTCACCGGACGTTCGGAAGGCTGTTTCACCCAGTTGAACTTCCAGTTACCGTTCAGCGACAGATAACGGGACGACTGCGGAGTGACCCACTGTTTCTGATAACTTGGATCGGCCTGCAATTCGGCAACGCTGGAAAACGGCACAAACGTAGCCCGGCCCGGCTCTTTATTCACCGCAAATATCTTTTCGTTTTCCCAGTCGTGTATACTACTGGTTTTCAGCAACTCCACATTCACCTTAATATCCATTTTACGAAGGGTAAAACGCTGCCCGTCCTTAGAAGCATCCGGCTGCAACTGGTAAAGCGGCTCCCCCACCGGCCCGGCATCGGGATAGCCTAAATTCAACCCGCTGGCAAGCGACTGAAAGGTATACGTATTTTCTCCCACCCGGGTCAGTTTCCAATGCTGGTTGCGGTTATTCAACTCCGCGTCCCACTGGATTGCCCGTGTGCCGTCTTTCTTCTGGTTTCCATTATCCAAAGCCTTTTCGCCCAATGGATTCACAATCACATACGTATCCGTGCCCACCTTAGCGAACATCCACGCCTGTGCCTCGCTCTTTGGGTCGGAAGGCGCTAAAAAGATATTCGAATTATTACTGATACTCTGCTGGTTATCCAACGCCAGCCCGTTCACGCTAACAATCTGATAGTAAACTTTAGAATCAATATCCTGCGCACGGGCAGACAAACCAGCCACCCCGGCAAGAAAAAACACAGAAAGGAAATAGGTCAGGAGTTTTTTCATACGTTTATAGTTTTCTTTTTAATCATCAGTCCAATCTTTGCCCGGAAGCCATCCCCACCACCGAACAGAATACAAAAATTGCCGTCAAAAATTTCACCCGGTTATTCAAGTTTTCAAACTTAAGCAAAAAAATGGAAAAAGACAAAAAAAGACGGAACTGCATAACAGTCCCGTCCTCTTTCTGCCCGCCAATCACGGACAAATTATCGTAATTTTTTCATTATACCGACAAAATACGAACCAATCCCAACAACTCCGGATTCAAACCTTTGGAATGTTTGATCGTCTTATTAAACGGCACATGCACGATTTCTTTATTCATAATCCCCACCATAATGCTCATCTGGTCGTCCATCAAAGCATCTACGGCAGCAGATCCCAGCTGGGAAGCCAACACACGGTCGAACTGCGAAGGCGATCCGCCACGTTGCATATGTCCCAATACCGACACGCGAATATCATATTCCGGATGAGATTGTCCCACCACTTCAGCGATCTTATAAGCACCGCCCGATTTTTCACCTTCGGCAACGATCACAATACCGCTCGACTTCGTAGGATCGTAATCCTTAGCGATAAAACGTTCCAGATCGGTCAGGTCGGTTTCCACCTCCGGCACCAAAACAGCTTCGGCTCCGGTAGCGATTGCCGTTCTCAAAGCAATAAACCCGGCATCACGTCCCATCACTTCCACAAAGAAAAGACGGTTGTGGGCACTGGCTGTATCCTTGATCTTATCCACGGCCTCAACCGCAGTATTCACTGCCGTATCATAACCAATGGTAGAATCTGTCCCGTACAGGTCGTTATCGATCGTTCCCGGAATACCCACAACAGGCACATCGTGCTCCTGAATCAACAATTTAGCTCCGGTAAATGAACCGTCACCACCGATCACCACCAAAGCGTCGATCTTATGCTCTGCCAATTGCTGAGCCGCTTTCGTACGTCCTTCCGGGGTACGGAACTCAACGCTCCGGGCTGATTTCAGAATTGTTCCTCCGCGCTGAATGATATTGCTGACGTCATTAGACCGCAATCTTTTAATATCACCATTGATCAAACCCTGATAACCACCGTAAATACCATAGGCTTCACAGCCATTGTAAATAGCAGTCCGGACTACGGCACGGATAGCTGCATTCATTCCCGGTGCATCACCTCCTGAGGTCAGGACTCCGATTCTTTTAATTTTTCCCATAATAGTAATAAATAAAATTTATTTCAATCTCTTTAATTTTCTGTTTATAATCATTCGGGCTGTGACATACAATGATTCCAACCCTTTTTCATTGACCGTTTTCCAGCTTCCGGCGGATTTCCTCCATAATCCAGGCAGGAGTGGACGTAGCCCCGCTAATCCCCACACTTTCCACCCCTTCCGTCATCTCCGGGCTCACTTCCGCCACACTTCGTACAAAATAAGTCCGGGGATTCACCTCCCGGCACACGGCAAACAACTGTTTTCCGTTAGAACTCTTCTCTCCGCTCACGAATATAATCACATCGTGCTGCCGGGCAAATTCCTTCAACTGCGGAATACGGTTAGCCACTTTCCGGCAAATCGTATCATGCACCGTCACCAAATCACCTCCGGCTTCCCGCATCAGCTCTGTCACCGCCCGGAAACCTTCCAGGCTTTTGGTGGTCTGCGAAAACAAAATCACCGGACGGGAAAAATCCACTTGCCGGAGATCGTCCTCATTCTCCACCACCAGCGCCTCACCGTTCGTCTGTCCCACCAGCCCGATCACCTCCGCATGCCCGCGCTTTCCGTATATCACAATCTGCCCCCCGTTCTCCTTCGTGCTTTCATAAGCCTCCCGGATCTTTTTTTGCAAGTTCAGCACCACAGGACAGGAAGCATCTATCACTTCCACCCCGTTCGCTTTTGCAGTTTCATAAGAAGACGGCGGCTCTCCATGCGCCCGGAACAACACCCGGCAATGTGACAACTGCCCGAACTCTGTATGTTCGATCGTGCGCAACCCCATCGCCTCCAGCCGTTCCACCTCCAGATTGTTGTGCACAATATCGCCGATGCAATACAACTCCCCCTTCTCCAGCTCCTTTTCAGCCTTTTGAATAGCGTTTACAACGCCCGTGCAAAAACCCGAATTTTCATCGATCTCCACCCGCATCACGATACATTCAGCTTTTCCTTTATCTTTTCCACCATAAAACGCACTTCGTCGTCAATGGTCATTTGGCTATTATCTATCAAAATAGCATCCGGTGTCCGTACCAGCGGACTGGCCTCCCGGTGCTCGTCGATATAATCGCGCTGCCGCACATTCGCCTCCACTTCCTCATAGCTCACCTGCGTACCTTTCCCGATCAACTCTTTATAACGGCGTTCCGCCCTCACCTGAGGCGAAGAGGTCAGGAAAAACTTAACATCGGCATCCGGGAACACCACGCTCCCAATATCGCGCCCGTCCATAATAACCCGTCCGTTCCGTCCCATTTCACGCTGCTGTTCCACCAGGTAACTCCGCACGAAATCGACCGCAGCCACAAGGCTGACATGATTCGACACTTCCATTTCCCGGATTTTCTTCTCCACATATTCTCCGTTCAGGTAAGTTTCATAACGCTGCAACTCCCGGTTATATTGAAAACCGATCTTCACCTCGCACAAATGTTTGCGCAACAACTCCCGGCAAACCTCACCGTTCACAATCCAACCGCGTTCCAAAGCTGCCAGCGTCACCGCCCGGTACATAGCTCCGGTATCGATATATGTAAACCCTAACTCTGCTGCAACAATCTTTGCCACAGTGCTTTTCCCGGTTGAAGAATACCCATCAACGGCAACCACAAATGCCTTTTCTTTTCCACTCATAGTACGCGCAAAGATATAATATTTTTCCATAAATTATAAGCAGCATCCGTTTCGATTCTGTTTAAAAATTGTTGCAACCGACAGAAGCCCCGTCAATCAAGCCCCCAGCCCCCTAAACTTTTTTCAGCCATGCGCAATTAAATCGATTGCTCAACCTACTCCCACCTCTAAAATGCTCTGTATGATGCAAAGCGATTTACCGTTTTTCCGCCCGCAAGTTGCACAATACCCTGTTTTTTTTTATAAAATCATAGGAAAAACTATCAATTGTTTGCTCTACACCTATATTTATCCCACAAGATTCTCCTCGCCTTTTACCGTAAATATAAAACAACACCGTAAGAGCGATACAACTCTTGCGAAAAGATAAAATCTGACTTCTACTTCACCCTAAATAGCAATCAAACATTCAAGCAAAATAAGTTAGTTTTCCCAAAAGCAAGAAACGACTATTGAACTATAAACTTGATTCTAAATATCACAAAAAATTCTATTGGACTCAATTAAACTAAAAGATATAAGCAAAAACAAAACTAAAACAATACTTTACAATCAACAAACCGTTATAAATGACAACATATACATAAATTATTTCACAAATTAATTTTAATACCACACATTTATTCATAGATTTGCTTTACATAGATAACTATAATGGGAAATGGCTTTTGACTTTTTGTACTTTTCAGTCCTCCCCTAATAATATGATTAACTCATGAAATTATTTTTATTTTTGTTTATATTACAGATTGTGGTTGTTTCTTGTGCAACCAAACAAAAGGAAACACAGAACAATCCTGATCTTTTGATTATCGACTTAGATGACATAAAGACCAAGGAAACGGTTAAAGCATCTGATTTCTTTAAAAACTCCAAAAGTATCATATTAGAGACTAATGAAAACTCTCTCATTGGAAATATTAAGCAAATTTATATCAACAATCATTATATTATCGTCTTTGATGATTCTGAAAATTTAAGTGTGCTTGTATTTAATTTAGATGGAACATTCTCCCATAAAATAGGTGAATTGGGACGTGGAGCAGGTGAGTATATCAGTATTTCCGATTTTACAGTAGATGATAAAAAGGATGAAATCTATTTATTGGATTCAGAAGATGCTAAAGTGAAAAAGTATCACTTAAATACCGGAAAATTTATAAACTCCATTCCAATCAACAGCAAAAGGGCAAGTATGCATATTCAGTATCAAGACAATAATTTATATGTCGATGCCAATATAAAATCGGATGAGCAGTCTTTACTCTATCAAATAAACCAAGAGACGGGAGAAGAAGTGGCAAGTTGGTTAGATGCCGATAGATATAATCAAGGTTGGATGGAAAGATTTACTATGGGCAATAGTTTCTTTTTATCAAGAAATGCAGATGCGGTAAAATATGCTCAGGTATTTATGGACACAGTGGTTTCGATACATGATAACATCATTTCTCCGTTTATGGCTGTTAAAAGCGACAAATGGGTAAAACGGGACGAATTATTGAATGCATACAATAAGTACGGTCTTGAAGCTGACCAAATAATGAAAAAACAAAATAAAAAATATGGAATAATAAATCTGATAGAAACGAATAACGGGTTATTTTTCCAATATACTGATGGACCTATTCGACGCAATGTATATAGTTCAAATACGGAGACCTATTCATATATAGTTTTAATTGATGATATTACTTTTAATGGAGAAAGGTTTCCACTAAATTTAAAATGGGTAGATTCCAAGGGAGTATATTCTTATTGTAATCCTTCATCATATGCTTCATTTGTAGGAGGTACATTAAAAGATATAATAAAGCCAAACGTAAGTAATTACAATGAATTAATTCATTTAGAAGAAGATGCAAATCCTGTTATATTTTATTACGAATTCAAATAACATGCTATTGGGGAAAGTATAAAAATGGATTAAAATTGAACACTGTTATCTAATTATATTAATGGAAAACTACAGGAAAAATCTTGTAGTTTTTCTTTTATGTATCACATTTGAAAAAGGTGATTTTAGGAACCTTCCTGAAGATGTCTTCGGTTAACTCTATAAGCAAAGAAGATACAAGTAACTTCCTTTCCGAATCCCTACCCTCGGAATACGTACGAGGGAATAATCCCCTAAACGAACTTCATTGAAATACACAACTCCTCCACCCTTGGTATCGGGACTGGTAATACAAGATTCGGCATTTTTAAAGAGCAATTTACAGATTGCGATTCTTTTTACATTTCCTGCCAAAATTTAAACTTTCGGTTTTCCTTTATATGGATCTGTACACGTAAGAAGAGTAAAAATAAGGAAAACTCATATATCATTCGAAGCCCGTATCGGTTTCATCAGTAAGCCTCTTCGACATATCAACCACTGTACCCCCAATTCCAATCTTACCATAGGGTACACCCCTCCCGCCCACCAAGGGTGCCCCCCCCCCCCCCCAAAGGGGCCCATCCGATAAACAACCTTATTTCAGGGCGCACTCCCGAACAAAATACAACAGCCTGCCAAGGAGAAGGCAGGCCATCTTATACCATTACAATAAAAGCAATACTTTCCAAACCAATAAAGAAACACAAAAGCCAGCAAAAATACATTATAAACAAAAGGAAATTACACATTTCCTGAAAATATCAGAAATCCGAATCCACTCCACACGCCAAACACAACCGATTTTCACCGCTCAACAACCGGATTCCTCCACCAGTTCCCCATAAATTTCCCGGGCTTTCTCCAGCTCCGCCTCCGTCACACTCCGGTCTGCCCTCAACCGCTCCAGCATCCGCTTCGCCAGCTCCGCACACTCCTCATCCTCCGTATAAAAATAACAATAGGCCAACAACTTCACATGTAACGGCGACGCTTCCAACTCCTCCGCCACCTCGCTCACCGCATCCAGCACTTCCTGCAACATCCCCTCATCCCGCGTCACCTCATACGCATCCACCAACGCCACCAGCAACCCCGCATCCGCCTCCCCAATCCTCATCCTCCCCTCCTCACACAACTCTTCCAACCGCCGCTTCACCTCCGCACACTCCTCCCGCCTCTCTTCCTCCACCCGGCAAGCCTGGTATTTCTCGCACAACTTCAAAATCTCTTCCATCAGATTTCCTGAGCTAATTCCTCCATATTCTACATTCATACAATAATATTTATAGAAATTATTCACTCTTAAAAATGACATCGTCTTTTCGCGGATGTACAAACTCAAATTCCAACGTCCGGGCCAATCCTTCTCCCAAAGTGTAAGGAGCCTTATATCCAGTTTTTAAAACTTTCGTAGCATCGAACTGGGTGGTTGCACAAAATTTCTTTACTCTGACGGAGCTGATCGTCATCTTCTTACGCGTAAGAAATGCCAGCATATCAAACCCATATCCTCCTAACATACCCAACCAATATGGAAAGTGAGTAGCAGGGATATGTTTTTTCAAAACCATTCCAACATGAGCAACTAATTCATTCATCGTAAAATCGGGCTTATCAATGTAATTATAAGCATCATACCCCGAGATTTTATTTTGAATAAGAAACCTGATGAAAGCAACGATATTCCCGACATAAGCCATCGATTTTTTATTATTCCCGCTTCCCACCATCAGAAATTTTCCACCAGCAATTTGTTGCAACAGATTATAAACATTTCCCCGGTTACGTTCTCCAAAAATCACCGTAGGGCGTAAAATATTCACATTCCAATCCGGATGTGTCCGATGCCACTCTTCCAACACCTGTTCGGCCTGCCATTTACTCTTACCGTAATGATTAAAGGGATCTTTGGCATACTCTTCGTCCGGATTCTTTTTATTCAACCCGTATACAGCAACCGAAGAAGTAAAAACGATCCTCCGGATTCCATTGGCTTCCATGGCAGCCAATGTATTCCGCATCCCTCCCACATTCACATCGTAATAAAGCGAAACCGGCGAAACATCATCTCGATGTTCCGCCGCTAACAATACAACTACGTCCGTACCTTTCAGTAACTCCGTCAATTTTTTCTTATCCCTCACATCTCCTATCATCGTGACATCCGGGAAAAAATGACTTTGTTGCTTATCTATATTCTGTATTTCAAAATCATCTTGCTTTAGCAAATCGATCAAGCGTGTTCCTACAAAACCAGAACCTCCAATAAGTGTTACTTTCATAAATTACTATTATTAAAAAAAGGAATCCCGAGATTGGAATTCCTTTATGCAAAAAACAACTAACCTTTATGCCTTACGATCTCTTCATATACCTGCTCATAACCTTGCAACATTTTATTTACCGTAAATTTTTCAACGTAAGTCCTTCTGGCCTGAACGGACAATTCCGAATATCTTTCCGTATTCTCTAAAACCATCTGAATTTTAGGAACAATTTCCTCTACCTCGTTATCCACAGCATAACCGTTGTGTCCATCCAGCAATTCAGGGATACCACCGACTTTAGAAGCAATAACAGGCTTTCCGAACGACAACGCCTCAATAACACTCATCGGCAAACCTTCAAAATTCGAAAACAACATCAGAATATCTGCATATTTTAACAGTAAACAGGCCATTGGAATTTGTCCCAATAAGAATACATTTTCCCCTGCGTTATGTTCCTTTGTATTCCCAATCCAAACAAAAGCATATTGTGGTAACTGTTCCGCTACCTTTAAAAATAAATCCATCCTTTTAGGAGAGGCGTCACGAGCAATACACATAACAATTTTAGCATACTGCTGTTTTATTGTTTCAAACTTTTCTTTCATTTTCGGGGCAACTTCCTCGCTCTGCAAAGAATAGTCCATAATACCATTGTATATAGAAACTACATGCTTAGAAATTCCCTCTGCTTTCAGATTCTTTTTGTCATATTCACTCACTCCAACGATCTTTGCACACCTATTTTTGAGAACCTTTTCTATTGGCAGGAAAGAACGGTTAGCAATACGGATTGAATCAAAACCATGCACCGTGTAAATTGTTTTACGAGGATTGAAAGCAATACGTCCCAAAGCACCAATTTTTGAAGAATGTAAATGCACCACATCTGGACAATACTTTATCCTATAGTAAATTAATTTAGCTAAAACAATAGCATCTAAAGCTGAAATCGCCCTTTTCAATTGAGGAATACCGATAACTTTCACTTCAGGTTTTAAAGCCTTCCATGCTTCTTTGGAGTCGGACGATATAACCCAGACTTCATTATTCTCAACTTGGGCGTTGGCAAGATTAACCACAACGGACTGAGCCCCGCCCACAGAGGACAGGGTGATAACATGAAAAATACGCATATATACTTGATTATAAACAATAGAACATACAGATGCCCCACTTAGAATCCCTCTATTTCAGCATCTTGTATATTTAACAATCCTATAACCTTCCGTCAATAAGAATCTTATCCAAGATACCCTTTACGTCATATACAACATGAGCAGATTTAAGAAGAGGAGCCAATACAAAATCATTAAACTTATCATGCGCCACAGCCAATACAATCGCATCGTATTTATCTTCAGGCCGTTTATCCGTTATTTTTATACCGTACTCTTTTTCTACAATATCAACATTAGCCCAAGGATCATAAACAGTAATCTTTAAATTATATTCATTTAAAGCGTTTATAATATCAATAACCTTTGTATTGCGAACATCGGGACAATTTTCCTTGAAAGTAAAGCCCAATATTAAAATGTGAGAATTCAATACCTGTATTCCTTTTTTTAGCATCAACTTAATGACTTGGTTGGCCACATATTCCCCCATTCCATCGTTCGTCCGTCTTCCAGCAAGGATAATTTCCGGATTATAACCGTACCTCTGGGCACACTGGGCAAGGTAATACGGATCCACACCGATACAGTGCCCCCCAACCAATCCCGGCTTAAAAGGCAAGAAATTCCACTTCGTAGAAGCAGCACTCAAAACCTCTTGTGTGTCGATTCCCATTTTTGTAAAAATCTTCGACAATTCATTTACAAAAGCAATATTAATATCCCTCTGGGAATTCTCAATTACTTTAGCCGCCTCCGCAACTTTTATAGAAGGAGCCAAATGTGTCCCTGCCGTTATTACCGAAGCATACACCTCATTTACGACCTTCCCGATTTCAGGAGTAGATCCTGAGGTGACCTTCTTTATTTTTTCTACCGTATGCAATTTATCCCCCGGATTAATCCGCTCCGGCGAATAACCGGCATAGAAATCCCGATTAAATTTGAGTCCGGAAACTTTTTCTACGACAGGAATACATTCATCCTCTGTTACACCCGGATACACGGTCGATTCATAAATAACAATATCACCAGGCTTTATAACTTTTCCGACAGTAGTACTGGCAGCATATAAGGGAGATAAATCGGGATTATTATTTTTATCCACCGGAGTGGGTACTGCTACTACATAAAAATTACAATCTCTTATATCCTCAACATCGGAAGTACAGACAAATCCTTTTTTCAAAGCATCCTGTAATAGATCGTCCGCAACTTCAAGGGTTGAATCGTGTCCCTGCATCAAAGCCTCTACCCGATTTCGATTCATGTCAAACCCAACAGTTGTATATTTAGTCGAAAACAAACGGGCCAAAGGAAGCCCAACGTAACCGAGACCGATTACGGCAATTTTTATATTTTCCATATCTTTTTAATTAAAAATAATTTTTATCTCAAGTTTTCCCAGTACCATTTTACAGCTTCCCTTAAGCCTTCACGCATAGAATACTGTGGATTATAGGCTAACATTTTTTTTGCTTTATCGATAGACGCTAAAGAATGGGGAATATCTCCTGCACGATTTTCTCCATGAATCACTTCGATTTGCCCAATAATGGGATCATAACTACTTAAAAATTCCTTCAAACATCCAACCAGTTGATTTAAAGTCGTACGTTCGCCATAGGCTGTATTATAGACAGTATTCAAGGCTTCGGGATTAGAAGTTGTAAGAGCCAAATAATTCATTTGAATCACATTGTCGATATATGTAAAATCTCTTGAAAACTCTCCATTACCATTGATTACAGGAGATTCGTGGTTAATCAATTTTTTAACAAAAAGAGGTATAACAGCGGCATAAGCTCCGAAAGGATCCTGTCTGCGTCCGAATACATTAAAATATCGTAATCCTATATATTCTATTCCATAGGTTTTTGCAAAAACATCTGCATAAAGTTCATTGACATATTTTGTTACGGCATAAGGAGAAAGAGGCTTACCAATGACCTCTTCAACTTTAGGCAACGACTTACTGTCGCCATACGTAGAGGAACTTGCAGCAAAGACAAAACGTTTTATGCCCGCATCACGGGAGGCCACCAACATATTAAGAAACCCGGTAACATTTACCTCATTAGAAGTTAAAGGATCCTGAATACTGCGAGGAACAGAACCTAATGCAGCTTCATGTAATACATATTCCATCCCATCGACAGCTTTCCGGCAATCCTCCATGTTACGGATATCCCCCACAATCAATTGGAAGGTTTCAGGATGTTTTTCTAACAGAGGCATTATATTTTCCGGTTTTCCTGTTGCAAAATTATCTAAGCAGCGCACCCGATATCCTTGACAAAGCAAGTATTCACAAAGATTAGAGCCGATAAAACCGGCTCCACCTGTCACCAAAACTTTCATACAACCTGATTTAATAATTTATATTGCTCATTTTATTAGTCCTGTTCAACCTTCAACACCTTCCGCATAAAAACGACCCACTGCTCCGCTATATCACCAACTTTCAATCTATCAGCCAACTTAACAGCTTCTTTTGCAATTTGTCTTGAGTTTGAAGAATTTTCAACCATTTCAATCATTTTGTGAGCCAATCCATCTTTATTACCCACCTCTATTAAGCAGCCATTCACACCGTCTTCTATCAAATCCACTGCTCCTGAAACACAAGTTGAAATACAAGGTAATCCCAAACACATCGCTTCTATTAGTGCATTAGGCATACCTTCATTATCCGAAGACAAAACAAATAATTCTGCATCGACAATATGTTCAAAAATGTTTTTCTGAACACCGGGTAATTTTACTTTATCTTGTAGCTCCAATTCTTTAATATGTTCTTCCAGACTTTGCCTCATTTCTCCCTCCCCATATATGACCAACTCATAATGATCAAACTTGTCGACAAATCGGGCAAATGCATCTATCAACATCATTTGATTCTTTACACTTGTCAAACGCCCCACACTAACTATTTTCTTTTTGGAAGAATGCTTCAAAGCCTGCCCTACATAGTCTTGTAAAAACACGGGATTATAAATCACGGCACTTTTAGCTTTTATCTGATTGGAATAATACGACAAATTGGATCGGGTCTGAACCACAAGCCCATCGGCAAAACGATATAATATATTCCTCACCCCCCTCAATACCGGAGAAGCCGGATCGAAACGAGGATCAGCCCGGTCGGCGACAATTACCGGAATCCGGCATCCCCAAAGGCTGATCAACGCAAACATATTAAATGGCGACAAAAAAGAAAACACAACCTCTGGGGTTGTGTTTTTTACATATCGGCGAAACCATTGTGCTTTTTGAAGTATTTTTTTTGAATTGATTTCTTTTTCTATACTCACGATCTTCACTCGTTTATCTATCGGATACCATATAGCCTGGTCATAATACATCACAACCTCGACCTCTTGAAAATAGTTCAAAAAATACCCGGCAAGCATGGATATTACACGCTCTGCCCCTCCTGCAGCTAATGCCCCGCAAAAAATAATAACCCGATTATTCTTTTTCATATCCCGATTCGATGAGTTCCAAATATTTTTCCACAAACTTCGCCGCCGAAAATTTCTCTAAAGCAATACGCCGACTTTCTTTTCCCATTTTTAGAATAGAATTACGATCTATCTTAAAAAATCTCATAAAAGTATCAGCCATACTATCCACAGAATGAGGATCGAATAAAAAACCATTATTCCCCTCACTTATAATGTTAGCGTTATCTCCAATATCACCGCACAAAACAGGCAAACCGCAAGCCATTGCTTCTGAAATTACATTCGGGTAACCTTCTCTCCAGGAAGGCAAACAGAAAACATCCGCTTTCCGATACTCTTCCAACACATTCTTCGACTCTTTCTTAAAGTGAAAAACATCGTTCAACCCCAATCTATCTCTTTCTGCCAAACATTGAGAATAATATTCCTGATCTTCCTCTCTTCCCACCCAAGTGACAGAAAAGCGAAAACCTTCACCAAGGATTTTCCGAAGAGCTTTTAATAAATTCAATATGTTTTTAGAAGGCAATATACGTCCGACAACAAGAACATTGAATTTACCCGAAACCATTTTATCGCTATTCCCGGGACAGAAATAATCTACATTGACAAAATTAGTTATCGGGTGAATCTTATCTTTTAAACAAGGATAATGCTCACCGATAAACAATGCCTCCGAGTATGAATTTGGAACGATATAATTTGCTTTTCGGTAAAGAAAAAATTTAACTCTTCTTTTCCATGTTAGAGGCAAATGCTTAGTTGAACTACGTTCCGAAACAATCAATGTAAATTTTGTTCCGGTTATTTTAGCTATACAACCAAGCAAAGAAGAGCCATCCAGATAAGAAATAACAACATCAGGCCGAAATGACTTAACTGCTTTTAAAACATAATATAAATTTACAAATTTATGCTTCGAACATTGAATACATTCATAATCTACCTGATGTTCATCCAAATAATAGCGGTAGAAATGAGAGTCATGATAATATATCAATTTCACCTGTCTTCCCGATGATTTCAATAAAGCAGCAAGTCCCACAATTTGCCGCTGGGCCCCCCCCGACCCCAAACTATCTATAAGGCATAATATTCTCATCATACTTAATATATAAATCTATTTACTCCATCAATATGGAAAACAATTACTCTTTTATTAAATTTTCAGTTTTAATTCCACATGAATGAATAAGGAAGTATTCCCGAGGTATTTCGGCCAAGTATGATAAAAATAAAATAATACGTTGTCAATGCACAAATCAAAGTCAGCCCGATAAGTCTCAGTTCCCGAATAGGAACACTCCGTATAACGTTAGGAATGAAAACAATCATTGTAGTACTAAAATACAAAACGATGCGGGCAAACAAACTGAACTGAAGAGATAATAATTGCATACAACAGGCTAAGATCATAATATGAAAATAAACATTCATTTTTCTATTATCCACGCCAATATATTTTCTTCGCACACTCATTCCTAAACAGGTTACCGTTAACAGCAGCAGCAGCATACTATATCCTTCCCCTGAAATAATTTTACCTTCATAACCAACAAAATACCTATCAATCAAATACATAATAAGAAACCTTCCTAATATTTGAGATAGAAGGATGGTTATAATAAACACGACAATGAAGTATCCCCAACTAATTTTTAATTTTGAAATTGGATAAAGGATAATAAAAATGGCAGCAGTTAAATGGAAAAAGGAAGCAAGGACAACGCACCATAAGAATTTGAAAAAAGATTTTTTTTCCACAAACTGAATACCGTTCAAAAGCACGACAATCGCAAGAGATTGCCTTAGCATGGACAAGGAAGATACGTAATAGCCCAAACAGATTAAAAGAAAAAAACTCAACCAAACGATTCGTGAGTTTTTATAGATATAATACACGTAGCCTAAAACGATTATAAAACTTGTAACGATCAGTAATACCCTTGTGTCATCCGATATTAAACTACATAATTTATTCAGTAATACATAACCGTATTCAAACCGTATAGAAGAAAAAATTCCACTCCAGGGCGTTGCATTTATTACATTATAAGCACTGAAATATCCAACAAGATCACCTCCAACGCTATCATTTCTAAAAGCAGCAATAAAAAATAACTGTATCCCAATAATTATACTCAAGACCTTCTCTTGTTTGTTTAAAGAAATAGGAATACTTTTTATGAATAAAACAAATAATAATATCGATACTAAACTCAGTATATATATTGTCATACTTAAATAAATATTACCAAAATTTCAATTAAAAAACAGAAAAGCATTCAATATTTCTCTTTCCTTCTAACGAGGCTATAACAAATATCTATTTGTGAATAAAATATTTATCATCAAGAGATAATAGTAATTTCTTTTTTTCCTTAGCAGATAAGAACTTGGATTTGACATTATAAGGCAACATCTTTTCTAAAAAATGATCAGTATCCCCAATAACTTTGGCAGGATTTCCCCCAACGATCATATTGGCAGGAACCGATTTCGTAACAATGGCACCTGCTGCAATAAGAGCACCATCACCAATTGTAACACCGGGAAGAATTTGAGCCCCGGTTCCGATATAAACGTAATCACCAACAATTATTTTTCCAAAAACATCAAAATCAGGATATTTTCTTCTTAATACCTGAACTCCTCCGTGAGTGTGAAAATAGACCCCCCGGGTGATCTGACAATGATTTCCAATGGTTATTAAATACGGTTCTGCTCCCCAATTTTTTGTATCAATCCAATTATTCTCTCCAATATTCACTCCTATCAGACGAGCATATTCTTCTGCCGATAAAAATCTACGTCTTAAATAAAGTAATATTCGCTTTATCATTTTTTTCTATTTAATAATTCCTCAAACAAACCGTCCCAACGCTCTACAATAGTATCAGGCATATAATGTCTAACGGTTTGAAGTGCATGATCTGCTAATTCGTATCTAAGTTTTTCATTCTCGATCAAAAGTGATAAAGTTCCTGACATTTTCTCCTCACTTTGATTCGATACCAAAAGTCCGTCCCAATTATGAGTAATTATTTCACGAGGTCCAGTCATACAATCAAAACTGACACAAGTACATCCCTGAGACATCGCCTCAAGTAAAACCATTCCAAATCCCTCATATCGAGAGGTTAAAACAAAAATAGAACTATCTCGCATTAATTTATCAACATCGGAACGAAACCCTAAGAAATGTACTGAATTTACAACCCCTAATTTCTCTGCCAATGCTTTTAATTTATTTAAATTCTCTTCTTTTCCGGTCCCCGCAATCTCCACCTGCCAATCAGGATATCGATCTGCAATTAAACTCCAGGTTTTTATTAAAGTATCGAATCCCTTTATTTTCCAAATATCTAATCGTCCGGCCGCCAGAATTACTTTATTTTTAGCAGGAACTGCAGATAACGGATGAAATGTCAAAGGATTCGGCATGATAACCTTTTGTGGTAGACATTTCCCTATTAAATTATAATCATATTGCGTTAATACCGTTACTTTAGTTGCCAGCTTATTTATATATAATCTTTCAAAATCGAATTTACGGGAAACTTTCCTTGCAAAAGTGGTATGTTCCGACTGAATCACCGGAATCGATAAGCCGACAACTGCCAAACATACATTATGTGCAAAAGAAACAATAATATCCGGCTTGATCTGCCGGGCAATAGATCTCACTAAACTATAAAATTTTAAAAGCCGGTAAATTTTTGGTAATTTCTCATAATTTTCAGGATACAATGAAACAACATGTATTCTTTTATCAAGTTCATACACAAAATTCTGCTTTGTATTGGTAGCAATATAAACCTCGTACCCTTTCTCTACAAACTTATTACACAATATCGACATCACCCTCTCCGCCCCTCCGCCTCTTAAACTTGTTATATAAAATAATAACCTCATCTTTTAAACGTGTAAAATCTTACGAATTTTGTCTATGAAATGTCCAAACACAGGATTTCGATAACCGCGGCCGTCCACAACAGCTATATTTTCCTTTATATTAAAAGTATGCATCCCAAGATTATACCGCCAAGAAGTAGGATAATAACGAATCAACTCCTGAAAAGAAAATTCCCCTTCCTGAAAAAAGACTTCCTGAAATATAATTCCATGCCCATAAGCATCGTTACAATCTTGGGCAGGACGAATGAGACGATTACCTATTTTAAATATCTCCCCGGCATTACGGGCCGTATTATCCTGAAATTTCACCGTCTGTTCCAATACATAATTCCCGTCCCATTCATCAGCACGATAAATATGTAAGATATTTTTATTAGGCTCCGGCATACTTGTAGAAAATAAATAAGGAGAACCGAATAACGTGGTTATCGTCGCATCCGTTAAAGGTTGATGACTTAACACTTTCACCGATTCGACTGTTTCTGTTTCACGATGGTAGCGATATAAAACCAACTGTTGGCTTCGCGAACTTTCAGGGTAGATATAAATCTCATTATCTCTCTGAAAAATAACAGGAAAAGAAAGATGTGTATCCAACTCAAGAATAGGAATACACTTTTTCAATTGATAGGAATTCTTATCTATTATAAGTTTAGAAATACGCCCCCTATCTATTGGATCATAAAACTCCTCGACCAATACTTCTATTTCCGAATCTGTAATCGATAAAATAAAAGGATCGGCAAACCAACGATCTTTATAAGAATGTTTTAACCAACGAATGTTCCAAGTCTTCTGCCTTAGCATAATATTGACATCACCTTCAATAAATCCTATATTCCAGCGATGTATTAACTTTTTTCTGATTACTTTTTTCAAAACTCTCATCTTCTTCTTTATTTCTGAGCTAAAACGGATTTTATAATGCTTTTTAATAGTATAAAAATATATTCACTTACTTTCCCATAAAAACTTAAAACTTTATTATGATGTCTTTAATTCAGAAAAAAGGTTATATATCTGTTCCACTTGGTTCCGGGGATCATATCTATTTTTATATTTCTGTGAAATAAATTCCAATTCAGGTTGATCAGGTGGAGATGCTAGTACAGATATTATTTTTTCACCTAAAACCTTATAATCACAAGGTGGTTCGTAATAAAACAATAAATCCATTGTAGAATCAGGTAAAGCCTCACAACGAGAAGAAATAACAGGACATTTACAAATACCGGCTTCGATTGGAGTATAACCAAATCCCTCATGCAAAGAAGCTGTAACAAACAAGGAAGCATGAGTATACAAATACTTCAATTCTGAATCATCAAGATCAGACAATTGAATAACTCTATCTTCTAATTTTTCTTTCTTTATATAGGGCAACAGCACATTTTCCCAATAAGGTGTAGACTTGCCTACAAAAACCAACTTATGCTCTATATTCAATTTTATAAAATTAAAAGCCTTTAATACAATGAGAATATTTTTATATTCGGATAAAGTATTTACATAGAGGATATACTTTAATCCTAATGGAATACCGGATGGCTTTTGTTCCTCTTCCGACATTATTACACTATTATATATGGTTTTAATTTTTTCCGGTTTCACCGATTTATAAATATTCAATACTGTTTGCTTTACATATTCTGAAATAGCTATTACCCGCACAGAACTTTTAATTTGTTGTTTATAATAAAACTTACTTATAATCTTCTGCAACTTAGTTGTTTCCCCATACGTCAAAGATTTAAGATCGTGGATAACAAAAATTTTATTGATCTTAAAGCTAAATACTGTATACATACAAACATCTCCTGTGATCAGTATACTATCGCAATCCGAATGATTTACAACCCTACGATAATAATTCAGAGCATAAAGGATTCTAACGTATTTTATCTTTGACCAAAAATTAACAGGAACAGAATAAATAATACATTCAAATTCTGGAAATCTTTCTTCACAAATCTTTTTTACTTCCGGAGTTACTAATAAAACAATTTCATGAGAATGCTCCATTTGACGGCAAGTATCCAAAATCCGAAAGGCATATACCGATAAACTGGAATATATATTATCCGGTCTTACATAAACTAAATCTATTAATATTTTCATGAATGGATTTATTTATAAATAAAATTCATAAAACGGGCTATAAAATTTTTCATCCCGGAACTAAAACAATAAAGCAATAAGCCGCTAAATACAAAATAAAATCCTATGGTAAGACAGGCATATATACCCAGCATAAGGAAGGAATCCGAAGCATCTATATGAATAAATTCGGCAACTTTCAAACTAATAAAGAATGCAACCCCTCCTAAAAAGAAATGCTTTACATACATTACAAAATATCTCACAACCGGTAATTTAAAACCGCAGTGAAACAGGAAATAAGGTTTCCAGGAAAAGATAATCAATAACAAACTGATCAATACTCCGGACAAAATTCCAGGCAATCCCCAAAAATAGCCTAATCCCAGAGAACATCCTAAATTCAAGACCGCTTCCGTAATCGTCGCCCATATATCCTGAAATAATCCATACGCACTTATAAAAGAATCTACCACAGTACGAATAAGATTGATATACATGATCGCAATGATTAATATGAACGACAAGTTATCCAATAAATATTGTTGCCCCACCCATAAGGTAATAAAAGAAGGCGTAAGCAAATAAACGGCAAAACAGATTGTACTCACAAACCAAAAACGAGAAGAAAATAATTCATTGAACACCTTAATTATTTTTTTCCGGTCACCTTCCGCGATTAAATTACCGATACCTGCATTTATACTATTGAACAACGCCGACAGCAACAATGTAACCCCGGTAACAATCAACATATAGTTTCCATAAAAAGCGACAAGGGTCAGAGAAGCATACGCATAGATAATCAATGGGCTTGTTTGCGTTAAAACGAAACCTCCGATTTTATGAAAAAAGATCTGTTTGGTCTTCGATAATATGATAGGATAATTTTGTTTTAAAAGCCTGCCCTCTCCTGGACTGCTCTTCAGCCATGGGTATTCTTTTTTCAACAATCGATTTAAAACAATTACCGTAATTAGAGCCATTCCAAACTCTAAAATCAGCCACCAAAGGTAACCGTTGTATAAATAAACGATTGCTGCAATCTGCAATAAAACTTTGACGATTTTAAATCCCTGAAGGTTAATCGTAACCTTATATTCCTTTTGGTCTGCAGTCAATACAATCTGACGATAGTTCCACAGATAGCTAAATAAAGAACTACATAATAAAACAATGAATGTTGCATAGGCATACCACAAAGGAATCTCCGCTTTCGCAAAAATCCAGGGGAAAAAAAACATAAGTATGATAGCTGCAGCAAACACAACATAGGCTATCTTCCTATATAAATATCCTTGGACAGAAACAATTTCATTAATTACCTGAATATTTTTTTCGAAAATAGGACGATATAGTGCGTAAGAAATAGCCGACCCGATACCTAATTCTGCCAAATTTAAAAAACCGAGTAAATTTTGGGCTGTCGTATTCAAGCCTAAAACTTCCGATCCCAAATAGTCTAAAAATACCTTTCGAGAAAAAAAACTTAAAACGAGATTAATAAAATAGAATAACAATGCAATTTTAGCATTCTGGATACTTTTAGAGGTTCTCGTTTCTTTATTCATTATAAAATAAAAATTCTAATACATTATTATATTTAGGCGCTGCCGGGAGAATCGAACTCCCGCTCCCAGAAACCACTGCAGCGACGTTGCCTTCGGGGGTTTCCCCACCGGACACAGAATGTCCAGTTCACATTCGGTCTGTTACCCTATATGTGTAGCAACCCACGGCGACGCCACCGGGAGACTCTTTTACGTCCCAGGCACTGAAGGAACTTCGGATGCCATAGGGGGACGGTTGATAAGCCAGAACAAAATGGATGTAAAAAGAGAATAATGAAATAGTTATATAAAATCAAGGAAATAGATAATCAGATAAAACGATGATAAATTATTAACAATAAAATGCAAATCACCAAAAAAAACGAACGTTTAATTTGGGTGCAATAAGAATGAAATAATGTAAAGTAGGGGGAAATATAAAAAGATGATTGTTAAATAATTAAGAAAAGATGTAAATTAAAGGGTAAAAACGAGGAAACGGGAATAAAAACGTTCGTTTTTTTATGGATAATACCTACCAAATTCATCCCCTAAGCGATAATTAGGACAAAGATAGGATTTATTTTTAAAGACACGAACCTATCTTTGGATTTTATAAAAAGAAATGCCTTAAAAACATCATGTTTTCACATCTTTTTAAGATTTTATTGAGATTGGAAATCGGGGAAAAGGAAACGATTTTGAAATAAAGCAAGCTCCACAAAAGCCCGGTTTTTCTTTTGGAAAAAACAGGAAACCCATTTGTCCGGACAGATTTGTTTCACCAGTTAACTATCTTATTTTCAATAACAAGTCTATTTCTTTTTACACATAATGTTCAGGATCGTCTTGTCGGTTTGTTCCATTCCGGCGGTACCGATCAATCCGATGTTACGGATGGTCTTTTCGATGTCGTCCTCGATGATGCCGTCGTTTTGGGTTTTAATGCCGTTCATCGATAGTAATGCGGCTTGTACGGCGGCGGATACGCCGGAATACACTTTCAGGGCACAGCCTTGTTTCGCTCCGTCACACATCATTCCGGTGAGGTTGGAACACATGGTTTTAATGGCATTGACCATTTGTTCGTATGTCCCGCCCATCAGGTAAGTGATAGCGGAAGCAGAGCCCGTGCCGGCAATCAATATCCCGCAAAGGGCGGACAGATGTCCCATGTAATAGTGAATATGGGAGGCGATCAGGTTGCTCAGGGCGAGAGCCCGCGCCAGTTGTTCGCGCGAAGAACCGAAACGTTCGGCGGCCACCACAACAGGCAAATATACCGTAATGCCCTGATTACCGCTGCCTGAATTGGTCATGACCGGCTTTTCACATCCGTCCATGCGGGCATCCGAAGCGGCTGTGGCACGGATCAGCACGTTGTTCAGGAAATCGTCCTCCAGCAATCCCTTGTCGATGTTCTCTTTCAAAGTTTTCCCGATTTGCAATCCGTAGGCGCTTTTCAGTCCTTCTTCGGATATGGCTTTATTCATTTCCGCCCCTTCGAGCACAAATTCGATCTTTTTAACGTCTACTTCATGAATAAATTCCCAGATACGCGCCACACTCAGTTCCGGTCGATTATTTTTTTCAGCCGTCAATGGCTGATAATCTTTTTTATATAAGGTTTCCCCGTTTTTCTCTACCAGCACGATATTCGTATGGGCGTGTACGATAACCGTCCTCACCACGTCCCCGCCTCTGGTGCAGATGGCTTCCGCATAGAGCTTATCGGGGGCGTCCTCGAAAAGACAGATTTCTACGGCATCTTTTTCCAGCAATTCTTTCGATACCGATAAGTTGCAACCTTCGGACACTTTTTTCAGCACTTCCAGCCCGTATTCCGTTTTTCCGCAAACAGCTCCCAAAGCGGCGGCAATAGGCAGTCCGGTCATTCCCGTACCGGGAATCCCCACTCCCATTCCGTTTTTATAAATATTTCCGCTCACCAGCACTTTGATGTGGCCGGGAATCCCTTCCAGCACTTCACGGCATTTCGCACAAGCCAAAGCACAGGCGACAGGCTCTGTACATCCCAGGGCAGGAATGGTTTCCTGCCTTAATATTTCAATGATTTGTTGTTCAGTAGCCTGACTCATATCGAGCGTTTTTCATATTCAACATAAACAGAGCAAATTTATCGGTTTTTGCTTTACTCTGCCGGAAATGTTGCACAGATTAACACTTTTTTAATATTTAAAGGTATTCCGTCTATCATCGAGGGTGTTCCACTTTTTGCCTTTTACTTTTTATCTTTTCACGAAAATCCGTATCTTCGCCAAAATTTCCGGCTTTCCGGACTTGCTTATTTATACAGGCTTATGGTTAAATATATCCTTATCGTCTTTTTGTTTGCCGGGAAACTATACGCAGCCCCGGAACAGGATACCACTTCCACCGAGGTGCGCTACGACATTTTTCAGGAGCTGAAAGAACCCGGAGCAAACGGAGGCAGCGTACATTTGTCCTGCTCCCCGGCTATCGATAATCTGTTACATCTTCACATCAATCAAAATAAGAGGAATGAGTCGTTTTCCGGTTACCGGATTCAGATTTTTTCCCGGAGTTCCTACGGGAGCGATATGGCAAAATTGAAGCAAATGCGGGACGATTTTGAAAAGGTTTTTCAGGATATTCCGGCCTATCTGAAATATATCGATCCTGATTTTAAAATCCGTGTGGGAAATTTCCGCACGAAACTGGAGAGCATTCCCACTTTATACCGGGTGAGAAAATTATATCCTTCGAGCTATCCGGTGAAAACAGAGATCACGCTAAATGAAATGAAACGGATTCCGATGCAGGATATTCCGGTGGAAGAAACAGGCACAGAAAGCCAACCATAGAAGATATATCATTCTTCTGCCCGTTGCTTCCGGATAACGGTTTCGATTTCTGCCATTTCCGCCGTCATTTTTTCCCGGAGTTGTTGCCATTTTTCACTTCCGGCATCTGTCGGGCGGTGTGCCAATGTCTTATTCACTTTATCGATCTGCGCCATTAAGGTAAGCGCATCTTTCCCGATGAAGGTATCCCGGAAACGCTCCCAAATATATTCCACCGCCACAGGTGACACATGCAGCATATCCTCCGCATAGAAACGGTAGTCCCTCAGTTCGTCCATAACAATTTCGTAGGAAGGGAAATAATACACGTCTTCCAAACTCCTCACCAGCCGATCGATCGCCAATAGTAATACCGATTTACTCAACTGGTTGCCATGCGCCCCGTCTTTCCAATGCCGGATGGGACTAACGGTGAAAAGAACCTTAAGGGCGGGATTGATCTCCCGTAGCCGCCGGATCAGGACGGTGTATTCCGTAACGATTTCTTCCGGCTCAAGCCGGAAGCGTTCAAATTCCGAAGCGGGAATCTTATGGCAGTTCGACACGATTCTGCCGTCACGCTTATACCGAAACACCCATGCCGTTCCCAGGGTGATCACCAGCAGGTCGGTGGTCTTCAACTTTTCCGCCGCCCGCGTGAGCCGTTCATTGATTCGGGAAAGGCAGGTTTCCCGGCAGGACGACGAAAAACTGCCGTGATGCAGCAGGCTAAGCCATTTTCCGTCGTGCATCATCAGTTCATCCCCGGTGAAAGGGTGTTCCTCCAACAACAATTCCAGCACCCGTGCCGCCGACAGCGGATTGTAGACAATGCCACACGGATTAATATCGGCATCAAATTTAAAATAAGTCAGTTTTTCTCCGATATTTTCAGTGAAACAAGACCCTAACATCAATATCCGGGAAGCATATCCAATGTGGAAGTCCGCCTGGGGTATTTCAATTTTTGTCTGCCATTCCATAAATTTTATTCATTCTAAATTCACTCAAAGATAACCCGGCTTTCGTTTTTTTCCTTCCAATTTTTACTTTATTTTCTATCTTTGTACCAAAATCGTGGTATGAGCTTTATAACCGTTTTATTGATAGCCATAGGTCTTTCTATGGATAGCCTGGCCGTGAGCATCGGCGGGGGAATATGCATGAAACCGTTCTGTATCCACAAATCGCTCAAAATGGCTGTGATCATGGGAGCCTTTCAGGGAGGTATGACCTTATTGGGCTGGGCTTTAGGTTCCGGATTCAGTTCTTATATCACGGACTTCGACCATTGGATTGCTTTTGCCCTGTTGTCTTATCTGGGAGGAAAAATGATCTACGAGTCGTTCAAAGCGGAGAATGAAACGCTGGTTTCTTTTTCTAACCGCACCCTGTTCACCCTCGGCATCGCCACCAGTATCGATGCTTTGGCGGTAGGAATCAGTTTTGCTTTCCTGAAAACCAATATTTGCTTTCCGGTCGTTGTCATTACCCTTACCACGTTTCTGCTTTCCCTGACAGGTGTAGTTTGCGGTTTCCGCTTCGGCAAGATCAAAAATCTCAATGTAGAGTTATGGGGCGGCGTTATTTTAATAGCGATCGGTATCAAAATTTTGATAGAGCACACGCTGATGTCTTAATTCTTCTCTCTTTCTATTCAACTCATTTTAAGTTAATTTAAACTTATAAGCGTTATACTTTTTTACTTTTAAGCGTAAATTTACAAGACGAATTAAAACGCTTAATTAAAATCTAAAATGGCTTATATAGATTATTATGGTATTCTGGGGGTCAGTAAAACGGCCACTCAGGATGAAATCAAAAAGGCTTACAAAAAATTAGCACGGAAGCATCATCCCGATTTAAATCCGAATGATCCCGATGCGCAAAGACGTTTTCAGGAGATCAACGAGGCCAATGAAGTGCTGAGCGATCCGGAAAAACGGAAGAAGTATGACCAATACGGAGAGAATTGGAAACATGCCGACGAGTTCGAGGCGCAGCGACAGAGGTATCAGCAGCAAGGCGGCGGTGCCGGAGGTATGGGAGGCGGCATGGGCGGCGGCTATTGGTCGTCGGAGGGTGATTTTTCCGGGGACGGTGAATTTTCGGACTTTTTCGAGTCGCTGTTCGGTTCCCGCCGGGGCAGAAGCGGCAGGAGTGCAGGTTTCCGGGGGCAGGATTATAACGCAGAATTACAGCTTTCTCTTTACGATGCGGCCACAACACATAAACAAATCCTGAACGTAAACGGTAAGAGTATCCGGATCACCGTTCCGGCAGGTGTTGCCGACGGGCAGACGATCAAACTGAAAGGACAGGGTGCACCCGGAATCAACGGAGGTCCCGCAGGCGATCTGTATATTAAGTTTGTCATCCAAAACGATACGGCTTTCAAACGGCTGGGTGACAATCTGTATATCACCGTGCCCTTAGACCTTTATACGGCTGTTTTAGGAGGGGAACAGACGATCGACACTCTGAGCGGCAAAGTGAAGCTGAAGATAAAACCCGAAACCCAGAACAACAGTAAGGTCAGGTTGAAAGGGAAAGGTTTCCCGGTCTATAAGAAAGAAGGCGAGTCCGGCGACCTGATCGTGACTTTCACCGTGACGATCCCTACCCATTTGACAGAGAAGCAGAAGGAATTGTTCCGCGAATTACAAAAGTCTTAATTAAAGAAGCAGGATTATGGATACAGATTTCATCATTATAAAGGAATATTGCCAGAAAAGCCACGTAGAGCCGTCGTTTATTTTTTCTTTGGAAGAAGGAGGACTGATCGATGTGCAGGTGATTGAAGGCGAACGCTATCTTCCGGCGGCACAATTGCGCGAACTGGAACGCTATACGCATCTTTATTATGACCTTTCGATCAATATCGAGGGAATAGATGCTATCCGCCACATGCTCGACCGGATGAGCCGCTTGCAGGATGAAGTGGCGCAATTACGCCGCCAGTTACAGGCCTTCCAATCCGAAGATTATTTCTTCGAGGAATAAGCACCGGAAACGGCTATAATTTCAGGAGTTCCCCGGCACGTTTTTTCTGTGCGGGGTTGTCTGATTGCCGTGCCAGGCGGTTGGCAATCCCGGCATATTTACACGCCAGTTCGTTATATCCGCATTTGCGGGAAATTAGCGCGTAGTTATATACCGCCTCGAAATCGGTGGCAGGCTCTACGGTCTTCCCGGCCCAGAGGTGTATCACTTTCAGACGGGCAACGTCATCCATTATTTCCAGAGCCCCCGCAGTGATCTCTTTAATCATCGGGTGGTTGTCCGGAAAATAGCGAAACAATTTCCGGGCCTTATAAAAATAATCTTCGGCATTCCGGGAGGCACGGAGTTCGCGTATTTTGAAATAATCCTCCACCACATCATAGTGCGCATAGCCCAGCTTTCTCAGTTTCAACATTTCCCGGTCGTATTCCGTACGGTTTTTCACGTAAAGGCTTTCCAGATAGTCCACTAATACCTTATCCAGTTTCTGAAAAACATCATCTTTGGAAAAATACTGCACAAAGGAATCCTGATGATCGAAGAGGTATTGTATCTGGGGAGCATGGATGTCGTTCACATAGTCACGCACGATCACCCAATTATAGTCTTTCAGGTAGTCGGTTTCCGGCTGGGTCTTAAAATAACGCGATAGCACCTCAGCCGCAGGTTTCCCCTGACGGCAAAGTTCTTTCAATAACAACTGGGTGACTTGCGGATTGGCCGGATTCCGGTCGAACTTCCTTTCCAGCTCGTCCAACTGCACATTTTCCTTTTCCAATGCCATCGCTCCCGATAAATTCCATAGCAACAAACCGCATGCCAATAAAAACTTTCCCTTCATACCGATTATTTCATTTCTCATACACTCCTAAAACACATTCATCGGTAAAAAAGGTGAAGTCAAAATCGATTTTAACTTACAATTTAACAGATTTTACATTATAAACTTAAAATATGAAAGTTTATTCTTTCCAATTGTATAAAAATGCCATCTAAAACGATTCCATTGCCTATTCATTTTCCGGAGGAAACACATCCTCCCGAAAAGTTCCCGGTATATTTTAACACCATATTGACGAAATGAGCTTTAATCGGCTGATTTATGGATATTTTGCCGGGTTTCCCGGCAGTTTATTTTTCTTCTTTAGGATTATTCCGGCGAAATGCCTTATCGATTTCTTCAAAAATCGCTGCATCCTGCATCCAATCGTATATGTTTACCACATACACCCGGTCATATTCACGGTAAGGCTCTCCGAATTTATTTTCTATCCTTTGCAATTCTTCCCAATCCACCAAACAGGCGTGCAGTTTCCGCTTTTCATCTTTGTTGCCGGAACTGTCGCCGGGAATGGCGGTCCAGGTATCCCATCCGTGAGTGAATAAAGTGGCGTTCCAATGCAGGTGTTCCCCCTTTGCCAGGTTTTCCAGCCGTTCTTTGCCCAGCAAGCCTACAAAGCGGGTTTTGTTATCCAGTTTTTTAATTGTTTCAGGCAGCAACCCCGCCAATTTTAATTTCGTCACCAAATGGAGGGCTGCGGACAGGTTACTGATTTTCCGGATTTCCGGCAATTGTTCCCACTTCACTCCGGGCATATCGGCAGACATCTGCCCACCGGACGCGGTTTCGTATTGCGGCGAACAGGAAGAGCGTTCACCGGAAACCGTAAGTTCCGGCTGTCCCCTTTCCTGCCGTCCGTTTTCCTGCAACGAAGTTTCTTCCTGCGGCAAGGCATCCGCTTGAAGTAAACCTTCCCGATCGGTATTTTGCGACGTAAGGATTTGTTCAGATGTATCTTCCAAAAGCCGCTCCGCTTTTTCCCTATTATAATAATTGTGCATCTTTTTAGCCAGCGACCACCGGATTTCGTTCACAATCAGCTCTTCGGTATAGATACTATCTTCTGTACCAAACAGATGAATCTGCCGGGGCAACAAGGTGGACAAAGCGGTATAGGCATGAGCCGGATTCCCATCCGCTTTCACAAAAATATCTATATCCCGTCCGGTAACCCGGCAGATAAACCGTTCTATGCAAACCGCCATTTGTATGTTCCGACCTGAATCCCCCAGAGCGATCACCAGATAGTCGAGCGTGTCCAGTTTCGAGCGCAACACTTCCCAAAAAGCCACGCTATTCACGTCCGCCGAGAGATATTCCACCCCATAGTGCTCCATGCCCGGATAACGGCTTTTAAATGTTCCCAGCCGCCCGCCGAGGTCTTTATCCACAACCGCCACCCGGTATTCCGCCCCGATAAATTGCCCGTGTTCCGTGAGAAGGCGCAGGACATTGCTCCCTGTTTCCCCGAAACCCAAAATCATAGCTGTGAAATCCTTTGTCGCTATTGCTTTCGTCGTGTCGGGACGAACGTAATCCACCGGAGGGTGATTTATGATTAATTCAAGCGCAGCCAGCCGAGCCGGATGAACGGTCTGTATTTCCACATTTTCCGGTACATTTTGCCTTTCCAACAATTCCGCCATTTCCTCATCGTCTATCCGTACATAAAGGACAATTTTTGCCCGGTAATCTTTTGTGCTTTTTATTTCATCCGTTATTTTCAGGGCCAGCCGGAGATTCCGAGCCGTGTCGGCAGAAAACAGGAAAAAATGTGCCTTTCCCTTTCTCAACAATTTTCCTACGCCCGCTTCCCGGCAGGTTGTGTTTTCCGAATATGTCCGGCTCAGCAGCAATACTCCTGCATCGGCCAATTGTTCCCGCCACACCTCCCGGTTGTCGCTCTCCCCACCTCCTCCGGCATGTTTGCCTATCTTCCATTTCTTTTTCCCCTTTTCATCGAGCACCACCACCAAACGCCCCGGCTCTTTCCGTTCGAGCAGACTCCGTGCCAGCGTTGCGGAAGCTGCATCCAATCCTAAAAATAAATAGCTCCGGCGGGGAATTGTGCATTTTAGCCTCAACCACGAAAGGAAATGCGTCCCGAATAATTGCACCACCACCAAAAAGCTAATCAGAAAAGCTAAAAAGTGGATAAGAGAGAAAAAGGTCATATACATTTTGCTGTGGTGCATTTCCTCACACACCTCCAGCAAATCGGAATGAAGAAAAAACATGTGGAAAGTGGAGAGGAAAGAACGGATCGAGAGGGCTGTCAGCGAACTTGCCGTCCCTCCGTGCAGGTAACCGATGGCATAGATCACAAAACCACCCACCGCTGCCAGAGGAACCAGCAGGTAGTTCCTGATTCGAAGGCAGGTTTTCCGCCGCCGGGCCATTAACAGGCAAAACAAGAACAAAAGCAGCAGCATAACGGCAAAAGCCAACACATCCCCTATCGTGAGGCAGGCTGGATGCCCCGTGCTATCCTTAAAATTCCATAAAATCGTAGCTATCATATAGTTTATCTTTTTTACTGATCTTCTTACGCCGGATGCCGTCTAAAAACTTCCATCCGATGCTATCCCCTCAATACACCCAGGCATCCCCGCTATTTCCAAAACCGATTTCCCGGTTTCTCTGTTTTTCCAAAGCCGATACAGCTCCTGAATCTCCGGCATCAGCGGCCTTTTGCAGCCAATACAGGTAAAGTTGCCTGTCTTTTTCCACTCCTATGCCTTTCTCATAGCATAACGCCAGCCGGAACATTGCCGGAGCATGCCCTTTATCCACCGCTGCCCGGAACAACGTGAAAGCGCGTTTTTCGTCCCGCTCCACACCCCGTCCTTCCTCATAACACTTCCCTAAAAATTCCAAAGCATAGGCATCCCCCTGCTCCGCAGCTTTACCATACCACCTCACCGCCTGCCGCATGTCCGTTTCCACTCCGGTTCCTTCTTCATAAAATAGGCCAACCACCCGTTGTCCCCAACAACTACCGTTTTCAGCAGCCCGTTTATAATATTGAAAAGATTTCCGGTAGTCCTGTTCCACCATATTCCCATTATAATAGCAATTTCCCAAAGTGCAAAGTCCATCCGGATCACCCTGTGCCGCCGCCTTTTCAAACCATAGCAGAGCCTGTGAGGAATCTTTCTTTACACCCAAACCACTCAGATAGCATTTTCCCAAGCGGAATTGTGCATCCGCCATTCCTTGTTCTGCCGCCCGACGATACCATTCCACCATCTTTTCCGGACTTTTTTCCACCCCATATCCATTCTCAAAACATATCCCCAATTGGGTGGCCGCCTGGCTATCACCCAATTCCGCCGCCCTAAAAAAGTAGCCGAAAGCCACATAATTATCCTCCGGGACATACCGTCCGTAGTATGCTAAAAGTCCCAAGCGGAAAAGAGCCGGGGCAAACTGCTTTTCAGCCGCTTTCTTATACCATTCATACGCAGCCTGATAGTCGCGTTCCACACAAGATCCGGTTTCGTAACACCGCCCGACCCTATATTCCGCCCGGCTAAATCCTTTCTCCGCCGATTTCCGGAAATAAAGGTAAGCCATGCTGTCACTTTGAGAAACGCCCCAGCCGTTTGCATACATCATGGCTATATTATACAGAGCTTTATCATATCCTTGCTCTGCCGCCTTTCCATACCACAACAAAGCCTGCCGATAATCCTGTTCCACGCCGCTCCCGTTCAGGTAGCAATTTCCCAGATTTTTTTCGGCCAAAGTATCTCCCCGCAGGGCTGCCTGTCCATACCAATAAGCCTGTAAAGTGTCATTGGGAACCCGTACCGTGTAATAATCCGCCAGCCAAAGCATAGCAGCCACATTTCCTTTCCGCGCCTGCCGTCCGGCTTTTTGCCAATCTTTTTTCCGCAAGGAATCCGGAGGTGCAGCCATTCCCGTAAAAACCATTCCCACACCCAACAGCATGAGCAATAACCATTTACTTATTCCGTTCATAGTTTTACATTTTTCACTTTCCAATGCATATAGCTTCTGTATAGCCTGTCTAAATGCCCGAAATCGATCACCGAACGCTGAATTTCCAATCCCACGATTCCATAGCGGGCGATGTATTCCGCCACCTCTTGGGCTGGCAGGACAATGCGAATGAAATCATATTCGCTCACCCCCGGCCTGGCCACCAACAGGTCGTGCCTGCCTGTTTTGTGTTGCAATACCTGCCGGAGCTTTTCCTGTAACCGATCCTGCGGGTAATATTTCCAGTCGTCTACAAAATACCGGAAATCATCGAAAGCAATCAACAGGTCGCCTTTCTGTAAACCGTATTCCATCATCCCCTCCAATAAATCAGTGATCTTAAAGCAATAAGAATATTGCAGCCTGCCTTCCACAAATACGCCCGAAGAACGGATTGTGCCATCGGCTTCATAATAAGTGCCGATTCCTTCTTTTTGCCCTCCGCTAAAATTTCCCCGGAACACACCGCCGTCTGCCAAATATTCCACTCCTTCCCCTTCCAGCAGGTCGTTCTCGAAATTTCCTTCAATGCGGGTTCCGTCCAAACGGGTCAATGTTCCTTTTCCATTAAAAACACCATCTGTCAGATTTCCCCGGTACGTCATGCCGGAATTGAAGTGGTAAGTTCCCCAGCCATTGATCTTTCCCGCTTTCCAATCCCCTTCCAAACGATTACCGTTTGCATATACTTTCACTCCATATCCCTCCCGGGGATTCAACCGTTCGGAATGTCCCCGGCTATCCCACACAGTCGCCCCGTTTTCCCGTCCGGCGGCATATTCATAGACGATCCGGCAATACGACAGCCCGGCACGCTTGAGATCGCAAGCCTTACCGTCTTTATCGAAATAAGATTCTTCCCAAATTCTTCCGTAGCGGTACGCTTTATGGCAATGGCTCCAGCCTTCTTCGTTATCGACAGGATTCATCCCGGCATCCAAATAATAAATATCACTTTGCCGCCGGGTGGAATCATACCCGTAACGAATCACCGGGTCGCGGGCAAGTAAGTGCTGTTCATCCCGGTAGCGTCTCTCTGAAACAAGTAAACCGTTCTCATAATCCGATTCTATCTTAAAATATCCGTCGTACAAACAGGGCTTATCCCCCTTGTCATAATAAGCCCTACTGATCTCATTATCGTAAATGTCATATTTATAGGAAACATAAGCATACCCCAGCCGATTGTTCATCAGGGCCCCTTCCCGATCGAGCACTTCCAGCCGAATCAGGTTGCCCCGGTAGTCATATACACATGCTCCGGCATAAGCCCCGGCGGGGCCCAGACAGGGCTGACCGTCCACCCCATAATATTCCTGTTTCACGATCTTGCCGAATTTCAGGGTATTGACCTGTTTGTGATACCCTTCCTCATTCACGCAGGGACGATCGGAAGTATCGTAAAAGGCAGAGCTCTTCACCTGATTGCTACCATCGTTTTCATACCTGCTTATCGCATACTGATGCTCCGGATGATTGATCCTTTGCCCATTTTTATCCCAATAGCTGGTTTCTGTCTGGAAATGGTTATCGTCATACTTCATGGCTTCCCGATGCCAGCCCGATGCGTTGTTCACAGGCGTTTTACCATCTGCATCATAGCAGGCCGTTTCTATGTGATTGCCAAAGGCATCGTAAGCATATACCCAAACCACCTTACTGTCGAGCCTTTTTCCTTCTGCATCTTTCCAAATGGTCTGAATGCGGTTGTTCAACAGGTCATAGCGATACTCCTCGACAGCCACGCCATCGGACGTCATATAGCGATTTCCCCGGTCATCGTAATACTCCATCACAGTCAGATTCCCCCGGTCATCGTAACGATATTTCACACAGGCATACCCGTTAGCATACGACGGACGGCGTTTCGTGTCGAAATATTCTTCTTTCAACAGGCGGTCTTCCCCGTCGTAAGCCCGTAAAACCCCGGCATATCCGGAATGATTGACCATCGGCACATGGCGGGCATCGTAATAATATTCGGCAACCGTATTGCCCCGGTTATCGTATTCCCACTCTTTCGTACACACCCCGTCTATGCCTTCCACAGGCGTTACGCTATCCTTTAAACAAGTGAGGCCGGTGCACCAGTTTTTATCCCTGGGATCGTTATAACAGGCGGCATATCCTACACATCCGTCACTTCCCCAATAACTCCCGTCATGCCGATAGGAAAGTTCTTTAACCACCTGATCCCCGCCCTCCTTAAAATAAAATAGCTTATAGGCACAGCCCCGGCGGGTAAGCTCTCCATCTTTGTTCAAAAATTCAAGCCTGACCGTATTTCCCCTATTATCATATATCCGGTGGTAGCTGTGATAAAAAGAATGGTTTTCCCGGTCGTAATATTCAAACTTTCCGCCTTTTTCATCAAAATAATCAACCAACGCAATCTGCCCTCTGGAATCATAAGCATACGTACAAATCGCATATCCGTCCGCCACGGCCACCACTTGCCCGTCACTACCCAGCGAAACGCCTTTTACGATGCGGTTATCCCGGTATTCGAATTTCCATCCGCTATTCCCCGCTTTGTCCGTGCAATATACCAACGAATCGCTCTTATCCGGGGTGGCGCTTCCAAACCGCAAGAGTAATCCTTCCGGCGAATATTCATATTTTTCAGCATATACCAAATTCCCGTTTTTAGCCCGGTTACCGAAAGCGTCGAAAAACTCGGAACTCGCCCGGTAGCCATTAGCGTCAAAACCGATCTTCACCACACTCGCCCCATTTTTACGGGATTGCACCGGAAGCCCGTTTTTATCCGTGTAGGATAAATAGGTATACTCCAAATCTTCCGGTCGGCCTCCCCGGCGGGCGCGATTACTGGTATAAACACCGCACCAGATCAGTTCATGCCGCTTATTATAAGCTTTTACCTGCATCACGTGAAGCCCTTCCACATCAGAAACAAACTCATATTGGCACACCTGCTGCAATAGATTTTTAAAGTTTTTGTTCACCCCACTGTCATCTTCATCCCCGGCATTAACCAGCAAAGTGCTTCCAAAGCCGGAAGATAAATCTCCCCAGGCATCCCGCTGTGCCATTTTTGTCCAATGACGGGCATATATGCCCCGCCGGGGTGTCCACCAGGCAGAAAACATCCCCTTCCGGCTCAATTCCACATATTTTGCGCGGTACTCCGCCCGTTGCCGGGATAAGCGGTTAATTCCCTGCGGCCATTCTTGCCGGTAATCAAATCCCTCATAATATTCGGAATAAGGTATCAGGAAACCAACGATATATCCGCCGATCAGCAATAGCAACAGCACCACCGCAGCAGCGAGCAGGGAAGCGCGTTTCCTAAGCCGGCGCACCCGTTGCCGTTCGGCTTCCACCCGTGCCTGCTGCTCCCGCTCATTCCGGCGTTCCGCCGCCACCTTACAAAGCACATCGTGGGTAAACTCGATCCGTTTCGCCCCATCCCATTCTTCGATACGGATCAGGCGGTTTTTCTGAAGCACCTCCAACTCCTCCCAGGTCACTCCCCGGCTCAAAGCATCTCCCAACGACACCCGGTCACGAAATCCGTCGGAAGTTAAAAGACGGTCTTCCAAATAATTCCCGGTTTCCGGAGAAACCAAATAAATCGTATCCTGATAGAAATTCTTAATAATATTATCCCCGAACGCCTCCACCAAATCGGCGGTGATCTTTTCCTGTCCCCGTTCTTCCCGTTTCCGGTCGAGCTCATGACAGAACAGGGAAAGCAAAGCAGGCTCCACCACTAAACGGTTTTCTTCTCCGGGATTTACCTCTTTCCGGTTCGTAACCTTCCGGATGATCTCAAGTGCTACTTCTTCCGTCACGATCCCCCGGGAGGGCTTGATAACGATGTCCATAGCCTGTTTCGCGTGGATAGACTGCAAACTGTAACGGTTCCGTTTCAAAGCCGGAATCCGGGTGGCATACTCTTCCAACCGCGCCAGAAAATCTTCCCGCAAAGCAAGCACACAGCGAAAATTGAGCTTTTCCGGATAACGCACCCGCTGCCCGCTTTCCGATAAATAGTCCCGGATATAGGCAGGGACACGGTCGTCACACAAATCAGCCCATTGCCCGAAAAAATCATCCGCCTTTTCCCGTTCTTTGGCCAGGGTGAAAATCTCTTCGAACTGGTCGATCACCACCAAAGGCGTCACCGGAAAATCCCCGGCATTCCAAAAAATGTTACAATGGAAAAACTCCCACAGGGAAAGCTGCTCCGGGGCAATGTATCCGATCCGGTTTTCAATATCGATCCGGTCTTCCGCCGCCTGTACGCACACTTGCCGGATCACCTGCCGGGCATAGGTTTCCCTGCCATCGTGGTTCAGCCGGATATACACCGGGAAAAAGCCGCTATCCCTTGCTTTGGTGAAAATACCTGCCCGGAGAATCGAGGTTTTCCCTGTCCCGGAAGGTCCGTAGATAATGGTCTGGGTATTGTGGAAAATATCACCCGATAATTCGGCAATCTCATTCTCCCGTCCGTAAAATATCGGAGCGTCCTTTTCCTCATAAGCTGCAAGCCCCAGCCAGTGGGTATGGGTATCCGTTTTCATAAAGCGCTGTTTTAACTGTTCAGCAAACGCACATCCCGAACAATTTTCCGGAGGCTATTTTCCCAATCCTGCCCTTCCCGCAGATTGGCCGTATGGAATTTTGAAAATATCTGTAAACTAGAATCTTCCAGGTTCACATCGTCGATCACCACCGGATAGATAAACTTTTCCGGAAATCTCAATTCCAGTTCATCGTTCGCCCATTTCCATTCCCGCTTGAAGAAACGACGGCCACAATTCACGACCGACCGTGACAACACGGGCACAAATATTTTACTCTCCTGAATATTTTGCTTAATCATAGCTTCGTAGGCATCACCCGGCTCCAGCGATTTTTTATCGAACCACACAGCCACACCCAATTCCTGAAAAGTTTCCGCGATTTTACGGGCCTGCTCAAAATCCTCGCTGGCATAGGAAATAAAGATTTCCTTTTTATCCCCCACCCCCTGAAATGTTTTCCAGCGTTTCACCAATTCCCGGATAAAAGCACGTGCATCTTCATGAACCCCGGCATTCATCCGTGCCAAAAAATCCACCAAATTCTTATCCAGCCGGGAATCCGCCAGCATCCCCACCTTATCGGCTGCGGACGAACGGGAAGAAAATTTAAGGGAATGAAAGAAAAACCGGAACAGCCAATTGGGATAGTTACAGCCGATCACCAGCAGGTATTTTTCCCGCAAAACATTGGAAAGCCGTTTGGGACGGTAGTTTTCATCCAGCCAATAGTGCAGAAATTCCAACAGGTCGTCTTCCGTCAGCACAAATTCGTGAGGTACGGCACTCGCCTTACCAAACATTTGGTAGAGGCAGGGTTTACTCAGATCGTCAATATCTTCCTTACAGCTTCTTTTTTCATAGCTCAACCGTTTCACCTTGCCCTTTCCCCAAAAGCTTTCCATTGCCTTCAACGCCATATCGTCAAAAGAAGTGGAAAGCACCAGCCGGAATTTTTCAATGGAAAGCAGTTCCTGTAATTCCGGCAAAAACTCCACCTCCAATCCGGAAATCTCCTGAAGAATCCGTGTCGTTTCGTAATAAGGCTCCGATTGAATCCTGTCCCACGCCCGCATATTATACCCGTAAGAAAGTTCCGCAAAATCGGAAACCTCATCTTCCACGCCTAACCTTTCCTTCATTTTTTGAAGGATATATTCCCGCAACGGCACTTCCCGCCCTTCCACCGTCAGGGTGAATAACTCCTGTCCCAGCACCGGGATCACATTCCCCTTGTCGATTTCCTCCAAAAGCCGTGCCCACCCGCTTTCGTTCAAGCGGTTCTGCATAGAATTTTCCATAAGCGTTTATTTATAGCACACACTCTTTAAAACCCCAACATCCTCCATTTCTCCTCTTATCCGCCTTTTTATAAATCAACAATACTATACTCCAATCATTTCAGTTTACATACAAATATATAAATATTATGTATATTTATTATATTTTACAAAATAAATTTTAAAATAAATAAAATCATATCAGAGGCAAATAAATAATACTCAATCTGATACGAATTAACCAATCAAAACATAATTACATTTTATTTATTTAAACAAAATAAATATCGTTTATTATTATTATGTTTGCCAAAATGATAATTAGGTATGAAACACTCATTATATCTTGTGTTTATTTTAGGTCTGTTTTTTGCCTGTACAGATTTTCCCGCCGACGTAGAAGTATCTCTGCAAATTGCCGGAAAAAATAGAAAAGAGTTGACGAAAGTATTACGGCATTATAAAACGAAGCAAGCTGATTCCCTGAAATATAAGGCAGCCTGTTTTTTAATCGACCACATGAAATGGCACAAAGGGCGGGTTGTAAGCATGGACCCACACTTCCACGAAGCTTACGCCGCCATAGATGCGCGCTTTCGTTCGGTGAGCGAAGGTTTATCTTTAAAAGACCTTAGCAGCAAAGAGGCCCGTTATGTTTTTTCTAAAAAAGAGAAATTAACCAAACCGCTTTTCGATTCTACCTTTCAGGAAACCCAGGTATCATCGATAATTCCCGACCTGCAATTTATCAATGCAGCTTTTTTAATCGACCATATCGAAAATGCCTTCCGTTTAAAAGCAACTTTACCCGATGTTTCCAACCTGTCTTTTGCCGATTTTTGCAATTATATTCTTCCTTATCGTTCTTGCGAATATAGTCAGTTCGACAACGGGAAAATGTTAAATGAAATGTTTTCATCCTATATCAACAATCCAACGGCCAAAAAACTGAATGATCGTTTAGGATGGTATAACACTTATGTGTTCAGGATGAAATGTCTTTATGGTAAATGTCCGATCAAGGGAACAACCGGGATTTACGATCTGTTTTTCTATAAGAAACACGATTGTACGGGCATCGCCAGCCATGCGGTGAATGTTTTCAGGGCTTGCGGTATTCCGACGGCTGTCGATTACAATACTGCACACCGGGACTTTCAAGGTGTTCACCATCATTGTTCCACGTTAGACAAAGATGGGAAATGGCTGTCTTTCAATGCAGAAACAGAAGTTC
Source organism: uncultured Odoribacter sp. (assembly GCA_900541415.1). Lineage (GTDB taxonomy): Bacteria > Bacteroidota > Bacteroidia > Bacteroidales > Marinifilaceae > Odoribacter. Next base: position 40,962 of record UQJP01000014.1, on the reverse strand, counting down.
CCGGAGATTTCAATTTCAAGTACTACCATGTGACCAATATACTCCGTTTCATGTATGCAGCCCAAGAGGACAGTCCTTATATGCTAAAAAATGAAGATGAAAAGCTTCCGTCCCTGTTCGGCACTCCCTGTATTAAAGAAGTAACAGCCTGCACGAAACCGGTATATCAGGTAACTCTTCCGTTTGAAGAGGCCACAAAAAATAAGCTGGCCTACTTATATGTGTTCCATTCGGGAGAAGAAGGCATCACTCCTGCAACCTGGGGGCTGATCGACCACTCCAACAAAACCGTGAGATTTGACAATGTGCTGACGAAAATTTTATATTTCCCGGTTTATTTAGATCAAAAAGAAAAACGATATTTTGCCACCCCTTTTTGGATAACGGCCGACACGACACAAACAGCAGGTTTTCGACTGCATCCCCTGAATGAGTTAACCGACGTGGCAGACAGTACGACTTCGCTTATTTTAACCAGAAAATTTCCCCGAAAATACGATATGCAAAGGACAGCGCAACAAATGGTGGGCGGACAATTTTTCGGAGCCAACCAAAAGGATTTCAGCGATCAAAAGCTGTTATACACCATCACTCAAACACCCGACCCATATTTACAGGAGTTTGATATTTCCCGTCCGGCAGCCTACAAATATTACCGATACACAGCGCCGAAGGAATATCCACGTACCAATGTCAGCATGCTGGAATTTCTGACTAAAACCCGTAATTCCTATAAAAATGTGGCACCCCCTACCCCCCTGCCTGTTTTATGTCCTCAGCAGACCGTTCAGGAGGAACATTATGTGAAGTTATTGGACACAACCCTTGAAGTGATGAGTAAAGTTCCTTATTATGACGGGAATATGCTCACATCGTCCGGAAGCAGACAATCCATTACGCTGAATCTACAAGCTCCCCAAATCGTAAATGCCATCCGTTTCGCTCCATTAAACGCCGATAACGGAATCAAACCCGGAGATCTATATGAATTAAGGTATTGGGATAATGGCTGGAAAAAAAGTAAGGTACAGAAAGCCAAATACCAATATATCGAATTTCCAAATGTTCCTTCCAATCGCCTGTACTGGCTGAAAAATACCGATCGGGGAAAAGAAGAGCTCCCTTTTATTCTGAAAGACGGGCAACAACAGTTTATCTACTATCATGTTTTAAAATAATTTCACGTTCCCGCAAACCCAGTAGTTTTTACTGGATTCTGCGGAGAGGGTATGATCTTTCTCTCTCACCTCCCCAGACAGCGCAAACCGGGAATGTTGTTTCCCGGTTTCCCGAAACCAATCAATCTGAAAAGCAGATCACACCAAACCCAAATCACGGAACATCGCGCCATAGACGGCAGCTTTTTCAGGAAGAGGCTTAGGGTAAGCCCGGGAAGAGGAAGGCATGCGGTAGAGGCGCAGGGAACGTCCCCGGAATACGGCATCGCTATATCCTCCGACTTTAGGTTCTTCCGCCCGAAGCAGGGAAAGCAGAGTGTCGGTGGCTTTTTGCCCGGTGGTGACTATCGCCCGGCAATCCGGCAACTGCGATAACACCTCATCCAAACGGATCACAGAAACCACTTCCAGAAATTTATCGGAAGCGTTGTCCTTTTGGCGAATAACTTCCCGCGCCGTATCGGAAAGGGCAATGCCTTTCTCCGTTAGAAACGAACGGATACGGGCTTCACAATACGATTTTTTATCATCGGTCAGAAAATAGTCTTTCTCTTCGAAAAAAACCAATCCAAAAATGCGCCACATATCATTCTGGAAATTAGGGTAGTAAAAATCCATCTTCCACCGGGCACGCGGCGGCGGAAAGCTGCCCAACATTAAAACCTTTGCTCCGGCAGGAAAAAAAGGTGGCAGCGGATGTTTCTCTATTTTACTTGTTTTATCGGTCATTTCTACAACAAATTAATAAAAAATATCCAGCCTATTTTACAAAGGTAAAATTAACCTATTTATTTAGGTTTGAGAAAACAAAAAATAGAATAATTAAAAGAAAAAATACGGATACTGTCCGTGTAATATGCGCAAGTGTGAGTTGATATTTGGAAAAAAATCCCCAGCTATTAACCCACACAATCATACTGCTCACCAAATGTATCTTACGTACTACCTTAGCCTGTTATTAAATTTATTTTCACCCTCAAATTCAATCAGGGTAAGTGAATGCTCAGCACACACATATCCTCCCCCGGCAACAACAAAATAACGGAAGGAATAAGGATTTTGCGGTAAAACCACATGAGGAACCGCCGATATAAAACATTGCCTTAAAACACATGCCCATTTTAACAGGTTATCCGAAGCTGTCACAAAAAAGCTATAACCTTCAGGTGCCGGTTTAAATTCTCCCCTTATGGCCGTATGGCGTAATTTTGTGAAACCATAAAAACCCAATAATATCGGGCGAGTCTGGAAATAAGTCAATATGGAACTATCCTGTTCTTTCCGAATATCACAAAGCCTCTGTCTATGTGCCACATCAGCCCCACCCCTGAAACCGGAAGTGTTCAAAGACACATGAGGGGAAGATGTACAGGTTAGTTTACCACCATTTCCCTCACTCCCCGGCTGGGCGACAATCCAAACCGAACCATTGTCCGTCTCAATGCCATACCCCAGGTTCAGGCTCTTCACCCAATCACCGATCATCTGCCCGATACTATTACTTGTTTCCGTTCCGTCTGTCACATGCGAAAGCTTCCGGCCTTCTAATTCAATAGAAAAAGTTTCTCCTACCCCCTCTGAAGCCACCGGAAGGTCGCGTTCCTCTGCAACAAAGTAATAATATTGAGCTTCGGCAAACATTGGATGTTCCAAAATTAAAGCCGTATAAGGCATTGTTGTATAAACCTTACGCTCATCCGCCAACACTTTAAAATACTGTTCAGGCACATCAACCTGCTCACTTAACAGTCTCATAAAATCTGTGGTATTATCTACCTCACAAGTAAATATTTCCGTACTCCCACCCGGTAGCTCCAGGCTTACTTTCAATACTCCGGGATCGAATGTAAACTCCGGTAAACTAACCGCACGGGTAAACCTCAATTCCTGTCCCGGACTCACAGAACAACTAATCAGTATCAGAGCTTTTGCCGAAACCGCACCCGCCTCATACCCCTGTAATCCCAGATAACGGTTAAAATCCGAAAACACATCGGTAATCTTATGCCAGGTATTAGTTTTCAAGTTAAACACATAAGAATAATTATACCGGGGATTAGATATTATCACCTCATTTTGTACTATATCATATCCCATTACCGCCTTCCGGCTATATTCTGAAAATGGCACAGCACTCAAATACGGCAAAATATTATAAAATCCCGGAGTATTGTTATAATAAATATACTTTTGGCTATTACGGACATTCATATCAACTGCTCCATTTACCGGGTCTGAAAAATCGACAATTTCCTGTCCGGAAATGAGTTTTAAACCTCCGTCTGTCACAAAGATCATTCCATATTTTGTCTGCAATACCTCACTACCTTCAACTGCCACCTCTGCCGAAATAGGAATTACGTTACTATACAATACTTTTCCATCCCCCACTTGTAAGGCATATATTCCCTCTGTCGTAAACACATACAACGGGAACTGCCCCACCTGTGAAGTAGATATTTGTTCGGTATTCACAGCCAGGTTAATAATTTCACCCGGCATCAAATAGGAATGTTCGGGTGGAAAATAATAAGGATTCATAACTTCAGAGACAATCAAGTTCATGTTATCCTCGATAGCAGGCGTTGAATTAAAACTCGGTATTTCCGAAGCAGGAGCATCCGTATATTCAATGATACTGTCGTCTTTGACTGTTGGAACATTGGGATTGGAACGAATTGCAATACCCTCACTCTGGATAGAAGGACGGGCATTATATCCAGAAATTACACTGAAAAAAATATAAGAATAGTTATAGGTTGCCGAGGTTTTCAGGTCCAAAGACTTTACAAAACTATCCTCATCATAAAGTTCCACTTTATACGCCCGCGAATCCGGGAAAGCCAAAAAACGGGGAAGACGTACTTTGTATGTAGTTAGCCCGGTCACAATGTTTGGCGTACTACTCTGTAATTCCACCCTAAAACGCTCCACCACCCTCGCATCCTCCTGCTCCATTTTCAGGTAAAATATCCCGGTCAAAGTCCGGGTATTGGTGAAATCATAATTGTAAACCGGATCACCTTCCGTAATCCCATTATAAGTTACCGTTTTATAACGCCCTTCAAGGCAAGTAGAAAGATTGGCATCCTCAACGAATTCCTGTTTTGTATTAAACAGGTGCAGCCGGTTATTATAGACAAACATTCGGCCTGTTGTGTTCATCCAACCGGAAGCATCTACTCGCAATGTTTTATTGGTCGTTACATCATCGAGGGATACAACTTCGTATTCGTCACTCTTGTTCTTTATGTCGATACTCAATACCTGGAAAAATAGGGACTTCTCTATATCTTCCGATTTTAACCTTCGTTCCCCGACCATAGAAGAGGGTAAACCATCAGAACCTACAACCGCAGCATTTTCCAGATTTACCGAATTAGAATCGTAAAAGGAATACACAGGAGTTACATATACATTAATCTTGGTAATCGTGTCTTTAAACTCCTCTCCTAAGGTGTTATTTACTTTCAAGTTTAATTGGCCTACCGGAATCTTTGCCCAAAATGTGCCACTCCTTACTGTTACCGGATTATGCTCATTCCCCCATGAAAGGTTTTCACGCTTGATTGCATCCTTATCATAACCTCCCAGTTCTATCAACATCGGAGGTGTCGGCTTGGTTTCTGAACCGTCAAAAAGCTGGTAAGTTGCTGTCAGGAAAACACGACCTTCATAAAAGCAATTCTTTTCACATTGTTTGATTAATCCATATAAAGCTCCTTTCATTGTATCGGTTTCTACTTGGTTAGATTTGTTGTAGGAAAGGTCGACCTTACTACAATGTTCATCTCTTATTTTTACCTTTACATCTAAAACTGAAGCATCAGGTAACTTTACTAAAGATACTGAATATTTATCTGCCCGAAATATAGCCTTTGCGATACCTACCTCGTCCTTGACAAGCAGGATATTATTAAGTTGGTTAAATTCCACATCCCGGGAAACTGTACAGATTTCCTGATCTTTATTTTTTACATCAGTTCCCTCCCGAGCAGCAAACCAAATTACCCGCCCTTCTTTCAGCCCGATAAAGTTTTCAAAATTTCCATACTTATGGACATATACTTTTTCAAAGTCTATTCCTTCAATGATCGGTTGTTTCTTCCCTACTGCACGCCACGAACCGTCACGCAAACGCAGGTTAATTATTTCTTCGCAATTACCATCGACATTGTTTTGAGGGGAAGTGCTACGCACAATTCCCTTAAAATTTAATTGTGTCATATATCATCAATATTAATACACAACCAAAATAATATGAATAACCTGCAAGAACTGTCAATCTTTGCCATAAGTGAAGTTTGGAATCATTAAATAAATATTTATTTTTGTCAAAAATAAACACCTAATCCTATGAAAAAATTTATACTTTTCATTTTACTATTTGCTACATTTTCCTGCGATAAAGACGAACCTAAACCATTTAGCGAACAACATACAGAACAAGAAATATTTAATGCTTTAATTGGCACATGGCGTCCTAATCGATTAGCATATGATGAAAATTTCGAACAAATTGAAAGTATCATGGACACTCCGTGCGAACAAGCATATTATATAACCTTCAATGCTGATAGCACAATAACAACCTCTGCTGAATGCCTAAATGAATTCATACAAGGTGATTTTCATATTGAAAAAAAACAGCGTATAAATGGTCCTATAGAAATAGAAATAATACTTTCAAATGGCATTGGATTATATTTGTCACCAACAACTTACCACACCGGTCCTATCATACATAATTACACCGATTCTACGTTAGTTTTTTCAAGCGTTAGTGACCGCAAGAATAATCAAAGTATTGATCATCTATATTCCGAATTCAAGCGTGTTAAATAACCCGATTAAAATACAGTAATAAGGAAGGGGAGGCTTAAGTTATGAGCCTCCCCTTTTATTTAATTGATTAGATTGCCTCAAAGCGGCCTCTATAATATTGAAAATAGCAAAAATCTTATTTGATTGTTTATACTTTTAATAATTACTTTCAACATAATGATTTAACGTTACTGAGCCTAATGTCGATCTATATATTTTGCCGTTTTTATATCTGTATACAAAATATTCAGAATCAGGCTTATAGTCTAACGTTTTAATCAGGGTGCCATCTATTGACCACCATTCGTATAAATTCGTATTCTGATCCCAACATACGAATCCGTTATGTTCAGATGTCTTTAAACCAATATAGCCAAATATTGCTCTATTCGTAAGCGTTGAAACTGTCGTCCCGGATGAACTGTTTGGTAAATCATTGACATGGGTGGCGGTTCTACCCCAGAAAGTAGGAAAGTCCGAAGTAGATAGAACTACCCCTTTGGCGTAGGAATCCGTTACTTCCAATGGGATGTATTTACAGTAAATCCGATATGGAGTCTTTGACAAAACTGACCGGAAGTACCCGAAAAAGCGATTATCCTCATGAAAACAAGCCCCTTACCGGGGTTCTTTGCCTGAGCTGAATAAATGTAAGGACAGATTTCAATTTTCACAGGAAACACATGGATATGTGATTACAGAGATGACATTAAACATAATTAATGTTTTCATCTTTCAAAATATTGTCTACAATTTTACATAATCGTGAATATTTTCTATCTTTGTCGCGAAATCAAGAGGATTTTGTAAGTAAGATATAAGCATTTTAGTTTTCCAAAAACAACGAAACTACCCCATTTTATTCAGACAATAGGAAAAACAACAATGCCATACGCTAATGGTGTGGTCTGTTTGTTCCTATTGTGAGTTATTGGTAGTTTCTTTTGTTTAGGCAACTTGCCACACCATTTTTTATTTTTTCGACAATATTCTATTTAAAATCATTTGTAAGGCGGTCCGCCACACTGAAATCCGTGTATCGGATTACCTGGAAGCGATGCCTGCCGGGGCAAAGTTCTGCTTGGTAAATTTCTCGAAAATCCATTTTTACGGATAGTCGGATCATGTCAGTTTCCACTCTTTTCCTCCTTTTACAGCTTACAGAAATATACATTTAATAAAGCCTCGTTTTTTCACCTACCTATTTCCGGCATTCCCCCCCTATTGTCGATTCCCCGGACAGTTTTTTGAACAAAAGAAAAAAGCGCGGGCGGGCATACCCCGGATTTATTGATTTTACCTATAATGACACAAACAAAATGGAATATGCACCTGCAGCCGGGTGGAGAAGATATTGTCCTAAAACTGTAAAATGCTGGTCTATGACAAGATGCAAGGTTTTGTAGTCGGATTTATTTTATTAGTTTTGTACTTCATTAATTTTTTAATCCATATTTTTAGATGACAACGACAGCAACCAAACCCAAAGAAAAGATTAGGTTCAGTAGGGCATTCTGGGTGGCGAACACCGTAGAATTGTTTGAACGTGCTGCCTATTATGGCGTATTTATCGTAATTACACTTTATTTAAGCCGGATTTTAGGCTTTAACGATATTCAGGCCGCCACCATTGCAGGTACTTTTTCCGCATTACTTTATTTCCTTCCCACTTTTGCCGGAGCATTAGCGGACAAGATAGGATTCCGGAGTTCTATGTTACTGGCTTTTAGCTTACTGACATTAGGCTACGGCGGACTGGCCCTGTTTCCCACTTACCTGGAATCCGCAGGCCTGGTGGAGTATGGAATGACGACCACGTTTAAAGGATTGACGGAAAGCGGAATGCAATACGGTATTCTGCCTATTATGGCGCTGATTGTGATTGGAGGTGCTTTTATCAAAAGTGTTATCACCGGAACGGTAGCGAAAGAAACAACGGCGGCGAACCGTGCCAAAGGGTTTGCCATTTTTTACGGTATGGTGAATATCGGTGCGTTTTCCGGTAAAACCATTGTAAAACCCTTGCGCGAAGCATTGGGAAACGAGGGGTTGATTACCCTGAATTACTTTTCTGCCAGCATGACCTTCTTGGCCCTGATCGCTATTTGGTTTTTCTATAAAAGCAGCCATACCGGGGGCGAAGGAAAGACCTTCCGGCAGATTTGGCAAGCATTGCTAAAGGTGTGCAGCAACGGACGGTTGATTTTCCTGATCCTGATTATCACAGGTTTCTGGATGGTGCAGCACCAGCTCTATGCCACGATGCCTAAATATGTGCTCCGCCTGGCAGGTGAAGGAGCTTCACCTTCGTGGTATGCCAATGTAAACCCATTGGTGGTGGTGCTTTTCGTTAATTTAGTCACTCAGTTGATGCGGCACAAAACCGCGCTGACCTCCATGACGGTGGGGATGTTTATCATGCCTGTTTCCGCCCTCTGTATGGCATACGGCAATATGCTCGACGGAAGTACGACGATACTCTGGATGCACCCGGTGGCGTTTATGATGGTGGTGGGTATCGTATTTCAGGGATTGGCCGAAACGTTTATTTCGCCCCGCTTTTTGGAATATTTTTCCCTGCAAGCTCCCAAAGGGGAAGAAGGCATGTATTTAGGTTTTAGCCACCTACATTCCTTCCTGTCGTCCATTTTCGGGTTCGGGCTGTCGGGTTTCCTTTTGAACAAATATTGCCCGGACGAGAGCCTTTTCAGCACCCGTGAAGAATGGCTGGCAGCCAGTAGCCATGCCCACTATATTTGGTATTATTTTGCAGGGATTGCGCTGGTTTCCGCCATAGCCCTGATCATTTATGGGCGGGTAGTGAAGCGGCTGGATGCCAGGAAAGTACAGGTTTAAAAGTATTTCCGCAATAAAAAAGAAGGAAGATTTCCGAAAGAAATTCTGTTAGCAATAACAAGGGGCTGTTCTCATAAAACGAGACAGCCCCTTTTCTTTATCGATGCTTCTAAAAGCCGGGATTCCGGCTTCATCCTTATCTTACCCTTTCACTTCCGCCTTAGCACGGTCTACATTGAAACCATGTTGCCGGAACCAGGGAAACAGGTCTTTTCCCACGGCGGCACTCATCACAGCCACCGTGTTGTTCATGTCGTAGCGGGTAATTTTCTGGTTTGCCAACAGCCTCCGCTTAGCTTTGAAATAGCGGGCAAGGATGTCCGGATACTCTTTGCGGAGTTCTTCGAACACCCAATAAGTTTTTCCCCAATGGATGTCGCGGACAGCACCGCCCGTGAGCTTTTCGCTGCCGTCGATGGCATTGCCGTCGAGGTCATACCGATTCATCTGCGGATCGTGTTTCAGTCCGGCGGCAATCTGCCCTTTGATACGGCGCATAGCCTCCGCTTCGTGCCCCATGTCGATCATTACCAGATTTCCCACATAGGTGGCAATAGGCTCGTTCCACACTTCGGGATAGGGCAACACCCAGGAATGCACGGATTCGTGAGTGATAAATTCAATCATACTGTCTTCTTTGTCGGGAAAATCGCCCCACCACACGGCAAGGGCTATCACACTGCCGCTGGAAAACCCACCGCCCCCGGTGGCCAGCAGGCTGATCTCCGATCCCATGCCTTTGGAAAGAGGCACTCCCATCCGGGCTTCGATCATAGGCTGGCAACGTTTGGAAATGTCCACCATAGCGTCGGCAAAGGGTTTCAGGTAGTCGTTATAACTAAGGACAAAAGTTTCGTGCTTGTCTTTATGTTCAAGATCGCCGATTCCCTTGCCCCGGAAAGGCGCGGCGGGATTGATCGTTTTCCCGGAAGCAAGCGTTTTCAGCAGAGGACGCCACATCCGGTAGTTGATCGAATCGGACGCATTGGGATTGCTTCCCGCCAATCCGCGTACGCCCACCAGCAGGTTGCCCTTCCCATATTTTGTTTTGGCCAACACGGGTTTTCCGGCGGCATCGGTCACCAGGATGTCCCATTTCTTCACCTTTTCCAATTTAAGCGAAGAAGAAGTGTTCCCTTCGATTTCTTTCACGCCTGCCAATGCCTCGACGGGACGCATCGGCATTTGTGCCCCCGCGATAAATTCCGCCCCGAACTCTTTCGCCAGCGCTCCCTGCGACCGGGCATTGTGACCACCCAAAAGTACCACCCCACCACCGGATTTCAGAAAAGCTTTGATTGTTTCCACGTCCTGCGGGAAATAAGAAATACGGTCGTCGCATCCCAGCAGAATCAATAGGTTCGCATTCGAAAAATCGAAGTTAAAGAGCGAACACCAGTTGGTGACTCCCCTCTCGCCCGGCAAATACTGGGAATGGAAACGATGGTCTCCATAGAACGAAAATTCATGGGCAATGTCGGTAACGGCATGGACTTTCACCGGCTCGTCACCTTGCACCCGCCCCGCAATGAGGCATACCGCTCCTAAGAGCAATCCTAATTTACTACCTTTCATCATTCAATAAGTTTATTTATACAACGCTTGTTTACAAGATTTTACAAATATATAAATGTTTTCGGAATTTGAAAGGATGTTGTTAAATTTTTTAAGGAAGACAACTTCGTCATATCAAGTTCAGAACTATCGCTTTATTCCTGTTGCCCTTTAAATTGTTTTTACCATTTCGAATTGCCGCCCTTTCATGTGGATGTTTTTTGTTTTCAGGAAATTTATGAGTGTTTCGCATGAAATATCCGTATTGATAATCTTAATCAGGTTACTTTGGTCGAATTGCATGATTTTCTGAAACAGCAAGGAGCCTACCCCTTTTCTTCTGTGTTTTTTATCAACTGCTATTTGAGTAATATCCCCGGAGGCAGGCTCAAAAACGCAGTAACCGATCAACTGATTTCCGGTGAATACCCCCAAACCGACCAAATCCCCGGCAGCCCTTTTCACCGATTCCAGGCTATTTTGCCAGGAAGGCTGGAAATCCCAAAATTCAGGGATCGAGGCGTACTCACTGATGTCGATCTGCTTCACAGAATAAGAGGGATCGGGATTCGCCACCCAGTTGGCCACTCTTTCTTTCACCTGCATAAAGTAATCAAATTCCCGGGTAACTTCAAAGCCGAGGTTCCGGTATACGGAAATGGCTTTCGGGTTATGTTGCAGGACTTCCAACAGGTATTGTCCGAGGTTTGCTTCTTTCAGATAGGGAACAGAATGTTCAAAAATCTTTGTAGCCAGCCCTTTTCCCCGATATTCTTTCAGCGTTCCGGTGCCTGTGTCGTAAGCAGTGGGGATGCCCTTGTAATTCCCTATGCCATTGAAGGTAAACGCTACAATCCTGTTTCCCTCAAAAGCTGCAAACGACAGTTCGGGATTGAAGCCGCGCCTTTGCAACATTTTTCGAAACTGTGTCCTGTCCTGTTGCAGTTCATATTCGGCAAAAGCCTGTGAGAATCCCTCAAATATCGTGTCGAAATCAATTCCGGCTAAAGATTTTATTTCCATATAATTACTTTTAATGGTTGTGTATTGTTTTTGTGCAATGTTTTTCCCTTTCAAGGAAGCGGCAGGCATAAAAATACAAAAATATTATTCAATGTTGCCCCGGAATTGTATTTTCACCTTTTTTCACAATGGAGGGAGCGCATCCTCCCAGGGGATGACCAATACGCTATTCCCGCAGAGTTTTTACAGGTATATTTTTAACCGGAGGACGATGCCCCTCCAGCGTTCTCCCCCGATGCGAGCCGCCCGGAAACAAGTTCCACCCCCATTTTTTCAATGGCAGCCAGCACTTTCCCCCACCTTGAAAAGTAGCGAAATAAACAGGCCGACAAACATTTTTGACAGGAGCTTACATAACTTTTCGGAGTGTTTCCCGTTCTTATGGAGGATCAACATTAATTTTTCATATTATGGGTAAAAATCTTGCAGAACAATTGATAGACATGCTGGTGGAAGCCGGGGTGAAACGAATTTACGCCGTAACCGGGGACAGCCTGAACCGGGTGAACGATGCCGTGAGGAAAAACGGAAAGATACAATGGATTCATGTGAGGCATGAGGAAACAGGGGCGTATGCCGCCGGGGCGGAAGCCCAGCTGCACGAGGGATTGGCCTGTTGTGCGGGCAGCAGCGGTCCGGGGCATGTGCATTTAATCAACGGGCTGTATGATGCCCACCGTTCGGGCGCTCCGGTGCTGGCCATTGCTTCGGCTATCCCGACGGAGGAGTTCGGGACGCAGTATTTTCAGGAAACGAATACCATCCGGCTTTTCGACGATTGCAGTTTTTACAATCAGGTGGCCGCCACGCCGGAACAGCTGCCCCGCATGGTGCAGGGAGCCATACAGGCGGCAGTTTCCCGGCGGGGTGTGACGGTGGTAGGATTGCCGGGCGATGTGACCTCGGAAGCCACAGAAGCCATTCCTTCTTCTTCGCATGCTTTCACGACGCATCCGCAGGTATGTCCTTCGGAAGACGAACTGCGGCAACTTGCCGAATTGCTGAACGGTGAAGCCAAAGTGACGATCTTTTGCGGTATCGGAGCGAAAGATGCGCACGACGAAGTGGTGGAATTGTCCCACCGCCTGAAAGCCCCGGTGGCGTATTCGTTTAAGAGCAAAATGGAAATCCAATACGACAATCCGAACGAGATCGGGATGACGGGGTTGCTGGGTATGGCTTCGGCCTACGACGGTATGCACCAATGCGGAGTGTTGCTGATGCTGGGAACGGATTTTCCTTATAGCCCTTTCCTGCCGGAAAACAATAAAATTGTACAAATCGATATTCAGGCGGAGCGTTTGGGCAGGCGTGCCAAACTCACGCAAGGACTTTGCGGGGATATTAAAACCACCCTGAACGCCCTGTTGCCGAAGCTGAAGCAGAAGGAAGACCCGACCTTTTTGCAGGAACAGCTGTTAGGTTATAACCGGACGGTGGAAAAACTACGTACCTATGTGAAAGAACAGGGGCAAAAAGATAAGATTCACCCGGAATATGTGATGTATCTGGTGAACGAGGTGGCAAAAGCGGATGCTATTTTCACCGTAGACACCGGAATGACCTGTGTGTGGGGAGCCCGTTATTTACAGGCAAACGGACAGCGCAAGATGCTGGGATCGTTCAACCACGGGTCTATGGCCAATGCCCTGCCGCAGGCGATCGGCGCTTCGCTTGCCTACCCGGAAAGGCAGGTGGTGGCTCTTTGCGGCGATGGCGGCCTGTCAATGTTGCTGGGCGACCTGATGACCGTGGTGCAATATAAGCTCCCGGTGAAGGTGGTGGTTTTCAATAACCGTTCACTGGGTATGGTGAAGCTGGAAATGGAGGTGGCCGGGCTACCGGACAACGAAACGGATATGCAGAATCCGGATTTCGCCAAACTGGCGGAATCTATGGGAATGAAAGGGTATACGGTAAGCGAGCCGCAACAGGTATTACCCACGCTGATGGAGGCTTTCGACAGTCCCGCACCTGTTTTGGTGAATGTGATGACCGACCCGAATGCCCTGGCTATGCCGCCCCAGGTGGAATGGAGCCAGATGACCGGATTCGCACAGGCCATGTATAAGATGCTGGTTACCGGACGGGGACAGGAGATTATCGATACGATCAATTCCAATTACAAGCATATCAAGGAAGTGTTGTAAGAACAGGGAAAAAAGAATGGGAGAAGCACCGCCGGGACATTGTACGTTCCCGGCGGTGTTTTAATTTCCGCTTCCCTCTCCCTAAATTCCGGCAGCACGGCATAAAGGGACAGCCTATGGCTTGTAGGATTTATGGGAATCCGAACAGCATATACCTCCTGTTCAACAACCGAAGGAAAAGAAGGCTTTTCACAATCAGGGGACAACCGGGATTCCGGGGGCAGCAGGTGCGTGTTTATTTCAGCTTCATCCGGTAGACATTGGTTTCTTTCCGTTCGAAGTGCAGGGACTGATAAAGCCGATTCGCAGCGATGCGTGACGGATTGGAGGTGAGCATCAATGAGCCTGCACCACAAGATGCAGCAAAGCGGATGGCGTGTTCCACCAAAGCCTTGCCTATACCCTGCCCCCGGAATGCGGGATCAACCACCACGTCTTCAATCCATGCCTTGTTCCCGGTGGGACTTTTATAACAGCCCAGGGTGAGCATTCCCGCAGGCGTTTCGCCGTGGCGGGCAAAAAACAGATGGCTTTCGGGCGAAACGATAATCTCCCGGAAGGCAGTTTCTGTCAATGTTTCCGCTTGAGGGGAAAGTATCTTCATCCAAATTTGGACAGTCCGGAAATCCCCGGCGTTAAATTCCTGTATTTCAGTAATGGTTATCATATCGGAAAAGTTAGAAATGTCCCGACAAATATCGGAAATAAACCGGAATCTGCAATCTTACGGCAGCTTACCGATAGCCGATCCCGGCTTTCCGTGTTCAGGAAAATGGAAACTAAGGGTTAATGAAGGAGAAAAGTCATGATAACCTTAGCTCCATGCTTTGTAAATGAAAGCTTATCTGTTAAATTCAGCATTAAATATAAGCCTTTTTTAACTGCCTGCATACATCTTTGAGGAACGGTAGGATCGGGTATTTGCCTATAATCAAAGCCTATCCCCTCATCTTCAACGGTAATCATAATCGTTTTCACCGTTTTCGCAGCAATCACCTTAACCTTCTTCTGTGAATCGCGTTTATTCCCAAATAATATAGCATTGGTTACAGCCTCTATGGTAGATAGCGTAATCCTTCCCCTGTGTTTTTCTTCTATCTGAAATACACTCATTAAATAATCGATAAAAATTTCTATTTGAGGAATATTGTTGAGTTCTGACGATATAGTAAATTCTACTTTATTCATTTGGTATGTTGGTATTAAATAAAGTTACCTTAAAGTTGTCCGGAAATTTGCCAAGGTCTTTCAATTTCTTTTCATTACTCAGACATTTTTCGGGAACTAATGTTTCATAAAACAGTATAACCTAATCATATTATTTGTCAATAATATTTTGACATTATCATTTTTAATCCATGCATCATTACACTCATGAGTGTAGTTCCAACCATCAAAAAAAACCTTTATTTACAAATAATATTTTGTCATGAAGTCAAAAATAGAATTATATGTAAGTCAAAAGGTTAAGGAATATCGTTTAGCGAGAGGTTGGAGTCATCAATATTTAGGAGATATAATCAATCTTTCACGGACATTCGTTGCAAATAGAGAAAATCCTAATAGTGATGATGCATTCAATTTGGATCACATAAACGCTTTAGCTGTTGTATTCGGTTGTAAAATATGGGATCTCTTGCCTGAAAATCCCTTTCCGATGGAAGAATAAAAAAAACTGATTTTAAATATCTTATTTTATACATGGCGAATTTATTGATTTTAGAGTACATAAATAGGCGCGAATTACTTCGTCTACATCATAGTACTGAAGGTATCGCCAAACACCTTATCACTTACTCAATAGAATCCATAGTCCACGCCTAAACGGAATGAAACTATTTTGTCTATTGTCTTAGTGATTAAAAATTTGGCGATTTTTCAGTACAAGACTTTAGGACAAAAAGTTTTCACTTTTTATTCTTATATATTATTATCTTTTCTTTTCCTGTTTGCAGATCATTTAAAAGTAACACAATTTTGAACAAGCATATATTCTATGCACTGACTACAAAAGTAGAAAACTCTTTTAAACTTTACAAAATATAAGGAATTATTCCTATTGGTACAATATACCTTTTAAGCATCTTTCTAATTTCAGGCTGCTTCCCCGTAAATTTTCTATCGAAAATCATTTTGGTGGTTTAAATACGACCAGAGATTTATAAGCCAGCCCCTTATTATAAATAGTCGATCCCGGCTTTCCGCGCCTGTGAGTGCTGGAACTGGCGGCGGATGCGGTAGAGTTGTCCGTCTTTCAGCAGGCGTGCCCCGGTTTGCCGGAAACGGAAAGAGATGCCGTGTTCCACGCATTGGCGGCGAATATCGAGCACCCAGTCGTAATGGCATGTCCGGGCTTCATTGCCGGATTCTCCCCCCACGATGACCTGTTCCACCCAATTGCCTAAATAGGAAGAAAGGTCGATGCCACTCAACAAAGGCTCGCATACAATGATTTTATGCCGGATGGGGGCATCCCGGTAAATCGGCAGGCGATAGTCCGCCCGATCCTGATTTTCCATCGTGCAGCAAATCGTGACATTGCCGTATCCCTCTCCCCAATCTTCCGGCACTACGGCCTGTAAGCGGTGGATGCGTTTGGTAATCATCCAGAAATGCAGGTCGGGACGGCTGCGGATCATCTCCCAGGCTTCTTCCCTCCACTCGTCTGCTTCCTCAACGAAGAAATCGGAAGAAAAACAGGTATATACGATCTCTCCCGATTCAATCTTATAGTCGCCGTTCCGCTTTTTCCGCACAGGCAGTCCGAAATTTTTGGTTTTCACAACCACAGAGCTATCAATGCCATGTTTTCCGTCTGTCCGGTAAACGTAGCAATTGGCGCAGCCTGCACTGAGTTTGTGGCAACCATGCCAAGGATTCCAAAGGGGCATTTTCGAAAAGTTTTGTCTTTTAAGGGGCTGTGTCTTTCTCTGCCCGCCATCTCCCGCTCCCGGCTTTTATCCGGATGATATAAAGGGAACGAAGGGAACGCAAGGGAAAGGCTAACCCATCGGATGTGTTTGTCAAATATAATTGTTTTTGCCCTTATTTTTCATTTCTTTTTATTATCTATGTACATTATTTAAAGCGTATGTATATGAAGCCGGATGAAGGGTGTACCGAAGTGTTTTTATCGCAAGCCGCAGAATTGAAGAATTTGCTGTTTTGGGAGTATTGTTGTGTGAGCGGACAGACGAAATTTTTCGGGAAGCCTGAATTTTTACAGCAATTTTCCTTGCCCGGCGAGGATCAGGATTTTTTTCCGGCTTATATAGAGATGATTTATCCGGAGCAACAGGAAGATTTCAGCAAGATGGTGTCCGGGCAGGCTCCGGAAAACAGCGGGATGTTGATTTACCGGATTCTTTCGGGCGAATCGGCCAGGTATCACCGATGTTATTATGACCGGGTGAAAACCCCACAAGGGGATATTATCGCCGGAACGATCACCGATGCCAGCGTTCAGATGAAATTACAGGAGCAGGAAACTATTTTCCGTTACATCTCTCAATATTCCAACATTGGCATATACTCCTGGAATCCGATCAGCGGTAAAAGCGAGATCAGCCGGAAATGGTATGAAAATTTAGGACTACCGGAGGGGCTTTCTCTGGAAGAGTCGATGAAACGGATGATTTCGATGGTGCATCCGGACGATCTGGAAAGGGTAAGGAAAGCGGGGATTCTCCTGCGGGAAGGTAAGAAAGAGTATATGGACGAAGAGTTCCGGCTGATTACGGACGAGCGGGTGAAATGGCTGAAATATACGGCTGTAATCAAAAATTACGACCCTAAAAATAAGGTAATTCAGGTGATAGGGATGAATCAGGATGTCACCGACCTGAAGCATCAGGAGGAACGGCAACGGAAGATTTTGGAGGTATTGCCGGACTTTATTTTCATTTTCGACGATCAGTTTGTGTTCCGCGATTTATTAAAGTCGGAACGGATCAAGCTGTTTCACACGGAAGAGGAGTTAATCGGCCAAAGCGGGCGTAAGTTTTTTGCCCCGGATGTTTCCGACCTGTATTGCAGCGCCATCCGCCGTTGCCTGAATTCGGGCGATCTGGTGGAAATCGAGTATTATCTGGACACGCAGAAAGGCAGGCATTATTACCAGGCACGGATTATGCCCTTCGAGGTGAATCAGGTATTGGCGCTGATCCATGACATTACCCCCCGGATGAAACGGACACAGGAGTTGCTTGCCGCCAAACAGAAGGCGGAGGAGGCCGACCGGATGAAATCGGCGTTTCTGGCCAATATGAGCCACGAAATCCGTACGCCGCTGAATGCGATTGTCGGTTTTTCCGAGCTGGTTGCCCAAACGGACGACGTGGCGGATAAGGAAATGTATATGGACATTATCCGCCATAACAGCAACATCCTGTTGCAACTGATCAATGATGTGCTGGACCTTTCCCGGATTGAGTCGGGCAAAACGGATACGGAACTGGAGGACGTGGAAATCTGTGCTTTGGGGGAAGAGGTGAGACAGGTGCATTCCCTGAAAATGAAACCGGGCGTGGAATTAAAATACGAGCATCCCGAACAGGAAATATGGCTACGCTCCGACCGGAACAAGATTATGCAGGTGTTTTTCAATTTTATGTCGAACGCTATTAAGAATACCCAAACCGGGAGCATCACCCTGAGAATCGGTATCGATTATTCGATGGTGCGGATCAGTGTGGCGGATACGGGGTGCGGTATTCCGGAGGAACAGTTGCAGCTGATCTTCGAGCGTTTCACCAAATTGAACAATTTTGTGCAGGGTACCGGTTTAGGATTAAACATTTGCCAGGTTATCGCCGATAAGCTGGGCGGAAGAATCGAGGTGGAATCCACGTATGGAAAAGGGAGCGTGTTTTCGTTGTTGTTGCCTTATCTACCTGACCTGTGTAACACGAAGCCGAAAACAGAAACGGCGTAAGGAGTTCTCCGCGGGTTTTCCCCGAAAAACAGTCCGGGTTCAAGTATCCGCGCAAATTTTATTATTTTTGCCTTTCCCATAAGTGCAAAAAAGATGATGATTTCTTCCGACCACTGGATCAGGCAAGTTGTAGACGGTTTTCTCCTTGCCCTGACGGCTGTTATCTTGCTGTCGATTGTGTTTCCCCTGCCTGCAAGCGGGATTTTATACGATGGTTTCAACCTGCTGACCGAGGTCAGTCTGGCGGCTTTATTCTTTATCCACGGAGCTAAACTCTCCCGCCAGGCTATCATACAGGGCGCAATCAACTGGCGGTTGCACCTGCTGGTTTTCTTTTCCACTTTTGTGGTGTTCCCGCTGACCGGGTTCCTGTTAAAGCCTGTTTTTTCACCACTTTTCACGGGCGGAAACGAATTGCTTTATTTCGGAGTCTTATACCTGTGTTTCCTGCCGTCCACCGTCCAGTCGTCTATCGCCTTTACCTCCATTGCGAAAGGAAATGTGTCCGCAGCAGTATGCAGCGCCTCGATGTCGAATTTCCTGGGAATCTTTATTACCCCCTTTCTGGTGAATCTGTTTTTCTCCGGAACGTCGGGGGTGAATGCGGAAATCGACCTGCAAACCATCACCGAAATCGTGCTTCAGATCTTACTGCCGTTCGTTGCAGGGCATTTCGCCCGGAAATGGATTGCCACCTGGATCGACCGTCAAAAAACGCTGGCCAATATCGTGGACAACGGAACGATATTGCTGGTGGTTTATATGGCGTTCAGCGATTCGATGCAACATCATTATTTTGAAAATATATCCCTGACGGTTCTGTTTGGGATTGTGATCGTCGATGTGGTGATTTTGGCAATCCTGCTTCTGTTTACTTATTATTCTTCCAAATATTTAAAGTTCAGGGAGGAAGACCGGATTGCCATTTTATTTTGCGGTTCGAAAAAAACGCTGGCCAGCGGATTACCTATGGCCAGGGTGATTTTTGCAGGCATCGGCGCTTCAACGGCAAGCCTGGTGCTCCCGCTGATTATTTTCCACCAGATTCAGCTTGTGGTTTGTTCCTTTATTGCCCGCCATTATAAACGCAAAGCGGAGCATTCCGCAGTAACCGTCCCCCTGCCACTTCAGGCAGACGCACTTGCCGGAAAAAGCAATTCGTAAAACCTCCCCAAATACGGGAATAAGTAGGATTATATGTACCGAAACGGCTATTAAATCTTTATTTTTCCTATACCATACTTCCATAATAAATATAAAAAAAAGATCTAACCACCTTTAATCATGACAATTACAACAATAAATATAAATTTAAAATAAAAATAATTTTTTTTGGATATTAAAAAAAAGTATTTACATTTGCAGTGTGATTATGCAAGCAAAACGAATGAAAATAAGTTAGTTTATCATTCATTTAAACGATCGTTTATTTTTGTGAAGAAAAGTAATGGAAAAAGGAAAAATAGGATATGCTATATTTTTGAAAATGAATGTATAGCATAAAACGAAAAAAAGCCATCTTTTAGAAAAGATGACTTTATATATAAAAAATAAAATGATCCTTTTTATTGGTTACGGCCAAAGTAACGAAAAAAATAGTTTTTAACTTTTAAATATTAAATGTAATGTCTGTCTCCTGGATATTCTTTTCAAATTCCTGCCTCCTGGCAGAATTTACACAACTATACACATACACACATATACACACACATGTTTCTATGTGAGACAGCATTACATTTATTTTCTATCTGTTTTTACAAGAATTGGAAGAATTTAATTCAGTCATTCCGGAAGAGTATGAAAAAGGTCGTATTTATCGTTTTCCTTATTGTGTACTGGTGTGGGGATTTAGTACACGCCCAAAAGATCGGCATTAAAACAAACGTTCTTTACTGGGCGAGTTCCACCCCGAACCTGAGTATCGAACTGGGCTCAGGCAAGCGCACCACACTCGGCCTGACCGGGGGCTATAATCCGTGGACATTGAACGAGGCCAAAAACCGGAAGATCAAGCACTGGCTGGTGATGCCGGAATTTCGTTACTGGCTTTGCGAGCGTTTTCAGGGACATTTCTTCGGAGTTCATTCCGGTTACTCTTTTTACAATATCAGCGGGGTGCGGATTCCCTTTCAGGATAAATCCACACAAGACCACCGTTATCAAGGCTGGGCCACCGGACTGGGGTTTTCATACGGTTATAGCTGGATTTTGAGCAGGCGCTGGAACGTGGAAGCCAATCTGGGATTGGGCTACATTTATGCGGAGTTCGACAAGTATAACTGCACCACCTGCGGGAAATACAAGGGCAGCGGGAACAAGCACTATTTCGGCCCTACCCAGGCGGGAATATCCATTATTTATATGATTCAGTAAAGCAACAGATATGAAAAAGATAGCCACATTTATATTTCTGCTTATCCTACCCGTTTTCCTGTCCGCCCAAATGGAAATAACCTGTAAGTCCGTCGAACGGGTGAAACAAAACGTAGAAATCCGGTTTGAAGCCCGGACAACTTCTAAAACCCTGAAAAAATGCTATAAGCTGGTGCTTTCCCCCTACCTGTATCACAAAAGCGACACCTTGTGGCTGCAAGAAACGGCGGTGTACGGGAAAATCCGCTATAAGCGGGAACGCCAGGAGGCTGCGCTCAACGGTAACAAGGAGTGGACCCTGCCCGCCGGACAGGTTATGGAGGGCGACACCTTGTTTTATGCCGCAACCGTCCCCTACCGGAAATGGATGCGTACGGCATCGCTGAATGTGAAACGCAGGATGATCGGATGTAACTGCGACTGTTATGACGGCGACGAAACCCTGCTGGCCAATGTCCCGGTTTATGTTCCTCCGGTTCCCGTCGTCGCGGAATGTGTGGCCGACCCGGCAAAATTCAAAGTAAAGGAAACCCGCAAACTTCAGGACTTCGATAGCACCGGGATAGCCCTGTTTTTCCCGGTGTCGGAAACTGCGCTCTATCCCGACCGTTACGGGAATCAGGCCCCCCTGAACCGGATTGCCCGTTCCATCCATAAAAACGAAAACCGGAAAGAAGTACGCCTGAACAGGGTGGAGATCACGGGATTCGCATCGCCCGAAGGCAATGCGGCTTTTAACCACCGCCTCGGTAAAGGGCGTGCCGAAGCACTTAAAACTTACCTTCAAAAGCAAATGCCCGAACTGGAGGATAAGGACATACGGCTGTTCAACGGTGGTGAAAACTGGGATGGACTGCGCCGCATGGTGGCAGAATCCGACAAGGTGTATAAAAAAGAAGTTTTGGATATTCTCGACCGCAAAACGGGAGATGCCCGCAAAACTGCTCTCCGAAAACTGGCGGGAGGCAAGCCCTACCGCGATATGCTGAAAACCTTTTACCCGAAACTGCGCAGTGCCTGCTGTGTTGCCCTATATTACGACCTGTTGAGTGATGCCGCCGCCGATGCCATCCAAGCGGCGAATCAATCGATCCGCGCGGGAAAATATGCCGAGGCTCTGACTGAATTGCTGAAATATGAAACCGACGAACGCGCCTGGAATTCCATCGGAGTGTGCTATATGATGCTCGAAGACGAGGAGAAAGCTATCGTCTGGTTTGAAAAAGCCCTTGCAGCCGGACACAGCGAGGCGAGCCAAAATCTGGAACAAATCAAATAACCTTTTAATATTTAAGTTTATGAAGACTAAAAACATTCTTTTTACGGCCCTTGCAGCCTTGGCAGTATTGGTTTCCTGTAATAAGGAGGAAACCAGCCCCACCGGGGACAATACCCCTAAAAGTATAACGATCGCGCTGGGAGGTACCTCGCAGGGTAGCAGGGCGACAGGAGCTCCGATTACCACGACAACTCCCGTGACTTTGTCAAAAGCCTATGTATTGTTCAGCAACGGTACTGATTTGGTTAAATTCAAAGGGCAAAACGGAAGCGAGATCTATATGGAAGCCTTCAACGATGTTGCAGAGCTGAAAACGGAAGCAGGCGTGACTTTCCACAATCTTCCCGCCGAAGTAACGGAGGTAATCGTTGTGGGTAATATCGAACGTACAACTCTGGAAGATTGCGTGGGGGAAGGTCAAACCAATACCAAAGCAGCCCTGGAAGCCATCACGCGTACACTGGCCCAGGAAAGTCCGGCTAACCTCAATAACCTGACCCTTTACGGCGTGAGCGCTGAATTAGTACCCCAAACAGACAAGGACGATGAAGCTCATAGCTATTTCAAAGCCACCGTTGAACTGAAACCGCTGGTTGCCCGCCTGGAAATCCGAAACGTTCAGTGTACAGACCTGGGCTCAGAATATAAGAAACTGGTGATTTCCCAAATAGCCCTTGCCAACCTTTATAAACAAGTGCCGATCAAAGGTACTCCGGACAGCCAAGAACTCTTGGCCGGCGTTACTGACAGCTATGAGGAATTTTTTGCCGAAAATTCAGCAACCAGTGGCGACACTTACGACCAGGTATCTCTGGAAATTGACGATGCACAAGCCGTACCGACAGCCGGAGCAGGACAAACCCTTTGTTATCATGTTTTCGGCGGAACCATTCCGGAAATTTTAGCGCGAATTACAAAAACAGACAATAATGATGCAACCTCATTCGGCTATATCCAGACAAGCGGTTTCACCGGATTGACGACCTCCCATTTTGAAGCCGGGAAAGTTTATACCGTCGATCTGACTTTTCAAGAAGAGACGGTGAAACAGCCGGACACCAAATGTATTGCCGTTATTGTGGAAGTTGCAAACTGGGACGTGGTTCTATTAACCCCCACTTACGATTAAATATTCCCGGTAAACTACCGATTTATTTTTCCACCGGGAGAAGGGTTTGCGCCGCTTGTGCCCCTTCCCTTCTCCCGGCAATTTAAACTGTAAAGCACGTAAGATGAAAATTCAGACCTCGCATATCGTACTGTTACTACTGGCCTTGCTGGCTACCGGTTGCCTGAAAGAAGATTTATCGGCTTGCCACAGCAGTTTCCGCCTGCTGTTCAGTTACAAAGGCGATGGTCAGGAAGAAATATTCCAGCAGAAGATCCAGAATGTGCATTTGTATGTTTTCGATGCGGATAACCGTTTTATCCACAACGAAACCATCACTCCGGATGCGCTTGCCGTTTCTCCGGCTGCAACCCTCGATCTACCCGCCGGAAAATACCGGATTGTGAGCGTTGGCAATTATTGCGACAAAACAGTGGTCGCCGGATTGACCGAAGATCAGGTTTGCCATCTGGAATCCGTGTTGCTGGGGCATCCCTGCGCTTTTAACGGAGGAGAAATCACCGGGAACGATTCGCTTTATATGGCGATTACCGATGTTGAAATTCCCCCAACAGGGACAACGGCAGACACAGCCCGGTTCGCCGCGTCGCACTATGACCTGTATGTAGAAGTGAGAGGGGTAGATGCCGGGGAAACCTCTTTAAACCTGAAACAACCTTACCAGCATATCAATTTCACCAATTCCCCCTGCGGAGAAGCCTGTTGTTACCGTCCGGAATGTAAAATTTCCGGGGCAGGGCACACCACGCTTATTTCACGAATCAACGTACCCCGATTTTCAGCCACAGATCCCGTTACGCTCGAAGTTGTGGACGGGGACGGCAATATAATTCATACGGTGGATGTGCGGCAATTTATCGCCAATGCCCGGATCGACCTTTCCAAACAGGAAGTGTTACTTCCTATTTTGATTGAATTTAAAAGTATAGGGGTGACGGTGTCCGTTCCCGAATGGGCCGGTCAAATCATCCAGCCGGAATTCTAAAATAGCAGACCATGAAGTTGCATCATTTCCTAAATAACAGGATTCTCTATCCGATGTCTTTTTTGGCAATATTCATGCTTATTGCCTGCCAGAAAGACGATGCCCGCCTGATTGCCGAACCGGAAGATCGGTCGATGACAGTACACGTCGTATTGCCCGATCCCGTTGTTTCAACACCGGGAACCCGTGCCGGGGCTACCGATTTCGA
This sequence comes from uncultured Odoribacter sp., assembly GCA_900541415.1. Lineage (GTDB taxonomy): Bacteria > Bacteroidota > Bacteroidia > Bacteroidales > Marinifilaceae > Odoribacter. The sequence goes on along the minus strand of UQJP01000014.1, from coordinate 16,470 downwards.
CCGGATTCAAAACCTGCATATCGTGATTGCGGAAAAAAACGCGCAGAATCCGGATGATGCCGAAATCGAGCAAATTTTCTATTACGAAACCGGCACCGGAGGTTCATCCGGCAATCCGGGTATCGAGGAAAAAGAAGGTTCAATCGATATACATTTTGCGGCAGATTACGTTCTGCAAAATAACCTGGACAAGAAAGATATTTTTTTAGTGGCCAATTACAGCGAAAAACTCATCGGCCCGAACGGTCAATCGCTTCTAAGCCCCAACACCATAGGCAACCTGCGTTCCCTGAAACAACAGTCATCCGATATGCCGGGAGTGCCGAACGGCTGTATGATGTTTGCCCAGGCCGTCAATAACGGGAAAGGGCATACGCACGAAGACGGAACTTCGGGCATCACCCTCGACGCACCATTGGCACGTACCGTTGCCATGATTACGGTAGCTATCGACGGTTCGGGACTGGCCAAAAACGTAGCCATTACTCCACGCAGGATCAGCCTGCACCGGGTGCCGCGCCAATGCTACCTCGACCGGGAAAATAATCCTTACCGGGATAACAGTATCGAAATTGTAGAAAGCGGCGAAAGCAAAGGCGGACGAGGCGAATTAAACTGGCCGACGATTGTAGGAACGGCAACACCCCTCACAGCAGACGGATTCACTCCCTGGGGAACAGCGGCAGCGCATGAAGCGGGCGAGCATTACACCTCCGCTTCCGGCAGCCAGGAGGGGATTGATTACAGCAACCCGAATGTCGCACCGCTTTTCATGTTTGAAAATATTCACGGTCAGGGTTTCGGAGCTCCGGGAGCAAACGAGAAAATGAAACGGCCCGCCGTTTGCCCATCGACGATTACTCCCGAACAATTGCACGCCGATCCCTCGACAGCCACTTGTTCCTACCTCGAAATCGAAGCCTATTACCTGCGTATGAACGACGAGATGTCGGCTTCCCTCTATTCCGGGACAGTTCGTTTTCGCCTTTTTCTGGGAGAGGATGAAACGGAAAGTTTCGATGTATACCGGAATAAATATTATAAAGTCACCCTGACGCTGAACGGCTATGCCATTACGGAAGGCGGGCAGGTAGATTCCAACGGAGAATTGGTTCCGGATAACGGGGAAGCCACCTGGCGCATTGAAAGCGAATTAGGTAAGGCTTCGTTTGAAACGGAGGATGTTGTGCTGGGCGGTTCAGGCGAATATTTCCCGATCGATATTCAGGTTGCAGACGATGTCGTTTATACGATTACAGGCAGCACGAACAATATATTCCTTTCTATTTACAATAATAGCCAGGGGGGAATGTGGTCGAGCGTAGCCCAAGGGGAAGTCAAAGCAACTCTGGTCAATGGTCAAATCTGGATTTACGCCATGCCGGCGATAGATGAAAAGACAGGAACCTGGGATCCTGAAACGCATTCACGCACACAGACCATTACCCTGACAGCGAAGTCGACTTCCGGCCAGGTGCTATCGACACAAGAACTAACCATCACCCAGTATTTTCCCATCGAATACACCACTCCCACGGACGACCCGGAGATCGTGGAATTTATCCAAAGCGTATTCAATAAACAATCGGTGACTCTTTGGATAGACCGCGTGGACCGGGAGGCCATGCCCTGGGGATTCAACGGGGAGGTATTAGACCATAACAGCAATGACGGTTTTCACAATGCCTATCACCTGATCGATCCGAACCCGGACAGCCATCCGGGAAGAAACCATCGGACAGCCGCCGAAAAATACCTGCCCTGGGGCAAGATGAATGGCGGAAGCGCTATGGTTTACTCGATGTCTTTCTGGAATTTACCAACTGACATCCCGAATCAAAATCAAAATATTGTGGATATGATCGAGCATCCTTCTTTTCCCGATTATACACATCAACCAGAGTGGACCGATAAATACTGGACGCTTCCATCGATTGTGGGCTGGCAGATTATAGAAAAAGCCAGTATTGCAGGAAAACTCGATCCCGATCATCCGATTGTGAGCTATTTGCCTTACTGGACTTCGAATGCCAGTACGCTCGAAGGCGGGATCGACGACGGCGCGACCAATGCCTATACCTATCAGTTTGGACGCAATTTACACACCCTCAAACAGGAAGACTCGTATCCGATAGATTTGGTGCGGCCACGTACCGATAAATTCCGTTTCAGGCTGATTTCTGTAAAACCGTAGGGATATATCCCGAAAACATACGGGATTTTATATGGATTCTTTGCTGTTGCTCCCGCAAAAGAAGTATTACAATCTTCCAGGGAGAATTAAACAGCAAGGAATCCCTCCCCCTACCCGCCTGTGAAAACCGGGTAACACCACCCGAAAACAGCACGAGAAAGCGGATCGGAAAAGACCGGGCATTGCGAAAAAGGGTTCTTTACTTTTTCACCCCAGCAGTTTTTCCCAGGCTTCGGGCTGAAAACCTACGATTACCTGATTTTCCCCCACCAGCAGGGGACGTTTCACTAATTTTCCATCGGATGCCAACAGGGTGATACGCTCCGCTTCATTCATCTCCGGCAGGCGGTCTTTGAGTTGCAGGGCTTTATAAACCAATCCGCTGGTATTGAAAAAGTTTTTCAACGGCAAACCGCTTCGTTTCACCCATTCCCGGAGTTCACCCTCCGAGGGACGCTGTTCCACAATAGGACGGGCGGTATATTCCACGCCGTGTTCGTCGAGCCATCTCCGGGCTTTCCGGCAAGTGCTGCATGCCGGATATTCCAAAAATAAATATTTCATGTTGTTGTGATTAAAGTTTTATCTCCCGTCAACGGATGGAAACCGTTTCCCCTTCCGGCCATTTCTTGACAACCTCCCAGCCATCCGCTTTTTTGCTTGTCCAATCGCTAACGGCTTATAGCAATCCGAAATGTTTCAGGCCATAGGCCACCCCATCGTCGTCCACGCTGCGGGTAACGAAGTCAGCCGACCGGGCTACCGTTTCGGCAGCGTTTCCCATAGCCACGCCGATTCCGGCATACTCCAACATGGGAATATCGTTGCCACCGTCGCCGAATGCCATGGTTTCTTCCCGGGCAAGGCCGAAATAGTCCAGCATTTTTTCCATTCCCACCCGCTTGCTTCCCCCGGAAGGGATCACGTCGGCAAAAAGCGATGTCCAGCGGGTAGCCTCGCAGTCTTTCAGCACGGCCATAACCCGTTTTTCCTGCTCCGGGGTGAAAAAGGCCAGCAACTGAAATATTTCTCCACGCAGGGCTTCGTCCGTCCCTTTCACAGGAGGCATGTTTAAATCGATCATTTTCAATAGTTTTTCGACTTCTTTAGAATCCATATTCAGGAATGCGTCGTGTTCCCGAACGAAAATACAGGGAAACTCTTCCTCGGTTTTCAAAAAATGCACCAAACCGCGAATATCCTCATCCAATATCCCCCGTTTATAGATCACCTTGTCGCGCCCGGCATAGCAATAGCTGCCGTTCAGAGTGATATAGCCGTCGAATTCCATATCCCCCAAATTGTTTATAAACTGCATGTGGCGGCCACTGGCAATGAATACTTTGATTCCTTTCGCCCGTAGTTCCCGCACAGCCTCCACCGCAGAGGGCGGAACGCGGTGGGTGTTGAAACTCACTAAAGTGCCGTCGATGTCTAAAAATACTGCTTTTATCATGTTGCTTGATCTTATTTCTTAATCTCCTGTAATCCCCCAACGATACATACAGGCAAAGACAGATGTCCCCGCCTTACCCGAAACTGAAAAACGGGTATCTGTAACCGGACAGTTGTTAAAAAGCTATTTTTACAACCGGACTGTCTTATCGGTTCGCCGGATTCCGGTTTCTGTTGTGTAAATATAGGAAAACAAACTCACAACCGGGTATTCCCTCCGTTTATTTATACTTTATAAACAAACCAGCCTCCTCCCCCTGGCACACATAACCTATTATCAATTAACATTTTATACAAAAACACCTTTTAGCCGGACATAAGTAGAAAATAAAAAATTATCATAAGATAAATTATATAAAAAAAGGTAGGTTTTATATAACTGCGATATTCCGAATACGGAATACATTTGACGCTGAAGTAGAGTGCAAATGTATGTAAATGCGTATTGGAAAACCGCTATATTCCATCCACCCACAACCTACTAAAAATCAGTAAATTATTTAAAAGAATCGAATATGAAAACAACAAAGAATCCATCGGGAAAGCTGTTGATTTGCTTCCTTATGGTGGGCCTGTTATCAGGTTGTTTGAAAAAGGATGTCTATAATCCGGATCAGGATAAAAACCGATCGGTTTTCGACTTCTCGACAAAATCATCTTATACATTAAACGTACAATACGATGTCACGGAAGGACATAGTATTTATTTTGAAGTATACACCGAATCACCTATCAACGAAGAAGGCAAGAAAAAGGAAGGACTGGAAGCGATCGATAAAGGCTATACGGATGAAAACGGGCTGTACAGCAAACCACTATACATGCAATCGGCTATAAAGAAAGTATATATTTATACCCCCAGCGTAGGCGTGCCTAAAGTGATGGAAGCGGAAGTAAGCAACGGGATTTTGCAGGCAGCTAAAGTGCCCGCCCGCTCAACCGCCACACAAAGCAAAAGCGGCATAGCTACCCGGACGATCGGGAATGTTTCAGATGTCAATTTCAATAACATAGAAACCCGTGTGCTGGGTAGCTGGTCATTTTCCGATGGTGGTTATTCTTATGTGCCCAACGCCGGAATATGGAAAGATCAAGCCAAATTGTGGGGACGCCCCGATTACCTGAAATATGTCAGCCAGGCCAGTTTCCCCGGTGTAGGAGAGCCGGCTTTGGTTTTACCTTCGACGATTGAAAACACGATCGATGCCGTTCTACCGGGCGACGGTATGGGACTGGTGAGCGAAGAAGTCCTTAAAAACGGAGATATTCACGTAAGCAAAGATGCTGAAATCGACCTTTATTTCATTGAAGACCAATGTTTATATATGAATACATTGGCTTACTATTGCTACGAAACGAACAATCCTCCCCAAAGAGCCGCCGATATTAAAGTACAAACCATTGCTTTCCCAAGTGCCAAAGAGATTAAAAGCCGCATGGCTTACTATCCCGGAACAGTGGAAATGGATTACGGGGCTTTGCTGAGAGGAGAAGGAATCCGGTTGCATTATTTCGATAAAAACGGAGACGACAAAGGAACAGTATTCCCCGCAGGTACCTCTATCGGCTGGATTCTTTACGCCGACGGTTTCAATGTCAGAGGTATGCTGGGCATGGGCGGAGGCGCTGTTTCCGTAGGCAAAGGAGCCCGCTATTCCAGCAAGGAGCTTAACGGAGGTATTCCCTATACGGCCGTATTCCGCCATAAAGATTTTGTAATCACTTCTTTTGAAGACGGCGGTAATGGTATCGATATTGCAAAATCGGATTTCAAAGACCTGATTTTCCACGTTGCTTCATCGCCGAGCGATGCCATCACTCCGGGAATTCCGGATGTAGACCCTGAAAACCCGGACGACGACAAAGTGGCCATGACGGTGACAAACCGGGGAATCCTGACTTTTGAAGACCAATGGCCTTATCAGGGAGATTTCGACATGAACGACGTGGTGGTGAAATACATTTCAACCGTCGGTTATAACAAGAAAAACGAAGTGGTAGAAACAACGGACGATTTCACTATTTTAGGAGCAGGAGCTACCTATAATAACAATTTTGCCTATGAAAATAAAAACCTTGCGACAGGCAAGGCAGAGGTTACCATAACCACTTCCGGCGAACAACCCGTTATCGACAAAGCGAACAGCATCGTCCGGCTGGCAAACAGAGTGCTGGATTATGCCAATAACGATCAAAAAATGACCTACTCCGTAAAAACAACCTACGGACAACGTATCGACAAGGCCAATTATATTCCGGCTCCCTACAATCCGTTTATCGCTGTGGCAGGAGATCCGGGGCGCGAAGTGCACTTATCGAACTTCACCCCCACCTCTTATGCTAATCCGGAACTGCTCGGTTCTGCCCACGACTGTTCGGTTCCTTCCGCGAATAAATATTACATTACCTATAACAAAAGCGGTATCCAGATGCCTTTTGCCATAGATATTGCTTTCACAAACAATGCGGAAATGGATTGTTTTGTGATTCCGGAAGAAAGTCAGAATATCTCCATTTATTACCCGACTTTCCTGAACTGGATTAAAACAGGCGGACAAGAAGACAGGGACTGGTTTCTGAAACCGAAGAAATAATTAACAGATAAAACGAAAACAGGAAAACCGAATAGGGTTTTCCTGTTTTTTTATTTACAAAAGATCAGGCCAAAGGATTACCGGACAGTTTCAGATGTTTCGTTCCCCTTTCATCATTCCATTTTCCATCACATTTCAAATAAAAAAATTAAACACTAAAATTTTAAATCTCTATCGGATCATACCCATAGTCTAAATCCAGTTGCCGGGCAGAATCAGCCGGGGTGTAGAGGGGAACAAAAACAAGACTATTATCGTATTTGGGGAGATTCGCCAGGGCATCGAGGTAAAAATTGGCATCCTGAATCACAGGATAAAACGATGCATGGCTATAAACCGCGGAATAGTTACCACTATAATAGCTGTATAATTCAGGCACATGCAAGCCAATGTACCGATAACGGGCTCCGTTTGAGAATGTCACTTCATCTATAAATCCGAACTCCATCCGAAACCAGCTATGAGACTGTAAGCGGGCCGTAAAAAAAACGGAATTGACATCCATACCCAATGAAAACGGCAAAATATCCATTCCCGGCTGCCCGGCTGCCAAGAGTGTGGCCTGCCTTTCCGTATATTCCTGTATCCGTTGTGACAGATTCGGCACATAACCGATTTTAAATTCTTCCATTTTCCGCTAAATTTAGAAAGTAAGTAAACGGCCGTTTCATCAGCAACTGCAAGTAATTCCTTTCCCGGCGGAGATCCGGCAGCAGTTCATCGAAAATATCCAGGGTATCCTTAGCAATCCGGTATGCGGCAGAATGCCGGACGCTTTCCCTGAATTGCAAAAACATTCCCTCATCCGCCAGCAGATAAACCACAATCAATTGATTCAGCAGTTTACTCCCTCCGAACGACTGGTAAGGAACAGGCGTGCCTTCCCGGTATATATGGGCAATCTCGATATTCTTCAGCAAAAGCACCTTCCCCCCGGACATCCACATTTTAGCCGACAGAAATTGTTCGTCCATGCCCCATTGCTGCAAGCCGTTCAACCCATGCAAATGCAGGTAATGATCGCGTTCCATCGCATAGCAAGCCCCCATGCAACATTGAATCGGGAGGACATCCGACAATAGGTCTGAACTTTTCAGTACCTCCCAATGGTAATCCAAAAAAGACAGGTCCAACCTCTTGCCATTCAGTTTCACCCCCCGTGTTTTGGGACATCTTTCCACCTCGTAGCCGTTCTTTTCTTTGGCATAACGAATAATTTTCGACTGGCAGCAAAGCAATGTGCCGGGATAAGCCCGTAATTTTTCCAATAGCGGGGTAATCACATCGGTAAACACCCGCATGTGTGCGTCCACCAACAAAACATATTTCGTTTCACACCATTTTACGCCTTTGTCCCTCGAACCTGCCACTCCCAGCCGCTGTTCATTTCCCAGCAAAGTGACATTTCCGAACTTTTCCACTTCCGCATAATCATAACCGGATTCCGAACAATCGTCGATACACAGTATATCGAATAAGTCCGGGTTGCAATGCCGATTAAACGATTCGCACGTCTTAAACACCTGCTCCCGTTCGTTCCTGAACGGCATGATGATTGTCAATTCTTTCATGCCTCAACCATTAACATAATAAAACATCACCTCACCCCCAAAAGCAGCCCCCAAATCCATAGGAGAACCTTCCTCTCCCAGCCAAATCCTGAAAGAGCAGGTCTGAATCCCAGGCTGAATATTCTCGTCTGTCGGAAATTCATATTCCCGGTAGCCTGCCAGCAAATCGGGATCGGCTCCCATTTCCAAACACTCCGCTTTAGTTACATATTCCGTTTTGCCTACATAAGCGGTATTTTCCAACTTTTTTGCAGCCGAATCCCCCGTCAAAAAATAATTACTCATAACTATTCCCCATTAATGATGTTCTTTCCATTCACGCCACACACCCCGTAACTCTGCCAGTTCCCGTTTCAGGACGGATAACTCGCGGTTCAGTTCCTGTTTCTCGGTTTCCCATTGACGGTACATTTCCTGCATTCCTTTCAGGGCAAGAACTCCAATCCGGTCGTATTCCACCCACTTTGTCCGTTGCTCATCATCTCGCTCATGGACAATTTGCCCGAACACATCCCCTTTGTCCGCCAGTTCCATTGCCGAAATTCCGAATGTATCACGCTTTTCCTCGCCTTCTTTATTCCATTCATACCGGATTACATTCAAATCCAATAAATCAGGCAGCACTTCACCCAACGGACGAACTTTTCCCTTAAACCGCATGTCCGACCCGGAGTTTCCCGCTCCCCCCTTAAAATCACAATACTGGGTGAAAATCTTTGTCCCTGTAATTGTCTGGGAAGTATTCAGGGTAACGAGATTACTTATCTGGTCGGTCGTGGCAATTTCTTTGCTATTATAATAACACTTGCCATCGTCGTCAGCCTGCAACACGGCACCGCTGGCAGAGTTTTGCAGCACCACCCTCGTATCCCCGGTTGCCGTACATCCCACTATTCCCTTTAATTGCCCATTTCTGTGAAAATTTAAATAAGAAGCATTGCCCGTGTTTAGAGTTAAATTACCGCTAATGAGCTGATCACCGCTATTTTTAAGAGTGCCCGACAAATCATTCGTCAAAGCAAACAGTTTCCCGTCCGGATTGACAATCCGTCCGTTTTCAGGGTCAAATTTCCAATCGGCCCACGCAGTCCCCTGATCATTCAATCCGGCAGATATAATAACGGGGCTAAACTTAAAGCCGGGATTGGTCAAGCCTATGGCTGCTCTGGAAAGATAACCTTGCTCTTTCTTTAAATTGCACACAATTACTTTTCTGATAATTTGATCCGAATCGACTATAACCTGAAAAGCATCCGCAACATCATTCATACTAACCGGAATGTCTTCTTTAAACGCCAACTCTCTCGTATCATACCTTAATTTCCCGTCAGCAGCAATATCGAGGTACTTACCAGTTGCATAATTGTAAATATGAAGGTTTCTTGTCGGATAAGCACCAAACCCAAAATACCCCCAATTTGTTCCGGCCCCCTGAATCATAAACACATGTTCCGGAGCGGAGCTATTCAAATAAAACCTACCGTTGGTTAATGTCTGGTCACCAGACTTTTGCAAAACTTCGTTATGATGTGCCAATCGCTGCCAAATATTCCATTTTTTCAGGTCGCCGTCATAAGTTCGGAAATATATTTTGTCACCTTTATAAGATGCAATAATCTGGGTTGTATAATCGTCGGAAAATCCACCAAAGCTGATAAATGATCCTGATATAGGAAAGCCTCTATTTTCGTAACCGAAACCGTATTGCGACGTTCCCAATATAGCATCTGCCTGTATTTCAGTCCCACTATTCCTCTTCATCAAGAACGACGGAACATATCCCCCAACAGAATTAGCATTCCCTCCGTTAGCCGGGAGCGAGGTTGGAATATCCGTTTTGTTAGCCTTTCCGTCGATCTCGGTTTGCAGGGCGGTGTCCAGATCGGCTTTCCCCACCTTATCCTTAAACGCCAATGCTTTTAAATCGGTAAACCAACGCTTGATCTTTCCAAACAAGGCAGCATGTTTATCGCCGGAAGCCAAATTGATACGGGTAGCCTGATCGGGAAACGTAACAATATTATCTTTCGTGTCACCTGTTAAAGTCAGGTGGCTATGGATAGCCGTCAGCAAGGCGGAGGAAAGATGCACCGAATCCACACTCCCCGGTTTAACCGCCACCGATATTTCCCCGGCATCGCTGACGGCAGTGGTAGCGGTGGCGGTGTCTTTCCCGGTATATACCTTCGCCATACCGGACACGGGAATACGGATTTCCTGCCCGGATACCAACACCAGCACCAACTCCTGGGTTTCATGATCGTAATGCCCGTCGGTCACCGTGTTTTCCAGCGGCGTATCTACAACGATCTCCCTGCCATCCTCAAATACAAAGGTAAATTTAGCCTGTTCCGCATCATAAACCACATCTTTGATATGGCGGTTGAGTTTGGCATCCAATTGAACTTTGGTGTAACTATCCGCCCTTGTCCCTAATCTTTCGGCATACTCCGCGCTCCCTGCCTTTACTGCTCCATTTTCCAGATTATCCAGGGCATTGCGTAAATCCACATGCGCCTCACCACTTTCGTTATGCGCCTGCACTTTCACATCTACCTCGGCGGTACGGGCTATACTGTCCGGTATATCCGCATCCGTAATTTCCGCCCGGATTTGTGCCGAGGTTTTATGCACGTCTGTATTCGAGACATGGGTTTGCAATTCCCCGGAAACACCGTCCAACGCTTGCTGCATCGCCTTCGACACAGGTTTGTCGGCATCGGCCGTATTCTCCACATTTCCCAAACCCACCTGCGCTTTTGTCACTCCGTGAGGGTTCTCCTTATGTTTCACATGTTCCTGTACTATCGAAGCATCAGCCTTAGCTTCCAATAAGGAATCTAAATAAGAAGGCACATAGAACTCGGAATCAATCAACATACCTTTTCCGGAATCAAAAGGACGTTCTCCGGCTATATCGAATAAGAAATGATAACGATACTCCCGTACCCCTTTTCGATCCGAAGAAAACATAATGGGATGTGTGGCTGTCAGATAGAAATTACCTAATTGATGTGCGACAAAAGTCACTTTGTAATATTCATTCCAATACTGAAAAGGAAATTTAAAAAACACGGTAAGCCCGCTATCACCACCCACTATCGCCCGGTCGATATATTCCCGCAATTGCTCTTGGTTAACGCTAAATTCTTTTTCGCCCATCATGGTCGCATCCAGCACCAGATAATGGCTGTCCAGCGGAATATATTCACCCTGTTCATTCAAAAAACGGTCCCGGCGAGGCGTTTCTCCCGGCGAAGGCATCAGTTCCTTACCCTCCTCCTTATCCACTTTCCCGGCAAGGGACTGTTCCATTTCGCCCCGACGGACTATTTCCGGTGGAATATCCCCCTCTGTAATCTCTGCCCGGATTTCCGCACTCGTCCGGTGAATAGACACATCTTCCGTATGGATTTTAACTTTTTCATAAATGCGGGAAATCTTCTCTCCCAGGAATTTCCCCATCAACTGCATGATATTCATTGTTTTCCCCCTACTAAATAATCATTCAACATCCTCCTGTTCTTAAAACCTATTGCGCCCCGCCTTTTATAGCTTCATAATATAAGCCAGCACATAATAAGGCGGACGAATGTCAAAAGCCTTACTTCCCCCAACTTCTTCCAGATTAATATCGACAGCCACCGCTTCCAGATTGGTTGCAACAACACCGTAGGTATTCACCTGATCGAGATCATTATCGTCCGCTCTTTTCAAGGCACGATGCGTATGTTTAGGCATGTGGGCTATTTCAAGGCTTACCTGATTATTCCCCCCGACTTCCCCGATAACATCGTAATTTAAAGTTTTCCCATTCGCCGTATCGTCATACCCCACAATAAACCTCCCTTTCAAATCAGGAGTATTATTTTTCCCGTCACACAGAGCCCAGCCGGAAGGGATTGCCGTGACCGAGCCACTCCACATGATGATTGCCCCTTGGGGGATTTTCACCGTATCGGGCACTTCCTGCAAAGAAGGTTTCCCGGTATCCGATCCGCCAATCCACCAGTTTCCGTTCGCCCCGATCTCCGGGGTGTCTGCCTTGGCCCGGACTCCCGTATCCTGACCGTCGATCCACCAATTTAAATTACTCCCGATTGAAGGAGTTACACCATCTTGTCCCCTGACAAGGTTTGTGAAAAACACATCGATCAATAATTCATCATCCGAATCCACACGTTCCGCTTTCATATCATTACAATTTTCTTTTTGCCATATTGCCTCCCCGAATCACTCGCTTGAGCAGGCTGATACACAGGGAAATTTTATAAACCTTTACCCGTCACCGAATCCAATATCCTCACTCCCGGCACTTGTGCCACCTGTACCAGACCATCGTTCCCGACACGTATTTCCACTAAATACACGCCCTGCAACGAAGCCATATCCTTGCTTTCCAAACGGCACAGCACAAAATGGCCTTTCACCGTCAATGCCCTGCTTTCTTCGTCGTAGGTGCTATACCGGAACAGCACCCGTTCCCGTCGGTCGGTCATTACCACATCCACCTCCTTGCCGGACATATCCACAGCCTCTCCCGCCTGATTCCGGCAACGTAACACTAACGTCAGCGTCTCTCCCCTATAAATCGTTCCCCCCATATCAAAACTTTTTCATTTCATCCATTTATATACACCAGCATTTCACACACCATTAACCCCGGCTCAATCTCTCCCCCCTTGCCTGTAAACAAAGATGACAAACTTTTCCCGGCGAAAGTGACAAACATTGTCATTTCCGGAACGAAACAACCACTCCAAACCACCATTGTTTCTCCCTCCCGGCAGGGAATGTGACAAATTATTCCCCACACCAGGCAGGAACTTCGCCGACACGGTTATTCCCCCCTGTCCCTCAACAGAAACAAGTCGTCCCACAAAGCACGTACCCCGAAAGCAAATTCCTGTTCAAACATCCCGCTAAAATTCGCTCCTCCGCACAGTTTAAACCAACCACACAGGACACCCGCCACCAAAAGCTCGAAAAACCGGGCATCCACCATCTTCATCGTCCGCTCTCCGCCCTTACCACCCGGCATTTTAAAAACCACACGGTCTTCACGGTCAACTCCTTCGCTTCCTCCCAGGCACATTTTTCCCACATACCCCCACAACCCGGCCACACTCTCTTGCAGGCAACGGTCGAACGCCTCACGCTCATCTTTCGTTAGCACCAATTCCTCCCCGGTATATTTTCCCTCGTCATCTTTCACCCGGCGCGATAAATAAGCGGTTTTCAAGGCACAGGCTTCGAACACCTCGTCTGCATCGTACTCAAAAGTCACGGTATTTCCATTCAATGTATAGCTCATAATTTTAAAATATAGGATGAATAGGCCGTTTCACGGCACGTTTTCGATAATGAATCACGGTAATTATCCGGCGCAGCGCCACTTCGGCAGCCTCTTCATAGAGCATGGCCAACTGCGGAAGATTATTGACAGAAAACCACTCCTTCAGCACACAGGCATCCACATAAGCGTCCACATACTCCTGCAAAGCAAAAGTCAGGTGATCGTCATAATTATCCGTCACTTCCAGTCGGATTTCGAATGAATCGCCGGAATCGAGCACCGCCTGCTCCACCTCCCTGCTCATCCGCGCCAACTGCAACACCAAACCGGGCAAACCGCTTCTCAACATACGGGCAAACAGAGGGCGGTCATCATCCAGCAGGACGTATTTCGCCCCTCCGTCCTCCAGGGCATGTTCCCGGTAATTGGTATCCCGGCTTACCCGCCCGAAAACCTCATCCCCGTCGATTCTCAAAACCCAGTACTTATGTCCGTCTTTCTCTTCAATCTTTACCATACCTTTTCATTTTAATTTTCTCCGGTAAACTTTACACGTTCCAATTCTCCCCCGCTCCGGTGTAAAGCAAAATTCAATCGGGAGAATTAAGTGTAACAAAATTACTCTCCGTCTTTTCCCCCGTCACAGTATTAACCGCCTCTGCCCGATAACGTCCCGGCACATGAACGGCGAAAGTGCCTGTCACCTTCGTATCTGCCGTTTCCATAACGATTTCTTGTACCTGTACCTCCTGCCACTCCCGCGACGAAAGAACAAAACGCGTCAATACCACCCGGTTATACAGGCTTCCCGTTCCGCCCACTGCAAACGACAGGCTGAAATCCTCATATCCCTCCTCGTTCCGGGTGAGTTGCTTAATGATGTCTCCATTAAATACAAACATCTTTAACGAAGCCGTATCACATAACACCAACTGATCCAAAGGTTTTATCATAGGTACATTACTGGCAAATGCCAAGCCTGTTTCTATGTTTTGAGCCACCATACGATACCTTCCCCCCTTCAAATCATTCCAAATGAGCGGCTCCCCTGTTCCTACGATTTTATTGGGAGTTGCCGACCAGCCTCCATATCGGTCATTGTAAAATTGCAGGGTATATAAAATATCATTTGATTTAATCGTATTCACCAGCATCAAATCCGCTCCTCGTTCTAACATCAGTATACAATTATTCATACATAAAAGCCGCACAGGAATTTCCGGTTTATAAGTCACTTCATTACTATAAATTTCCGAATAATCCGTTGTGTCGGTAACCACCACCCGGTAAGTTCCGGCAGCGATACTCCCACCGTTCACCCCCCGGACTACCGCTTTTCCATTCTGTGGGGAAACAGGCTCATAATCCATCCATTCCGGATAATACTCATCCTTGATTTGTAATTTGGCAAACCGCCCTTCCGTGGGGATATGAAACGCAATTCTCAAACAGGAATCAAACTGGGCTTCTTCCAGCAACAACACCACGGCCTGAAACCGATATAACGTTCCACCTTTTACAATACCGAATCCCGTTCCAACCTCTTCCAATTTTCCGCCCTTCACGAACTGCTGTCCCCAAAAGCTGTGCAACGTTCCTGCCCGGTAAACTGAAATATCAGCAACTTCCACCGTTTCCATCATGCCTCTTTTAAAATAATAATATCCCCTTCCTGCAAATCCTCGTCAGCAGGTATTGAATCCACCACCCGGACACGGCTCACACGCATCACATCATTCAACGGATATTTCTTCAAATAAGAATCGAGACTATAACTTCCGGTTGAACCCGCAAAATCGGAAAACACACGGGTTTCCACCCATAACTCCCGGACACCGTCTGTTTCCTTTACATACGAAATTTCCAAAGTGCCGGAGTACACAGGCTTCTGCGCCGTTTCATCATTCAGGGTAAACTCATAAGATGCCGGGCAATACATTCCGGAGCTAAGTGTCTTCAACGACACCTGCGGACGATTATCTTTTTGCAGTTCTGCGTATAATTCATCCCAACTCTTATCGGCCAGATTGATAAGTCCGTTTTCATCCTCTGTGAGATATATTCCTTCCACAGGGTGTTCATCCTCATAGTCTTGATAGGAAATAGTCACCCGGTTACCCAACACTGTAATCACAACACAATAAGTGGAACGGGTTTCGGGAGCTTCCGATTCCGTAACCTCGATAGACGAATTAAAATATAACCGGATCTGAGGGGTATTTCCCCTTTTCGATCTCACTTCTTTCGTACATCGGCCAATACTGTAAAATACCGGAGCATCGGGACTTATATAATCCTCTTTCCAACTATATAATAAATACACAGGCTTTTTAAACAAAGTGCCGTCATTCAGCCTTTCCTGGACAGCCTGTATCATTTCCGCTTCCATCGCCGCAGCCTCTTTTGTAAAATCTGCCGGAATAACAATCACTCCCGAACCCATACCCGCCATAATTTCAGCAGCGGTCTGATGGATGGAAGAATCATTGATATGCGCCTGCAAATCCGATTTCGCACCATCCACATAACTTTTAAAAGCCACATAATCTTCCGTGATCGACGAATACAGCACCTCCGGTTTCAGAGTCCCGTGTCCGTCCCAAATATCTATCTGGCAATAATACCGGGTAATCGTAAGGCCGTCATCTTCAGCATTAAATTCACGGGCAATCAAATGAGGAATCCCATACTCCGTAGAAGTCATGCAAACCTTCAAAAAATGCCAAACCGTATTGATATTATCAACCGTCCCATCCTCTTTATGATGCACTCCGTAAGGCGCATATTTAAGATACACCTCCAGGGCATGAACCACATCGGGATTTCGTTCCTCCTCATAAGAATCAACCCCATAATAAGCCTTCAAATAAGCCCCCAACTCCTCCTCGTCCAGCGAAAAATGTTTTTTATCCTCGCTAACCGTCATGGTAATCACCATCGCATCCGAAGATATTTTTTCCCACCTGCCCGACGCGTTCAGGTAATATTCCCGGCCAAGCCCATCCCCCGGCGAGGGCATCAACTCTTTCCCCTCCTCCCGGTCGATCTTTCCGTCCAATGCCGCCTGCTGGGCGGTGGATACGGGCTTATCCAAATCCGAAGTATTATCCGCATTTCCCAGCCCCACCTGCTCCTTCGTCACCTGATGCGGATTCCAGCGGTCGTTCACATGAGCTTTCAGGATATGGTAAACCTCCGATAATTTCTCACCTAAAAAACTACCGATCTTTTGCAACGTATTCATCTCAAATCCTCCGAAACGCAGGCTAAAAAAGCCTCTGTAAATTCCTCATAATTACCTCCGTCGGCAGGACCGCCATCGGCAGGCCCCACCACCACACGCCCCCCCCTGGATGACCA